>NVWX01000004.1 GCA_002746355.1 Dehalococcoidia bacterium | reverse complement strand
GGCCCCGCTCACGCCTGGCTTGACCGGCACAGACGGCTTGAATAGACTGCCGGTGGCAGAAGTTTCACCCATCCTTTGAGGCGGTCTGTACATGCCACGTGCTGCGTTCATCTACCAAGATGCCCTGTCCCGCCATGAGTTGCGCTCGGACCACCCCATGCGGCCGGTGCGGCTGCGCTATACCTACGAATTGCTCCGGGAATACGGGGCCTTTGACCACCCCGACGCAGTGCTGGTGGACCCCCGGTCCGCAACCGAAGAAGAGCTGGCCTGGCTGCACACGCCTGACTACATAGCCGCGGTCAAAGCCCTTGGTTCCGGTACGGAAGGTGTCGATGGCGCACGGTTCGGATTCAGCGGCCAAGGGGACAATCCGGTTTACCCCAATATGTTTGAAGCGGCCGCTCTGAGCACTGGAGGGTCGCTGCTGGCCGCTGAGATGGTTGCCAGCGGCGAGGTGCGGGCGGCATTCAACATCTCGGGCGGACTGCACCATGCGGCCTCGGGCCACGCCTCCGGGTTCTGCGTCTTCAACGACCCGGCCCTGGCCGTCCACTATTTCTTGAACAAAGGGATGCGTGTCGCCTACGTGGACATCGATGCCCACCACGGAGACGGCGTGCAAGAGGCTTTCTACGGCGATGACCGGGTGCTGACGATCTCGGTCCACGAATCGGGCCAATATCTGTTTCCCGGGACCGGGTTCGTGTCCGAAGTGGGAACGGGTGCGGGACGGGGTTACTCGGTTAACCTGCCGTTATACCCATACACAGGCGATGATGACTATCTGGAGGCATTTAGTCAGGTGGTGCCGCCGCTGGTCCGGGCGTTTGCCCCCGACGTCTTGGTGACCCAACTGGGCATCGATAGCTATCACAGCGACCCATTGACTCACCTCCAGGTGACCACGGAGGGCTACATCGAGGCGGTGCGGCTGTTTTCCGGGCTCGGACTCCCGTGGCTGGCCCTGGGCGGCGGCGGTTACGACGTGAATGCGGTGGCCAGGGCCTGGACCCTAGCTTTCGGAGTCATGTTGGGCACCGAATGGCCGGACCAATTACCCACGAAATTCGCCCAAGAGCACGGCCCCGGAAGCCTGAGGGACCAGCTAATCCCAGAGGTCCCATCCAACGTCAAAACAGACATAAGAAGGCATCTTGAGGACACCGTAGGGGAGATTCGCCAGCAGATCTTTCCGGTGCATGGGCTGACTCCTTAGTAGAGAGGCGCAAGCCGAGGAATTTCGGTGCGGCTCTGCCAACGTCGTCTAGAGCAAAGAGACCCCTCGCCACACTAGAGGTGACAGATGCGGGGAAGATGTGGGCTGTTGGGTAGGCACAAAAAGCAAGCGAGGGCGTTAGYCCCCGCTTGCTTTCCGGTTCCAGGGTGTTGGACCCGCTAGTTTACGTGTTGCTCCTTGTTGAGCATCTCTTTGGCTTCGTCGCCCACGTTGGCCTCGATGCAATCGCGCAACGTCGAATAGACAGACTTATTGAGAGCGTCCATCATCCAGGCTTCGTAGCCGGGGTCCGCCTGATAAGTGTTCTTCAAGGTCACCAGGCGTTGCAGCAGGCTCAGATAATGATACTGGAGTGGCGTCAGGTCCGTTTCGATACCTGACAGCGTCCAGTCGTTGTCCGCGACCGGTGTATCCATATCCGAGTCCAGGTTCGGCATTACTTCTTCAACATTGCCGCCGCCCAAGACTTCCGGGTCAGCCTGATCTTGTTGTCCGCTCATGCTACCTCCATCGGCCGTTGCTTTCGATCGCTCGAAAGGCAGGTCCAAATCGGGGTGTCTGTTTAATTTTAGGAGTACCGAGCTTCCGCCTTGATTATAGCAGACCGGATTCCTAAAGTAACATAATACCGAATCAATGCTAGGTTTTTCGCGGGAATTTCAGTGGATATTCGGGTGAAATTCAAACCTTGCCATAGCTTAGATTTTCTTCCAGCCTAGATACTACGGTCAAACCGCGCGGCTGGACTCAGGGCTAGACCTCCCTGAACTCACCTTCAACGGTGCCTTCGTCGTCAGACGGTCCCTCGGAACCGCCATCCGCCCCAGGCTCGCCGCCACCAGTTTCTCCGCCGCCGCCCTCCGTGGTTGCGCTCTGGCTGTAGACCACTTCGCCCAGGCGCTGCATGGCGCTATTCAGTTCGGTGGTCGCGGTTTGCATCTCGGCGGTGTTATTGGCGGCGATGGCCGCCTTCAGCGCGTCGATCTTGCCTTGGACATCGGTTTTGAGCTCCTCGTCCACCTTGTCGGCGTTGTCCGCCAACAACTTCTCGCTGCTGTAGACCAGTGAGTCGGCCTGGTTGCGGGTCTCAACTTCGGCTCGGCGCACCTTGTCGGCTTCCTCATTCTGCGCAGCCTCATCGACCATGCGGGCAATGTCATCTTTGTCCAGGCCGGAACCCGACTGAATGACGATCTTCTGTTCCTTTCCGGTCCCCTTGTCCTGCGCCGACACGCTCAGGATGCCGTTGGCGTCGATGTCGAAGGTGACTTCGATTTGGGGGATGCCCCGGGGCGCGGGCAGGAGGCCGTCCAGCATGAACCGCCCGATGGACTTGTTATCCGACGCCATGGATCGTTCGCCCTGGAGGACGTGGATATCCACCGTGGTCTGGTTCTCAGCGGCCGTGGTGAACGTTTCGACCTTCTTGGTAGGGATGGTGGTGTTCCTGGAGATCAGCGTGGTCATCACGCTGCCCAGGGTCTCCAGACCCAGGGTCAAGGGAGTGACGTCCAGAAGCACGATGTCATCGACTTCGCCAGCCAATACGCCCGCCTGGATGGCGGCGCCCATGGCCACGGCTTCGTCGGGGTTCACGTTCAGGTTGGGCTCCTTGCCGAAGACCTGCTTAACCTTTTCATGCACGGCCGGCATGCGGCTCATGCCGCCCACCATGAGCACTTCGTCGATGTCGCTTGCGCTCAGACCCGAGTCGGTCAAAGCTTGCCGGCAGGGACCCTCGGTCCGGTCTACGAGTTCCGAGACCAACTGTTCCAGCTTGGCCCGGCTGAGTGTCTTGACCATGTGCTGCGGGCCGCTGGCGTCGGCGGTGATGAAAGGCAGGTTAATCTCGGTCTCGAGGACACTAGACAACTCCACCTTGGCCCGTTCCGCAGCGTCGCGCAGGCGTTGCAGGGCCATGCGGTCGGCGGCCAGATCGATGCCCGTCTCCGCCTTGAATTCGTCGATCATCCATTCCAGGATCAGTTGGTCGAAGTCGTCGCCGCCTAAGAATGTGTCGCCGTTGGTCGACTTGACCTCGAAGACTCCGTCGCCCATCTGAAGGATGGTGATATCAAAGGTGCCKCCGCCMAGRTCGAARACCGCRATGGTGGCKTCMKYWTKGGTCTTGTCCAGSCCRKASGCSAGSGMCGARGCMGTRGGCTCGTTGATGATSCKYAARACTTCCAKKCCGGCGATGGTMCCGGCGTCTTTGGTKGCCTGSCGTTGKGCGTCGTTGAARTARGCKGGGACSGTGATSACYGCCTGGGTTATCTTCTCSCCCARCTTGGCYTCGGCRTCCTGCTTGATCTTCTGMAGSACGAAGGMRGAGATCTGGGGMGGGGCGTGGGAYTCKTCGCCCAACTGCACCATSGCGTCKCCRSTGGGKCCGGCCACGATCTTGTAGGGCAGTTTGGACATGGCGTTCTGAATCTCAGCGTCGTTGAACTTACGGCCCATGAGCCGTTTCACTGAAAAGAGCGTGTTCTCGGGGTTGGTTACGGCCTGCCGTTTCGCGACTTGGCCAACGTAACGCTCGCCCGTTTTGGTGTTCAGAGCAACGACCGACGGGGTGATGCGGGCGCCTTCTGCATTTTCCACGACCACGGGTTCACCGGCTTCGATGATCGCCGCGACTGAGTTGGTTGTTCCGAGGTCGATTCCCAGGACTTTAGCCATTTGGTTTCTCCTAAATTCTCACACGCTGGTGACAATATTGATGCGATGGGATGATTTGGGATTTGCTATCTGATCTTAAGTTGGTTCTGATTGGTCTTTGGGGGCCGTGGCCACCATCACTTGGGCTGGGCGGATGACCCGGTCATGCAACCGGAACCCCATCCTTAATATCTGAGTGATGTAGCCCGGCTCCACCTCGCTTGACTCTTCGGTGCCAACAGCTTCGTGCTCCATGGGGTTGAACATCAGACCCACGGCCTCGATGGCCGCTACGCCCTCGGATTCTAGCACGCCGGTTAATTTCCGCTGGATCAGCTTGATCCCTTCGAGGAAAGAGTCGTTGATCTCGGTGCTGGATTCGGTATGGGTGATAGCCAGRTCCAACTCCTCCAAGACCGGGAGGATATTGGCGATCAACCGGCTGTTGGCGTATTTGGCGTTGGCGATGCGGTCTTCGTCGGTCCGGCGCCGGAAGTTARCCATCTCCGCTTGGGCCCGCTGGGCGGTGTCCAGGTTCTCGGCGGCATCTTGCTGCGCTCGTTCGAGACTGGTCTTCAGCGAACTCACCTGGTCCTCCAAGGGGAGGCTGTCCAGATCGACTCCAGCCTGGGCCAAGAGTTCTTCAAGTTCCTTCTCCAGTCCCTGAGATTCGGGTTGTTCTGCCCGCTCTTCTTGCTCTTCGGGCTGGTCATCTGATTCGTTTGGTCCTTTCCCCATTGAGGTATTCCCCTAGATGTGATCGGTCTTGGTCCGAAAAGCCGGCTTTAGCGGTCTACCGGCAGATTCAAGCTCTTGAATAATAGGTCCATCTCTTCTTGTACCACCTGTTGGGCCGCAGGGATACCCTCGAGGCGGTCACTGATTCGCTGCTTGATCGTGGACATATTGTCAAACGCGGCCAAGGCGAATTCAACCCCAGCCAGATTCAGGCCCAATTCGTCGGACAGATACCGGATCAACCGGACCTTTCTGATGTCCTCGGTTGAATAGAGCCGGAGCATCCCGATGGTCCGCCCAGGATTGATCAACCCCAGCCGCTCGTACTTACGCAGCGTCTGAGGGTGCATGTCCAAGATCCGCGCGGCGACGCTGATGATATAGACGCCCTGGACCTCGATCACCGGTTCGTCATTGGCAGGCGGCTGAGCAGGCGAAATGTCCGTATTTTCGGGGCGCGTGGGGGGCGTCYGGCCCGGCGTTACCGGCTGATTCTCCACGCGAGGTCTCTGTTGTTGGCTCATATGGACTCCCCAGGNNNGCCACCACGAGTTCTGGCATGAACCTCTAGAATCGGTCAATCAGCGGCGCATTTCGGTCACATTGTTGACCGGCGATTAATCATATGATAGACTCTGATACGCTTCGTGTCAAGGTTGGTGCAACAGCCTGCATTACATGACTTAAGATCATCCGGTTAATGGCTGAGGCCAAATAAGAGTTAGACCGGGAAAAAGGAGGTTAATCATGATGTACTTCAAGGAATGCCCAAAGTGCCACGGTGACCTATTAGACGGAGAGGATGTTCACGGCCGGTATGTTAGCTGTATCCAGTGCGGATACATGCGTGATCTGCCTGAGGAGACCCCCCATMCGTTGGCAGGGAAGACCTTTGTGATCGAYGCTCCCAAGCCCGCCAAGAAGCGCCGAAAAAAGGTCGCTCAAGCCGCCTGAAATTAGATTAGGCCGATGCAAAAGAGGGGCGGCTAAGTTGCCGCCCCTCTTCTTTTTCTATTATTGGGCCGAGGTTCGGATCTAATCATTACTTGGCAATCACCGTCATTCCAGCGGAGGCTGGAAACCAGATTTGCTGAGTTAGCCAACCATCATACTGTGAAGGCATCCTGGGTTCCTGCCTTCGCAGGAACGACGGGGCGGCTTTTCGCTCACAGTGCCTTGACATGCGAGGTTCAGTTTATTTAGTCAGTTCGGGCCAGAATCGTTCTTCTTTCCACGGATCGCCATCGTTGTGGTAGCCGCGCTGCTCCCAGAATCCGGGGGAATCTTCGGCGATGAGCTCGATACCGTTGACCCACTTGGCGCTYTTCCAGGCRTAGATRCTRGGGACGAYCAGCCTTAGKGGCCAGCCGTGGCTCGTGCCCAAGGGCTCGCCTTCCTGCTTGTGGGCCAGTATCCCCTCTTCCATGGCCAAGGCCAGCGGGAGGTTGGTGGAGTAGCCGCCGTAGCAGTGGGCCATGACGAACTTGGCCTCCGGTTTGGGGCCGGCGGCGGCGACCAGTTCGTTGAAGTTCACGCCCTCCCAGGTGTTGTCCAATCTGCTCCACTGGGTGACGCAGTGGAAATCGGCCAGCGTGGTGGTCCATTTGAGCTTGGAGAATTCCTCCCAATTAAGGGTTATCTCCCGTTCCACCAGTCCGAAGACTCGGATCTGCCAGGTGTCGATATCRATCTTGGGTTCAGTGCCGTAGGTCAGGACAGGGAACTTGTCGGTTAGGAATTGTCCCGGTGGGACGCGGTCGCCCAGGCTTTGGCCGGGCGCCGTCTTTACTTGGTCAGGTCGCTTCATTTGATAAGACTCTTCGGTTGATATTCCGCAATAGGGCCAAACCGGCTGCGAATACACAGTTTATCACCGGCTTGCGGCGTATTGAAAGAAAGGCGCCGTTGTCTGGCTCTAGGCGGATACGCTGATCCGTCCGGGGTTCTCGGCGGTGATCTCGCCCACCACGGCCTTGGTCTGCACTCCGGAGGCGTCCAGTTTAGCTAGCAATTGRTCCAACTTGGACTTGGGGACCGAGATCAGTAGGCCGCCGGAGGTCTGGGCGTCGCACATCAAAAGCTTCTGTTGGTCTGACAGAACGTCGTCCCAGTCCACCACGTCCTCGACGCTGGACATGTTGCGGAAGGTGCCTCCGGGAACCGTCCCTTTCTCCAGCAGGTCCCAGACGCCGGGCAACACCGGTACGTCCGCCACCCGAATCCTGGCCCCTGCCTGGCTGCCCTTGACCATGCCGCTCAGGTGTCCCATCAGGCCGAAGCCCGTGATGTCGGTGCAAGAGTTCACTCCCACCCTCATCATGGCCTCGGACGCGCCCTTGTTCAGTTCGGCCATCATGTCCACGGCCTGCTTCAATATGGCGTCTGGCGTGACCCCCTGTTTGACGCCGGTGGTGACTATCCCTGTGCCGATGGGTTTCGTTAGCACCAGGACGTCGCCGGGCTTCGCGTTGGCGTTGGAAACCTCTTTTCCGGGCTCGATCAGGCCGACCASCGAGNMGGCSGTRCYKWGGCNCKGCGTCATCTACCGTGTGCCCGCCCACGATCAGGCAGCCCGCCTCCGTAGCCTTATCGTAGCCGCCCTTCAGCACATCGCCCAGCATTTCCACGGCCAGATCGGCAGGGAATCCCACCACGTTCAAGGCCACCAGGGGCTTGCCGCCCATGGCGTACACATCGCTGAGGGAGTTGGCCGCCGCGACCACGCCGAACTCATAGGGGTCGTCGGTGATGGGCGTAAAGAAATCCACCGTCACGATGATGGCGGTTTTATCATCCAGCCGGTAGACGGCTGCGTCGTCCCCAGTTTCAATACCCACCAGGAGGTCTGGGTGGCTGACCATGGGGAGGTGCTTCAGGACCTGGACCAGGTCCTCATGGCTGAGCTTTGCRGCTCAACCGGCACAGTGGGACARTTCRGTCAGGCGGACTTTGCTTTTTGCCATCCGGCGGTTCCTCCTYGYAAGCATSAGCCRTGATTAATYYGGYTYATSARCAWWTNCTTATATANAAGGATACATCAAAGGWARCGKGCCGYYGGYACCTATTTGGCCTGCTTCTTGAATGYAGGCATGACCTCTTTGCCGAASAGTTCAAGTTGTTCCAAGATRACCGATTGCTCGGTGCTCATCACKGAGGCGCCCACGTTSACCTCTTSRAGACCCGGGAARCGGTCTTGAAGCGCCATCAGCCCTTCGGTGACMCGCTCGGGRGGKCCGACKATCCAGGCSCCGGTTTTGATGGCGTCCTCRAYGGTGGGYAGYCCMGCCGAMCGGGCTKCGGRCCCYCGYCCCAAGGCTGAGATCTGKTCRTCSGATAGRCCCCGGACGAACCCYARGGGAGCGAACATYTTCATGTTCTCTTCGAAGTACCGCTTCATGTTCTTTTTGGCTTTCTCTTCGGTGTCGTCGATAAACGTCGATACACCCACGATGAGGTCGCCTCCCAATTCGGTCTCGCGGCCGTGCTTGGCCAGGGTTTCCCGCCATTGTTTGACCACATCGTCCGATGCGCCTCCGGTGGCCGCCCCGCCGCCGACGATCCCCTTGATCCCGTGTTTGGCCATGAAGTCCATGGCCCGCTGGCTGGCGCTGACCAGCGGTTGGTAGGTCTCGACGGGTAATGTGCGGGGGCGTGGCACCAGGGTGATCTCCTTCAGGGTGTAACCGCGGTAGGGCACCTGCGGCGGGAGGGTGTAGTGCTTGCCCTTATGCGAGAAAGACGCTTCGTTGAACGCCTTCATGATGATCTCGACCTGCTCCTCGAAGATCTCACGGTTGGCGTCGTTGTCGGTGTTGGTGCTGGGGACGCCGAAGGTGTCCACTTCTCGCGAGTGGTAGCCGCGCCCCACGCCGAAGATGACCCGGCCTTGGGTGAGAATGTCGGCGGTGGCGTAGTCTTCGGCTAGGCGAAGTGGGTGCCACATGGGATTGACGTTGAACCCGCAGCCGAATCTCAGATTCTTGGTCAGGTGGGCCAGGTGGACGTACATCATCAACAGATTAGGGATGCATTCGTAACCCTCATGCTGGAAGTGGTGCTCGGCCGACCAGAATGTGTCGTAGCCCAGCTCGTCCATCTTGACCGCGATGGCTTCGGCTTTGGGAAATACCGAGGTTAATTGCTCATCTGAGAGACGGCGGTCATTCACCGGCGTGGCGTCGTAGCCGACGTCATCTAGGTCTACGTGTCCGGCGTAGAGGGATCCGAACCTGGTGATCATGTTGTGTCTCTCCGATAATTTTTACTGGGAAATGGGTATGGGTATCATTTTAGTCTGGGCGTGTTGAGTGTCAAATCGGCGATGGGAAAAATTCAGGCAGGTATCTCATCCGCCGGAGAGTGCATCTATATAAGCGCATCTGCCCGTAAGGAATTGATACATGCGGTAGCATGTTATCTGTTGCGATGATAGATTGTGGGATAGCGCTTTCGGGGGCCCCACTYGGGGCCGGACAGGATTGCCCGACCGAATATTTGATACGGTGATTCAGTGCCAGGGATAATCGCCAACTATMAAGAGGTTATGAACACGCCGGCGCGGCGTCAAGTGTTGACCGCCATAACCGGCGGCCAGTTGTTGGTGCAGCTATCCAGCCTGCCGGTGACACTGGCCCTTCCCAGCATGGCCCGCAGTTTCGGYACTGACCTGGAAGAAGCCGCCTGGATCGTGATATTGAACCTGCTGGTGCTYGGCAGCACGGTACTGCTGGGCGCCCGTCTCGGCGACAAGTTCGGCCACCCCAAGGTATTCTTCATCGGCRCCATAATCATCACCGTTGGCGCGGTAGCCATCGCCTCATCTCAGACATTGCTGTGGGTGATTGTTTTCCGGGGAGTGCAGGGACTGGGGGCCGGACTGATCCACGGCAACGGCAATGCCATGTTGGCTTTTGCCTTCCCACCGGAGGAGCGAGGCCGCGCCTACGCCTTCCCCATCTCCGGTTCCAGGATGGGCACTCTTATCGGGATCGCCGTCTTCGGCATCTTCTTGGAATTCTTTAGTTGGCGGCTGGTGTTCTTAACCATGCTTCCCATCGGCCTGCTGGTCATGTGGACCAGTTTGCCGATGCTCCGCCGGAATGCTGAAGCGCTGCCCAAGATACCCGTCTCCATCGATTTTATCGGCGCTGGACTGCTGATAATCACGGCGGTGGTCTTCCTGCTTGGAGGCATGCATGTTCACGGCGGCGATGAAACTTTCACCTCCAGTCAAGCTCTGAATTACCATGTGCCGATGAACGTTCTGTTCGTGRTCCTCTTGGGAGTGTTTATCATCGTGGAGCGGCGAATCTCCCAGCCCTTTGTGGATTTCCGGCATTTCCGGCACAAGTATTTCTCACTGTCGCTGGTGTCCAACGTCATGTTCCACGTGTCGATGCTCGCCACTATGACCCTGCTGCCCATCATGATCGAAGACGGTCTGGGCAAATCGCCCATCTTCGTGGTCGCTATCTTGATCCCACACCAGTCGTTTGGCATCTGGCTGCCGGCCATCGCGGGCAACATCCATGACAAGTACAGCCCCAAGTTGCTTAGGACTTTCTGCATGTTGTCCATTGCCGTAGGATTTGTGTTACTTGCCGTATTCGCGGCCAAGGTCAACTTCTGGCTGCTGCCGTTATTGCTGCTGCCTATCTCTTTCGGCACCAACATCTTCAACACGGTGAACAACGCCGTTGTAATGAGCGGTCTTCCGACAGAACACAGGGGATTCGCATCGGGAATGTTGGAGACAACCAGGGACCTGGGCCACGCGGCGGGGGCCACGATCTCGTCCATCATCTTGGCCATGGTCCTGCCGGTGGGTGTCGCTTTCATGGTCGCTRGCGAGGCTCAGAGCTTCTATGTGAAGGGCTTCCAAACGGCATCGTTTGCGGTCGTGGGCATAATGATTACTGGGGCGATCATCGCGGCGTTCCACCGGAGTTACGACCCGTCCAATGACCCGTCACGGGAGCAACCCAGCCCCGTGGCTGCCGACGATTAGATCGGCCAGGCCATAGCAAAAGTAAAAAGCCCCGATGAKMTCATCGGGGCTTTTTACTTTGGGTCCARATACAAATAACCGCCTCTACCCCTGCAGGTTCAACGGCTCGAAAACCCCTGTGTCCGGAACGTAGTAGTGGACCTGGCCGGAGCTGATCTTGGTGGCGATCAAGGTGAAGTCCATCTTGTATTCGTCGATGTGGCGGTAGATGCGGGCGTCGCGCCATTCCTCCGGCGCCAGCGACTCCCGAACCTTTTTAAGTTGTTCTACGATGTGTTCCATGCTGGTGGCCTATTGCTCCGGTATCACGCCCAATTGCTGCATCATGGCCATGGCGTTGGCCAGGCCCCAGTGCTCGACAGCCTTGCCATTGGCTATCCGGACCATGTGCATCTCTGTGATGGAGATCTTCTTGCCGGTGGCCGGCATCCCCATGAATTCGCCGGTCTGAGTTCCCTCGGTGGTCATGTGCCCCACCACCAAGTCCTCTTCAGCGACCAGCTGGTTGATAGTCACCTTGAGATCAGGAAAAGCACTAAAAAACATGCCCATCATCTGTCGCATTCCCTCAATGCCTGGCTCCACACTYGGCTGGGGGTCGTTTTCGATGAAATTCGGGTAGAGTAATCGGTCTAGAAAGTTTGGGTCTTGAGCGTTCATCCCGTCGATTAATCGTTGAAACAATGCCTTGTTCTCTCCTGACATGATCTTCTTCCACGAATTTTGGTCTATGGAGATCGATTACGTCTTGCGAACGTACTTGTCGATGGCGTCGGGCACCCCTCCCAGATAGATGTCGCCACGGGAGTCTATCCAGCTGCCGTGACCGGAGCCGCGGCAATCGAACCTTGAAAGCACGCCGCCTTTCTTGTCCAAGATGCTGATGCGGGCGGAGTTGTCGCGCTGACCTTCGCTGACCAAATAGTTGCCGTCTGTATCCATCGAGATGTCCATGGGACGTTGGATGTCGTCCCAGATCTCTTTAAATTCGCCGTCCAAGCCAAAGACTTGGATACGGTCATTCTCCCGGTCGCAGACCACCACGTTGTCTCCATCGACGAGCAGGCTGTGGGGTAGATGGAACTCATTGGGACCGCCTTTGCCGGGCTCGCCCCAAGACTTCTTGAGTTCCCCGTCTGCCGAGAAACGGTGCACCCGGGAATTTCGGTAGCCGTCGGCCACGTAGAGGTCGCCCGAGGCCGAGGGCACCAACTCCGCGGGGTAGTTGAACGGCCCGGCGGCCCTGGGGACCAGGTSTCCGGGGTTCTCGCAGCCGGTGTCCGAGTGGASCCCGTGGCGTCCCAACATCTGGATGGGCTTGCCGTCCAGGRTGTACATGATGCAGACCGATGTGTTGCGGTCGGTGATGTAGACCACGTCGTTTGCGATGTGGATGCCGTGGGCAAACTCGAATGATCCGTTGCCCCAGGAGTCCGTGAGGTTCCCGTCCCGGTCGAAGATGAGCATGGGAGGGTCCTTGCGCTGGAAGGCGAACACCCGGTCATTGGAGTCGGTGGCGATGGCGCTAACCATCCCGAAGGTATCGCCGGCGGGCAATTTGCCCCAGTTTTCAATCACGTCGTAAGTGTATTTTCCGGTGCCTACTGTGGCCATTTGGGGTTGTCTCCTTGATAGATCGTTGGTTTAGCGCAGGCGATGGCCTGCCTACTTTCGGTCGAACAATTGCTGCAAGGGCGATATGCTGCCCAGGGTGTCCAAGTCGATGCTATCGACCGTGCTGCGGCCGCACATGCCCATGGTTGCGTCGAGTTCGTCGCGGAGCATCTCCAACACTGAGGTGAGGCCTTCTTCGCCGCCCACGGCCAGTCCCCAGAACAGGGGCCGGCCGATCAACACCGACTTGGCGCCCAAGGCCAGGGCTTTGAATACGTCCGAACCGCGGCGGATGCCCCCGTCCATGTAGATTTCGGCTTTACCGGCAACCTGCTCCACGACCTCCGGCAAGACCTCGATGGTGGTGAAAGTGGTGTCTAGGTATCGTGTGCCGTGGTTGGATACGATGATTCCCTTAGCGCCGGATTCGGCGGCGTGTCTCCCGTCTTCACCGGTCATGATTCCCTTGACAACGATGGGCAGCTTCGTTTCGCCGGCAAGCCATGCCAGGTCGTCCCAGGTTGAGGCCGGGTCGCGGATGTCCATGGGTCCGGCCGGGGCGTCGGCGGCGAATTGCCAAGCGTGGGTGCCCAAGTCCAGACCTTCATATTCGGCATAATTGGGCGAGACCGGGCCCACGTAATCGTTGCGGATGTTACGCTCCCGCTTGGGCTTGATCTTGGCGTCCAGGGTGAGGCAGAGGGCGCTGTACCCGGCTTCTTCGGCGCGGGCTGCCATCCCAAGAGTCATCTCGCGGTCCTTGAAGAAGTACTGTTGGAACCAGATTGGTCCAGTGGCGGCCTCAGCGACATCCTCAAGGGTCTTGGCCGAATGGGAACTCAGTATCATCACAGTACCGGCGGCTCCGGCTGCCCGGGCCGACGCTAATTCGGCCTCGATGTGAGCGGCGCCGTGGTTCCCGGCTGGGTCCAGCATTACGGGGAAACTGATCTTTTCGCCGAGGACCGTGGTGCCAAGGTCACGCTGGCTGATATCGACCATCATCCGGGGTTTCATGATGATTGAGTCCAGGACTTCTCGCGTGCGCCGGAGCGTGATCTCGTCGGTGGCGGCTCCGGCGATGAAATCGTAATCGCCCTTGTTGAGTTGTTTTTTTGCGATCTCTTCGTACTCGAAGATATTAACCGGGTCTGGGGCCATGGGGATTCCTCCAGGGAATTTCTGGGATGGGGATTGCGAGGCAAGTCTAAAAGCTGGTGTGTGCGTAGTCAATCGCGCAGGGGGTTGAAAGAATGCTGAGAGTGTCGGCGGCTGGGTAGCCGCTACCCTCGACAGGGTCAGGCGTCACCAAACCGTGCTGATTCGCAAAAGAGGCCGCCCCGGTGCGGTTGGCGCTGTCGGTCTTGTTTAGTATGTTGCCGACGTGGTTTCCCACGGTCTTGATGCTGATAAACAACTCTTCGCCGATCTCACGGTCTGTCTTACCGCCAGAAATCAAACGCAGTACTTCGACTTCCCGTTGCGTTAGCCCTGCCGGAAATTCGGGCGGGCGGCTTGGCCCCGATTCCTCTACAGCTTTGATGGCGGCCGCCCGTTCTGAAAGGGGCCGCATCCCCAGGTCGCCCGCGATGGACATCGACTCATCCAACAGGTCTATCGCTCTGGCGCTGTCCCCTGTGGCGTCACGCTCAATCAGGGCTTCCGCATAGTCGCAGCTACTCCAGGCCAACTCAGGCCTATAGCCGGCCTGGCGGCAGAACTCCAAGGCGTCCTCGAAGTGTGCCATGGCCCGGTCTGGGTTTCCCATGGTTCGAGCCATAAGGCCGAGCAGATGGTCGAAGGAGACCGAAAGAGCCGGCATGAAGGTGCCTTGCAGCGAGCCAAGGGCATCGTATTGCTCGGCAGCGAGGGCTTCATTTCCAGAATCTACGGCTTCCAAGGCGAGGCCGACCCTGGCGTACCGGGCGGCCAGCGGCAGGGCATTACCGCTGGCAAAAACAGCTTCCGCAGTCGATCTTGCCGCGTCTTGGTGGCCATGTTCGCCTGTGATCCGTCCGATCAAAGGAATCAATCCCGCCATGGACGCGTATTCGAAGGKCGGACCTGGCTCGACTTGGTGCATGACTTCCAAAGAGCGCTGTAAGTACGTTGCACCTTGTTCGAATTCCCCGAGCTGGTACTCCACCAACGTTCTGGTGGCCAGTAGGCGAGGGTCCATGGGGAGTAACTCCAATCCCTGATCGGACACATCCCGGACCGTCTGCCAATCGCCTTCCGACCCGGCCACCCATGCAACTCTGTATAAAGTGCCACAGAGAAGCAGGCGGTCGCGTAGTTTTTCCGCCAGTATGATTCCCTCTGAAACATGCCACCAGGCGGCTTCCCGGTGGCCCGTGGCAATCTCAGCCGCGATAGCGCCCCAAAGGGCCAGCAACTCGCCCGCGGGGTCATCAACGGTCCTAGCGAGATCTATCGCGCGCGGGGTTTTGTCCAAGATTTCCTGCCACCTGCAATGCCACATGTTCACGTAAGATTCCCCGGCTAAGGTTGTCAATTCCAATGCTGGGTCATCTTTCCGCCGAGCAATCTCTAAAGCCCTGCTGAAAGCAGACTGCGAAGCCTCATAGTCTCCGTCATCATAGCCGGCGATTCTTCCCAACATCGACAAGAGCCGCCCTGCCGTTCGGGAATCCGGAGGCACCATCTCCAGAGCTCGCGAAATGCGTTTAATGGCCCCGGTGTTGAGGGCCACGAGGTTGGGGAGTGGGTGTTCGGCTACTGCCACTGCCCGCTCCACATCTCCGGACGCGGTGAAATATTCAAAGGCCCGGTCCAGGTTTCCCAGCGCCTCTGGAATCTGGCTTCTTCCAAGAGTTGCTAACTGCGCCCGGCCCAACCCAAACAGCAACGACGCCGAATCCGCGTCCATCTCATKCCCTTCTTTAGCTGCCATTCCTTGCTGGAACATGGCCAGAGCCTCCTCATGGGCGTGGGCGTCGAGGCTGTGCTCTCCGGCCATGAGGGAGTATCGAACGAGTTTTTCCGGCCCAGATATCGTCTTTGCCTGAGAGAAGTGGTAGGCCAATTCTCCGGCATGTTCTCCTAGATTGCYCTCATGCAGTTCTTCTAGCGCATCTGCGGCCGCCACATGAATCTGGGCTCTCTGCATCGGTGGGATCCCCTCATATACCGCTTGTTGTATCAGCGCGTGGCTAAAGCGATAACCTCCGTGCCCGGTGGGCATCGTTTCGACAACGCCTATATTATTGGCTTCGTCGATTCCACCGAGAAATCAGTCTTCAGGGATCTCGGAGATCAGAGTGCGGAGCAATGGTAGATCGAAGTCCCGCCCGATAACCGAGGCGGACCGTAAAATGTCGTTGCAGGTCTCAGACAACCGGCCCAAGCGCTGGGATATCGCCTCCCGGACAGCCTGAGGGATATCTTCCACCCAGTCTTGGTTCCGGCCCATCTCCTCCGGGCTGACTGATCTGACAACCTCACCGACAAACAGGGGATTTCCTTCGGTGCGCTGATGCAATGAACCGACGGCCGATTCGGACACCGTGATCCCGGCACTCGCTTCGACGAACTCACCAAATTCTTCCCGGCTAAGACCCGCCAACGCTAAGCGGTGGAAGTTGGTTTCACGGACGAGGCTACCGAGGGTTTGGGTCAGYGGGCGGCTTCCGGTCGCCTCGCGATCTCGATAGGTACCCACCACCATGGTGCGACTCGACGATATCTCCCGCGCTAGAAATTCCAACAGCAGGAGAGAAGATTCATCGGCCCAGTGTAGGTCGTCAAGAATGAGCACCAATGGCTTAGACCGGCTGACTGTTTTTAGGAATGTGGTGATGGAGAAAAMCAGGCGGAAACGGGCTTGCTCCGGTTCCAGCACCGGCGGCTGGTCCAATCCGTCCAATACGACGGTCAGCTCGGGGAGGATCTGGGCGATGTCCGCGGCCCCCGGGCCCATGTCTTGGCCGAGTTGCCCAGCGTCTGTGGTTTCGACCTGGGCGCGAATCAACTGCATCCAGGGCCAATACGGAGGAGCGCCGGCCTGTTCGTGGCACCAGCCCCACAGTACTTGCGCACCGCGTTCCTGAGCGTGGCGCGCCAATTCTTGGGCCAGCCGGGTCTTGCCGATGCCCGGCTCGCCGGCCAGCATCACCATCTGTCCCCGGCCTGCAAGGGCGTCGTCCAAGGTAGCGGTCAGTACGGCCAACTCTTGTTGGCGCCCGATTAATCCAGACTCATTAGGCGTGTTGATCGTCAAAATAGTGCACCGATCTATCTTGTTGGGCACATACTACAACGAACTCGAGGACCACCGCCTTAGTCGATCGATCGGAGATGAAAGTTCGTCCAGTTACCGCCCTCCGTTTGATTGGCGCGTGATAGGGTCCGCCGGTGACCGGGAAAACAGACCCGTGGTATTCTTGCCCACGGCGTATCGAGACGGCGGCTTGGAGTGGACCGATTGACGGTAAATACAGCGGACTACGAGATATTTGAGRCTGGAGACCTGGAACTCCAGTCGGGCGAGACCCTTCGCGGGGCCAAGCTGGCCTATAAGACCCACGGCCGGCTGAACACCCACAAGGACAATGTGGTGGTGTTTCCCACTTTCTTCGGTGGGCGGCACACCCAGAATGAAGGGATGGTCGGCGAGGGCCGGGCCCTGGATCCCGGCAAGTATTTCATCATCGTCCCCAACCTGTTCGGCAATGGCGTGTCATCTTCCCCCAGCAACGCCGCCCCGCCCTACAACCGCGCCCGGTTTCCCGGCGTGAGCCTCTACGACAATGTTGCCTGCCAACACCGGYTGGTCACTGAGGTGTTCGGCATCGAAAAGATCGCCCTGRTCACCGGCTGGTCCATGGGCGCCCAGCAGACCTATCAATGGGGCGCCCTCTACCCGGAGATGGTGGAGCGGATCGTGCCGGTCTGCGGCTCGGCCAAGACATCTCGCCACAATTTCGTYTTCTTGGAGGGGGTCAAATCGGCCATCACCGCCGATTCCGCTTGGGCGGGCGGGTCCTACGAGAAACCGCCGTTGACCGGGCTCCGGGCTATGGGCCGGGTGTACKCCGGTTGGGCGGTTTCCCAAGCCTTCTACCGGGAAGAGGTCTATCTGGAYCTGGGCTACGAATCGCTGGAAGACTATCTGGTGAATTTCTGGGAGGCGCGGAGGACCAGCGCCGACGCCAACGACCTGCTGTCGATGATCTGGACCTGGCAAAATGCCGATATCAGCAATAACCACCTCTACAACGGAGACTTCAGCAAGGCCCTGGGCTCCATCAAAGCCAAGGCGATCGTCATGCCGTGCCGGACCGACCTCTATTTCCCGCCGGAAGACAACGAGACCGAAGTCGCCCAGATGCCCAATGCGAAATTCCGCCCCATCGAGTCCATCTGGGGTCATCTAGCCGGCGGCCCCGGCTTCAACCCGCCAGACTCAAAGTTCGTGGACGACGCCCTGAAGGAGATACTGGCAAGCTAGGCTCCAGAATTTCGAACCGCTGATTGCTGACCGCTGACGACTGACAGCTCAAAACCGGAGGACCACCATGCCCGACCTGCGCTACGAGAGATTCCTTGACAGCCACTACGCCATCTTCACCATGGACCGGCCCGACCGACTGAACGCCCAGGGCGCAGCCATGCGCGAGGAGCTGCGGGCTGCGTTAGACGAGTTCGCCGCCGACCCGGAGATGCGAGTTGGGATTCTCACCGGGGCCGGGCGCGCCTTTTCTGCGGGGGCCGACTTGAAAGAGATGACCGACCTATACGGCACGTTGGCGTCTTTGACCGAAGAGCAGCGGATCGAGGGCTACCGTGGCAACCAGCCTTTTGGCCGGAACCCSAAGCCATTCATCGCGGCGGTCAACGGGTTGGCCATCGGCGCGGGGATGGAGCGGGCCACCGACTGCGACATACGCATCGCCTCCACTGAAGCCTACTTCGGCCTGTTTGAGGTGAAGCGGGGTATCATGGCGAACTACGCGATCAACAACCTGGCGCGGGTGCTGCCCTACGGCGAWGCCTCGTACCTGATGCTAACCGGAGACACATTGAGCGTTGAAGACGCTCACCGGCTGGGTTTTGTACACGAGGTCTTGAAACCCGAAGAGTTGATGCCGCGGGCGATCGAGATTGCGGAGATGATTNGGGCCAACGCGCCGTTGGCGGTCCAGGGCACCAAGGCCGTAACCCAGTTCTGGCGACGGTACGGCTTGGAAGAATCGCTGCGATTCACCGCCACGGTTGGAAACCGGGTGCTGGGCTCCCAGGACGCGTTGGAAGGCCCCAAAGCATTCGCCGAGAAGAGGCCGCCGGTGTGGCATGGGGAATAGTATTCGTGGTTTAATATCATMRWWRTRKMWRWTATTAANNNYGAGRCCGRTCAGRWWACYCCTTTGAAGATWGACGRATGTTGAACCARRTRCCGTTGGTGCGYAARGCCAGAGGCGCGTATTACGGYTGGTGGGTGCTWRGCGCMACCTTTGYGTTGGGTGTKTTGTCCGGTGGSATCTTCTCYCACAGCAACGCGATATTTTTCGGYCCGATCAAGCGKGACCTGGGACTGAACAGCACCCAGACCTCTTTGATCTTCAGCCTGGTCCGGGCCGAAGGGAGCTTTGCCGGGCCCATCGTCGGCCGGTTCGTGGATAAATTCGGCGCCCGCCCCATGATTATCTTTGGGGGACTGCTGGCCAGCGCCGGTTTCATGGCGCTCAGTTGGGTGCACAACTACGTCCTGTTCGTGGTGATCTTCGTGGGCGTCGTGGGTGTCGGAAAGAGCTCGGGCCTTGGCCAAGTGCTGATCAGCGCCGTCAACCGGTGGTTCATCCGCCGCAGGTCACTGGCSATGTCTATCTGCATCACCGGGTTCGCCTCGGGCGGCGCCGTGTTGCTGCCGTTGATATCCATCGGCGTTAGCACCATCGGTTGGCGCGACGTCATGCTCTACTCCGGGATATTCATGGCAATCATGGTCGTTCCGCTGGGTTCAATGGTGCGGCACTCGCCGGAACGCATGGGGATCGGACCTGACCTGCCGCGGCCCCAGGACGGCAAGACGGCAGTCCAAACGGCCAACATTGACTTCACCGTGCGACAGGCGCTGCGGACGCGGTCCTACTGGATATTGTTCGGTGGCTCGGTCCTAAGGATCACCATGTGGGGCGCCATATCGGTCCACTCAGTGGAGATGTTCGTGTGGAAAGGGATGTCCCAGGGAGAAGCCGGCCTGATGTTCTCCCTGATATTTTTCCTCTCGATACCAATGCGGCTGGGAGTGGGCATTCTGGGGGACCGCGTGCCTCTGCAGCCGATGATGGGCGGGGGCATGGTGGCGGCGGCCCTGGCGRTCGTGGCCATGTTGGTTCTGGACGGGAATACCGCGGTCTATCTGTTTGTCGTGTTGATGGCCATGGAGCAGGGCGGCAGCACGTTGAACTGGGTGGCGCTGGGCAACTTCTTTGGGCGGACCAACTTCGCGACCCTGATGGGGATCATCAGCACGGCGTTCAACCTCGGGATGCTGGTCTCGCCGGTCTATGCGGGATACATGTTCGACCGCACCGGCAGCTACATGGTGGTCCTGATCTCTTTCCTGCCCATCTATTTAGCCAGCGGAGTCTTGTTCTTGATGACCCGAAAGCCCGAGGCTCCGGTTGCGGCCCGGACACCCGTTTACGGKCGGTAGGGCTAGACCAATTTCCGCAGTAGACTGCCGAAGCCCTGGATGGGTTCGGTCCAGCCGATGCGGCGCAGGGCCAGCCAGATGGTGGCCTGGTTCACCGATATCACGGTCTTGCCCAGCTTCTGTTCCAGGGGCTCCACTGCGTCCAGGCCCCGCCAAGCCGTGCCGGGCAGGAAGATGGTGTCGGCTTCGTCTTTCACCACCGTTGGGACGAAGTCGATGATGGTCTGGACCGTTTCTTCTTCGATCTCCAAGGGGTTCATCGAGTCCTGCATCCAGGGCTCACCGTCGGCGCTTACCACATCGAACCCAGCCTCCTCAAGGAGGGGCTTGAGACGTTCCCTGAGGTGAAAATGCCGGTAGGGGCCGGCGATGCTGAGGCGCTTGGAGCCCATGAACTTGAACGCTTCGATGCAGGCCCCAACGGCGGTGATGGATTCTACACCGCTGGCTAGCTTCATTTCTTCCGACATTTCCCGGTCGAACTGGATGTAGCCCTTGTGATAGGTGCCTGAGGTGCAGGCGTATACCAGAATATCGGGCTTGATGTTGGACAGGGAACGCGCTCCCCGGCTGACATCCTCGTTCATCTTGTCGGCGTCGAACCCGAACAGAGCGGTATCGACGGTGGCCGCCTCTTCGCTGGAGATATCGATCTGGTGGCCGGTGTTTTCCGTCGATCTAGGCTGATTGCCCCAGTCGCCGTTGAACATCCGCTCGAAGTGAACGGTTATCTCCGGGGGGAGCACCCGGTAAAAATCGGGTTCCACCACCGGGTTGGTGGCGGGCACCAACGCTCCAATGCGCTTTGTTACAGGCATCTCTAGCTACTCCATTATGGGTTCGCCGGTTGTATCAACAAGGAACGTCCCAACGGGACCTAGTCTGCGGCCCCGGCGGTCTTGGCGGGTGCGGCCTCAGTCAATTCGTAGAGGGTGCTTCGGGCGCGGATCTGCTCGTCCCAACCCCGGAAACGCAGGTCGATCATCAGCCCGTCCGGGCCCTTGTACTTGCGATTGGCCTTGCTGCTGCCGGGACACTCCGTTCCGCCGTGGTCCTCGACCGTTGCAACGGCCGCATCAAGATCGTCGACGTAGAAGCCGATGTGGTGGATGCCCTTCACCGTGGATGGGCCTTCGCCCAGGTTTGGGGCGTCTTCGGAGCCCATCTTCAGGATGGCGAAATAGATGTAGCCGTCGGTTAGCCAGACTCCTTCCTCACCGGTCTCGGCGGGCACGCGGCGTAGTTCGTCCAGACCGAATACGCTCTTGTACCACTCGGCGGTCTCAGCGGGATTCTCCGTTTGCAGCGCTATGTGCTTGATGCGGTTGGCCATGGCTCCTCCATCTGCCGTTATCGAATCAAAAAGACGGACGGGAGACCGATTACCGGTCTACCCGATTAAAACGCCAGGCAATTGTACATCCCGTCGATCAATTGGGTTATCGGAATTGCCGGTCAGTCCACCTGAGGCGGTTTCAGGTAAGTCTWGATCACACCGATAGAGTAGCCGACCCCAAAACTGACGCCGCCGCCCAGTGCCAGGCCCCAGACCGCGCTGGCCAAGGAAAGTGGGTTGATACCTGCCTGCTGGGTTACAACGGCCAGTCCCAGGCCCGTTAGTGCGCCCACAAATGTGCTGAAAATGGACCGTTTCCACGCAGGGACCGGTAGGATTCGGCGCAGGCCCCGCGGACTGCGCCGAGCGACCTGGACCTTGGCATCCAGCTTGGCGCTAAGGCCATTGGCCGCGAGGGGAGCACTCGCCAAAGCTCCAACCCCGGCAACCGCCGCGACACCACTGGCGACAATGGCCGTCGTGCCGCTAAACCCGGTGATGTCCAATTCGAACGGGATGGAGCAGAGTTCTATGGGCCCGCTGAACAATGCTCCTTCGACCACGTAGACACCCCGGGCGTGAGATGAGAAATCCGCCACATCAACGGTGGTGACCCCGGAGGAGATATCAACGTCTTTCCCGGCAAGCTCCGTCCCCAGGCCCTGGATGCCCCAGTGGAGAGTAGCGTCCGCCGGCAGGTTGATGCCGCGGATGGTGAGAATGGCCTCAGGGTCGATCTCGAGGGTTTCATCGCCTTRARTGGGGAGGGTAAATGGCGAAGGGTTGCCGCCTTCGATRATTATCTGAGGGCCGCCRCAGTCGGTGTCGTGAGAACYATCGTGGGCCGACGCCGGGGACGCCATCAGCCAAAATACAGTGATAAGTAGSAGGATGGCCAGGCCGATCTGGACGCCGGATCTTGTCGTACTCAAAGYTACTTKCCGAATCGGCCCTCCATMATCCCATAGTGCCGATTATTTTATACGAACGTGTCCACTTGGGCGAGTTCTATCTCGGTCGAAACGATCAGTTTTATGGCGGGGCGTCTTCCAGYCAGTCTTCGCCGACCAGGACCGGGCCGATACCTTCCAAGCGTATGAAATAGGCCRGCAACAAGTATTTGTCGCTACTGGAACCGGACCCATACACCAGGCCCGATGCTTCAACGATTCCAGTCATTCCCATCACGTGTTGATCCGGTATTACTCTCCCCGATTCTGTCATCTCGGCTGCTTCCCGGACCCTCACGCGCTGGGTCGTTTCGAATTTAGAGCTTTCCACCTTACCTCTTACGCCGCCAGGTCATGCGGCTCGTTTGGCGTTTTAGCCTCGGAATGGCCCTAGGGCGGGCCCTTAGGCTTCCTCCAGCCACTCCTCATAAATCAGAATCGCCGGAARTTTTCCTATCCTGATGTAATAAGCGGGGGTCATGGTGTCGCCGGATGCAGAGGCGGCGCCGTTGATCAGACCGGCTATCTCCACAGTGGCGGTCTGTCCCATGATCAGCGTGCCTGGGGGTCTTGTACCCAGYTTTTCGTGTTGGCCGGGCGTCCTAACCTTGACCAGGTCCATGGGGTGAAACTTGGGACGTTTCAATTGCCGGTAACTCCGAAGACTTTGGTAGTGAGATTCAAAGAGGACGCAAACCCTTAAGTCGTCGAGCGTCCGAACTGCTCACGTTTCGATGCCCTATATATCTGGATATCATTCCACGTCTGTTAAAGCAATGGCATCCGCCGATGGGTAAGTGACCCGCGTCACACCGAGTGKCGGTGTCGAATCACAGACCTAGGCATTGATACCGCCGGATAATTAGACCAACGCTGAAATGGTCAGGCGAAAAATTATCTGGTCAGACTGCGTGGGGACATGAAGCACAAACTACCGGCCATAGCTTTATTTTTAGTGATCGTTGTGGGAGTCCTTGTCTTTTCTCCCGTCGGACGAGGGTCGAGCGTTGCAGACCTTGGCACGGTGGTYCAATCGGGACCCAACATATATGCGGCCGAGATGGACAGTTACGTGTGTCTGTCCGAATCCGAAGTCCACACCACCGCTTCTCTCACAACTGCCAGCGCCGATTCCGAAGACCGCGACTTCATGCCAACTGTGTTCCTCATGATGCTGGATGTCGGGGTCTGCGCCTCGCTTTCCCCGATCTCTTCGACCACCCGCATCCTGGCCCAGCCAGGCGCGGAAAAAAAGCAGAGACCATGGACAAGAAAGAGGCAGCTCTCGGAGCAAAACCAGGCGTCTGGTACGTTCAGAACTAGCTTCGATCACGGCACTATACAACGCAACCGGGCCAACTACAGACACAAGCGGAGGCAAAACGTTCTCCGGCCGTTTGCCCGTAGACGACTGCCAAGTTGAGGTCGAGGCGAGGATGAGACGGCTGCGGCTTGGGTGAAAAGGAAAGACCACCGCGTCAATGGAGAAGGGGAATCGATGCGATGGCTTTCAGATTAGACCGATCGAGGCGCCGTGACGTCCCTGGAGGAGCAAGGACCAAGCACTTCGATCGCTACAGTATTCGCCGATCAACCGGGTAGGCGAAGGCCCAAATGGGCCGTGTTTATGGCCCCATGCGGGCCATATTACTGGATGACTAAACCACCGGCAGGCGCTCTTTGGACCGGCCGTCCCAACCTTGAGGCCACTCCATATGGTAAAGTAGCCCATCTCGTTGATTCGGGCGTGGAGTATCAAGGCTGACGCACTGCTAAGTTTTCCTCTCGCTAGCCACCTGTCCTAGCGGGAATCCCTTGACTGAGGTCGCGGCGACGATCGCCGGAGACTGGAGTAACGCCGATGGAACTAGGCGTATGGATGGTCATTGGGTTTGGGATTGGATTCTCGGCTGGAATCGCCGCGGACCGCCTACGATCGTTGTTTCGAAACATCGTTGGGCGGCAGGAAAATCGTCAGGCCCCTTTAACAAAGCCACTAGAAAGTGACCCGAATTCTTCACTGCCTCCGTTTCCACGCCTCAGGCCGCCGCCACGGTAGCGCGGTGAACCCCGCTCAAGTTCAATTCTGTCCGTGGCCGGACGCTTTTTCACGCGAATTTCCATAGTTCTAGCTCAAGAGGCGGMGATGTTCGTTGTTATTTACCAGTGGAAGCTCAAAGCCGGTAGTGACGCGGAATTCAGGGAAGCGTGGCGTCAAGCCACCCAAGCGATCTACGAAAAGCGTGGCAGCCTGGGGTCCCAACTCATGCAGTCTAAAGATGGGATTTATCACGCGGTTGCCAAGTGGCAGGAGCGGGATCAATGGGTCAACCGCTCTCAGCCCGAAGCCGCAGATCCTCAGGCCATGCAGACCATGGGAGAATTGATCGAAGAATCTTTCCCGCCCCTAGAGCTTGAGGTCACCGACGACATGCTNGCATTGGAGCCCTGTTCCTTACAGGATTAGACCAGTCAGGTTCCGATTGAAAATCGGCCGATTTAGTCGTCTAAGTCTCCGGCGTTGAAGGAGTTGGCGTCTGCTAGAACTTCGGGCCATAATTCCAGCGCCGCAGCCCATTGTGCGCCAGCCTCGGAGAGCGAGACAGGATAAAGTTGACCGAATCTTGCCGAGGTTTCGCCGGCTGATACCAAGCCCGCGAGGCTTTCTGCCCGAAGACTGATCATCAGCAAAGCGAGTATGTGAAAAGTCACGGCCTCTTCTGGGGGATCTAGAGCTTCCCAAGCCTCCGCTATAGCAGTGAATCGTTGATGAGAATTGCGGATCTCATTGAGTAGTTGGGAGAACGATTCGGCCGCTACGCGCATATCTCCGGTTGCGGTCATCTCTTGAAACAGCGGGTCAAGCAGGCCATCGAATTCTTGGGCCAATCGCGCCTGCTCGAATAGTAACGGGCCCATGTCTTCTTCAAAACTGCTGGAATCGGCACTGCAGGCGGCGAACGCTGATATGCCAAATAGAAGGAAGGTCATGGCGGTCCATCGAGCGAGTCTTTTCACCGGCATGAAAAAGCCTATTTGCGCTTCAGGGTCGGGCTCAGCGGTCTCTTTCTTGGGCCGCCATGTCGTAGATGGATTGGGCGGTCGCCATGTTGGCCTCGCCGAACTTGATCTCGACCGATAATTGGTTCATCAGCGTCACCCGGTCCTCTTCCGAGTCCMCGGCGAGTTCGAAAAGCAGTTTCCCGACCAKTTTGTAGAAGTCYGAAGCGAGCACGAAACTGCTGTGGAAGTCTTGCAGTTCTGACGGCGGGTGGACGGTGCTTACGGCGAAGGTTATGGAATCAATCTCGATCCCCAGCTGATTAACGGACGACAACCACTCARGGTCGTCCAATGGGCCAGCTTCCAAGAGTGCGCTGGCCTCGGCAAGTTTCGCGTCAACCTGCTTTTGCCAGTTGYCTATCTGGCTTCGGTAGTCGTCCCAGGAGATTCCCGAAGCATCGGGAGATGAGTCCCCGCAGGAAATCAAGGCAACCAATAGCAGGGAGGTTAAAAATATTAACAGTTTCATTTTTGAATCAGGCAGGTTGTAATCGAACTATTTTTTTGTGAACACTAACGTGGCACACAATTAAGTTTGAACCAGTTACCTACCGCCTATAAAGCACCTGCTACATACGGTTGAGCTTGCCTCATGGCATTCAATTACCTAGAGTCCACCGACGGAGCACGACCTGCCACGTTATTTGAGCAATGCGTGGACCGGGACCAGTTTCTGGTGAACCGGGTCGACGGCTACGCTGGCCGTTTCTAATGCCGTGGCACCCAATAGTGGTGTCGTGCCTTCGTCGGCAAAGACGACCATTGCGATTATCTCCTGGTTCGCGAGTCTGATGCTGGCATAGCCAACTGGATATTCAACAACCCGGTCGTCGGCTAAGTCAAACGACCGGGGCTCCCTGATATCTATTCCCAGGCGGTCTAGCACATCTTTTGACAATACGGTGTAGGTAGACCCAGTATCGACCAAAGCATCCAGTTCTACGAAATTCTGCCCTGCCAAGTCGCCTACTTGAATCGGAACGGTGAAGGTTCCCATTTTTCGACTCCCCTTCAGTGACAACGGGCGGAAGGCGTAAATAGTGGTGGCACCGACTGGGTTCGAACCAGTGACCTAGCGCTTATGAAGTATATTCGTTAATGCGAATTAGATATACGCCGAATCACGTTGAAAATTAGCATTTCAGGCATGCGAACAAGACGAATTAGGAACACTTTCCAATTGGCTTCAATCGAGCGAATTAGTTCTTTGCCSCGGTCCGCAATCGYTAACCTMAATCCMTTTAAATTATGCTACAGSTGGAATTGTAGSATGTAGGTTGKYYTGTTCKTYRGGCATCRNACSRKMCRKNCCTMGGNNAGWATWKCYKRATSYKRTWSWWNCMTNAGNCTKCRASKTWGWCNCWAYNCRTSKKMKGSMTYCRMWANCMAAGGTCGGGCCGTCGAACTCACCGTCGCTCGTTCCCTCCGTGCCCCATTTGCTAACGAATAAGCCTTCGGAGGTGAACTTCTGGATGCGGCTGTTGTGAAGGTCCGCAACGTAGACACTACCGTCGTATGCCACCGCAACGCCACGCGGGAATATGAACTCCCCGTCGCCAGTGCCATCAGTGCCCCATTTGCTAACGAATAAGCCTTCGGAGGTGAACTTCTGGATGCGGTGGTTCCGATAATCTGAAACGTAGACACTGCCGTCTGATGCCACCGCTACGCCAGCCGGGAATCTGAACTCCCCGCCGCCCTCGCCCCGAGTGCCCCATTTGCTAACGAACACGCCTTCGGGGGTGAACTTCTGGATGCGGTTGTTCAGATAATCTGAAACGTAGACACTGCCGTCGAATGCCACCGCAACGCCCTCCGGGTAGAAGAACTGCCCATCGCCCGTGCCAGACGTGCCCCATTGGCTGACGAACACGCCTTCGGAGGTGAACTTCTGAATGCGGTTGTTGTAAGGATCTGAAACGTAGACGCTGCCGTCGGATGCACCGCAACGCCAGCCGGGAATCTGAACTCCCCGTCGCCCTCGCCCTCTGTGCCCCATTTGCTAACGAACACGCCTTCGGAGGTGAACTTCTGGATGCGGTGGTTCCCTGAGTCCGTAACGTAGACGCTACCGTCGGAGGCCACCGCTACGCCAGCCGGGGCGTTGAATTGCCCGTCACCCATACCCTCCGTGCCCCATTTAAGCGAGAATTCATACGTGCGATTCTTGGATATAGTACTTGGTAGATCAGACTGTGTGCGCCTGTTGGCAAGACCTCCGACAAAACGCGCTGCGTCACCACCACGCCTAGCAGTTTCGGACCTCCGGCTTATACCACCAGGTGCTCTGCGCTCTATCTGGTTTTCTCGTTCTTCAGGCATCAGCGACTACGGCCCCACCGTGAACTTCTGGATGCGGTGGTTAGGCATTCGAACACCTGGATCCGGTTGTTGATGGCGTCAGGCACATAAACGTTTCCGTCACCGTCTATCGCGACGCCTCGAGGGAAACGCAACTCGCCGTCTCCCTCGCCGTGGGCGCCCCACGGGGTAGGCTCATGGGAGTAATCATCAAGCGATCAGTTGGCCGGGAGTGTCATGACCCCGGCAGATCAAATAGTCCTCCGGCACACAAAGGGCCCATCCTCTCGCTGTAGGATGGGCCCTTTGTCCTGCTTGATTTCGACGACGGCTATTCTTCTCCAGTCTCCGAGGGATATCCCCGCTCGATCCAGGCCGGGGTGCCGGCTTCGTCCACCACTTGCACGTTGGTTCGGCCGTCGCGTTGCAGGATGCTTCCCGCGGTGGTCGCCCGCATCCCGGCAGCGCACACCGTTACCACCGGCAGTTCCCTAGGAAGGCCGTCCAAATGCTCTTGAAGTTCTCCCAGCTCGATGTTCAGCGCGCCGGGGATATGACCCGCGGAGTATTCGCTGCGCTGACGAACGTCGATCACCATGGGCGCGGCCGGTAGGTCTTGGGCCTCTTTGAGACTGTCCAGGTCCAGCCGCTGGGATTCTTCGATGGGCAGGCCGGCCGATGTCCAGGCATCGATGCCGCCAGCCAAGAAACCGTGGACCCGGTCGAAGCCGATGCGGATCAACTGCCGCATCATATCGTCGTGTTGGCCGGCGTCGGCGGATAGGAGGACCAGGGGCTGTCCCCACGGCACAACCCAGCCGACCCAGGTGGCCATGGCGTTTCCATGGGGAATGGCATATGAGCCGGGCACGTGGCCGGTGTTGAAACTGCGCTCCGGACGCGCGTCGATCAGTACCGCGTCGTTGTCCAGATGGTTCCGTACGGAGAGAGCTGTAAGAGAAGCCAACCTGGGGACGCCGCCCAGGATATCCGGGCCTCTGCGGTTGATGTCGGCCATGTATTTGTAATAACTGGGGTAGGAACCCAGGCCGGTTAGAGCGAACTTCACGAAGCTGGTCTCCTCAGCCTCGGCGGCGAATGGGTTGGTCCGCCGCTCCTGGGCGATGGTGCTCGGTACGGTGCCGCCGCCCGCCGCTGTGGAGCAGAAAGACCCGCCGCCGTGGGTGGGATAGACTTCAACGTCGTCGGGCAGTTTGAGCAGTTTTTCGTGGATGGTGTTGTGCAGCCAACGGGCCAAGAAGGGCGCGACTTTGGAGCCCAGTAGATCGACGCGGGCCGCGCCGCCCAGCAGAAGAGCGCCGCCGGTGAAGATCATCTTCGGCTGGCCCTGTTCTTCAATAATGAATGAGACGCTCTCCGGCGTGTGGCCGGGGGTGTGGAGGACCCGGACCATGAACTCGCCCAGGTCGAACTCGTCGTCCTCTTGAAGCCGGACMGATGGGAACAAGAGGCCGCCAGAGGCACTGGCGCCCACCTGGCAACCGGTCTGATCGGCTAACTCCCGGGCGCCCGATACGAAGTCGTTGTGGACGTGGGTCTCGAAAGTGTAGACGATCCGCGTCCCGTGGTTGGCCGCGATCTGGACGTATCGGTCGACATCGCGGGCGGGGTCGATGACGATACAACGTCCGGACTGTTCAGAGCCGACCACGTAGCTGTTGTTGGACAGGCTCTCGATTCGTACTAGTTCCACAAACATGACGATTCACCTCCACTGCGAGCGCTGAGTCCCTTGCCGATCGGGCGATATATGGCGCCCATTGTATACCGCCGGTGACCAATGGCGTCTGGGACCAGCCTTCTAGCTTTAGATCGAGGTGATGATGTTTTTGTACGGCTTGGTCTGCAGCTCCCAGGTATTGTTGGCCGCGTCGAACTTGGAGTTGACGAATACCCGCCAGTTGGCGTCGTCCAAGTCAGGGTAGTCCGACCGGTAGTAGTAGCCCGGCCAACGGGTCTCCTTACGGTGCAGCAGATGCCTCAGGTGGGCCTCGCCCACCCAAGTCCGGTGGACCACTTCCCAGCACCGCATCAGTTCGTGCCGGTTGCGGGCGGCGAGATGGGCCAGGTCTTCCCGGAACATCTCGATCAGTTCGATGCCCCTCTCGAGGGTTGGGTCGTTGGTGGTGTATCCCACGGAGGCGCCAGCTCCATATTCATCCATGATCTTTTGGAGCCGGACCAGCGCCTGTTTCGGCGTCATATAGTTGGGGTTTATCTCTTCCGATGAGCTTGCGCCCTTGTGCTTTTCAAAGGTTTCCAACGGTGCCCAGATGGCTTCCTGGATACTCTTGACGTCGGCGTCGCTCACGTTCGAGGCGTCTGGGTTGTCGGCCAGGAAGTTGATGGCCGACTTGGCAGCGATACGGCCCTCAGTGAAGGAGCCGGAGGAGAATTTGTGCGGCGCGGCGCCCACTCCGTCCCCGGCGGCGAACAGGCCATTGATGGTCGTCATTCGGTTGTATCCCCAGAAATACTCTCCGGTCGCGATGTCTTCGGGACCGCTGACCCACGCACCCGCTTCGCCGGAGTGGGAGCCCATGATGTAGGGTTCGGCCAGCACGACCTCGGTCGGCGTGTCTTCGGGCGCTATGTTCTGGGCCGCCCAGGTCAACGCCTGGGAGATGGTCATGTCCAGGAAGTCTTCCCAGGCCTCGTCACGGACCTTGTCCATCTTGGCCGGGTCGCCTTCAGCCAACTTCTGCATCGCAATGTCAGTCCGCATGTACATGGGTCCGAGGCCTTCTTTGATGTCCATGAACATCTGGTGGTTCCGCAGCGGCGTGGGCGTGGGGATCGCGGAGCCGTAGGGCTCGTACTTCTTCAGCTCGTCGGCCCGGGTAACGGTGTAATCTTCGCCCTTGGCATTGAGCACCTGGGCGTGAAAATACTGGAACCACATGCCCACGGGCCCATAGCCGTCTTTGAAGCGGGTGGGCACGAACCGGTGCTCCATCTGGGTCATTTCAGTGCCGATGGGGATCATGAGGCCGTAGGCGGCCCCGGTGGCGAACACCGAGTACCAGGTCCGTCCCAACCCTTCGCCCACAGACCGGGGACGAAAGACGTTGGAGGCTCCGCCACAGGTGATGATGACGGCCTTGGACTTAAATAAATAGATCTTGTTCTCTCGAACGGCGAACCCCATCGCGCCCGCGATCTTCTGGGGGTCGTCGGCGTCGGTCAGCAGATGGGTGACCGAGACACGTTCGTAAAGATTTTCGGGCCCGATGGCTTTTCGGGCCGGTTCGGCGGCGACGGGTTTGATGGACTCCCCGTGGATCGGGATCTGCCACCGGCCGATGCGTTCGTATTCGCCGTTTTCCTTCTTCCAGATGGGCAGTCCCCACTCCTCCAGGAGGTGGACCGAGTTATCGACGTGGCGGCCCACGTCGTAGACTAGGTCTTCCCGCGCCAGGCCCATCATGTCGTTCACTACATAATTGGTGTAGTCCTCCGGCGTGTTCCAGCCGTAGCGCTGGCCCATATAGCAGTTGATTGCGGAGAGGCCTTCTCCGGTGGCGCCGCTCCTTTCGATGGCAGCTTTTTCCACCATGACTACTTTAAGGTCGCCGCTCCAGAATTTGGACTCAAATGCCGCGCCGCAGCCGGACATTCCTCCGCCGATGATGAGGAGGTCGCATTCAATGGTTTCTGTCGTAGGAAGTGTCATTCCGGTTTACTCCGAGTTGTGGGTTGTCAGATCAGTTGATGGCTGTTAATTGGGCGTGGGCAGTTTGTCGACACCCAGCCACAACGAATCGCCGGCCAGGCTCTGGTTCTTGACGTCGTTCTTACTGTCTTCGGTGAATCCCTCATAAAGGACCACAGAGCCAGCAGGCTTGGTCCGCGATTGGTAGGTGAACTCGAATTTCCGCCCGTCCCGGAAGTTCACTTCCCAGCGCAGCCCGTCCTCGGTCCGGTGTGGCTGGACTGAGGCTCCCATGGGGATGAAGTCGGCATACCCACGGACGTGCAGGGCTTCCGTCGGGCAGAGTTTGACGCAGGCGTAGCACTCGGAGCACATCTCCGGTTCCTGATTGATCCCCTTGTTGGTTGCTTCGTCCAAGACCATCAGGTCGTTGGGGCAGATATAAACGCAGAGCGGGCCTTCATGCTCGTCCTGGCAGGCGTTACATGCATTTGGGTCTACGTATGTAGGCATTCTCGTTCTCCTCCTGGCCGTACTTTCGATTCGATTCTCAGATTTTTAGGCTAAAAAAATCCCCGCTGTCTAACGAGCGGGGGACTTAAAATCACACAAGCTGATGCTCACTACACCTACAACCGTCCAGGGTAGGTAAGGAGAAAACCGGCGACCGGTTCTCCATGTATTCCGGCGTGACAAATGCCGAACCGGAATTGTATCTGTCGGCGCATTCCTTGACGATTTCCAAGATCTCTGACCTCAATGTAGTTGCCGCCGGCTCCTGCCCGCCATCGATGATCTTGCGGATGACGGTGCCCGCCAAGTCTTGTTTCTGGTCCCGGTGGCCGCAGATGCCTTCGTAGGCGACTCCCTGGCATACCGGGCAGTACCACCATTCAAGGGTAAGTATGGATTTTATTCCCAGGTCTGGCAAACTTTCGAACACCTTGTGCGCCGCATATGTATCGTAGTAATTCCCCACGCCTGCGTGGTCCCGGCCGAACATGTGATGGGTGCAACCCAGGTTCTTGCGGACGATGGCGTGAAACACGGCCTCCCGCGGTCCGGCGTAGCGCATGTCCCACATCAGCGTGGAAGTCTCATGGATGTGGGGCAAGAAGAACCCGGACTCTCTCAGCCGGTGATGGGCCAAAACGATGGCCTCATCGATATAGTCGCCGGGTTTTTTCTCTCCGATAACGGCGCTGACAAGGATACCATCGGCCTCGGATGAAAGCAAAGCTCCCTTCATCATCCATTCGTGGCCCACGTGCGGAACGTTGCGGGTCTGGTGGGCCACCGCTTTGCTCCAACCCAACTCCGCGAAGCGTTGGCGCAACTGGCGCGGCGTCTTCCAAAACTGGTCGAAGGGCCGGTTGATGACCGGCGGGTTAACCAGGGTGATTGGGCCGCCGAGGAATGTGTCTTCCAGTCCCAGGGTCCGCAGCACGCCCGGATGTTCCCGGTCCGTGGTCCCGTAGACGTGTTGGGCCATCGATTCCAGGTCGTAGGAGAATGCCTCGGTCACCTCCAGCACGGCCAGCGCCTGGTCTTGGTAGGTGAGCAAGACTGAAGATCCTTGGGTTATTCCAACATCGGTCATCGCCTGGCGGGAGATGTCGAGGACGATGGGGATACTCCAGACTAGACCGCTGGTCAATGTCATGTTCTTGACCACGGAATCCACTTCGGAGCGAACCATAAACCCGTCGAGGGGAGAGAAGAAGCCATAAGCCAGGTTGATCACTTCCCGGACGATGCTGTCRCGCACGGGRAKCCGRGGGAGGYCSGCSGCCATGTGGGSSGCRTCKKCSGGAGSGGCGAYMCKTTCGATCAGYTSRCCGCCGTGRGGKGASAGGGTGTTGTCTACTGCCATGGATCAGTTCCCGATTGGATACGGTCCGGACCCGGACCTACTATAAAGGAAGAGGGTTAGTGCCGGCGGACCGGTAATGGCGCCGCTGCCGAGATTGGATGGGTTAGGAGCCGCTTACCGTGCACCCATGGCTAGCGGTGGTTGCCATCACGATGATGCCGATCAAGAAGAGAACGATGAATGCCCGCTGGGCGCGTAGTCTGGGAAAGCGCATCCTTAAATATCACTCCGGTGCCGTATTGCCCAAGGGGAGCCGACCGGTCATCCCCGAATCGCGTTCGGAGTATATCTCAACTGGCGCTGGGCAGTACAGTKCTTGGTCTGGCGGGAAGCATTTAATTGTCATAAGGCGATTCCGGTCACCTCGTGTCCGCCGCCCAGTTACCCCCTACGGAACGGCGATACCGTGGGTAGGYCAGGCGTGGGGCGGCCTCTGGGATTGTGATAATATACGCCCAAGCTTATTTAGGAAATCCACCTAGCAGCGCGGTCTGCGTCGACTCACGCCCAAGCCGTGCCTGCAAAAAACAAAACCTGGAGCGTTAGAATGCTTGACTACAAGCCCAATATGGTTCTTTCCAACGAAGAATTTAACTCGGTCGGCAAGAGCCCCATACGTCACGACGGCGCCGACAAAGTAACCGGGCGCGCCAAGTACGGCGCGGACACCAATATGGCAGGCATGCTCTACGGGAAGATCCTGCGCAGTCCCCACGCTCACGCGGTGATCAAGTCCGTTGACGCCAGCGAGGCCGAGGCACTTCCCGGTGTCTACGCGGTGGTTACCTCCGCCGATTGGCCCGAGACTTCCATGAAGCTGACCGACCTGGCCGAAGGCTCGATCCACAACCTGGGCTTCCTCAGCATGAACATCCTAGCAAGAGGCAAGGCACTATATAAAGGTCACCCCGTAGCCGCGGTGGCCGCCGTCAGCCCTCACGTTGCCGAAGAAGCGATGGCCAAGATCAAGGTGGACTATGAGGTGTTGAAGCCTGTGCTCACCGCCGAGGAAGGCATGAAGGCGGATGCTCCCATCTTGCATGACCGCTTGGCCGCTGTCACCAACCCAGCCCTCCGGCCCGGCGGGCTGCTGGAAGACGACGCCGAGAGCATGCAGACCAATATCTCCAACAGGTTCGAATTCAGCCTGGGCGATGTTGAGCAGGGATTCAAAGACGCCGACATCATCGTTGAGAAAGAAACGACCACCCAAGCGGTGCACCAGGGGTATATCGAGCCCCAGGCCGGCGTGGCCCATTGGCAGACCGACGGCAATGTAACCATTTGGTCTAGCAGCCAAGGTCAGTTCACCGTCCGTGACCAGACCGCCCGCTTCCTGGGCATCCCGGTCTCGCGGGTCAAAGCGATACCCATGGAGATCGGCGGCGGCTTCGGCGCCAAGGGCATCACTTATGTGGAGCCCGTGGCAGCCCTCCTGTCCCGCAAGTCGGGCCGTCCCGTGAAGATCCAGTTGACTCGGATCGAGGTCTTTGAAGGCACCGGCCCCACGTCCGGCACCCAGATCAAGGTCAAGCTGGGCGCGACCAAAGACGGCAAATTGATCGCCGCCGAAGCTGAACTGATCTACGAGGCAGGCGCTTTCCCCGGCTCGCCGGTCACCGCCGGCATCCAGTGCATGATGGGCCAATACGACATTCCAAACGCCCACCTGAAAGCCTTAGACGTGGTCATCAACCGACCCAAGGCCGCGGCCTACCGGGCGCCGGGCGCTCCGGCCTCCGCATTCTGCATGGAGACGGCCATGGACGAACTGGCGGAGAAACTGGGTATGGACCCCTTGGAATTTCGTTTGATGAACAGCGGAAAAGAGGGTTCCCGTCGGGTCACCGGTCCCGTTAACCCATTGGTCGGTTATATCGAGACCCTGCAAGCAGCCAAAGACCATCAGCATTACAACACCAAGCTGGACGGCAAGCTGCGGGGACGCGGAGTTGCATCCGGTTTCTGGGGCAACAACTCCGGACCTGCTTCGGCGGTCGCCGTGGTCAACTCTGACGGCACCGTCAGTTTGACCGAGGGTTCTCCGGACATCGGCGGCAGCCGAGTGGCCATGGCCATGCAATTCGCCGAAGTCCTGGATATCCCGGTTGAAGATGTCAAACCTCAGGTCGGMGACACCGACTCCATCGGTTTCACCTCCAACACCGGCGGTAGCAGCGTCACCTTCAAGACCGGCTGGGCCTGCTATAACGCCRCTCAGAGCGTGAAGCAGCARATGGTCGAGCGGGCCGCCAAGATCTGGGAGATTCCCAGCGATGACGTGGAGTACAAGGAAKCGGTGCTCCAGCACAAGTCGGACCCCGAATTGAAGTTGACCTTTAAGCAGATCGCCGCGCGGATGATTCCCACCGGCGGTCCCATCGTCGGTTCAGCCGGCGTCAACCCTCCCGGCCCCGGCCCGTCCATCGGCGTTCATATAGTGGATGTGGGGGTCGACGTCGAGACCGGCAAGGTGGAGATTCTCCGGTACACCGCCGTCCAGGACGCCGGTAAAGCAATCCACCCGGCCTACGTTGAAGGCCAGATCCAGGGCGGCGCGGTCCAGGGCATCGGCTGGGCACTGAACGAAGAGTACGTGTACAACGACAGCGGCGTCATGCTGAACAGCAGCTTCTTGGACTACCGGATGCCCACGTCGCTGGACCTGCCCATGATCGACACCGTGATCGTGGAGATTGCCAACCCCAATCATCCGTACGGGGTCCGGGGTGTCGGCGAGGTTCCGATAGTGCCTCCCATGGCCGCTATATCCAACGCGATCTACGACGCCATCGGCGTGCGGATGGTCGACCTGCCCATGTCTCCCGACAAGGTCCTGGAGGCTCTCTGGGCCAAAGAGGGTAAGTAAACAGCGATGGCGGAAGTCTGGATCCCGCCCAAGTTGCAACAACTCACCGGCGGCCATCAGCAGGTGCAGGTGGAAGGGACGACCGTGCGCCGGTTGGTCAATAACTTGGAGGCGATGTATCCGGGTATCAAAGAATACCTCATCGACGAGTCTGAGGAGGACCTGATCCCCGGCCTCGCGGTGATAGTCGATGGGGAGGTGAGCGTGTTGGGCATGCTGGAAAAGGTGCAAGAGAACAGTGAAGTGCATTTTCTCCCATCGATTGCCGGMGGCGCCGGCGGCTGATACAGCCTGTCTCGGTTGAAACTAGGCACAGATTTGGCGGGGCCAGCGGAAACGCCGGCCCCGCCTTTCGGTTACTATCCCAAGGGCTATTAGACAGAGGTACGAGATATGACTCAAGAAGGACCGTTCAGGATGCGCCCCAAACGCAGCCCCCAGGCTGAGCGGGAGGTACGGCGCGACACTCGTCTGCGCCAGGCCCGGACCTGTTACGGCCACCTGGCCGGCGTGGCTGGAGTAGCGCTCATGGAAGAGATGCTGGGGCTGGACTGGTTACAAGAAACACCTGAACCCGTTTCCGGCAACCGGGTCGGCTATTCGCTGACCACCAAGGGACATCAGGAGATGGAGGTGTTGGGAGTGGACATTTCTAGCGCTGCCGCATCTACTGGCAACTTCGCTTTYGGGTGCCTGGACTGGACCGAGCAGGGCCTCCACCTGGGCGGGTCGTTGGGCCGGGCCGTCACAGCCTGTCTATCCGAGCAAGGGTTCGTCGGCCGGACCTCAGGCACKSKSRAAKTYMCGTTGAATGGTGGCCCAACTATCTGGTTGGACGGCGGTGCCTCCCGCCGTTAGAATACCCGTGCCCTCGGACCATGATTCAAATCGATGTCATGTGTGGATGTGCTGGTGGGCATGACGTTATCTGGAGTAAAGACCTATGGCGGACCAACTCACCGATTCCCAGCAAAAATGGTACGACTTGGCCGCCGCCCACGCCGACGATTTCGCCAAGCGGGCGGCCCAGCACGACGCTGAGAACTCCTATCCCTTCGAGAACATGGAAGCTCTCAGGGAATCGGGATACACCTCCATGCCCATCCCGGCGGACATGGGCGGCGGNGGGNGCSTCYCTCYTGGAAGTCTGYATCGCTCAGAACCGSCTKGCCCAGGGWGACGGMGCSACMGCCYTGGCWGTYAAYATGCACTTCGGGCTGCCCTACGTGATGTGCGACCTGATCAAGGCCGGCGACGACCATCCCCGCCCCCTGCTTGAGAAGATCGCCGCCGAGAAGCTGATGGTCTTCGCCGCGGTCACCGACCCCCAAGTGSATTCGTTGAAGGGAATCACCGGCTTGGGCTACACCACGGTCAAGGCCACCAAGACCGACGGCGGCTTCCTGATCAACGGCCGCAAAGCGTTCGCCACCAACAGTCCAGGAGGAGACCTCTTCGCCAGCACCGCCATCTACGACGACCCGGATGAGGGCGAAGTGGCCATGATCTTCATCMTCCCACCGGACACCGAGGGCCTGACTTGCCTGAACGATTGGGACACCATGGGCATGCGGGCCAGCCAGAGCCATAGTTGGACACTGGAGAATGTGTTCGTGGCTGAAGAAGGTGTGATTCGCCACAAACCCTGGGAATGGGACCAGTTCGCCCGGGGCCTCTGGGCCTGGCACGGCGGCAGCTTCGCCAGCATCTATCTTGGCATCGCCAAAGCGGCTCGGGACTATGCCATCGAACAGACCAAAGGGAAGACCCGAATACCATTCAATCAGCCCGAGAGCTACTACCCTGGCCACCAGTTCCTGGCGGCGGAGATGGACATCACCCTGAACGCGGCCTGGACYTTCCAGAAGGATATCGCGAGGCGGTTGGACGGCGAGAACGCCAGAGACGACGCCATGCTGACCGAGGCTATMGGCATGCAGTATTTCTGTATGAGAGCGGCCCAAGACGTGGTCAACAAAGCGGTGGACATGGTCGGCGGCGCCGCCCTAGCCAAAGGACGGCCCCTGGAACGGTACTACCGGGACGTGCGGGCTGGGACCATGCACCCCGTCGGCGGGTTCGACGCGCTGGAGGTGATTGGCAAACACGCCTTTGGCCTGCCCTTCGACGTGGAACCCCGTTACGTTTAGACCGGCGAACCAAATGATTCGGGAAAGTAACTGACCGTGTACGTGATTGGAATCGATGTTGGCGGCACTTTCACCGACTTTGTGGTCGCCAGAAAGGGCCAGCCTCCCCGTTATTTCAAGACCGCCTCCACGCCCAACGACCCGTCGGAAGGGCTGATGACCGGCCTCAACGAAGCCGCGTCGGCCCACGACCTGTCCCTGAGCGATTTCTTGGCGTCGGCCGACATGATCATCCACGGCAGCACCGTTGCCACCAACACCCTGGTGGAACGCAAGGGCGCCAAGGTCGGACTGATCACCACTGATGGTTTCAGAGACCTGYTGGRGATGCGAGAAGGCCTGAAAGAGGACCGCTACAACCTGCGCATGACCCCAGTGGTCCCGCTGGTGCCCAGGTACCTGCGAGCCGAGGTCCCCGAACGTGTGAAGGCCGACGGCAAGGTCAAAGTCGCCCTGGACGAAGACGCCCTAAACAAGGCTTTAGACGGCCTGAAAGACGAGGGAGTCGAGGCGCTGGCCGTGTGCTTCCTGTTCTCATATCTGAACTCGGACCATGAAGACCGAGTGGGCGAAATCATCCAGGACAAGTTTCCCGGCATGTACACCTCTCTCTCGTCCCAGGTCATACCCCAGATAAAAGAATTTGACCGCCTCAGCACCACCGTGATCAATTCCTATGTGGGGCCGGTGCTGGGCCGTTACCTGGAGAGCCTGCAAGAGCGGTTAACGTCGTACTCACAGGCGGGCGATTTCCTGATCATGCAGTCCAATGGCGGCGTTGCCCCCATCGAAGACTCCAGCCGGCTGGCTGTGCGGTCCATATTGTCGGGCCCGGCGGGCGGGGTCAGCGGCGCGGCGGCTTACGGACGGCTTTCCAGTTCTGCCAACATCATCGCCTTCGACATGGGCGGCACCAGCACCGACATCTCCCTGATCGAGAACGGGGAGCCCCACATGAGCACCGAGAAATTCGAGGCCGGATGGAAGATTTCCGTGCCTATGATCGATATCCACACCATGGGCGCCGGCGGAGGGAGCATTGCCTCGGTGGGCCTCGGTGGGATAATGCAGGTTGGACCCGAGAGCGCCGGAGCTGTGCCCGGCCCAGCTTCCTACGGCAAGGGCGGAGGCCTCCCGACCGTGACCGACGCCAACCTGGCCCTGGGCTACCTCGACCCCGGAAACTTCCTGGGTGGCAACGCAAAGCTGGACAGGTCCCTGGCTGAGAAAGCCGTGGCCGGGCACGTGGCCCAGCCGCTTGGCCTTTCCATGATCGAGGCGGCTGAGGGTATCTCCACCGTGGTCTCCACATCGATCTCCGAGGGCGTCCGGCTGATGTCGGTGCAGCGCGGCGTGGACCCCCGCCGGTTCACCATGATGGCCTTTGGCGGAGCCGCGGGCCTGCAGGCAGGAAAAGTAGCCAGGCAGCTCCAGGTTGAGAAGGTGATAATCCCGGCCGCCGCCGCCGTGCTATCGGCCCACGGCATGCTGTCCACCGACCTTAAATACGACTACTCCCGGTCCTACCCGGCCGCGCTGCTGGGCATCGACCTGGATGCGGTCAAGGGTATCGTCTCCGGCATGGAGTCGGAGGGCCGCGATAAACTCTTGGGACAGGGCGTGCCGGAGTCGGATATCGAGGTTACGGTCTCCGCCGACATGCGCTACTTGGACCAGATCTATGAGGTCAATGTTCCGCTCCCAAGCCTGGCCCAAGACCCCGCGGCGTGTCTTGATCAATGGGCGGCGAACTTCCACAACCGCTATCAGGAGCTGTACTCCTACAGTCAGTCCGAGCAAGAGATCCGCCTGGTGACGCTGCGGGCAACCGTCGTGGGTCGCCTGCCCAAGTTGGACCCGCCTCCCTTGGATACCGGCAACACCGGGCCGCCCAAAGAGAAATCACGGCGCGATATTTACCTGGGCGGGTGGGTCGAAGCGCCGGTTTACGAGATTGGGGACCTGTCGCCTGGCAGTTCGATCACCGGGCCGGCGATACTGGAGTCCGACTTCACCACGGTGTTGGTGGAAGCAAGGGATTCGGTGACCATCGATGCTTACGGTGGGATTGAGCTGCAAGTCTCGTTGGAGTCCGGGCCGGACACCGCTGCTGCGACGGACCGCCCCGATCCGGTGACTCTCGCTGTCGTGGAGCACCGCTTGGAGTCCATCGCCCTGGAGATGACCGAGGTGATGCTGCGGACGGCAATGTCCCAGATACTGAACTCCAGCCGTGACTTCTCCACCGCTATCTTGGATGCAGACTGCCAACTGGTGGCACAAGGAGAGGGCATCCCGGTGCACGTCAGTGCCCTACCCGTGGCCGGAGCGGCGGTGCGGGACTACTTCGGCGACACCATAGCCGAAGGCGACCTGTTCATCTTGAACGACCCCTATTTCGGCGGCAGCCACCTGCCGGACATCACCATCATCAGACCCGTCTTTGACCAGGGACGACTGCTGTTCTACGCCGTCAACCGCGCCCACCACAGCGACGTGGGCGGCGGCACCCACGGCGGCTACAATCCCCGCGCCACCGAGATATACCAGGAAGGCATCCGCATACCGCCCCTTAAGCTTTACGACCGGGGCGTTCCCCGGGAAGACGTGCTGCAGATGCTCTCGGCCAACGTGCGCCAGCCCGAGAACTTCCTGGGCGACCTGAATGCCCAGATCGGCTCGGTGATGATCGCCGCCCAACGCATCGGCGAGTTGCTGGAGAGCTACGGCGCCGACCGGCTGTTGGCTACCGTGGAAGAGATCTTGGCCGCTACCGAGCGCCAGGTGCGGCAGTTCATTTCGGAGTGGCCCGATGGCGTGTACTACGGCGAGTCTCTGGTGGACGACGACGGCTTCGATAGCAAGCTGATTCCCATCCGGGCCAAGGTGACCATCTCCGGTGACTCCATGACCATCGACCTGGGCGAGTCCAGCAAGCAAGTGAAGGGATTCATCAACAGCGCCTACGCCAACACCCGTTCCCTGGCCCACGCCGCCATCATGTACATCGCCCCGGCCGACTTAGCCAAGAATGAGGGATCCATGCGGCCGGTGGAGATCCTCGCGCCCAAGGGTCTGATCGTGAACGCCAACCCCCCGGCCCCGGTTTGCATGAGCACTAACCACTGCGCCGAGGAGATCGTCGAGGCGATCTTCAAGGCCCTGTCCCAGGCGGTGCCGAAAGAGGTCAACGCCGGGTTCTCCCGCCGTCTGCGTTACGCCATCACCGGAAAGGACCCTCGCACCGGCCGGCAGTTCATCTGGCACTTCTTCCTGGCCCGGGGCGGAGGCGGCGCAACCTACGGGTATGACGGTTGGCCTGGCGTCGGCGAGATCAACGTGGCCGGGGGCATACGCAGCCCCAGCATCGAGGTAACCGAAGAGCGTTTCCCGTTCTTCATCCGCAGGCAYGAACTGCGCCCCAACTCAGGGGGCAGCGGGGCCTGGCGCGGCGGACTGGGCGGCATCTGCGACCTGGTCTACGAGGGTGAAGGCCCGGCCCTGCTGAACACGGCCGGCGACGGCATAGTCGTGCCGCCCTTCGGTCTATTCGGCGGCGAGGACGGTCTCCCCCACGACTACAAGATCATCTCCAACGGCACGGAGCGGCCCTTGGGCTCCAAAGAGACCGAGGTSGTAGTCAACCCCGGCGACCACGTTTATTGCCTATCGTCTGGCGGCGGCGGGTATGGCGATCCCGCTGAACGCAGCCCGGAGGCGGATGAGTGGGATAGGCGGAACGGGTATGTGGGGTAACCGCCTAGGTTTCCTCGTCGTTCTTATCCAGCAACCCGTGTTCGGCGGCGAAGACGGCGGCTTCGCTGCGTCGGGTTAGGCCGAGCTTGTCCAGGATGCGGCTCAGGTGGTTGCGCGCGGTGTGCTCGCTGATGACCAGCTTCCCTGCGATCTCTTTGCTGGTCGATCCCCGCGCTACGAGGGCTAAAACTTCTTTCTCCTGGCCAGAGAGTCCGGCTACCTCGCGTTCTTCGTCTTTCACGGTGAGTTGAGCTAGCCGCTCCATGAMCCGCTTGGTCACGGCCGGGTCAAGCAGGTTCTGGCCGSCGGCCACTCCGCGGATCGCCCGGATGAGCTCCGACCGGCCCACATTCTTGAGCAGATAGGCGGACGCGCCGGCCATGATGGRCGCCATCACCGCTTCTTCCTCGCCGAACGACGTCAGCATCAGGACGTTGACCTGGGGATGGGAGCTCTTGATCAGGCGGCAGGCTTCGATGCCGCTCATCTCCTCCATCCGGACGTCCATGAGCACGAGGCTGGGGTCTAATCGGGCTACTTTTTCAACCGCCTCGCTGCCCGAGGAAGCTTCACCCACCACTTCCAGGTCGTCCTCCGGTTCCAGGATGGCTTTCAGGCCAGAACGGACAACTTCATGGTCGTCCACGATCATGATGCGAATAGTGTCCATTTTTCAGTCCCCTTTTAGCGGKGTCACTAGGGTCAAGAAGGTACCCGGATCTTGACGCAACTACCCTGGCCAGGCGTGGACTCGAGGCTGAACGACCCGCCCGGTTCTTCGGCCCGCTGGCGCATGTTCCGCAGACCGTTGCCTGGTGTCGCGGTTTCGGAATCGAACCCTTCGCCATYGTCCCGCACTTCGAGGCYCACATCGTCGGCGAAGAATTCCAGAATSACCTTTACCTCCGAAGCCTYGGCGTGCTTGAACACGTTGGCCAGGGCTTCCTGCGTCACGCGGTAGAGGCAAGTGGATGCCGCCATTGAGAGTTCGCGCTCATTTCCTCGGACCTCAACTTCGGCTGCAACGCCCGCGACGCTCCCGAATTCTTTCACCTGGCTCTCAACCATGCTGGCGGCCCCTTTTCCGCCCGACAGGAAGGGTTTCAGGTCGAAGACATAGTGGCGCACCTCCAGCAGACTCTGCTTGGATAGGGCCACCAGTTGGCGAAGCCGCTCGCCCGTCTCCGGCTGTTCTTTATCGGTCAGATCAGCAAATGTCTCCAGTTGGAGACTCAGCATGTAGATGGACTGGGCCACTCCGTCGTGAATCTCCCGGGCGATGCGGCTGCGTTCTTNCAGGGCGGCCAGTTCCGCCTCCTGGGTCTTGCGCTGCAGTTCCAGGTTCTCTTCGGRCCTGCTACGTTCCGCGRMTACCGCCTCGCGCCGCCGGGCCCGCTCCCATCCCACCAGCAAAGTGCCGGTGGCCACGATTCCCACCATGGTGATCACCCGGACGAAGAGCACTTTTTCCTGGTAGGCGTCCTCGCTAAGGGTAGGCGAGATTGTCAGCGCCATGACCACGTAAAGGGTGATGATTGCGGCCAKCATGACGAAGCTCGCCCGCCGTGGAAACATCAGAGAAAAGCCGAGCAGGGTAGTAGAACACGTAGAACCGGTTCTGGAACCAGTTCAGGATGTACAGCCCGGTAGCGATCACGGCCAGTTCCATCAGGCTGAGGGCCAGCGCATGGTGCCAGCCGATGGGGCGGTTGGTAACTATCYGCCRGGATRGGTAGGCATTGGCCACACCCATCCCGGCGCCCATTAGATTGAAGGCTACCCAATCGGCGTCGTGGGCCTGCCGGTAGTTCGTCATCGCCAGCCAGGCGAATAACAGCAACCACCGAATAATCACAGTGATGGTGAYTGTCGGCCGGCAGTCGTCGAATATCGCGAAGGCCGGGGCCGCTTGCTGCTGCATCGGTGTTTCCATGTATTCGCCGTACTGCCACGTCTAGCTAAAGGGTTCCGCTYGGAAACCAAACCTGGACAAAGGTAGTTGAATTCCTATTCGGGGTCAACATTGTCCCGGTCTGGACTAACTTATGGCCAAGTGTAGTCCGATAATTCCCCGGGCCACAGGGACAAACCGAACATTAAAGTACAGCCCATGGACTATATATCCATAGTACATAACCACTGCCGGAAGTTAGTAGGCGACTACCCCTATAAATTAGCCCATCTGTAACTTTGGCTGACTGCCGTGAGTCGATATATTTACGCTGGCAAGAGTCAAACCACCACTTTGAGAGGCCAGAAATGTCGTGTTGGACCGCAAGGAAACGCTACCTGGACGCTAGGGTGACCGAAGGTCAACGGGTAATTACCGCTAACTTAGGGCGGAATCGTAAGACTGAGAAAATGGCGATCGYCCCTCTCKGCGGAGAGTTGAGAAAAGGGCGCTACAGCCCAGGAGAACTTTTGGGGGTCTTGTTTTCGGNTGCTGCTTTTATTCGGGTTCATCGCAGCYTTCCCGGCTGGGTTGTTCTTGGGTTTGGTAGGCGAACTAGCCCTTGAATCCCCAGCGTTCGCCTCCAGTGTCCTGGTGGCGGGATTGGGGGATTTGGAGATGTACGGTCAGATGTTTCTCATGGCATACGGCGGGATTTGGTTTTTCGCCGCGTCATGGGGCGCGATCATTGGCCTAATCATTACACCAGTCACCTACCTAGGGTTGATCGTCGGTCTCGAGCACTTCACCACCAAAACTACCACGCGKTCTTAGTAAGCCGCCGTTGCCATGTTAGTACATCTGTAACTTCGGCCTCCGCCCTCTGGCAGGTAGATTTGGGAAACCGAAGGGAAACGRCACTTTTGGAGGACAGGTATGAGGGCACCAAAGACGTTACTGGTGGTGATGATCATGGGGTTGGTTCTTGTAGCCTGCGGCGAGGGGAGATCGGACCCCACCGAGGCTGGCCTCAGTCAAAGGGCCGAAGCGGCAGCGGAGGCGTCCAGCAGCGCCAATCAAAAGGACCATCCATGGGATATTTGGCGGGATGTTTACGGTTATTTGACCCCCGAATACCGCAAACGGTGCGGACCGGATGAGGAGTTCGGATTGCGGGTCCACGACAATCTGCAAAGGCTAGTCGGCGAAGCCGTATTGCGCGGCGCGGTGGAACCGGAAGGAGCCCTGGTAGGCCGAAACTCCGGGGTTAGGTATAGATTCAATTTTGCAGAAAACGTATTCGACGGCGACGTGCTGACTAGATATGCAACCGAACTCGATTACCGAGTCACCGGCGTGACCGTCGACCGCAACAAGGGACAGGTGGAGTTGGCCGTCTCACACCTGGGGGCGCCGGTGACGATCGCCGGGNACCCCAGGATGGAAGACTGGGTATACGCAGGCGGTCAATGGTTTTTGGAGTCCTCAGGATATTGGATGGACTCGATGGAGAGGGACGGTGAAGGGTGCTTCTACGCCAGCATAACGATGTTCAATTAATAATCACTCAATGGCCGCGCCCCCTTCCAGCGTTGGACCGCGTTGGAGAGGACGTGGCGACCGAGACCGGCTGACAAGGAGTGAATCATGCGATCAGTGTTTTGTACCCACTGCGGAAAAGAATGCGTTGAGGATAGGGATTTCTGCCCGGGCTGCGGAAAGTTGTTTCCTTACCCAGGAACCCGGCCGACGGGCACCGTCTCCAGCAAAAAGACATCCCCATGGCTTCAGGCCTTGGCCGGAGTCGCCGTGGTATTCGTCATTKGTATCGTGGGTTTCATGGTTTTGGCCGTGATGTGGGCTCAATCGATAGGTGACGGGATGGGCGCCTATCTTCTGGCCCAGCAAGATTACTCCGGCCTGCCGGTGAATGATTTTCGTGTCGACCGACCGGAACAAAAAATCCGTGAGACTTCCAAGTTTGCGCCAGTTAAGTCTTCTCCCAACGATTGGCAAGACCATATMCCTATAGACGGTTGTGCTTGGGAAACGGAGGAAGCCGACGGATGGGAGGCTTTGAATATCGCCTTTTCTGTATTCAACGAATCCGGCAATCAATTGTTCGCCAACTACCAGGTGCAGAAAAGCGGCAACGGTCTCGCAGAGCTAGGCGAACTCGCATCTGCGACCGCCTTGGCCGATGGACAGACTGCCAGCCTGACCATCCAGACGACCGAATTCCATGCTGGAACTAAGGACTTAGAGTTGATGGTCTCGATAGACGGGTTCCAAGACCGCGCCCATTACACGATTCCCCTGGACCGTTGTTCGGACCCATCAGCGCCGGGCGATGCCCAGGAAAGAGATATCGTAGACAACTAGATCTAATGAAGAACATGTGAAACAGGTGCAGATAGCAGTCTCGGGCGGCCGCCTAAGCCTGCACCGCACTCTTAAACCGGTCACGAATCTGCTCTGGCGTGTGGGAAACCCGAGGAATGCCATCTACCGGAGCGATGCCAGCTTTGACTACGATGAGACTCAGTTGACCGGCGGCTGTAACCTCGGTCAAAGCCGACTCCAGTTCCTCGAGGTCGTCAACGCGGCGCGTCCAGGGATAACCGGCGCTACGGGCCGTTTCCGCCAGGTCGAACTGGGAGCTGATGGACGGTTGGCCGCCGGTGGACTCGTAGGCCTCGTTGTCCAGGATGATGTGGAACAGGTTCGACGGCTGTTCCGAGGAGATGAGGGGTAGCGTCCCCAGGCTCATCAGCGCGCTGCCGTCACCCTCCAGCACGAACACCCGCTTGTGAGGGGCCTGGATGGCCAGTCCCAGCCCCATGGCCGAGGCCAAGCCCATCGAGCCGATCATGTAGAAGTTTCCGGGCCGGTCGTCCAAGGTGAACAGCTCACGGGAGATCATACCGGTCGTGCTGACGACTAGATCGGCTTCCCGAATGTGGGACAAGATCCTTTCGATCGCTTGGTAGCGGGCGATCAAGTGATCACTCCCGCCCGGACCAACAACGCCCCTGGGACCGAACGCTCTTTGATGGCGGTGAGCAGCCGGTCCAATGTGGGCTCCAGGTTATCGGGCTCCAGTATCTCGTAGGGGACTTCCATCAGATCGAAGAACTCGGTGGTCTTGGCGCCCATGATCCAGTGTTCCGGGGCATCGTTGGGCGGGCCGCCGTAGCCGCGCCATCCCACGACTAAAAACGCTGGAATCTTGTACATCAGGTTGAACGACATCAGGGGGTTAACCAGGTTGCCCACTCCGGAGTTCTGCATGATCACGCCGCCTAATCCGCCCGTGAAGTAGGTGGCGCTGGCGATACCCAGGGCTACGTCCTCCCGCACCGCAGGCACATAGCGGATATCCGGGTCCGCCACCATCACGTTGTAGGCTTCCTGGAAAGTGGAATCGGGTACCCCGGCGAAGAGATTTAGCCCCCGCTCTTTCAACGCCGCCCAGAATTCTTTGGCGTCCATGGCCGCTCCTTCGTGATGGATTGGGCCAGACTAACATATCTGCGCCCCTTATTTGCCAGGTACGGTTGGAGGGCGTAACATCAAAGTAGTAAACCCCCACCCAGGGGGTATGGGTATGGAGAAACGACGATGTTTCAAGAAGTTAAACAAGATGCGCTGAAACGGATGAACTACATAGAGGGTCACCTCGCCGGCATCAGGAAGATGCTGGACGAGGACAAATACTGCGTCGACGTGCTGAAGCAGACCTATGCCGTTCGCCGGGCCATCGAGAAGATGGAGAGCCTGCTGCTGGAAGGGCACCTGAAGTCCTGCGTCGTCGAAGGTATCCAGTCCGGCCGCGCTGAAGAGATCGTCGAAGAGTTGAAAGACCTTTACATCCTGTCCAACAAGTAGTAACCGACGGAGAGTTAAATATGTCCGCATACGTGATTGGCGACATTACCGTGACCGACCCCGAGACCTTTGCCAAATACGCCGCGGCAGTACCAGCTAGCAGCGGGGCGTTCGGCTGCCGGTACCTGACCAGAGGGCCGGGCAARTGTCAGATCGTCGAAGGGGACTGGCTCCCAGAACGTTTCGTGCTGGCCGAGTACAAAGACATGGAGACCGTCAAAGCCTGGTATTACTCTCCGGAGTACAAGGAAYTGACTAAGCTTCGCCAGAGCGCATCCACCGGTACTTTGGTCTTCGCCGAGGGGGTGGAGCCTCATGCCCAGGCGAGAGAGGGCGGCGCCCCGGGGTATCTRATCGGAGACATCGAAGTGACAGACCMGGACACCTACGCCAAGTATGCCGCCGGGGTGCCGGAGACCGTGGCGCTCTACGGAGGCACATACCTGGTGCGCGGCGTCCAAGGTGAAGTGGCTGAAGGGTCATGGACTCCCAAACGGTTGGTGGTGCTGGAATTTGAGAGCCTGGAACGGGCCAAGGCCTGGTACGACTCGCCTGAATACGCCGATCTGAAGAAATTGCGCCAAAGCGCGTCAAAAGGAAACCTGATATTCGCCGATGGTTCATAGTGGACCTGGCTCAAAACCCCTAGGAAATTCGAGATGGCTACAAAAGACAAAGACATAATCAAGATAAACCTGCCCGTTGAGGGCATGACCTGCGCTGCTTGCGTGGGCCACGTGGAGAACGCACTGAAAGGAGTTCCCGGAGTGGTGGACGCTTCCGTAAACTTGGGCACGGAAAAGGCGTCGGTGGAGTTCGATCCCGCTCAAGTGCGATTCCAGGTGATCGAAGAGGCCGTCTCYGGGGCCGGCTACAAGCTGGGCACCCAATCGGCTTCCCTGAACATCGGCGGCATGACCTGTTCCGCCTGTGTCAGCCATATCGAAAACGCTCTTCGCGAAGTGCCAGGGGTTGCCGAAGCCAACGTGAACTTGGGCGTGGAAAGGGCAACCGTAGAATTTATTCCCGGCATTGTTGAGTTGTCCGACCTGCAAGCGGCGGTGGAAGSCGCSGGATACCGAGTCGAGGGTTTCAACGACTCGGGAGACCAGGAAAGGGAACTRGAGCGGCTCTCCAAGRTGAAAGAGATCAGGGAGCTGCGCAACCGCCTGATGTTCGCCGGGGCCGGGGCGATCCTGCTGTTCCTAGGCACGTTCGACGTTTTTCCCTGGGTCTCCAATCTCATGGGCCGAAACTACTATCCCTTCCTGCTTTGGGCCCTAGCGACGCCGGTGCAGTTCTGGGCCGGTTCCAATTTCTACACCTCCGGCCTGGGCGCGCTCAAACACGGTACGTCCAACATGCACACCCTGATAGCTCTGGGAACCACGGTGGCGTATGCCTATAGCGTGACGGTGGTGCTGCTGGACGCTTTTTCGCCCGGGGTGCTGGCCGACAACGGCATCGAAGCCAAGGTCTATTTCGATACCGCGGCAATCATCGTGGCATTGATCCTCTTGGGCCGGTTCCTCGAAGCCGGAGCGCGGGGCCGCACATCCGAGGCCATCAGGCGGCTGATCGGTCTCCGGCCCACCTCGGCGCGGGTGCTGCGAGACGGCAATGAGATAGACATCCCGGTGGACCAAGTAATCATTGGCGACACGGTCATGGTGCGTCCTGGAGAGAAGATACCCGTTGACGGCCTGGTGACCGACGGCTATTCGGCGGTGGACGAGTCCATGCTCACCGGCGAAAGCATGCCCGTGGAGAAAGTCCCGGGGGACAAGATATTCGGGGCGACCATCAACTCCAACGGCGCACTGTATTTCGAAGCCACCCAGGTGGGCGGGGAGACGGTCCTAGCTCAGATCATCGGTCTGGTGGAAGAAGCCCAGGGTTCCAAGGCGCCGATCCAACGGCTGGCCGACCAGGTGGCGTCCTACTTTGTCCCGGCGGTGATAATCGCCTCTCTGGCCGCATTCGCTTTCTGGATGCTGCTGGGCCCCGCTCCGGTGCTGACGTTCTCCACCCTGGTGCTGGTGTCGGTGCTGATCATTGCCTGCCCCTGCGCCCTGGGGTTGGCCACGCCCACGGCSATCATCGTGGRGACTGGCAAGGGAGCGGAGCTYGGGGTGTTGATCAAGCAGGCAGAGGCCTTGGAGATTGCTCWCAAGGTCGATACGGTGGTATTGGACAAGACCGGCACCYTAACAACCGGAAAGCCCGTTGTGACCGACCTGATCGTCTCTGACGAGTCCGGATCATCGGAACAAGACTTGCTGTTCCTGGCCGCGTCCGCCGAACGTGGCTCCGAGCACCCTCTGGGCGAGGCCATAGTCATGGAAGCCCAGGCGCGGGGCCTGACACTGGAGCCTGTTTYCGCATTTGAAGCCATTCCCGGCCGGGGRATCTCGGCCCAAGTTGATGGGCGGTCGGTCAGGTTTGGCAACCTGGCGTTGATGGAAGACTCAGGCGTGTTGGTAAACGGTCTATCGGAACAGGCGTCGGCGCTTGCTGCCCAAGGCAAAACACCCATGTTTTTGGCCTCTGACGGTCGGGCGGTGGGTCTGATAGCCGTGGCCGACACGGTCAAGCCGGAGGCCTCTGAGGGGCTCGCCCGATTGCGGCGCATGGGCCTGGAAGTGGTGATGCTGACTGGCGACAACGTCCAGACTGCCCACGCCATCGCGGGTCAGTTGGGCGTGGAACGGGTCGAGGCCGAAGTGCTGCCCCAGGACAAGGCGGCCGTGATCAAGCGGCTTCAGGCCGAGGGCCGGGTGGTGGCGATGGTCGGTGACGGCATCAACGATGCGCCGGCGCTGGTCCAGGCTGACGTTGGTCTGGCCATGGCCAGCGGGACCGATGTTGCCATGGAATCGGCGGATATCACCCTGATGCGTAGCGATGTGAACGGCGTGGCCACGGCGCTGGAATTGAGCCGGCAGACCATCCGCACCATCAAGCAGAACCTATTCTGGGCCTTCTTCTATAATGTCATGCTGATTCCCGTGGCGGCCGGAGTCCTGTACCCCGTCTTCCAAGGCCTCGGCGGCGTTCCGGGCGGTCTGGAATTCTTCTTTGGGGAGCAGGGCTTCTTGAACCCGGCGTTGGCCGCGTTGGCCATGGCCTTCAGTTCGGTGACGGTGGTCGCCAACTCCCTGAGACTGCGGCGGGCCAAGGTCTGATCGAGCCGAAAGCGGCCGATCGCGCATCTAAAACGARCACTGAACAGATAACCTGGAGGAGATGAGCATGGCTACAGCGATAGACCCGATCTGCCAGATGGACGTGGACACCGACAACCCGCCTGGTGGGCAGAGCGAACACGAAGGAACGACCTACTATTTCTGCGCTCCCGGCTGTAAGGTGGCCTTCGATAAAGAGCCTGAGAAGTACGTGTCCGAAACCCACGACCACGACGATCATGAAGGGCATGACCACGGTGACCATGAGGGCCATGACCATGGCGGYCACGACGAGCCTGCTGAGGCGGCGCAAGACGACCACGATGATCATGGGCACGACCACGGTCCTGGCGGTCACAGCCACGGCCACCACATGCCGGAAAAGCCTGCCGAGACTGCCCCGGCCGCCAAGACGCCCGGTTTCTTTGCGCGGTTGTTTGGGAAGAAGTAGAGGGTTAGGGGCTCAGACRCCGGAGTGATCCTCAAGTCCGCTCATGGYGAGCCTRTCGAACCACGGCCTCATGTTGGGCGTGGTTCGCTTGGCGAGCGAGGATTTGACTGGTGCCGACCCTTCGACAGGTCCGATTCATCGAGACTATCGACCTACAGTCGGARCTCAGGACGAGCGGTAAAAGYGCCACATTAAAACGAGTGCCYCTAGCCCCTTAGGCCGAGGCTCCGTGGCAGCGTTTGTACTTCTTGCCGCTGCCGCATGGGCAACTGGCGTTGCGGCCGACCTTACCACTGCCAATTGCGGGGGCTGTCGCGCGATGGGTGTCGTTGATCGCCTTCATGGGGCTTTCTTTGGGAGCGGCCGTTGGCGCTTGGCGGCGGCCGCTCCCTTGGGCCGGTTGCTGGGTGAGCGATGCATGGAACACGGTGTGGACCACCTCCGACTCGATCGCCACTTGCAGGTTGCCGAACATCTTATTGCCTTCAGACCGGTAAACCACCAGTGGGTCCCGTTGTCCGTAGGCCTGTAGGCCTACTCCGGTGCGCAGGTTCTCCATGGCCGTTAGGTGCTGCACCCAGTGGGTGTCGATGGCCCGTAGCAGCAGTAACCGTTCGATGGTCCGCGCCTGTTCTTCTCCCACGTCGTGTTCCCGCGCTTCGTACACTGTCGCGGCGAAATCATTCAGGATCTCGGATATCTGGTCACGCTCCCACTCGTAGATCTGGTCTTCGGTGGCCAGTTCCGGGGGAAGGGGGCAGATCTGCTTGATATCGTCGATCAGACCGGCGGAGTTCCAGTCGTCGATGTGTTTTCCCGGCAGATGGTGATTCGCCGACTCGGCAAACTCACGGCGCAGCATTTCCACGAATTTGAGCTTAAGCGACTCGCCGCTCAGGGCCTCGAATCGGTCTTCGTAGATGACTTCGCGCTGTTTGTTGAGTACGTCGTCATAGTCCAGCAGGTGTTTACGCATGTCAAAGTGATAGCCTTCGACCTTGATCTGAGCGCCGGCTATAGACTTGGTGATGATCTTATTTTCCACCGGTGTCTCTTCGTCCAGGCCGGCCCAGCCCATGATCGCCTTGATACGGTCGCCGCCGAACCGCTGCATCAGTTCGTCTTCCAATGAAACGTAGAACTGGGAGCTGCCCGGGTCGCCTTGGCGTCCGGCGCGGCCTCGCAACTGGTTGTCGATGCGGCGCGCGTCGTGGTGCTCGGTGCCCACGACGTAAAGCCCGCCCAATTCAATGACTTTGYCGTGCTCTTCTTTCCAGCCGTCGCGACCGGTGTCGCTACCRCCCAGCACGATATCTGTGCCGCGGCCCGCCATGTTGGTGGACACGGTGACAGAATCGAGGCGGCCCGCCTGGGAGACGATGRTGGCCTCGTGCTCGTGGTTCTTGGCGTTAAGCACCTGGTGAGGGACTCCCCGCTTCTTCAGGCGCTCGCTCAGGTAYTCTGAATCCTCCACGGATGTGGTGCCGATCAGCACCGGCTGGTGGGTCTCATGCAGAGCTGCGATGTCTTCGATGACGACGTTCCACTTGCCGTCTTCGGTCTGGAAAACGAGGTCTGAGTGGTCCTTCCGGTCCATGGGCACATTCGTGGGTATGGCCACAACTTCCAGCCCGTAGATCTTGTAAAACTCGTCTGACTCGGTGAGCGCAGTTCCGGTCATGCCGGACAGTTTTTGGTAGAGGCGGAAGTAGTTTTGGAGAGTGATGGTGGCGTAGGTGATGCTYTCGCGCTGTATCTTGACGTTCTCTTTGGCCTCAACAGCCTGATGCAGACCGTCGGACCAACGGCGCCCCGGCTGGAGACGGCCGGTGAAGTCGTCTACGATGACCACTTCGCCGTCCTGTATCACATAGTCTTTATCGCGGATCTTGTTGATCTCGGCGGTAAGAGCGTTCTCCATGTAGTGGACCTGGTGGTAATTCTCCGGGTCGTAGAGGTTGGGGGTATTGGTCCACTTCTCCATCTTGGAGATRCCTTCGATCGTCAGGGATATCGACTGGGTACGCTCGTCGATCGTGAAATCCGTTTCATCTTCCAGCCGGGTCACCAGCTTGGCGAAGCTCTGGTAGAGCTGGACCGGCTCTTCCGCCGGGCCGCTGATGATCAAAGGGGTCCGGGCCTCGTCGATGAGGATGTTGTCGACCTCGTCAACGATGGCGTAATGCAGGTCTCTCTGGACGCGGTTGGCCTTGTCCAGCGCCATGTTGTCACGTAGGTAATCGAAGCCGAATTCGTTGTTGGTGCCGTAGGTGATATCGGCCTGATAGGCCTCCGGGCGTGAGGCGGGGCGGAGGAACTCCATGCCCGCCGGAGCGTCTTTGACTTCGGGGTCGTAGATAAAGCTAACGTCGTGTTGAAGGCAACCTATGGTCAGGCCGAGGGAATGGTAGATCGAGCCCATCCAGACTGGGTCGCGGCGGGCCAGGTAGTCATTCACCGTTACTACGTGGACACCTTTYCCTTCAAGGGCGTTGATGTAGACCGCCAGGGTGGCCACCAGGGTTTTGCCCTCACCGGTCTTCATCTCGGCGATCTGGCCCCGGTKCAGGACTAGCCCGCCGATGAGTTGTACATCGTAATGGCGTTGTTTCAGGGTTCGCCRGGCCGCTTCACGCACCGTGGCGAAGGCCTCGGCCATGAGTTCTTCCAGGGTTTCTCCCGCAGCCAGCCGCGACCGGAACTCCTCGGTCATKCCCAAAAGTTCTTCATCGGTCATCTTCTGGAATTCCGGCTCTAGCTCATTGATCTCTTTGACGAAGGGAGCTATCTTCTTGAGCGCTTTTTCGTTGGGGTCGCCAAGCACTTTTTGGAGCATGGATACCATGGAAAATCAGACCTCTTAGATCGGTCCCCTGATGGGCCGATGTTCTATCTATGCCGGATGTCTTCCCGCGTCAGACTGCTAGGTACGGCAAAAACCAATTATATTGTATCCAAACCCAACAGGGGATGCACGCCCTTCAGGGCTGATTAGCAGCCTGGAGGAGCGGACCAGACCGATTAATTGTTCACSAGGTGCGATCTCCGTCGCCTGGCCCTTTRGGTTAGACCCCGGAGGTTGGTTACACCGGAATGTTTCATCCAGTCCTGAAGCTCCGCCAATATTCGCCAGGGGGCTGAAAGCCCCACCAAGTTTGCGCTGCCTATCTGTACGGCGGAGGCGCCGGCCAGGATGTATTCCGCCGCATGTTCTCCGGAGAATATCCCTCCAACGCCGATGATCGGCACGTCCAACGCATCTGATACTTGATAGACGAGGTTCAGTGAGATTGGCCGCAGCCCCTCACCGGACAGGCCTCCGGTGATATTTCCCAGTACCGGCTGACGGGTTTGGGTGTCGATACGCATGGCCGGCACGGTGTTGCAGATGGTTAGAGCGTCGGCACCGGAGTCGATTGCCGCGCGGGCGATCTCGACGATATTGGGCACATTTGGGGCCAGCTTGGCCAGCACCRKTRGSWMCRWGYTNSGMNCNGMYTKCASCMRCTSYCYSRGYTSYRSMGSCGRGNRSTGNSGYSGWRAWGWSACCSGTYTTCCACGTTGGGGCAACTGAGATTGAGTTCGATGGCGCGGTACCCGGTACCCTGGGCGGCCATGGCGGCCATTTCGCCGAACTGAGCAACGGTATCGGAGGAAAAACTTAGGATACAGGTGGCGTTCCACTGGTCCCAGCCAGGGGTCACGTCACGCATGGCTGCTTCGATGCCGGGGTTGGTGAGGCCGATGGCGTTCAGGAACAGATGGTCGCCGGTGTCCCAGGCCTCACGATAAGACTTGGGGAACCATTGCGGCTCAGGGTTGCCTTCCCTGGGCAGGCGGGTGAACGTCTTGGGGACCACTGCGCCCAGTTCGCCCAAGTCCATATCTTCGGTGATGCCCCTGCCGTAACCGTCATAGCCGAAAGTCCCGGAGGCAATCATCACCGGGTTGGACAGCCACAGATGATGGGGGTTGTTAGGGGCCAGATCTACTGCTAGGTCCAACCCCTGAACAGACTCCGATCTATTCGTCTCCCTCACCGTCTGCGGCGGCGCTTGGTTCGTCGGTCCCCTCCGCATCATCTTCTCCAAAGGACGGGCTCGCACCCTCTTCGCCCTCCGGGCTGAGGCCRTTGGTGCTAAGCTCCYCGCTCTCGACTAGATYCAAGTCGCTGGGTTYTTCGTCTTCGGCGGCTTCTTCCGGGACATCTTCTTGGGTCTCATTCTCGGAAACGTCCTCGTTGTCATCGAGCGCGTCTTCCACTTCTTCTTCCTCGTCCGCTTCACCGGAGTCCGTTGCCGAAGCTGAGTCGTCATTATCTACGAAGACATTTGGACCGTCGGCATCGGCTTTGCCGGGCTCCTGGTCGAAAGTGCCGTTTGAGCCGCTTTCGGCGGAGCCACTTGAGGCTTCGGTTGCACCCAGCCAACCGCCGGGGGAAACGGCGGCGATCGCCGGCGCCGGTTGGGGTTTCAGCAATTCCTCCATGCCGGGAATCTCCACCCGGGCAGGGATGAGCCGGCCGATGATGACGTTTTCCTTCAGTCCGGTCAGGAAGTCCTGCGCTCCGCTCACCGCCKCTTGGGTCAGCACCCTGGTGGTCTCCTGGAACGAGGCCGCGGACAGGAAACTGTCGGTTAGCAGTGATGCCCGGGTTATGCCGAGCAGGACGGGCTTGGCGGTGGTGGGTTCTCCACCCTCGGCCAAAACCTTGTCGTTCTGGTCTTGGAATTGGAATTTATCGACCATCTGGCCGGGAATGTATTCTGAGTCTCCGGTGGACTCCACCTGAACGCGGCGGAGCATCTGCCGGAGGATTATCTCGATATGCTTGTCGTGGATACCCACACCCTGGGACTGATAGACCTGTTGCACCTGGTCCACCAGGTAACTCTGCAGGTCATCTTTGCCACGGATGTGGAGGATGTCGTGGGGGTTCATCGGTCCGCTGATCAGCGGGTCACCGGCCCGGACAGTATCGCCGTCCTTGACCAACATGTAAGAAGAGGCGAGAATCAGATGCTCCCTGACCTCAACATCGTCCCAAACGATGGAGATGACGCCGGAGTCGATCTCTACCTTGCCTCCGATGTTGGCCACGACCTGTTCGATGGGTTCGCCCTCTCCGGACGCCGCAGCTTCGATCGCTGCTTCGGCGGCCTTCTTGATGGCGGCCTTGGACTTCCTCCCCTTGAGTGCGGGCGTGCCTGTGGCCAGGACCGTTCCCGGCTCCACTTCTTCGCCCTGGTCAACCAGGATTAGGCCGCCGTCGGGCACCGCATAGTCCTCGCGGAACTCCTCCCGGCTGGTCAAACGCAGGCGCCGGCCCTCTTCGTCCGCATCCAGTTCTACTGTACCGTCTATGTCGGCCAAGATGGCCGCGCCCTTGGGTATGCGGGCCTCGAAGAGCTCTTCCACCCTGGGCAGACCACTGGTGATATCCAGACCAGCGATACCGCCGGTGTGGAACGTCCGCATGGTCAACTGTGTGCCGGGCTCTCCGATGCTCTGGGCGGCGATGATGCCAACGGCTTGGCCCATCACCACTAACTTTCCTGTGGCGGGCAGCATGCCGTAGCAGGACTGGCACACRCCGCGGYGRSWTTCRCAGTTCAAWGGWGAMCGKACCGGKACTTCTCTDATNCCCNGCATCGRCCATAGCCTGGCCRATYKCCRGGTCGATCATCTGATTGCGCTCTACCATTATCTCACCGGKMWCGKGANYSRGCNGACNYRKTGCNSCGGNMMARYCKSSCGNKMRMGYRCTNCRGGTANNGCSWYTKGKYTKYCKCNRWMTTCGGGWCNCNNWACGNCCMAKMMRRTSWSGMGRGTYCSGCAGTCCTCKWWSARAAYKATSACKTCYTGSGCGAYRTCGRYMAGSCGSCGSGTSAGGTAACCGCTGTCAGCGGTCCTGAGCGCGGTATCTGCCAGACCTTTGCGCGCTCCGTGGGTGGAGATGAAGTACTCTAAGGCGGTCAGGCCCTCACGGAAGCTGGACTTGATAGGCAGGTCGATGATTCGCCCTTTCGGGTTGCTCATCAGGCCGCGCATCCCAGCCATCTGTTTGATCTGGGAGATATTACCCTTGGCGCCCGAAACGGCCATCACCGCGATTCCGCCGTAGTTGGGCAGTTCCTCTTCGACGAACTCGGTGGTCCGGTCGGAAGCCTTGGTCCAGGCGTCCACGGTTTTCTCGTAGCGCTCTTCCTCGGAGATCAGACCCGAGAGAAATTGTTCTTCGAAGCCGTTGACCAGTTCGGTGGTCTCTTCCAACACCTGGRRTTTCTTTGCGGAAACCTGGATGTCGTTGATCGCGATGGTGATGCCTGACGTTGTTGCGTAATGGAAGCCCAGGTCCTTAACGCCGTCTAARACCTCTGCGGTCTGTTCGTTAGTGAGCGTCCGGTAGAGGTTGGTGGTGAGATCTTTCAGGGCATTACGGTCCATCAAGATGTTTTGGAATCCGATCCGTTCCGGCAAAATCTCGTTAAAGATCATCCGGCCCAGAGTGGTTTCCACCCATTCTCCGTCGAAGTAGCGCACCTCGCGGACATGGATGGGCGCGTGCAGGTCTATCAGGTCCGACGCGTGAGCGATACGGGCCTCGTCGAAGTYGTTGAATCTGCTCCCGGCGCCGGTGCTGGTTTCCCTGATCTGTGTCAGGTAATAGCAGCCCATGACCATATCGAGCGTGGGCGCCACCAGCGGCTCTCCRGATGCCGGCGATAGCATATTGTGGGTGCTGAGCATGAGCTCTTTGGCTTCCAGCACCGCCATCCGGGACAGGGGCACGTGGACCGCCATCTGGTCTCCGTCGAAGTCCGCGTTGAATGCGGAACAGACCAACGGATGGATCTGGATGGCGTTGCCTTCGATGAGCACCGGCATGAATGCCTGGATGCCCAACCGGTGCAGCGTGGGAGCCCGGTTAAGCAGCACGGGACGGTCTTTAATCACATCTTCCAGGATGTCCCAGACCTCACCCCTAGCGCGCTCAACCATCCGCTTGGCGTTCTTGATGTTGGGCGCGATGCCCAGRATCACCAATCGGTGCATTACGAAGGGCTTGAACAGCTCTAGCGCCATGCGTTTGGGCAGACCGCACTCGTCCATCTTGAGTTCGGGACCCACGACGATGACGGAACGTCCGCTGTAGTCCACGCGCTTGCCCAACAGGTTCTGCCGGAAGCGGCCTTGTTTGCCGCGCAGCAGATCGGACAGGGACTTCAGCTTGTGGTTGTGGCTGCCCTGGATGGGGCGGCCGCGGCGGCCGTTGTCGATCAGCGCATCGACGGCCTCCTGCAACATTCTCTTTTCGTTGCGGATGATGATTTCAGGAGCGCCCAGTGACATGAGCCTCTTCAACCGGTTGTTCCGGTTGATCACCCTGCGGTAGAGGTCGTTCAGGTCGCTGGTGGCGAACCGCCCACCGTCCAATTGCACCATGGGGCGCAGTTCAGGCGGCAGTACCGGCAACACTGAGAGAATCATGTCCTCAACGCGGTTGCCACTCTTGCGGAAGGACTCCACCACGCGCAGGCGTTTGATGGCCTTCTTTCGGCGTTGACCGGACGTGGAATGCATCTCATTGACCAATTGGTTTTTGAGGGCTTCCAGGTTGATGGTTTTCAGGATGGCCAAGATGGCCTCGGCGCCCATGTTCGCTTCGAACACCTCGCCGTAAGCTTCTTTAAGCTCCCGGTACTTGGTTTCGGCGATGAGCTTGTGTACCCGGAGGTCTTCCAGTTCGTCGATCGCGGCCTTGAGTTGCTCATCCAGTTGACCTTCTTCCGTAGCCAACGTGTCGGCTACGGCGTCRATCTCAGCCTGGATGGCGATCGGGTCCATCTCCACTTCCGGTATCTCTAGCGGAGCGGGCTCGGCATCTTCGTCTGTGGCTTCTTCCGACGTCTCTTCAGAAACTTCGGCTACGGCTTCTTCGACCACGTCTTCCGTCTCGGCATCATCGGCCKCTTCTCCAGAGCTTTCGCTGGACTCTTCATCGGAAGCTTCGCCGGTGGGCGCATCGTCGCCTTCGAGTCGGGCTTTCAGTTCCTCGGTCCGGGCTTCAGCCTGCCGGCGGGCTTTCTTCAGTTCCAGGTCGAATTTGGCCTGTTCTAACTCGATGGCTTCCAGGCGCACGTCTTCGTCTACAGCAACAATGATGTGCTGGGCGAAGTAGAGCACCCTTTCCAAGTTTCTGGGGGACAGGTCCAAGAGCAGGCCAAGCCGGCTGGGCGTGGTCTTGCTGAACCAGATGTGGGCTACGGGCGCGGCTAAGCGGATATGCCCCATGCGCTCACGCCGCACCTTGGAGCGGGTGACCTCAACTCCGCAGCGGTCGCAGATGACGCCGCGGTAGCGGATGCGCTTGTACTTGCCGCAGAAGCACTCCCAGTCCTTGGTGGGTCCGAACAGGCGCTCACAGAAGAGGCCGTCTTTCTCCGGACGAAGGGTGCGGTAATTGATGGTCTCAGGTTTGGTTACCTCACCATGAGACCAATTGAGTATCTGTTCAGGGGATGCAATGGAGATGCGGATCGAGTTGAAGTTAGTCCCCGGCGTTTCCGCCCTATCTACCATCCTGACCATTAAATCGTCTCCAGCGCCTGGAATAGATCGGTTTCATCTGACATGCCCTGGGTGATCGGGCCTCGGTTCTCCTCGTTCAACAGCTCAACAGCCAGCCCCAAGCTCTGGAGCTCCTTGAGCAGGACRTTGAACGATTCCGGCACCCCGGGCTGCCCGATGGGTTCACCCTTGACTATCGCTTCATAGGTTTTTACGCGTCCGGCGACATCATCGGACTTGACSGTCAAAACTTCTTGCAGGTTATATGCCGCGCTGTAAGCCTCCAGCGCCCAGACCTCCATCTCACCGAAGCGCTGCCCGCCGAACTGGGCCTTTCCGCCCAAGGGCTGCTGGGTGATCATGGAGTAGGGGCCGGTGGAGCGCGCGTGAATCTTGTCTTCCACCAAGTGGATGAGCTTCAAGATATAGATACTGCCCACAGTGACCAACTGGTCGAAGTTCTCCCCGGTCCGTCCGTCGCTGAGTTCGAACTTGCCGAAAGTGGGCGGCGCGATGCGCCGTTCGCGGTGCACCGCGATGGCGGATTTGCGCARCTCATCCAAGGTCATATCCTTGGCGTCGACACCGGCTACGTCAACGAGCCACATCCGGAGACAGGCTTCTTGAGCAGCCCCGAATTTCTTCTCGTCGAATATCTCCCGGGGGTTGTAGCCCTTCTCTTCCAGCCAGCGGTCCACCTGAGGGTAGTCAACCTCGGGAGAGCCGTCGGCCGGTCCGATGCTGGTCGCGCCGGCCTGTTCGGTGAACCAAACGCGGGCCAATGCGTCTTCGATCGCCTGGTCACCGGCGCCGTCGAAAACGGGGGTGTTGGCGCGGAAGTTCAGGCCGCGGGCGGCCCAACCCAGGTGGGTTTCCAGCACCTGGCCCAGGTTCATCCGTGAAGGAACACCGATGGGGTTCAAGATGATGTCCACCGGCGTGCCGTCGGCCATGTAAGGCATGTCCTCTTCGGGCAGGATCCTGGCGACCACGCCCTTGTTGCCGTGCCGTCCGGCCATCTTGTCGCCAACGGAGATCTTACGAGTTTGAGCGATCCAAACYCTGACGGCCTCGTTCACGCCCGGAGACAGGTCGTCACGGTTTTCGCGGGTCAGCACTTTGACGTCGATGACCTTGCCACGTTCCCCGTGGGGTACGCGCAAAGAAGTATCTTTAACGTCCCTGGATTTCTCTCCGAAGATGGCGCGCAGGAGCTTTTCCTCGGCGGTAAGTTCGGTCTCACCCTTGGGAGTGACCTTGCCCACCAGGATGTCCCCGGGGCCAACGTCGGCTCCCACCCGGATGATTCCCCGTTCGTCTAGGTCGCGCAAACTGGTTTCCCCAACGTTGGGAATGTCCCGGGTTATCTCTTCGGGGCCCAGCTTGGTTTCCCTGGCTTCCATCTCATGTTTTTCTATGTGGATGGAGGTGAAGTAATCGTCGCGGTAGAGACGCTCGCTGACGATGATCGCGTCTTCGTAGTTGTAACCCTCCCAGGACATGAAGGCCACCAACACGTTCTGGCCCAAGGCCAGTTCACCGTGGTCGGTGGAGGAGCTGTCGGCCAAAACGTCGCCGGCGGTCACCACGTCGCCCTTGGTGGCTATGGGGCGTTGATCGAAGCAGGTGCCCTGRTTGGTGCGGGAGAACTTTATGACGGGGTGACGATGCGGCTCTCCGTCTTCATCGGTCACGACTATCTCGCGGCCAGTAACTGAAGTCACCACGCCATCGACCTTCGATAGGACCAATTGTCCGCTGTCCCTGGCGACCCGGCTCTCGATGCCGGTGCCGACCACGGGGGCCTGGGGCCGCAACAGAGGCACGGCCTGCCGCTGCATGTTGGAGCCCATTAGGGCCCGGTTGGCGTCGTCGTGTTCCAGGAACGGTATGAGCGCGGCCGACACGCTCATGATCTGCATGGGCGAAACGTCCATATAGTCAATCATGTCAGCCGACTCTAGGGTGTATTCCTCACCTACCCGGAGTTCTACGCGGTCTTCAACGAATTGGTTCAGGTGGTCTAGACGCGCGTTCGCCTGGGCGACGTGGAAGTCTTCCTCCTGGTCCGCGGAAAGATAGACGACCTCGTCGTCACCGGAGGCGACGAAGGGCCGAACGGGAATCATCGTGCTCTTGGGGAGCTGTTTCAGAGCGTTTATCTTGTTGGCCCCGATGGCACGGCCTTTGCCTACGATGGTTTTGCCGTTTTGGTCCAAGACGGCCTGAGTCACTGTCCGGCCCTTCAGGTCATCGGAGTCGTGAGGCAGGATTTTCAAGACCTTCCTATAAGGAGACTCGATGAAGCCGTAAGGGTTGATCCTGGCAAAGGACGCCARGGAACTGAGCAGCCCGATGTTGGGACCTTCAGGGGTCTCGATAGGGCAGATACGGCCATAGTGGGAGAAGTGAACATCCCGCACGTCGAATCCGGCCCTTTCCCTGGATAAGCCACCAGGGCCTAGAGCAGAGAGACGCCGTTTGTGGGTCAACTCAGCCAGAGGGTTGGTCTGATCCATGAACTGGGATAGCTGTGAGCCGCCGAAGAATTCCCGCACYSYSRYKMMYRCSSRKSKKAWKKYSWCRWGCSYYWKSGKSRSKGCKSCWTCSRKRTYCAYMRGRSYMRYSYYCYSYKYSMSCMYKCGCTCCATGCGGAGCAGCCCCACGCGGACCTGGTTCTGGACGAGTTCGCCCACCGCTCTGACGCGGCGGTTGCCCAGATGGTCGATGTCGTCCGGACGGCCTTCGCCCTGGTTGATGCGGATCATGGTCCGGATAACCGCGACCACGTCGTCCAAACTWAGCGTCATCAAGTCGTTGTTGATGGCCTGTCCAAGTCTCCGGTTCAACTTATAGCGGCCAACGCGGCCCAAGTCGTACCGTCGGGGACCGAAGAAAAGGTTCCGGATCAGCGTYCGGGAGTTTTCCAGGCTGGGCGGTTCACCTGGCCTCAGGCGGCGGTAGAACTCGATCTGGGCGGCCGCGATGCGGCGTGCGGCGTCACSGTCGAAGTCTTTGTCTTCGTGGAGCCATTCCCAAAGCGAACGCAGGTCGTCTTCTTTGAAGTTCAGGTCCTTGGGTTCAAGGGCGGGGTCCTTGTCCAAGGTCGTTTGCATGTAGTTGTGGGCCTCGTCGGTGTCGATATCGGAGAACAACGCCATCATTGTGTCGTCGTCRGCCACGCCCAGCGCGCGGAGGAACACGGACGCGGATACCTTGCGTTTCCGGTCTACCTTGACCGAGATGATGTCTTTCGAGCTGGTCTCGAACTCGAGCCATGCGCCGCGAGACGGAATCAGTTTGGCGGAACAGAGGTTCCGGTTGCTGATGGCGTTTCTTTCTAGGACAAAGTAGATCCCCGGCGAGCGGACCAACTGGCTCACCACCACGCGCTCCGCGCCGTTGATGATGAAGGTTCCGTTGTCAGTCATCATGGGGATGTCGCCCATGAAGATCTCTTGTTCCTTGATCTCACCCGTCTCTTTCATCACCAGGCGGGTTTTCACATAGAGGGGCTGGGAGTAGGTGATCTCCCGTTCCTTGCTCTCTTGTGGTGAGTATTTTGCGTCGCGGAAGTAATGTTCCAAGAAATGCAACTCGTATTTATTGCCGGTGTAATCGGCGATAGGAGAGATTTCTTTATATACTTCGKTCAACCCCTCAGTCTTRATCCATTCCCAAGACTGAATCTGACTTTGRATCAGATTGGGGATTTCAATTACCTGCGGAATCTTAGCATAGGACTTGACGGCGGGCAGTTGCGTAGGTTGCCCTTTAAGAGCAGGAGACAGAGCCATTTACCATTCTCCTTAGCGTGAGTGGACGAGATTGGCCGGTCGGCCGGTTGCCTGAGGCGCGGKYATATGCGGTGAAAGGAAATCCCGGGGAAGGCTACAAACAGGCGTGGTGAACGAATTCGTCACTTGAGGCATAGCACTAGTAAACCTTRATTATACTAGCATTCAGCACAATGTCAACGTAATAGCCCAGGAATTTCGGTGGGTCTCACCGAAGGGTTCCGGGGCCGATTTTTTGACCCGCGAATCCCTTCATTTCAGCCGCATTATGAGCTATCATCCAAAANYGATATARTCTCYGGACGACAGTATTAAATAATCCGCCTATCAGTATACATCTAWTGGCGGTGGTTCGCGCAGCGATGGTTCGGTGGCGAAATCCAGGCGRCGGGCATCCGATTCCGGGTACGGATACCGGCGCAACCGCGCTCGTGTNSWWRGAMTTNANGGRCKGMWWRSCSMWMKKCNRYCKCSRRSSWYSYRACNYTSGNYSCWTGCNNCGGKCRKYSGSTCSRYTACGCCTGGGTGATCGTGGCGGTGGGCGCCRTCATGCGGTTGTTCAGTTCATCTTTCCGCTCTTCTTCCAGCATCCTTATTCCACGCTTGGTTGACTCTTTCGGCTGGAGCTACGGGGCCGTTGGACTCGGATTCGCCATCCAATGGATCGTTTCCGGCATGTTTGGGCCCCCGGCCGGTTGGCTTGGAGACCGGTACGGGGTGCGCTGGACCATGAGATTGGGCGCGGTCCTGTTTATCGTGGGCATGGTGCTTACCGGATTCATGCGCGAGCTGTGGCAGTTCTACCTGTTCTTTGGTGTGATCCTCAGCGCCGCTATGGGCATCTTCCAGGTCCCTCTGACCGCCGCTGTCACCCTATGGTTCCGAAAACACCTGGGCACCGGCATGGGGCTGCTCCAGTCATCGCAGGGTATCGGCCCATTGATCGCGGTGCCGGTGATGCTGGTGATCATCCAATTGTTTGGCGGCGGTATCGACGGGTTGCGGGCAGCTTTCTGGATCCCTGGCATCGTCGGCGGCGTGGTCATCCTATTCATGGTGCGTTTCTTCTACAATGAGCCGGCCGCGATCGGTGTAAGGGCGCTCGGAGCTCCAGAGGACGAGCCGATAAAGGCGGTGCAAACCGGGGAGATCGCCAGGGTCCGCACCAAAGTGTTCTTGAAACAGGCCCAGCGGACGGGCGCTTTCTGGAACCTGATCGGGATCCATTTTTGGGGCTGTGCCGGGCACGCCATCATCCTGGTGTACCTGGTGGCCATGGCCGAGGACGAGGGTGTTTCCACAGGACTGGCGGCTGGCGCTTTTGTGACTCTATCGGTCACCAGCACCATCACGCGGTTCGCGGTGCCTGTGATCGCCGACAGGATGGGGAGCAAACCGGCGATGGCAGGCTGTTTCTTCTTGCAGGTCGCGCCCATCTTCCTGTTGTTCTTCGCCCAGGAAGCCTGGCATTTTTATGCGTTCGCAGTGCTCTTCGGCATCGGGTTCGGCGGCGAGATGAGCGCGTTCCCCATCATTAACCGGCAGTACTACGGCAGTGGCCCCATCGGGACAACCTATGGCTACCAGATGATGGGCGCCGGAGTGGGGATGGCCACCGGAGCGCTGATCGGCGGCCAACTACGGGATTTCACCGGCAACTTCGATGCGACCATGGGGCTGTCTTTGGTCCTCAGTCTGGTTGGGGTGATCAGCATCATGTTGCTGCCCACCACCAAGAAAGAATTGCTGCCCGACTGGGAAGACCAGTTGCCCGGCGCGTCGCAGCCCGCCCATACCCATGCGGGCGACGATTAGTTAGACTGTTTCCTGCCGCTATTTTCCGCCCCGGCTTTCCCTTCTATTACCMTGCCTCCAGCTATGTGCTAAACTCCGTTATCGAGTCTGAGTATGCTCGAATCAGCGTCTATTTCGGAGGGTGCGATAATGCTGGACCTGGTCATAAGAGGCGGACAAGTTGTAACTCCCATGGGAGTTGGCGAATGGGACGTTGCGGTCCAAGGCGAAAAGATCGTTGCGGTAGCCGCTCCGGGCGCTCTACCCGATGAGGCAGGCCGTGTGATCGACGCCAAGGGCATGGTGGTGGTGCCAGGCGGCATCGAGCCCCACGCCCACATATCCGCGCCCATCATGGGTCACGGCGACCTCAAGACCGCCCCTCCGGATGAAGTGAGCCGCGCCGCGCTGATCGGCGGCACCACCATGTTGATGGACTTCGCCATCCAATACCCTGGCATCGACATCCCCCAGGCGATCAAGGAACGAACAGACGTCTGGCAGGGTAATTCCTACGCCGATTACGCCCACCACTTGATGCTCTTGGGCGCCATTCCTCCGGAGATTCTGGGCTCGCTCCATGAAGCGGTGGAAGACGGTTTCCCCAGCGTCAAGATCTTCACCACCAACATTCGTCCCCCCGCCACCACCGGGGAACCGCGAATGGTCGGCACCGGGCACCTCCACGATCTTATGGAAGAGATCCAGCGCATGAACGCCATGCTGCTGGTGCACTCCGAAGACGACGATATGGTGCAGCACATGTATCAGAAGCTGGCCCGGGATGAACAGACGGAGTGGTACAACATGCACCTCGTGCACAGCGCCGAGTCGGAGGATGTTTCCTTCCGGCGAGTGCTAAGGGTCCAGGAATGGACGGGAGCTCCGGTCTACTTCGTCCATGTGAGCGCCGTTCAAGGAGTCAATGCCATCGCGGAGGCGCGGTCCAACGGCCGGCCGATCTACGGCGAGACCCTCCATAACTACTGCTGCTTCAGCTCCGACGACTATAAAGAAGAGAACGGTATGAAGTACCACACCTACCCGTCGTTGAAATCGGAAGACGACCGCCAGTCTCTTTGGAGAGGCATCGTGGAGGGCGGCCTCAGCACGATGGCCACCGACGAATACTGCACGTCTTGGGAGACCAAGATCTCAGGCCGGACCGTATCGGATGTGACCGGCGGCCACAACGGCGCCGAGGCTCGGATGGGCGTGACCTACAGCGAGGGTGTCTCCCGGCGCGGCATGTCGCTGCAGCGGTTCGTGGACGTCTCTTCGGCCAACGCAGCCAAGATCATGGGACTTTACCCGCGAAAGGGCGTCTTGGCTCCGGGCAGTGACGCAGATATCACGCTCATCGACACCAATTTCAAGCGCAAGCTGACCATGGACGATTTCCACATCACCGACTACAGCATCTGGGAGGGGTTCGAGGCCGACGGCTGGCCTGTTACGACCATCCTCCGGGGCAACGTGGTGGTGGACAACCGGGAGTTCAAAGCCGCCCCAGGCAGCGGCCAGTTCATCCCCAGGAAGATAGATACCGCGGTAACCAACCGCCCAGTAGCCTAACCGCCGCCACAGGCGGGTTTACTGGGGCGTCTATGCAGTCGCATTTGGCTGGTCTATGGTTGGAACGGTCTTGGCTAGGAGATATCAATGGCGCGAATCAGGTTGGTGCCGACGGAGGAGTTGACTCCAAGGCTGCGTGAGATCGCCAAGGGCGCGGAGGCCCATAAGCTGAACCCGCGCATCTTTCAGGCGGCGGGGAACCTGCCGGAGGCCTACGAGGCTTTCTGGGACTTCTACGGACCGCTCAAATTGGAAGGACTGCTGGCGCAGCGGCTCAAGGAGTTGGTACGGCTGAAGATCGCCGACCTGAACGACTGCGCCACTTGAAGGCTGGGCAGGGCTGTGCCGGCGGTGCAGCAGGGCATGACCGAGGAGATGGTTGCAAGTCTCGTTGATGTAGACACCGCGGACATCACCGAACGTGAGAAGCTGGCGGTCCGATTCGCCGAACGCATGGCCACCGACCACCACAGCATGGACGATAATTTCTTCGACGAGCTCAGGGCAGGATTCACCGACCCGGAGATATTCGAACTAGGCATGATCACCGGGCAGTTCATCGGTTACGGCAGGCTGATCTCCATCCTGGACCTTGAGAACCCCGAACAACCGGCGGCGTAAGAGGCCCCAATATGACCACAACTAGCAGCAAGACCGAAGCCATGCGGGAGCGGATCCGCAAGATGATTCCTGAGGGCGGGAAAGACGGCCCCACCCAGGGCGTGRACCACATAGCTGTGTTCGCCAAAGACCTGGAAGCGACCGCCAGGTTTTACGAAGAAATCATGGATATGCCGGTCGTAAGCGTTGCYCCAAACCGGGATTCGGACGAATCGACCCACATGAATGTGGCAATCGGAAATGGCATGCGCCTTTCCTTCTTTGACTTCCCCCACGTGCCACGCCTACAAAAGAAGGCGCCCGAAGGTGTGGGTAACGTCATGCATATCGCCCTTCCGATAGCCAGGAACATCTTTACGGAGATCAAAGCGCGGTGTGACCGGAACAAGGTCAAATACGAGGAAGGTGGCGGGGCGATCTACGTCAAAGACCCCAACGGCCTGGCCATCGAGTTGATGCCTTACGATTAATATTCTTTGATCTCGCAGCAAGCGTTGCCGGTAATCAGTCCTGCCCTAAATGCGGCTGGGGAGATACCGAACTGGTCTTTGAATGCCGTTGAGAAATGACTCCGACTGTTAAAACCGACTTGGCGCGCCACCTGTTCGATCGACGGCCCTCTGTTCTGGCGTAGTCCTGCCGCTTTTCGTATCCGAAGGTTATGAACGAAGCTTATCGGTGTTGCGCCGAACGCTTCCCGAAAACGCTCGGCGAATACGGACCGGCTCATCAATGCCCGGTCCGCCAGGGAATCGACCGTGTGGGCGGCTTCGGGGTGCTCGAAAATGGTTTCAACCGCCTGGGATAGATTGGGGTCTTCGAGCCCAGGTAGCCAGGGCAGCCGGCCGTCGGATTGATCGGACAGGCTCCGCAACAGGTACACGATGCATTGGGTCATGAGGGCTCTCGTTAGCGCGACGCTCCCTTCAGTCGCCCCACCCTGTTCGGCCAGTATCCCTTCGAATGCGCTCCTGACCTGGGGGTATGCCGAGAGGTCCGCCACGATCACCTCCCCCAAACGCTGAAACAGTCCTAGCGAGTCTCCGTAGGTGACGTTCACCATTCCGCACGCAACTCGAAATTCAGCTGATACGGGAGTTCCGGCGATCAGGCGGACGACGCCGTCGCCAGTAGGCGGAGCGTCGATGGTCCTCTCGGACTGAACGTCTTTCCCGCATTCCGGGGTGTGCTTGGCGCCANGGGGGACCACAGCCAGGAAGAACCGCTCCATCGGGTAGGTCGTGTCGTCCGGCAATCGGAGCAAACCGCTTCCCTGCATCACGAAGTGGAACTTGACGTTGGGCGGACCCGGCAGGTTCAGTCTCCATCCGGAACTGACCAGGCAGGTAGCAAATGGCTCAGAGTGGACCACGACGTGATCAAGTAACTTGTCTAGGAGCACGGAGAATATCCTACGGCGGAGCGCTGGCTCGGGGAAACCCGGACGCCAGAAAACATTTCCCAGACCACCGGGAACATGGGCCCGCCTATTATACCTATATCGAGCGGGGGGACAAAAGTTCCTCCAAATAAATAAAAGAGCAAATGGAGAGGAGATTATGGATTTCAACAAACAGGACACCGCAGTAGTTATCACAGACCCGCAGAACGATTTTCTCAGCCCGGAGGACGGCGTGACCTGGGGCCTGGTGGGGGCAAGCGTCGAGGAGAATGGAACGGTAGGGCATATCGACGACCTGTTCCGCACCGCCAAAGAGAAGGATTACAATGTTTTCATCTCGCCCCATTACTATTTCCCCACGGACGAGGGTTGGCAGTTCCGCGGAACACTTGAAAACCTGATGCATGAGATTGGGATGTTCGGCCGCCAGGGAGCGCTTACCACCGAAGGCTTTTCAGGGTCGGACGCCGACTGGTTGGAACAATACAAGCCCTACATAGAGGATGGAAAGACAATCGTCGCCAGTCCTCACAAGGTGTACGGATCTGAGACCAACGACCTGGTCCTCCAACTTCGGAAGCGGGGCATATCCAAGGTTATCTTGGCCGGCATGTCGGCGAATCTTTGCACCGAGTCTCACATGCGGGAACTGCTGGAACAGGGATTCGACGTCACCGTGGTGGCGGACGCAACTGCCGCCGCCGTACACCCCGAGCTAGGGGATGGTAACCAGAGCGCGCTGACCAATTTCCGTTACATGGCCAACGCTGTAGTGAGCACCGAGGAAGCTGTTTCGGCGATGTAACAGAGACCGACTCAGCATCAAAATCTCTCTTGCCAAGCAAAATGGGGCGTCCCGATTATTAGGGACGCCCCTTCTGCTTGGCCACTGCAAAGTGCGTTAGATTTTCCGCTCGTCCTGAGCCTGTCGAAGGGCCGCACTAGCCATACCTTTGGCGGTGAGAAAGGCTTACCCAGAGCGGTGGTTCGACGGGCTCAGCTTGAGCAATTTGTATTTGCCTCCGTGTATTCTTCCAATCGGGAGGCCGCTAGCAGCGCGACGNCCCCCTTAATCTACMGGACTGCCTGCGAAATTATTTAACGCTTGGAATCTCCGCTAACTTCACGACAACCTCATTTTTGTGTACCCGCGATGAAAATTGAGAATCCGCCGGATCCTCGTTAAACGATAGTTGCATTTCGTCATGATCCATTGATTTTCATTTTTCAACGAGCGGCTCAATCATTTTCACCAAGCGGCTTGCTGCTTTTACCGAACCGATCTTGGTGCGGCTAAAAACGGACGGCTTTCGTGCCTAAAAGTGGGCGGCTTTTTTCAATCCCAGGACCCATTGGCATCAGGCGATGCTGCGTGACCAAATAGAGGGTGGTCTAGATGTAGGCGGATTTACCGATGCCTGGCACCTCGGTAGAAATATCGAGTATGTGATGTAAAGCGGGTGTTAAATCAAACGTTGGCAGACTTAATCAGAATCTCCTCGCCTGAGATGCGGACTTCGTAGGTTTGTACCGATTTCGTTGCTGGGCGAGTCAATGCTTCTCCCGTGACGACACTAAATCTAGAACTGTGGAACGGGCATATAACTTCGACATCGTCGAGCCAGCTTTTTGCGAGTCTACCCTTCATGTGTGAGCACATGTTATTGATCGCATGGAACGTTCCACCAACGTTGGCCAATAAAATCTGGTCTCGGTCTAGTCTCACGACGGTCATTTCTCCAGGTGCAACGTCACCGACTTCAGCTACTTTCACGAACTCCTGTTCGRCCATAAAAACTTCCCCGATTAATACTGGATGATTTAGCATTGAGGATTATATGGGATTTGATCAGTTGCCGGAGGGTTACCTGGTGTCCTTTTTATATAGCGTTCTGTGGACGTCATGCTAATGCTTGAAGTTTGGCCGGAGACCGCTCCGAAAARGGAGTGTGGGCACATCCTAGCCGCCGAAGATGTAAAATTAAAGGCGCCAAGTGGACTCGGATCTGGATAATCCTTAGGGCAATAGATTTTCTGATTCCTAGATCCGAGCGACCATCATCACCAAAAATGACTATAGAAAGAAGACTAAGTCCCGAAGAAGACGAGCTGCGGACAAAGCGAGCAGAGCTGGACGACATCTTCGACGGGCTAGCGCAGAACGAACTGGAACTGGAAACCATGAACGCAGAGATAAATTCCCTCTTCTCGACCTACAACGCCGCCGTCTTACCTAAAGTGGCCGAGGCAAAGGGMCTRCGGGCACGCATAGCTCAGGCGATATACGTGCTGGACCCGACCGATACTGCCAGGTCGGAATCCCAAGAAGCCCGATCATCAGCAGATGAAGCTGAAGGGGGTTCGCCAGGGGATATTGTCAAGATCACCACTTGCGTCACTAGCATCAACGACTGCCGTGCCAGCGCGTTGGAGCAGCAGTCTCTAATCAATGAATATTTTAAAGGTGAATACCCCGCCAACACCTTGGTTGAAATCACCGCTTTGGCGGAGCCAGAAGACAGGACCTGCCTGAGATGAGCGCAGTCTACAGTCCTCATGTCAAGTTCCTGCGTAAGTGGGGGAYCAGGGGCGGCGGAGAYGGGGAGTTCAGGTGGCCCCTRKGCCTGRTCATAGACGGCGCCGGCAATGTCTACGTGTCGGAATGTAGCAACGATAGGATACAGGTCTTCGACCCACAGGGCAGATTCTTACGCAAGTGGGGGGGCGAGGGCAGCGGAGATGGGGAGTTCATCCGGCCCCAGGAATTGGCCATAGACGGTGACGGCAACGTCTACGTGTCAGATCGAGACAATAATCGGATACAGGTCTTCGACCCACAGGGCAGATTCCTGCGCAAGTGGGGTGTTATTGGCAGCGGAGACGGGGAGTTCAGGTGGCCCCAGGGTCTGGGCATAGACAATGAGGGCAACATCTACGTGTCAGATCGAGGCAATGACAGGATACAGGTCTTCGACCCACAGGGCAGATTCCTGCGCAAGTGGGGGGGCACTGGCAGCGGAGACGGGGAGTTCAGGTGGCCCCAGGGTCTGGTCATAGACAGTGAGGGTAACGTCTACGTGTCAGATCAAGGCAACGATAGGCTCCAGGTMTTYGACCCACAGGGCAGRTTCCTGCGCAARTGGGGGRKCRMSGGCAGCGGAGACGGKGARTTCAGTTGGCCYCAGAGTCTGAGCATAGACAAYGAGGGCAACGTCTACGCGTCAGATCGAGGCAATCACAGGATCCAGGTCTTCGATCCACAGGGTAGCTTCCTTCTCAAGTGGGGGATCAGAGGCAGCGGAGACGGGGAGTTCAGCCAGCCTCAGGGTCTGGCCATAGACGGTGACGGCAACGTCTACGTGTCAGAATATGGCAATAACAGGATTCAGGTTTTCGACCCAAAGGGCAGGTTCCTGCGCAAATGGGGGAGCGAGGGCAGTGGAGACGGGGAGTTCAGGACGCCCCAGGGTCTGGGCATAGGCATTGAGGGCAACGTCTACGCCTCAGATCATTGGAATGATAGGCTCCAGGTCTTCGATCCACAGGGCAGATTCCTTCTCAAGTGGGGGATCAGGGGCCGCGGGGACGGGGAGTTCAGCCAGCCTCAGGGTCTGGCCGTAGACGGTGACGGCAACGTCTACGTGTCAGAATATGGCAATAATAGGATCCAGGTCTTCGACCCACAGGGGAGGTTCCTGCGCAAATGGGGGAGCGAGGGTAGCGGAGACGGGGAGTTCAGCCAACCACAGGGTCTGGCGATAGACAGTGAGGGCAACGTCTACGTGTCAGATCAAGGCAATGATAGRATCCAGGTCTTCGACCCACAGGGGAGGTTCCTGCGCAAATGGGGAATCGGGGGCAGCGGAGATGGGGAGTTCATCCGGCCCCAGGGTCTGGCGATAGACAGTGAAGGCGACGTCTACGTGTCAGATCAAGGCAATGATAGGATCCAGGTCTTCGATCCACAGGGCAGATTCCTGCGCAAGTGGGGAATCAGGGGCAGCGGAGATGGGGAGTTCAGCCAGCCGCAAGGTCTGGCGATAGRCAGTGACGGCAACGTCTACGTGTCGGAATATGGCAATGATAGGATCCAAGTCTTCGGTCGACAGGGCAGATTTCTGCGTAAATGGGGGAGGGAGGGCAACGGAGACGGGGAGTTCAGCCAGCCGCAGGGTCTGGCGATAGACAGCGACGGCGACGTCTACGTGTCAGATCAAGGCAATCATAGGATACTGGTGTTCAAACCAACCGTCTAGAAGGGCTATTCAAGGACACTCAACTAGTAAGGAGAACATCCGGAGGTTATGCAACGCACTTTAATCCAGGTATTTATCCGTCCAAACGCACGAGCGGGAAAAGAACCGCTGGAGCGTTAACTACTATCTAAATCAATCGCCCCAAGCTAAGAGGGGGTCCGATGATACAGTCTTCGTTGGTTACTATCCCAGCCCGTCGAGGCAAGGCGAGTCGTCTCAAGATGGGTCAGGCAATAAGAGTCATTAATACCCATGGCCAGCAGGTGGTTGACACCTGGGCATTTAACGCCGAGAACATGACAGAGTTCATGTCCATGGAGCATTGCCGGACTGACCTTGCCAGCATCATGGCTAGGGTAGGGGAATCTATGGTTACCAATCAGCGGCGGCCGATCCTGACATTAGTGGAGGATACGAGCGACGGTCTTCATGRCACCTTGTTGGCCGCCTGCGACCGCTATCGATATGAGAAACTCGGGTGCGCTGGGTACCACGATAACTGTACCGACAATCTTGCCGCCGCTTTGGCCGAACTGAGTTTAGTGCCTCCCGAAACGCCCAGCCCCTGGAACCTGTTTATGAACATTCCGGTGAGGGCSGATAATACAGTTTCCTTCGAACCCCCAGCCTGCCGGCCCGGTGACTACGTGACTATTCGGGCGAAAATKGATTGTGTTATCGCCTTTTCGGCGTGCCCTCAGGATCTGGTTCCAATCAATGGTCTGGCCTGCACACCGACCGAGGCTCATTACCAATTGATTTAGTCGATTTGAGGAGGTTTACGCCATGGCCGACCTGATCTCAGAACAGTTACTCGATCAAATGGCCTCGAGTTGTTGGAAAGAAGAGAAGGCGGTTCATTGCCGTCCTCCCGTCCGCRTCGGTTTAGTTAACTTCAATGAAGTACCGCATTTCCAGGTAAATCCTAGACCGATTCCTGGTCCTYATTTTGGCTAGGGAGCCAGTCTGGCTGGGGCAGACAAATTGATTTTCACCCTTGGCGGGAAATTGATGAGCGAGGTGTCGGATGCCCAGCGATAATGAAGCACTATCAGGGTCCAAGACGGCCATGATCGTCGTTGATATGCAGAACGCCTTCCTCAGTGACGAAGGCTCTATGAACAAGGGCGGCATGGACATCACCGAATTGAAAAAAACAGTATTGCCGGTGAGAAGGCTGATTGATGGGTGTCGCAGCGCTGATGTCCCCATCATCTTCACTAGATATGTGCTGCGCGCTGATTACAAGGACGCCGGTCTCCGCTCGGTCCGACGGGCCAGATTTAAAGAGATCAACTCATTGGTAATGGGCACCTGGGACTCCGAATTAGACCCTCGGATGGACCAACGGCTGGAAGATTATGTTTTGGACAAAACCCGCTATAGCTCCTTTTACAATACCAGCTTGGAGGTCATTTTAAGGGGTCTGGGCGTCGATACCCTAATCATTTGCGGGGTTACCACCGAGATATGCGTTGAATCTACCATCCGTGACGCATATTTTCGGGACTTCAAAATCTTAGTGCCGAACGACGCTGTAGCCGCGATGGACATTGACCGTCATAAAGGGACTTTGGCTACTATTGAGTATGGCTTCGGTTCGGTTACGACATCCGCCAAGCTCATCAATGACTTGTTAGGTATTGCAGCCAAGTTGTAGAAACCATTAAAAATCCGCCGACAGACCGCGACATCGAGGACGCAATTTCCTTCCTTGGTGCTCCTATCATGATTCGATTGTTATCCCAAGAGCACTGAAGACGCAGGTGYTCCTTTGCGGGTTACTATATCAACAAAGCGGGTACTGGGGCTCTAGCCGCAGGCGGGTAATAGTCTTGCCCATGAGYAGTGACTCGACCTACTCCATTGCCAACGCTATTCTTGCATAGTGTCACCTCTCCTACTCCATTATGGATCGCTCGCAAGTAGTCGCAGACCATTTCGCCGACCGCGTCATGTGAGTGTGCACCGCCGCCATAAATTAGGCCGGTGGTCGAAAGGGCGAAATGGGGAGAGCAAATTCCAGGAAACTGGCATTGTGCTGCATTGCCTAGCCGTATAATCCAATTGTCGACGTCTAGGATGACAATTCCTGAGGCAATCTTGTATGTTGGTTGCGTTTGTTCAACCCACCACGAGCGGGTGTGTGCCACCATCAGCGGGCGTGTGGACTCACCATAAACTGAAAGKCGGGTAATACAACAGTTCGTCCTGAGCGTGTCGAAAGATGGGCATAAGCCATTCTTGTGGTGAAGATCAGACTAATCCCAGCGGGGGTTCGACGGGCTCACCACGAACGGATGGCTAGATGCTCCCTCGGTCCTTCCGGCGAAAGCCGGAATCCACTTCGCTACGGCCGCTCGTCTTGAACTCCAGCCGGAATAGAGAGCCTCCCAGATGCATCGGGAGCTTTTTGAAGGATGGCCGGTAGTACCTGTTCGATGCGGAGCAGGTGGTTCGACGGGCTCACCACGAACGGAACCAGGGGATGCCCACAACGGACGGACCAATGAAGGCCAAGCTATTCCATGACCCTACGCGGGAAAAACCTTTTTGCTGTCAAGTATGCGGGCCAGCTCCGCTATCCCGTCACGGATGGTTTCTATAGACGGGTGCCCGAAGCAGAGCCGGACGTAGTTGGAGCCTTCGCCGGTCGGCGAGAATTGGGAGCCGTTGTAGTAGCTGACTCCTTCTTGGAAGATCTCTTCTTGCACCGCGGCCAGGTCGGTGCCCTCGGGAAACTTCACCCAGATGTATAGCCCGCCTTGGGGAACGCTCCAGGTAACCGAACCGCCGAAGTTCTCTCCCAGGGCTGCCACCATGGCGTCGCGCTTAACGGCCAGAGCCCGGTTCTGTTCCTCGATGTGCTTTTCCAAGCCGCCCTTCATCAATTCGGCGATGGTCAGGGCGGTGAATTGGCTCACCGCGCCACCCGGTTTGAAGCTCCAGGCGCGTGCGATCACGTCTTTGGGGGCGACCAGGTAACCCATGCGCATCCCGGGGGCGATGATCTTGGAGAATGAYCCGGCATAGATCACCCGGCCGGTGTCGTCCAGAGAGTGGAACGAAGTTACGTCTTCGCCCTCGAACCGGAGGTCGGCGTAGCAGTCGTCTTCGAAGATGGGGATGCCGTGTTTGCCGGTGACTTCTAGGACCTGCTTGCGGCGTTCCAGGCCCATCGTCCAGCCCAGAGGGTTTTGGAACGAGGGGATGGTGTAGAGGTATTTGACCTTCTTTCCATTTCCGAGCTGTTCCGTGATGACCGAGTCTAGGTCTTCGGGGATGATCCCGTCATCGTCGCACTTGACCGCAACGACATCGGCGCCGTAGCGGCGCATCTGGTTCAATGTGCCCAGGTAGACGAACTCTTCGACCAAAACCACGTCTCCGGGGTCGGTCAGSGCCTGGATCAGGATCCCGATGGCCTCGCCGGACCCTGATGTGAGCACCATGTCGTCGGCGGTCACACTCATATTGCGCTCACGGGTCAGCTTTTCGGCTACCAGCTTCCTCAGCTCCGGGTCGCCCGCGGCGGTAGAGTAGTAGGCCAGGTCCCGGCCCTCGCGCTCAAAACCGGCCCTGACCGACTCGATYAACTCCTCCAGTGGCAAATTGTCCGGGTCCGGATAGGCCACGGCGAAGTCGTACTTTGAATGCCGGACAGTGCCTGGGGTGGACTCCAGCGAATTCGCCGAGAAGAAGTTGTCGTAATTGAACTGATCGGCCATGGTTTACCTCTTGTTGTTGTGGCGGTTTGCGGTGGAAAAAGCTGACCGCGGAAAGCTGATAGCTGTCAGCTAAATCAGTACAAYCCCTCATCGCTGAAGAACGGCTTGTCGGCGTCGGGGTTGGTCTGGCCCAGCAGGCGGTCGGTCTCTAGCAGGCAGGCTCGGTTCCAGAGGACCAAGATGGCGCGGTCCACGAGGTTCTGGGGCAGGCTTATGCGCCGGCCGTGCTTGACGGCCAGCCAGCTAGCGTGGCCGGTGGCGAAATATTCTTCCATGAACGGGGTCGGCTCGGCCTCGGCGGACGCGGCTTCCAGGATGTCGGTGGGAGCGTCGGCGCAGGTCATCTCCGGGTCCTCTTCCGCCATCTTGAGGAAATTTTCTTTGGCTTCCCGGCTTATTGGTTCAGGCATAAAGGTCGTGTTGCTACCAAGATTTGGATTCGTGTTGTGTGGGGCTAAAAATAACCTTGGCGGAGACCGTAACGGCTCCGCCAAGGTTCTGTTGCTGCTGATCGATCTGAAACCTGCTGGTTTCTTGAATCAGAGATTGAGCTGGGGCACCAAGTAGCCGGACTGCTTCTTGTAGATCTGCAGGCGGCTGCGTTGGGTGTCCGCCACCATCAGGCGGTTGTTGGCCGTGTCCCATTCCACCGCGGTGGGCTGGGCGAACGTCCATTCCGGCTCGGTGCTGTGGACTTCCCGGCGGCGCTTGGCGTAGTCGGCGTTGGCGTCGACGGTCATCTGGGCCCATTGAGAAAGCACTTGGGCGTCACCSACCAGAGAGGTCAGGAACTGGCCCTCGGCGGTGAAGATATGCACCCGGCCCCGGTCCCAGCGGTTGGCGGTCCAGTCGCAGACATAGATGTCGCCATCTGGGTCCACGGCCACGTCGGTGGGTCCGCTGAGGTCGCCGCGTTTCTTGCCTGGCCGTCCGATCTGGGCCTCGAACTTGCCGTCGGCCGAGAACTTCTGGACGCGGTCGTTATTGAAATCGGCAACATATACTTTGCCGTTGTGATCGACCGTGAGGCCCCARGGGGCATCGAACTGCCCTTCGCTAACGCCTTTATTACCGAAAGATTTGATGAAGGTCCCGTCGCTCTTGAACATCCGGACCTTATGGCTCCGGCTGTCGCTGACATAGACGGTGCCGTCTTTGGCGATGGCGATCCCGGCGGCCCCGTTGGGCTCTTTCTCGCCGGGCTGGACGGTATCGAAAGTACGGACCAGATTGTCGTCCTTGTCGAATACCGAGACCCGGTTAAGCCATTCGTCTGTGACGAATATCTCGCCCTGGTCGTTGGATGCGATACCGGCAGGCCAGATCAGTTGGCCATCGCCGTTTCCGTACCGGCTGAATTCACCCAGGAACTCTTCTTCGCCCCACTCGGCGCCGATGGTGAGCTTTGATATGCGCTGGCCAACGCCAGTGCGGTTCCAACCAACGTTGCTGATGCTCTCACTGCCCCGGTTGGCAACATAGACGGTGCCATCGGAAGCGAAGGTCATGGAGTTGGGCCAGTTAAAGCCCATTCCAGACTGAGCGCCGCGGCCAACGTTGTGGCTGTAGTCGTAAGTCCTGCCTGCCACTGTTTCCGTAAGCATTATATTCCTCGCGGACGGCGCGAACGCCGTCCGTATTGATTCGTGATTATCGACTGGCCCACTGGACCGGTCTGAACTGCCTAGGCGAAGATGGGCAACTTCTCGAAGCTGCCGTCCACGATGGGCTTGCCGTCCAGGCCCATCCAATCTTCCAAGACGGTGGTGTACAGGCCGCGGAAATCGTAATTGGGTACGACATCGCCCTGTTCCAGGTCCTCGGACTTCATGGACGGGAATTCGCTGTACTGTCCGCCCTTGACGTTGTCGCCGAACATGAAGGCGGCCCCGCCGGCGCCGTGGTCGGTGCCGGAACCATTGTCATGGGTCCGCCGTCCGAACTCGGTGAACATCAGGACTGAGACGTTGTCGSYGGCRTCGTGCTCSCGGAGRTCAKCSAARAAGKCGKYSAKGSCYTSGGAAACRTCSYTCCAMAGCKTRKCGKSCATKCCSGYYTGGTTGGAGTGGCTGTCGAAGCTGCCGTGGTCGACGTAGAAGATACGGGTGCCGAAGTTGGCCATGTGCACCTGGGCGATGCTCCGCAACTTCTTGGCGATGGAGGTGTCGGGATACTCAACGTTGGATGAGTACATCCCTGGGGCTTTGTTCAGGATGTCGGCGCCTTCCAGAGTGTCCAGGCCGGTCTGACCCAGGTAATCCATCACGGCGCTGCTGCCGACGGCCGGCGAGTACATCCGTGCGAAGCGGTCCAGGATCTTGGTCCGCTGTTCTTTCTCAGTGATGCCGGGGAGCAGGCCGTAGTTGTCCAGGTCATCGACAACCGCAACCGGGGTCCCGGGAAGGGCCAGRGCSCGGAACAAAGARGGACCGAAGCTGACSGTGGTCAGTACGTTCTCTTTGCCGGGGTCCAGGTCGCGGGTGGCGCGGCCCAGCCAACCCTCGGTTCCCAGAGCGATGGGCTCACAGGTGTGCCAGATGTCCATCGAGCGGAAATGAGAGCGAGGGGACTTGGGGTAACCGATGCCATGAATGATGGCCATGTCGCCCCGGTCATATACCTTTTTCAGTGGTCCCATCTCAGGGTGGAAACCGACTTTGTCGTCRATCTTGATGACGCGGTCTTCGGCGATGCCAACCGTGGGGCGGGCGTCCCGGTAGATCGGATCGGCGTAGGGAATAACTGTGTTCAGGTAGTCATTGCCCCCCGACAACTGGAATACAACCAGRACCGGGTCTTTTTTTGTGCTAGTCATCTGTTAGTTATCCTCCTACGGATYAGGCGTACTGGTACTCGCGCAGCGAGACGATCAGTTGCATCAACTCGGATACGCGRACCGTGGATTKCTCGATGTCGTCGGCCGATTTCCAGGAGAAGTCTCCGCCTTCGCTAACGAAGCCGACCAACTCAACGTGGCTCTCGGGATTGACTTCCAGTGGACCCATCAGGTCCAGGGCGCCGTCGACCACGGCCTCAGGGGARGTGTCGCCCTTGGCGATCATCCGGTCGACGATGTTCCTGATACCGGGGCGGGTAACGTCACCGACCAGTTCGGCGGTGAAGTTGACGCGKYSCAYSAGYGWSCCSSWSYTGWKSCRSYMRGMGMCGGTGTGCCAACCCTCAACGGAAGGCGGGTTGAGCAGGTCCTGGCCCATATAGCTGGGCTGACGGGACAGGTCGCCGATACCGGGGGCGGGGAACTCGGCGCCGCCGACCATCCGAAGAGTTCCAACCACCACTTCGGTGGGGTTCTTCAGACGCTCGAAGCGGGCGCTCTTGAAGAAGTCGGAGTTGAACAGCACACGCAGGGTGGTACGCATGTCGTATCCGCTGTTCATCAAGGTGTTGGCCAGCAGGTCAACGGCTTCGGGGTCGCGGGGCGGGGTCACTGACCATGCCGGGACCTGGACCTCGTCGGCTACAAAGAAGCTGTAGAGGTGGCGGGCGATGAACCGGGCGCAGGCCGGGTCGTCGGTGATGAACTTGATGATGTCTTCGCCGTTGTGGTTGCCGGTGTGACCCAGGAAGGTCTTATCGGTGTCGTCGTGGTCTTCCTCGCGGTATTCGAAGAACCAGTCGTGACGGCCGATGGGGCCCCGGGGAAGTTTGGGCTCGATGGTCCAACCGGTGAAGGACCGGGAGCAGTCCCRGACATCGTCCTCGGTGTAGTTGCCAACGCCCATGCTGAAGAGTTCCAGCAACTCACGGCCCCAGTTCTCATTGACCGCGTCGGCGTGGTTGTCGTTGTTGTCCAGCCAGTAGATCATGGCCGGGTCTTTGGCCATTTCAAGGAGCAGTTCGCGGAAGTCGCCCAGGCCGTTTTTGCGGAATTTTACAATCATGTCCATGACGTCGTCGTAGTGGTCAACCTTTGAGACGCCGGTGGCGAAGATGCCGTGCCAGAAAAGGGACATCTTCTCTTCCAGGGGGCGCTTGGTGTTAACCAAGTCGTGCAGCCATTCGGCGGCGCCCATGCCGGGGAGGGTACCGGGACGCCAGGTCCAAGGGTGGAAACGCTGCATCTCGTCGCGGTTGAGTTCTTCTTGYWCTTSGGTAYYRAGAAGCTCTTCCACYGTGGCTTCGTARCCMWYGGCTACGCGRGCTTCAAGCTCGTCRCGGSTGGCGCCRAATCCRGCGCGGCGCATAAGGTGGGCCATCAAGGCGATATCYTGGTCACTCATATTGCTCCTCTTATTCGGTGATGCCCCATATTTTGAGACATACCGTATTTATAGCCTGGGTATGGATAAGATCAAGGCGTAGCTCGACCTATACTTCTAGCCTCATATATTAGAGGTGCAGCCTTTTCGTTGTCAATGACTATCAAATAATCGTTTGTGAGTGTTGCGCTCTCGTGATATTGAGTCTGACCCTTCTCTCGCGATAGACTGCACTTCTGAAGTGCAAGCCAGAGAATAATCGTCCTAGAGAGGTCAAATATGCGGTTACAGGGGAAAGTAGCGTTGATCACTGGAGCAGCCCGAGGCCAGGGCGCCGAGGAAGCCCGGATGTTTGCCAAAGAGGGCGCCAAGGTTGTTTTGGCCGACGTGACCGACCAAGAAGGCATGGCCGTGGCGGCGGARATAGCCGAGGCGGGAGGCGACGCGCTTTACGTGCATCTCGACGTGACCAACGAAGACGAATGGGACGCGGCGGTGCAGTCGGCGGTGGCGGCCTTCGGGAAGTTGGACATCTTAGTCAACAATGCCGGCATCTGGCGGCGGGGCCACGTCCTCGAGACGTCTTCAGACCAATGGGATGACATCATGGACGTGAACGCCAAGGGCGTGTTTCTGGGCACCAAGGCGGCGATTCCGGAGATGCGGAAGGCGGGCGGCGGGTCCATCGTTAATATCTCATCSACTGCCGGCCTGGTGGGAAGCAAGACCAGCGCGGCCTACAGCGCGTCCAAGGGCGCGGTCCGAATTTTCACCAAGTCCACCGCTGTGCAGTACGYGGCCGAGGGCATCCGGGCCAATTCCATCCACCCGGGTCCCATCGACACCGACATGGGAGATCAAGTCTGGCCCGACGCCGCGAGCAGGGAAGCATCGATCTCCAGGACTGCCCTATCCAGGATCGGCACTGCCCAGGACATCGCCTACSSRGCNCTCTNNNATCTGGYSYYMGRGGMSKSTYYSKYCRTCACCGGCTCGGAGTTGGTTATTGATGGTGGAGTGACCGCCCAGTAGGTGGGCTACGCTCCCAGTAAATCAGCCAACGGCCCGACGGGCCCGATGTCTTCCAGGTTGTCCAACATCTCTAGAGTGGCGGCGGTGTTTTCTTGGGTGAGGGCCATGGCGGCGGTGTCGAGGAATTTGGTGTGGACCTCTTCTAATGTWGCGCCGCGCAGGGAGCCGGTAGTTGCGCGGTCGGCCCGCTGGGTTAGCACACGTCCGTCTTTCAGGTGGATCTCAACCTCGTGATTTGCTTCGGTCCAACTGGTCTGGCCCTCGAAACCGGCGTGACGTATCATCTCTATCTTGGGGATCAGCTCTTGGGCCTCGGGCCGCATCACCTGCTCGTCGGTGAAGGTCGACATGCCGACGCGGCCGTCCAGGATCTCGGCGGCCAGGCAGTACTGCATGCTGAACTTACCCTCCAGTCCCTCTTTGGGACGGGAGTGGATAAGCGACCGGGGCGGATCGAAGTCCACCCGGACCTCGATACGCTCGATGTTGGCCGCTTCCAACGCCTCCCGCTGCTGCATGGCGGAGACGGCGTCCAGGGCCAAGTGGGCACTGCCGCAACAGGGGTACTTCTTGATCTCGATACCCGACTCGATCATAAAACAGCGGCTGCCCAAAGACGCGGCCGCTTTCTCCGGGTCGTAATCGTTGCCCCCGGAGAAGGCCCGCATGAACCCGAACCGYCCTTCTAAGGCGTCGGTCCCGGCGGTGAAYCCGCCTTGGACCAGCTTGGCGGCGGTGATGCMGGACTTGCAGGCGTGGCCAGCGTGGAAGGGTTTGGTCATGGTGCCGAAGTTCTGGCGCAGCCCAGAAGATTGGGACGCCCCCAGAGAGATGGCCATCGCTGTTTGTTCAACGTCAAGTCCCAGCAGGCGTGCYGCGGCGGCGGCGGCGCCCAATGCGCCCAGCGGCCCGGTTGGGTGCCAGCCAAGGTCGTCGAAGTAAGCCGTGCTGATGGCGTCGCCCACGGCGCAGGCCACTTCAAACCCCACCAGGTAGGCCAACAGCATGTCCCGGCCCGATGCGCCAATCTCTTCCGCCACCGGCAGTGCGGCCGGTATCAGCACCGCGCTGGGGTGGGTTTTCGTTATGAAGGTGATGTCGTCATAGTCCAAGGCGTGGGACATGGCCCCGTTGATCAGCCCAGCTTCCTGCGCGCTGGTCTTGAAGCCGCGCCCGATGACAGTCGCGGCGGGCTTGCCGCCCAGGTCGGCCAGATAGTTGACCAGSACATCGGCCAAGGGCTCTTTGGAGCCGGCCAGGGCGCACCCCAGGCAATCGATGATGGCGGCTTTGGCGGCACCGATCGCTTCGGGCGGAAAGTCCTCCAGGTTGGTGTTGACTACATATTCGGCGAACTTTTTGGTGACTTCCACAATGGTTCTCCCGCTGGGTAACTGACTAGAATCGATCGATTCAGTAAAACATGGTTGGCCCTTCAAGTAAATTGCCGGCACAGCCGAGCTTCCTGGGGGTGACTTATTCGCGGGTTGGTCCATTGCATGTGGAGAATCGGTCTATGAGTGGGGATAAGTGGGTCTGCTTGGTAGGATAACTACAGCCCGCTTGGGCGCTAGTCATCTTCGTACGTTCACAAGTTGTACTCACGTTGGCGGCGGCGTATCATTGCCGCGTAGGCCGATACCGTGGTCATTCATAAATCCCATCCGAAATAACGGAGCAGATATGAGTACTCAAATAAGWGGAAAAGACCTGGTTGTTGTTAAGGGAACGGCATCCCCGGATACCACTACCCAGACCCCTGGCATGATTCGCAGCCCTGGGATCGACAGCAATACCGCCGGGGCCAAGAAGATCTGGCTGGGCAAGGTGGAATGCGTTCCAAACACCATGGGGCCGCCCCACCACCACGGTGAAGCAGAGACCGCCGCTTACATCGYCAAAGGACATATCCGAGTCTATTTCGGCGAAGACTACAAAGAGTACATCGAAGGAGGGCCGGGAGATTTTCTCTTCGTGCCGGCCAACTTCAATCACATCGAAGGGAATCCCTATGACGAACCGGCCGAAGCCATTCTGTCGCGGGGTCCGGACAACATAGTCATCAACCTCTAACCCAAGTGGCCTATGGTCATAACGCTGATAGATAACCGGCCCGGCCAATCTCGGCCGGGCCGGTTGCGTTTACCGGCCGTGAAGCCGCCAAGGCCCGGCTTGGAAGCCSATACAGGCTGTATACTAGACCCGGCGCACCCATACAGGTTTCCCCCGCGCAACATCAGCCATCACGCGGCCTCCGGTAGCCGTCGAACCAGGCGAACCCTCCGATTTGATCAAAGAACGAATAACACAGAAGATGCGGTTGCCCCGCAACATGTTCTACGGCTGGTGGATCGCGATCATATCCGCCAGCGTGGACTCACTCAAGCACGGCACTTTCAATAAGGGTTTCACCTCTTACCTGATTCCCCTCAGAAACGAATTAGGCATCGGCCTGGCCGCGGTGGCAACCGCTGAGATGCTTGGYCGCATGGAGGGTGGGCTTCAGGGCCCGCTGATGGGCTGGGCGACAGACCGCTTCGGTCCAAGGGTCATCCTGATGTTCGGCGGCCTTACCTCGGGTCTTGGGTTCATCCTGCTCTCATTCACCCAGAACTATCTATTTTTTGTAATCATCTTTGTTGGCCTCCTTTCGCTGGGTTTCCGSGCCGGGTACAACAACGCCACCATGCCGGCCATCAACCAGTGGTTCCGGCGGCACCGGGGCCTGGCCATGGGAATCGCAGGCATGGGCACGGCGATCGGAGGCACGGTGATTGCCCCGCTCATGGGATTCTTGGTGCTTGGCGCCGGTTGGCGTCCGGCGGCCTTCATCTCCGGCATAATCATCCTTGCGGTGGTTATCCCGATGTCGTTCCTGATCCGTAGGGATCCGGAGAGCATGGGACTGAGGCCCGACGGAGACCCGATTCCCGAGAATGAGATYAATATCGGCTCGYCGACTTCGCTGACAGRCGATTGTCCCGAGATGGAGCGGCACGGAGCGGCCATCCTCCACGCAGGAGAGCCGGATTTCACCGCCCCGGAAGCCATGAAGACCCCTACATTCTGGATATTCGTGCTCGCGGTTGGCATGCGAAATACGGTGCATTCCGGGATCACGTTTCTGATGGTGCCCGTTGTGGTCTGGTTCCTGATGGGTTCAGGGCGGTCGGAGGACAGCGCCCAACCGATCGCCGTGGCCTTCATCGGCGTGATGTCATTCAGTCTGTTGTTGATGATTCCCATCATCGGTTGGCTGGGCGACCGGTGGTCCAAGAAAAAACTGAGTTCTGTGTGCATGATCGGCGGCGCGCTGTCCATGCTGGTCTTGGTGAACGGCTCAGGGAACATCTGGCAGGTGGTGGCGTTCGTGGTCCTTTTNGCCTTTTCGGAGACGGCCAACCCGCTGGCCTGGGCCATCTTGGGCGATTACTTCGGCCGACGCAGCTATGCGACTTTACGCGGCTGGCAGCACCTGCCTGACCAATTCATGTCGATGAGCACGCCCGTGTGGATGGGCGTCATCTTCGACCATACGGATAGCTTCAAATGGGCCTTGGTCCCCCTGGTGGTCATCTATGGGCTGGCGGCAGTCTTCTATCTGTTGATACCAAACCCCAGGACTCCGGCCAGAGTCCTGGCCTACCGTAGAGAGCAGGGTCTGGAATAGTCTGAGAGACTAACCGCCGGGATTCGCCATCGCTTCAGCGAAGCCCTGGACCGCTCCCTCCAACACCCAGTCCTCGACGCAGTACGAGATGCGGAAGTAGCCCGGCGTGCCGAAACCACGCCCCGGCACTACTAATACGTTGCTGTTCAGAAGGGTCTTGCAGAAGACCGCATCGTCTTCGATGGGCGCTTTGGGGTAGAGGTAGAAGGCGCCTTGGGGCTTCACCACATCGTAGCCAAGCTCTCCCAGGTGCTGGCAGAGGTAGTCCCGTTTCTTCTCGTAATACCCGGCGTCCACGCTCACACCCTGAAGGTTGCGGATGATGTGTTGCATCAGCGCGGGAGCGTTGACGAATCCCAGGGTGCGGTTGCAGAAAGAAAGCCCGGCCGACAGTTCCACTTTGCCCGCATAGTTGGGGTTCACCGCGATGTAGCCGATGCGCTCGCCCGGCAGGGCGAGGTCCTTGGCATGGGAGGTGACCATCACGCTGTTGTCGTAGTGGGGCAGTATCTGGGGGAAGCTCATGCCGTCGAAGATGATGCGGCGGTAGGGCTCATCGCTAATGATGAAAATCTCAGTTCTGTACTCGGCCTGCTTCCGCTCCAACAATACCGCCAGCCCTTTGATGCTGTCCTCTGAATAGACGGCGCCGGAGGGGTTGTTGGGGGAGTTGATCATGATCGCCCGCGTTTTGGCGGTCATCGCAGCTTCGATCGAAGCAAGGTCCGGCTGGAACCGGTCGTCGCAGGCCGCCACCACCGCCACGCCGCCGTGGTTGTCGATGTAATAAAGGTATTCCCAGAAGTAGGGCGACAGGATTATCACTTCGTCGCCTTCGTTCAAGATTGTCTTTAGCACCACGTTGGCTGCCGCTGCGGCCCCGCAGGTCATGATGACGTCACCAGCGGAGAAATCCAGGCCGGACTCGCTTTTCAGGGTGTCGGCCACAGCTTGGCGGGTTTCCATGTAGCCGGGGTTGGGCAYGTAGCGGTGCATCCCTGAAATGGGAGCGTTGGCGAGGCGGCGCARCTCGTCGTGGAACTCCTGGGGCGGTTCCATCACCGGGTTCCCCAGCGACAGATCGAACACTTTGTCGGCCCCGATCTGGGCTTTAAGCGCCATACCCTCTTCAAATACGCGGCGTATCCACCCCCCCTCTTCCATGAACCGCCGGACCTTCTGAGAAACCGCCATTGACCTACCTCCGCCAGCATCTAAGCCGGGCCTCTAGGACCGGGCTAGGCGAGTGTAGCAATGGCGGTTGAGGGTGTCAAAAATCGAGGAATCTTCAGGCGAAATGAGGCATACTGATYGCCGTCCGGATACCTTAATCGATCACAACAGCAGGCGTCCTATGAAGGCCTCCGATGTTTAAATCCCTGAATGCCATTCAATCGGCCATCGTTGAAGTGGGGATAACGAGGCCCAAGCTAGTCCTAGTAGGGGCGCTGATCGTGACGATCGTGCTGCTTGTTGCGCTGGTCCTGCGGGTAACTGTCGACACAGATCCCGAGAACATGTTGTCGKNGTCCCAYCCGGTACGGGTGCTGAACAATTCGATAGCCGAGGAATTCGGCGCCAAGAACATGTTGGTCTTGGGCATCGTCGATGACGAAGGCGTGCTGAATCCGGGCACGCTGGCCAACGCCGCCCGGCTGGTGGAGGACATCAAGGCGCTGGACCGTGTGGAATCCGAGGGAGTGATCAGCTTTGCGTCGATCACCGCCGYACCGGAGGGAGAYCTTTCAGAGGCCGACGTGGACCGTATCGCCGCCGACATTGTCGGGAATCCGCTCCTCGGCAACCGGGTGATCTCCGAGGACGTCATGGCTCTTGCTATCTACATCCCATTGAAAGAGAAGGGAGACGTAAATGGGGTAGCGGCCGAGGTTGACGGTCTGGTGTCAGTCCACACCCTGGCCGGCGACGGAGGCCACTTTCTGGCCGGGCTGCCGCTGGCGGAAGAGAAGTTCGGGCGGGACATGTTCATACAGATGGCATTGTTGGCGCCACTGGCCGGCATGTTGATCTTCCTGCTGATGCTTTACTTCTTCCGCAAGTTGGTTTTGGTCGTGGCCGCCATGCTTGTGGCGATGCTGAGCGTGGTCTGGACCATGGGTCTTCTGACTGGGACGGGGTTCACCCTCCATATCATGAGTTCCATGATCCCCATCTTCCTCATGCCCATCGCGGTCTTGGATAGCATCCATATCCTGAGCGAGTTCTTCGAGCGCTATCCCCAGACCCAGGACCGGAGCACCACGCTGCGGCTGGTCTACAAAGAGTTTGGCCACGCCCATCACGTTCACATCGCTCACCACCGCCGTGGCCTTCGCGTCTTTGGCCATCGCGCCGATACCGCCGGTGCAGGTATTCGGCCTGTTCGTGGCTCTGGGAGTGTTCTTCGCCTGGCTTTTGACGATGCTCTTCCTGCCGGCGTTCATCATGCTGCTGGGCGAAGAGGGCCTGCGGCGCAGCATCAAGGGCGRCGCCGAATCGGGGAGCAAGGCCYTAACGGGCGCCCTCCGGGGGATGGGCCGGTTTACTGTTGGGAAACCGATAATCCTGCCGGTCTTGTTCATCGTGCTGGTCATCGTGGCCATCCCGGGYATGATGAAGATATCGGTCAACGACAACCCAGTGCGTTGGTTCAAGTCGGGTAGCGAGATCAGACTTGCCATAGAGGCGGTCAACGACCTGTTCCCCGGTGTTTACAACGCGAACCTAATCATCGAGGGCGCCGGCCCGGCGACGTTAACCAGCCCTGAGATRGTTTCGCAGCTTTTGGCGTTGCAGGAAAGGATGGCTGAAGTTTCCATCGTGGGRCAGGTCACGTCCTACGCGGACTTGGTAACGAATGGGGCGGGCCAGGACGCTGTCCCCAGAACGCAAGGTCAGATCGAGCGTTCATTGGACGCGGYGTTCGACTCATCGCAGGGCGCCTTAGCCAGCGCGTTGATCTCTCCGGATTACCGGAGGGCCAACGTCCAGATCTCCATGAAGAGCGGCGATAACAAGTCCATGCAAAGGGTGCTGGACGAAGCCGACGCCTTCCTGGCGGCAAATCCGTTTCCGGCTGGGACCAACGCCGAGTGGGCCGGTGAGACCTACCTGAACCTGGTCTGGCAGGACAAGATGGTCTCCGGCATGCTTAAGGCGTTCCTCTCCACATTCGCGGTGGTATTCGTCTTGATGATCGTGCTCTTCCGCTCGCTCCGCTGGGCGGTCCTGGCCATCCTACCCTTGTCTGCCACGATCYTRTTGGTCTACGGCGTGATCGGGTTCATCGGCAAAGACTACGATATGCCCATCGCCGTGCTATCCACGCTGGTACTGGGCATCGCAATCGACTTCGCCATTCACTTCATCCAACGCTACCGGMAGTTGGTGGAAGAGGRGGGTTCTACGGTCCTGGCGCTGAAGAGGATCTACGAGGAACCGGCCCGCGCCATCACCCGAAACGCCCTGATCATCGCCTTGGGGTTCGTCCCCATGTTCTTCGCTTCGCTGACGCCCTACATCATAGTAGGCATCTTCATGGCGTCAATCATGGTCTTGAGCTGGGTGGCGTCGCTGGCGTTGCTGCCCTTGATCATCAAGCTGTTTCAGAGAGGAGAGGTGGAGGTGGTCGAGGCTTAGGCCCAATTTCATCGACCAACGTGGAGCTGTTCGGCAACGCAGACCAGCTCCATTCTGGYTATAGTTGCTGCCTGAACGGATTTCACGATGGAGGAGWACATGGACAGGGCTAAGTACGTCCGRATCTACACAGATGAGGCAGGAGAATCTCATTTTGAAGACCTGGAAACCGAGCTTATTTTCATGGAATTTGCTCCACCGGAAGCTCCTCTGGCGACAGCTCCGTTTTTGCCCTCCGCGAAGATAGAATGGCTGGGCGCTCCTCTAGGATGGGAGGGTGACGTGCCTCATCCAGTCCCCACCAAAAGTGTGTTTTTCACCACACAGGGCGAGTACGAGGTTACGGCCAGTGACGGCGACGTAAGGCGGTTTCCAGCTAGCGCGGCATTTCTTCTGGAGGATACCTGGGGCAAAGGGCACAGGACAACGGTTACCAGCGATACAGATGTAGTGATAATGGTTGTGGCAGTTGATGAACCGAAAACCACTGGTGTGTAAGGAGAAACCTGCCTCCGCTATAAGACCGTAACCTGCTCCGGCAAACCATCCTCCATCGTCCACCCAAATTCCCGCCCAAACTGGTAAACCAAACCGTAGCGCACCAACTCCATGTCCACCGGTTCCCTCAAGATAGAAGCCATGGACGTCACCGGCCGGTCTGCTATCCCGCAGGGGATGATGTTCTGGTAGTAGGTTAGGTCGGTGTTCACGTTCAGGGCCAGGCCGTGGAAGGCTATGCCGCGGCTGATCTTGACGCCGATGGCGGCGATCTTGCCTTGGCCGGTCCAGACGCCGGTGTTGCCGGACTCGCAGTTGGCGGTGATGCCCATCTCGGCCAGCGTGGCGATGACCACTTGCTCTAGCGCCCGGACGTACTTCACCGGTCCGCCCCAGTCCTTGAGGTTGACTATCGGATAGACGACCAACTGTCCCGGCCCATGGTAGGTCACCTGCCCGCCACGGTCGGTCTCGAGTACGGCGACGCCCTTGGCAGCCAGATCTTCTTCGGGCAGCAGCACATCCGACCCTTTGCTCAGGCGGCCCTTGGTGTAGACATGGGGGTGCTCCAACAWCAGCAGGGTGTTGGGTTCCTGGCCCGAGTGGACCTTCTCCACCAGCGACAGTTGCAAGTCGTAGGCTTCCAGGTATTCCATATCTCCGAGCCAGACGGCACGGCAGAGGTTTGCGGGAGGCATGGTCGGTTAGAAATTCCTGCAGGTAATCTGGGTTACAAATCGTTCGGGGCCACTTCCCGTTCGTGGTGAGCTCTGTCGAACCATGACTGCGCAGAGRTCCTCCGACGGGCTCAGGACGAACGGATCGGCGAGACTGCGATTTCCGAAACTTGGCATTAGCCGGACTAGTAGGGTATCGGCCTAATAGATAGATGTGCCGGGGGCCATCTTCTGAAGTTTGGACTTCACCGCYGCCATGAACCCACTGGCCTCGGAGCCGTCGTTGATACGGTGGTCGAAGGYCAGGCAGATGTTCATCATCGACCGGATGGCGATGGCGTCATCTATCACCACGGCCCGCTTCTGGATGGTCTCGGTGGTCAGGATRCCGGCTTGGGGGTAGTTGATGATGGGCCCGGAGAGGTAGGAACCCAAAGCGCCGGTGTTGTTCAGGGTGAATGTGCCGCCCTGGACGTCGTTCAAAGTCAGCTTCTTGGTCCGGGCGCGGTCAGCTAAGTCTTTGGCGGCCGCGGCGAGTCCGGCGATGCTGAGTTGGTCGGCGTTGTGGAGCACGGGGACGATCAGTCCACCGGGCGCGGCCACCGCCAGACCCAGGTTCACCCGATTCTTGAGAATGATCTTGTCGCCGCCCCAGGTGGCGTTCATAGTTGGGAACTCTTTCAATGCTTCCACCACCGCCTTGATCACGAACGGCAGATAGGTAAGTGAACTACCTTGCTTCTGCTCGAACTCGGCGCGAACCGAGGCGCGGAGCGMAACCAGGCTGGTCACNNCGRCNTCSRYSGTGCWSCMGNGCASRGKGTNTNTCSCWAAYGCTCNWTGWYCNTGSMCKMRGMSMTSRTSCNGCCGSACRSSGSYWANSGTSRTGKARKTCKSYKMRCCGTCGGCTGAAGTCTCTCCGGCCGGTTGGCGGGCTGGGGCGGCGGCGGGGGCTGTGGCCGGACCGCTCTCCACGAATTTCAGAACGTCATCACGTGTGATTCGTCCTCCCAGGCCGGTGCCTTGGACCTGCGACACATCGACCGAATGCTCCTGAGCCAATCGCCGTACGGCTGGGGACAGGCGTGTCGAGCCGGAGGGCGCGGGTGGAGCCGCAGCAGGGGCGGGCGTCACCGGAGCTGCTGGTGCGGCAGGCTGGGTCGCCGCAGCGTCGGCAGTGGTACCGGTAGGCTCCTCGATTTCCACGACTGCGCCGCCGGTTGGGCCGACCGGTGTTACGTTCTTTAGCAGATAGCCGGTGGTCCCCGGGGAGTCGGGCGCGGCAGTTTCAATCTCGATGGATGCGGTCTCCGGCTCGGCGCCCTCGGGGCTGTCGGCGGTGGCCACTTCGGCGATGGGCGCCCCCATGGGCAGAGTTTCCCCCTCCTCGGCGAGCAGCCGGACCACGGAACCATCGACCGGCGAGGGGACCTCCATGGTCACCTTGTCGGTGATGATCTCAACCAATGGCTCGTAACGCTTGACTGTATCCCCCGGTTTCTTGAGCCACTTACCGATGGTCCCTTCGACCACCGATTCGCCGACGTGGGGCAGTTCTATGGTTATYGACATAACTTAGTAGGCCGCCAGTTTGCGGAGACCGTCCGCAATCTTGTCCGCGGTGGGCATATAGGCGTCTTCCAGCGTTTGGGCGAAGGGCATGGTGGGCACGTCCGGCCCGCAGAYCCTCATGATCGGGCCGTCCAGGTATTCAAATGCCTGACCGGCCGCCAGGGCTGCGATCTCAGCGCCCACTCCGCCGGTGATGTTGTCTTCGTGCACGATGGCCAGCTTCCCTGTCTTCTTCACTGATTCCAGGATCGTTTCGGTGTCCAGAGGGGTTAACGTTCGCAGGTCGACAACCTCCACGTCAATGCCCTCACCGGCCAGTTCTTCGGCRSCTTCAAGGCAGTAGTGGAGAGTCAGGCCGTAGGACACCACTGTGATGTGGCTGCCGGTCCGTTTGATGTCGGCCTTCCCTAACGGCAAGGTGTACTCCTCATCAGGCACCTCTCCGCGCACCAGCCGGTAGGTCTTCTTATGTTCCAGAAACACCACGGGGTTGTTGTCGCGGATGGCCGATTTCAAGAGGCCCTTGGCGTCGTAGGGCGTGCTGGGCGTAACGACCTTGAGCCCGGGGGTGTGGAAGAAGTGGGTCTCCACGTTCTGGGAGTGGAACAGGCCGCCCCGGATACCGCCGCCATAGGGCATGCGGATGACCATGGGGACCTGTAAAGCCCCATTGGTGCCGTAACAGGTGCGGGCCGCCTCGCCAATCAATTGATTGATGGATGGCCAGACGAAATCGGAGAATTGGACCTCGGGGATGGGACGCATACCCCGGAATGCGGCGCCCAAGGCGATGCCCATGATGGACGCTTCGGCCAGTGGGGCGTCGATGACGCGGTCGTACCCGAACTCCTCAGCYAGACCCWGGGTGGCCAGGAAAACGCCGCCACGAATGCCAACGTCTTCTCCAATGACAAAGACCTTGGGGTCGCGGGCCATCTCTTCCCTGATGGCTTCCCGGACAGCTTCGATAACGCTTTTAACGGCCAAGATAACTCCAATTCGACGTTGTAGGGGTCTTACGGGCTATACACCATGTCGTGCAATCCAGACTCGTCCGGCGGACTCGATGCATCGGCGATGTCGGTGGCTTCGTCCGTTGCCTTGAGAACSGCGGCGGCRATCTCATCCACCTGCTTCTGGGTCAAGATCGTCTCATCGATCAGGGTCCGGGCCAGGGTTACAACCGGGTCCCTTTCGCGGGCCCGTTCCACCTCGCCCTCAGGCCGGTAGCGGCTGTCGTCATCGTCGGTGGTGTGGGACATGAACCGTTCCACCATCATCTCCAAGAGCACCGGGCCCTGGGAGCGGGCGTGGATGATGGCCTCCCTGGTTGCCTCGTAGCACGCGACCAGGTCCATGCCGTCCACCGTAAATCCGGGGAAACCGTAGCTCGATGCGCGGTCCGCAAACTCTTCGATGGCCATCTGGCTGGTCTTAGGCGTGGAGATGGCGTAGCGGTTGTTCTCACAGATGAAGATTACCGGAAGTTTGTGGATCGACGCGAAATTCATCGCCTCGTGGGTCTCGCCTTGGCTGGTGGCCCCGTCGCCGAAATAGACCAAGACCACGGTCTTCTCGCCGGCCATGCGGCAACCCAAGGCGTAACCAACCGACTGGGTGAGCCCGGCGGCGACCACGTTGGATATCTGGATGATCTTGTGGGGCAGGTCCGCGCCCTGAAGCGGGAACTGGCGGCCGTTGCTGTAGGGGTCCCCTGCCTTGCCCATGAATGACATCATGGTCTGGACCGGAGTCAGTCCGGCCGCGACCTTCAAAGCCAGGTCGCGGTAGTAAGGGAACAAGAAGCAGTCGCCGTCTTTCTCGGCTGCAAGCAGGCTACCCAATTGGGCGGCTTCATGGCCTTGAGAGGAGGCCGCGATGGGCACTTTACCCTGGCGGTTCAGCGCCCAGATGCGCTCGTCCAGGGACCGTGCTTGGACCAACCTGGTGTAATAGTCCACCAGGTCGGAATTCTTCAGTCCTTTGGGCAATCGGGTTTTGGCACGCGCCCCGTTGGCGCCATCGGCCTGGGTGGTGGTCGTCCGCTTCCTAGGCATCTATGCTCCGTTAGTCCAAACCTTTACTGGGGGTAGCCCGGCTAGTCCGGAAAATAGAACGGGGGATGCTCAGAAGCCCCCCGGTTCGAAACTTGATCATAACCTCAGCCGATATTTCGGTGGTGAATCTTGTGTCTGGCTGGTCACCCGATTATATATGGCGTAAAGGRGCACGGCAAATCTTCGCTGAAGCTGTCGTGCTTCGGTCTCCGTTGAAGAGACGCCGCCCGAACTCTCGATTTTAAGAYGGGGGCGTTGGGCCGGAATCTGAATGTAAGATTGGCCAGTTTACAGTCATAATTTCAAAATAATAAAAAACGAAATTGCCTCGATTCACCATTGACATTTTCTCGAAGATGTTGCTAGTGTCCCAATACCGAGGGTGAGCGGTGCCGCAGCGCCGTCCCATCGGGACCAAAATCGGAAACGCCGGTGCTGGGGCAGACAGATAANNCCCACCCGGTCAAGATGAAGGCCGCTGCAGCAAGTGGTCAGTAGATCAAAGGTAAACAATCAAACGGAACGGGCCTGACCTAGGCCCGGCCGCGAYCCCAAGTACCCGATCTGGCSTGGCGATTTTTCAATTAGGGCYTRATGTCCHTGGGYGKTYTGKTGCCTTTTTTARGBCTNYATKGCCAGAKAYYGGCTGAAAMAAYARGTACCTGAACARACGAATCCGGCCSRGTCCTTCCGCGGAAGGACCGSATATTTNNGAGTGANNGNGATGATGAAGGGGAGGGCGTGGGAGCTGCAACTGGGGCGGGAGCAGACTCATGAGTGAGTCTACAGCCCGTGAGGTATGGCGGGCGGTGTTGGGAGATCTCCAGTTGCAGCTCCCACGTCCTACCTTTGAGACTTGGCTGAAGCCCACCGAAGGTGTGGCCTACGACGACCATGTGTTCGTGGTCGAGGCGCCCAATTCTTTCGCTGTGGAGTGGTTGGAACGCCGGATCTATCACGCACTCCAAAAAACGCTCAAAAAGGTGTCGGGGCGGGAATTCGAGCTCCGATTAAAGGTCAAGTCCGAGGGCGATTTCTACGCCGTTGAGCAGCAGGCCCCGGCTGCGTCTAATCAGGTAGTCAGCGCGACTCCAACGGCCCCACCGCTGTTCGAGATGCGGTCGTTCAACCCCAAATATTCCTTCGATTCTTTCGTGGCCGGGCCGTCCAACCAACTGGCGCTCAGCGCTTCGCGGGCCGTGGCGGAATCTCCGGGACAGACCTACAACCCATTGTTCCTGCACTCAGGTGCCGGACTGGGCAAGACCCATCTACTACAGGCCATCGGCAAGACCTGCGCCAGCCGCGGAATGTCTGTGCTCTACGTGACTTCCGAGCAGTTCACCAACGAGTTCATAACCGCCATTCGCAACCGCACTACTGAGGATTTCAGGCGCCGCTACCGCAGCGTCCAGGTGCTGCTGATAGATGATGTCCAGTTCCTAAGCGGCAAGGAACAGACCCACGAGGGCTTCTTCCATACCTTCAACGACCTGCATAACGCGGGGAACCAGGTGGTTGTCTCCTCGGACCGCCCGCCCCGGGAACTGGTGTCYATCGAGGACCGGCTGCGTTCACGCTTCGAGTGGGGTCTCATCGCCGACATACAGCCGCCCGATCTGGAGACTCGCATGGCTATACTGGCTGCCAAGGCCGACCAAATGAGTGTCGATATGGCAGATAGCGTCATCGAGTTGATCGCCAAGCGTGTCCATAGAAATGTCCGGGAACTGGAGGGCAGTCTGAACCGGATGGTGGCCTACTCTCAGTTGATGAACGTCAACATCACCTTGGAGTCKACGCTCCGGATATTGAACGAGATGGCCCCGGAGTCCGATGCCCGGTCCATCGACCCGCAGCGGATCTTCGAGCAGGTGGCCATCTTCTACGCCCTTTCCGTGGGAGACCTGATGGCCAAGAACCGCACCAAGAAGGTGGCCCTGGCCCGCCAGGTAGCTATGTATCTATTGATCTATGAACTGCAGCTATCCCCCACCCAGGTCGGGCGGCTGTTGGGCGGGCGCGACCACTCCACGGTGRTTCACGGCGCCGGCAAGATAAACGGCGAGGTCACCGAGAACGGTCAGGTCAGGAAAGACGTGCTCGCCATTAAAGAGGCGATCTTCGCCTAGATAGTTGAGTGGTTGGTCTAACAGGACTTAGGCGTGGTGCGGAAATCCCCCTGTAGTCCCCCTTTACGAAAGGGGGACGTTGTTTTTGATCCCCCGTTTTATGAAGGGTGGTTGGGCGGAATTCCGGACCGGCGGTGCCAGCCAGCGGCCGATGTGGGTCCTGCGGTATAGATGGAACGGCAGTCTCCAGGCGGCTTGGTCCAACATCAGGCGCACCATGATCTTGCTGCGCATCGGCGCGGACGCCAGGTAGGCTACGCCGCCAATCAGGGGAATCAGGGCCAACACCATGACCAACGGGGTATGAACGTTGGGCAACCGGCCCGCGCCTCCCTCCGGTTTACGCCCAAATCGAGCAATTTGGGCCTTGGACCAGAAGACCAGGGTCCACAAGAACCGCGCTAGACTTCTCATGCCGGGGACGGGCAGGGCGATGGCTACGCTCATAACAAGGTGGACGCCAAGGTGCTTAGTCGCTTCCCGGGCTGGTTCCGACGCCAGGCGGGTCCGCAGTTCGTCGGCTTCCTCCGGGGCGATCCGGTACTCCTTCTCCCAGCGGTCTATCCCGCTGTTCAAGAACAGTTCCGCCGCGGCGTCGGCCCCAGCCAATGAGCCCATCAGGTGCYGGAACCGCGCTTTTACATTCAGAAGCCTGTAGGTCCCGGCGATGAGGTGTCCGATCACCCGGGGCTCGGCGGCCTTCCAAGTATTGATCGCTTCCTCAGCGTGGTCGGTGGCGTGTATCAGCGCCTTCACACCATCGGCTCCGATACTGCTGGTGAGTGCGGCCTCGTTGGTGACAATGAAGTCCCGTAGCCGCGGGAAATCGATGTCGTCAAAGATGGGCAGGTTCCCGCTCTTCAGAGACGACCTGAATTGACCCGGCGCCGGAAGCAGGCTGATTACCGCCGATTCCAGATCGATGATCGTGTAGTCTCCATCGGCGGACTTGATCAGGTTGGTATGGGCGTGAGGATTTCGGGGATTCACTTGCCAAACTGACAGACCGGCCTGAGCGAAAATCTCGGACACTTCACCCATGAACTTCTGGGCCGGCCCGTCGTTTTCTGCAACCTCGCCGGGGATGAACTCGGTGACGAACCTGCAGTTCCCGTGGCCGCAATCGATGGTGGTCACAGGGGCGACCAGGTCTTTGCCGAACCGGTGTATCGTCAGGAGGCTGGCAATCTGGCGGCGGTATTTCCCGGCCTGTAGTGCGGCGCTGTTGGTTTCGTAAGGAAATTTGGCTTGAAACGCCATCCAATAAATCAGCCGGACCAACGGCGGAGGCGTGTAAACTTTTGTTGCCGTGCCCTGGACCGGGTCTAACACCACAACGCTCGCGATGGAACTCGCTACCTTGCAGCTCCCACAAGMCGCGACCGCAAGGTTCTCCKTGTTCTGCTGGGCTGACATCCACTGGGTGCGCCTGACGAATAAAAAGACGGGGATTATCACCATTAGCCAGAGCGCGCCCAGGAGATAACCGGCAGCCACGTCGCTGGGGAAATGGGCTTGAAGGTGGACCCGCGCAGGTCCGGCCAAAATGATGGTGATTCCGAACACGGCCAGCAAGGGRAAAAAGATTTTAGGTTTCAACTTGTAGTAAACCGCCAGGAACCCCATGAAGCCGAAGAATACCGTGCTGCCAAAGACATGGCCGCTGGGAAAGGCGGGATTCGGATTATCGGATAACGCCAGCGGCCGGCCGCGGTCKASGATCYCACCGAGGGTGAGATCGCCCAACACGGCAATGAGGCCAATTGTCACGCCAACACCGGTGAACACTAYYGCCGSYCGGGTTTTTCCCAGCARCARGAGGAAYGTCRCYCCCATCARKCCATAMAYWATTCCNRGCYKTRGANSGKWGWCANAATNGAAACGATATTGAAGAACGTTGTCAGGCCCCGAAAGTCCCAACCGGCCACCCATTCCATGATTCTTATGTCCTGGGGCGGAGATGGGTTGTCCATGATCGCTTTGGTCACCAGGGAAAGCAAAACGGCTAAAACGCCGAAAGCCACCAACCAGAAGACAGTCCGCGTGTTCATCGCGGACCTCACCGTAATATCTTGACTTAATGTGGCCATTGCCCTTCCCCCGTGATAATGATTGCTGAGTTTTATTCGGATACTCGATATCTTAGATGTCCTTTTTGACGATGGGGTTTTTAGACCTACCTCTGATCGGACTTGGCGGTGTGCGGAAATCCCCTTCTTCTCGAAGGGGGTTGGGGGATTTTTCGGGTACAATAGCCCGATATGGGAGCTCTTAAATCACATGCCATCGTCAAGACTCACGAGCTGGCGCTGAAGGGTAAGAACCGCCCTTGGTTCATGCGTAAGCTGACCGACAACCTCCGCACCGCCACCAAAGGAGCAGGTGTGGAGCGCGTCTGGCAGGGGCAATTGATGGTCGGCCTGACTCTGGAAGATGAAGATTGCTGGCCGGAGGTTAAATCCCGGCTGAAAGACGTGTTCGGCGTCGCCAAGTTCTACAAGGCCTACGACCTACCCCAGGACCTGGACGGGCTTAAGGTCCGACTACCCGAACTACTGGAAGGCCGCAGCTTCGAAACTTTCCGTATCACCACCAACCGGGCCGACAAGCGGTTCCCGTTGAACTCGGAAGAGGTCAACCGTGACCTGGGCGCGTTCGTGAAAGACCTGACGGGAGCCCAGGTAAAACTGAAGGGTGCGGACCTATCGATTTATCTGGACATCCAGACCAAGGGGTTCTTGGTCTATTTCGACGAGGTGAAGGCGCACGGCGGACTTCCGGTGGGAGTCAGCGGCAAGGTTGCCGTGATGCTCTCAGGCGGCATCGACTCACCGGTGGCGGCTTGGCAGATGATGAAACGGGGCTGCCAGGCGATGTTCGTTCATTTTCATAGCTATCCCCTGGTGGACCGCACCTCCATGGAAAAAGCTGTGGACCTGGTGGAACATCTGACCCGGCACCAATACCAGTCCAACCTGTTCCTGGCGCCCCTCGGTGAGATTCAGAAGCAGATCATCCTGTCGTGTCCTCCGTCCTACCGCGTGGTGCTATACCGGCGGTTCATGGTGCGGATCACCGAGGTCCTAGCCAGGCGCAACCGCGCCAAGGCCATCATCACCGGCGAGAGTTGCGGTCAAGTGGCCTCCCAGACCTTGGAGAACATCGCTGTTGTCGACCAATGCGCCGGCATGCCCATACTCCGGCCCCTGATCGGTCACAACAAGGAAGAGATCGTCAATATGGCCCAAGACATCGGCACCTTCTCCACGTCCATCCTCCCGGACCAGGACTGTTGCACCCTCTTCGTACCCAAACACCCGGAGACTAGAGCCAGCTTGGACACTGTGCTGCGGTTGGAGGAGTCTTTGGCGGTGGACGAATTGGTGCGAGACGCGGTCAACAACACCGAGCGCCAACATTTCGCCTCTCCGGGGGCCGCTGCGCCGGCCAAATAACCATGGCCGAGACGACCACCCCCGGCGGTCTGCCCAGAGTGGACGCTGCAAGCCGCGACCGGCTGCTGAAGGATGTCCTGAAAGGCGTCTCCCGGTCGTTCTACCTGACCCTCCGTGTTCTCCCCAAGAACTTGCGCGATCCCATCGGCGTGGCCTACTTGCTAGCCCGCACCGCCGACACCCTCACCGACCGCCGGCGCGCCGGATTTACTGGGGCGCGGTTGGAGGGGTTGATTGTTCTGCGAAGTCAGTTGGTGGGGCCTGCTGATGTTGGGGTGTTGCGTGGGCTGGCGTCCGAGTTGATGGACGGTGATCTGTCTCCGGAAGAGCGGGCCATGTTTGGTTCGTTGGTTGATTACTTCGCCTTGTTGGAGTCTTTGGGTGCCGCTGACCAAGAACATGTCAGATGGGTAGTGGACACGCTGACGCAGGGTATGGAGATGGACCTTACGGCCTTTCCCGCCGAGGATTCTGGCGAGTTAGCGTCATTGGCGACCGGTTCTGACCTCGACCGGTACACCTATCTGGTGGCCGGTTGTGTGGGGGAGTTTTGGACCAAGGTTACGGTTGCCCACACGCCTAGCCTCAGCGGGTGGGATGTGGCTCGGATGTCGGAGATTGGAGTGCGGTTCGGCAAAGCCTTGCAGTTGACCAACGTCTTGCGAGACATCCCTCGGGACCTGCGGGCGGGGCGCTGTTATCTCCCCGCCGACGAGTTGGCGGCGGCCGGGCTGTCTCCCAACGACCTGCTTGACCCGTCCAATGAAGTTCGCGCCAGAGAGGTCCTGATTCCGTGGATGCAGACTGCCTTGGGCCATTTCCAAGCCGCCGAAGAATACCTGCTTGCAGTGCCGCGCCGCTCGGTCCGGTTGCGGTTGGCCTGCCTTTGGCCCCTCTTGCTGGGCCTGGCCACCCTGGCGAGGCTGGCCCGCAGCGGCAGATGGCTGGACTCGGATTCCACCGCAAAAGTAAGCCGCCGCTGGGTCTACCGCATGATGTTTTTCTCACTGCCGGCCGTTTGTTCCAACACGTTGCTCAGATTCTGGATCAAACGCCTCCGACGCAAGGTGGAACGTCTGATCTAGGCCACACTCACGGCGCAATCCTGCGAAGCAACTGGACTGGCTGTGCCAGTGGTAGTATTAGCGGGCCTGCCGTAAAACTGTCATTCTGAGGAGCGCCGTAGGCCGACGAAGAATCTGTCAGACAGTACTTTGGCCGACCCTTCTCATTCTGCGGAAGGATCAGGGTGACATTAGGGGTGGGCCGCTCACACTTGAGAATTGGCGCGGCCGAAAACCTGGCGGTATTACCAATGATGTTCTTAACGGCTGGGCCTTAAAGAAATCATTCACGCCCACTGGAGCCTTAGATGGAATTCGGTCTTTTTGTAGAGTTCCCTTCACGGGAGGGGACCACCCAGGCGCAGATATTCAAAGATTCCATGGAGTTGATCCAAGCCGCCGAGGATTCGGGCTCAGAAGGGGTTTGGCTGGCGGAGTACCATTTCGATCCGGGCCGTTCCGTTTTATCGGCGCCGGTAACGGTAGCGGGAGCGGTAGCCGCCCGGACCAAGAAGGTCAAGATCGGTCTGGCGGTGCACGTTTTGCCGCTCCGGAACCCGGTCCAGATCGCCGAAGAGATCGCCACCCTTGATCACCTGAGCGACGGACGCTTGGATTTCGGAATCGGACGGTCCGCCTTTCCCCGGATCTACCAGGGATATGGCTTCGATTATTCCGAAAGCCGAGACCGGTTCGACGAGTGTCTGGAGATCATCCTCAAAAGTTGGACCGAAGAACGGTTCTCGTTCAAGGGAAAGTACTATCAATACGACGACCTCTGCGTGGTGCCCAAGCCGCTGCAGAAACCCCATCCCCCCATCAGGATCGGCGCCACCTCCGCGGACACCTTCGAGATGGTTGGGCGCATGGGATATCCCATCTTCATCAACCCCTCCCGAGTTGCCACCCTTCTGGACCTGAAGCCGTTGGTAGCCGATTTCCACCAGGCGCGTGAGAAGGCGGGCCATAGCGGCCAGGTCGACGTGGGGCTGAGAGTGCCGGTGTACGTGGCCGAGACGAAAGAGAAGGCTTACTCAGAACCCAAAGAAAGCACCATGTTCCAGATGCAGCGACTGATCAACGTGATCACGCAGTCCATCGGAGAAGCTGGTATCTCTGCTGGTGACGACCGTGCGGCCCAGGCCGAGCGTCTGAAGGCCATGACCTACGAAGACGTTTTGGCCAACATGGTGGTCTACGGCACCCCTGAGTCGGTGGTCGAACGGCTGCAGGAGCTTCAAGAAGAACTGGGCTTAACCCAGGTGATCTATGAGGTCAACTTCGGCTGCAACGTCCCCTTGGAACACCAGATAAAAGCTGTGCGATTGATCAACGAAAAGGTAGCCCCAAATTTAAACTAGCCGAAAGCTGACGGCTGATAGCTTACAGCCCGTATGGAGTGAAAGATGCCTAAATTCGTGCACGTTTACACCGGACCCGACGGAACGTCCGTGATAGAAGAAAAAGAGTTCGAGATGACGGAATTTCTTGATACCGAAGGCGCCCACGGGCTGGCCTCGCCCATCGAACAAACACCTGGAATCTCATTTCGCATGGTAAAGGCCGGGTATTTCCTGGATTTTCACACCGCCCCCCGGCGGCAGTACAGCATCTCGCTCACCGGGTCGGTGGAACTGGGATTGCCTGACGGCACCCTGAAGCAATATGGCCCGGGCACCGTGCTTTTGGCCGAAGACATGACGGGCACGGGCCATTCCACCCGAGTGATCGGAGAGGAAGACCGCTTCACCATCATCATCCCGCTTTCCGATTAATCCAATTTCAGACGGAGACCCACATATGACCCAGCAAAATCTGCTGCAGGGCGAGTTCAACCCCGCAGTCCCAACACGCATCGCCTTTGGCAACGGGAAGATAGACTCCCTGAGAGACGAAGTCCAAAAACTGGGCGGGAAACGGGTGCTGGTTCTTTCGGGACGCACGGTGGCGGAGAAGACCGACGCCGTCCGCCGCATCAACGATGGGCTGGGCGATATGTCGGCGGGGGTCTATTCCGGTCTGACCCAGCGGGCCCCGCTTTCCACTGCCGTTGAAGCCGCCAACCTGGCACTGGCCAGCGGCGCTGACACCTTAGTCGGAGTTGGCGGCAGCACTATCTCCGACGCCGCGCGCATGATCGCAGTCTTGATGGCCGAGGGCATCAAGACCGTGGAGCAACTCCGCCGGTTGGGCGAAGAGCAGGACATGATGCTCACACCCAACCTGGACGGCAAAGAACTGCCATTGCAGGTGGCTGTCCCGACCACGCTGTCCGCCGGCGAGTTCAACATGGGCGGGGGCAACGTGCTGGACGACCAGGCAGGCCATAAGATCCGGGTGCGCCATCCCCGGCTCTACGCCGACCTGATCATGCTGGACCCGGTGATGACCGAGGGAACACCYGACTGGCTGTGGCTATCMACSGGWGTGAAAGCCATGGACCACTGCATCGAGCGKYTWTAYWCCACYGGYAAYCARCCRGCCATCGAYGCYCCSRTMCTRGCYGCYGCSGAGATGCTTTTCACCCATCTGCCCAAGTCGCGGGAGTCGGACGGAGACCCCGAGGCGCGGCTGCAATGCCTGGTGGCGGCTTGGATGTCTATGATGGGAGCGCCCAACTTCGCGATGGGCCTGAGTCATGCCATCGGCCACATCCTGGGCGTGAAATACTCGGTGGGCCACGGCTACACTTCTTGCGTCACCCAACCATACGTGATGGAGTTCAACCGTCCGGCGTCCGCCGCCAAGCAGGCTCTGTTGGCCCGSTCTGCGGGAATCGACACCCGGGKCATGAGCGATGATGCCGCGGCAGAAGCAGCCGCCCGCGCCGTGGACGACTTCATCYTGGGTATGGGCATGCCCCACCGCATACGGGAACTGGAGATACCGRAAGCAGACTTGCCAGAGATCGCCAAGTTGGTGCTCACTGACGGCGGCACCCGCAGCAACCCCATTCCCATCACATCCGCGGAGCAAGTGATGGAGGTGCTGAGGGCTGCTTTTTGACGCAGATACGGCTGCTGGGTGGTGACGCCCCCATCCTAGCCTTCCCCCGCGAGCGGGAGAAGGGACATCTTGATTGCGGCGAAGCGGTACCTTCGACAGGCTCAGAACTAGCCGTTGGAAGGCCCGTAGGCGCGGGTTTTTAACCCGCCGTTGCACTAGGAGGCCAAACCCAATATTGGTGAAACAGAGATTTGACCCAGCTGCCCTTTCGCAGCTAGAGTCACAAGCCAGAAATCTCCACTCTGCAAAGCGAGTTCCGGAGGCCGTAGAACTGCTGCGCGAGGTCCTGGCGGCCAGGCTGCAAGTTCAAGGCGAGAGGCACTTCCAGACCATCAATGCCCGGAGTGGCCTGGCCCGGTCGCTGCGGGCTATCCATCAATATGATGAGTGCTTTTCGATCTACTCAGATAATATCCGCATCCATCAAGACAAGCTGGGGCCGGAACACCCTCAGACTCTGAGGAGCCTCAGCCGCCTGGCAAACACCTACTTCGCCGCGGGCCGGTACCGGCACGCTCGGCTTATGTTCGAGGATATCCTGGCGCGGCGGGTCAAGGTCCTGGGCCGCGACCACCCCGACACCCTGCGCAGCCGAAGCAGCCTGGCCAACACCCTAGCTGCTTTGGRCCGGCACGATGAGGCGGCGAAACTGCATCAAGAGATAATCGACGACCGGGTGCGGGTGCTGGGCTTGGACCACGAGAGAACCGAATTGAGCCGCAAGCGGCTAGCAACTTCCCGCCAAGCCGCTCGAGCCGGRTAAAATACTTTACAWAACGCTGGAGTCTGAATCATGAAATACGGTTTCACATTGCCCGGCCGAGGGCAGCTCGCCACTCCTGAGAGACTGGGCATCATCGCCAGRAAGGGCGAGGTATTTGGCTTCGACACCCTGCTGACCGGGGACCACATCCTGGTGCCCAAGAACATCTCATCGGTGTATCCCTACACCGAAGGCGGAGAGTTTCCCGGCTCAGGGTCGGGCGAGTCCATGGAGCAGATCACCTTGCTGTCCTACATCGCCGGTCAGACCAGCAAGATCCGGCTGGTGACCAGCGTGCTGATCGTCCCCCACCGCAACCCGCTGATCGCTGCAAAGTCCTTGGCCACCTTGGACGTGCTCTCCGGAGGCCGGCTGGTCGTGGGCGTCGGCGTCGGCTGGATGCGGGAGGAGTTTGAGGCGTTGGGCCTGCCGCCCTTCGAGGAACGGGGCGCCGTGACTGACGAGTATATCCGGGCGTTCAAGGTGCTCTGGACCGAGGACGACCCCCACTTCGAAGGCAAATACATCAGTTTCGACGACATCAGCTTCTTGCCCAAGCCGGTGCAAAAGCCTCATCCGCCCATCTGGGTGGGCGGTGAGAGCCGCCCGGCCCTGCGCCGCACCGCCGARCTGGCCGACGGCTGGTATCCACTGGGCTCCAACCCCACCTTCCCCATGGGCACGCCCGAGCAACTGAARGCNGGGANTGGARCGGCTGGCGGGWTATGCACGGCGCTTCGGCCGTGACCCGTCAACCATCGAGACGATCTACCGGACCCACCAATTCGAGTTGCTGAAGCAGGCCGCCGGGCCGGACCGCCTGCCATTTGTCGGTGATGCCGACCAGATCGCCGGGGACATCCGCCAATACCAGGATATGGGCGTGACGTCCATGATCTGGGACTTCCTGCGGCAGACCGACGACCTGGATTCGATGCTGGGGTTGATGGAGGACTTTTCGACTCAGGTGTGGCCTAAGGTCTAGTCGCCCTTCCGCTAGTGGACGAYTCTTTCCCGCTCTTCCTGAGCTTGTCGAAGGACCGCCGCAGGGCTAGTTTGTAGTCAATAGGAACTCGGCATACCCACACCGGTGGTCCGACAGGTCCGATTACATCGAAACGCTCGACCGACGGTTGGTGCTCACCATGAGCGAATCATCGGCGTAGCCGCCCATCCCGAGTTTGCGACGGCGGTGTTTCAACCGGTCCAAAAYAACCCTTAGTCTCTGAACCCCTTGTTGTAGAGCTCCCCTAGGCGCGTCATCTGAGCAGGGGAGAAGGGTGTTAGGTCGATGCAACCGGCCATTTCCTCCGTTTCCGCTACGTTCTTCACTCCGGGGACGGTGGTGTGAATGTCTTCGTTCATCAGGCAGTAGACCGTTGCCGCCTGAGACAGGTTCTTGATGTTTCCGTCCAGCAGGAACCCCAGTTGGGCGGCGCTGGCCACGTCCTGCCGCAGCAATTCGTTGTCCGGTGGCACTGGCCGGTCTACTCCGGAAGTCAGCGCCCCGGCGGCGTGGGAGCGAATGCCGATGACCCCCATGTCGTGTTTCTTGGCCAGGAGGATGTTTTGACCGTTGTCGAACAGGTTAACTCCCGGCGGTGGAGGGCTTTGGGCGGTCTGGTTCAGCAGGTTGTAGTAGGCCAGCATGGTGTCCCAATCCCCGGTGTCCATGATCTTGTTTAGGGTAGGCACATCGTGGTCCATGGCCGATAGGCCGATGAACCGGGTCTTCCCCGCCTGCTGCACCGCTTGGTAGGCCTCCAACACCGGCCCCATGACATCATCGGCTGAGAGGGAGTTCGGAACGTCGCCACGGTTTTCCGTGAACCGGTTGTGCACATGGAGTATGTCCACGGAGTCGCGTTTCAGGAGCCGCAGGCTCGTTTCCATGGAGCGTTGGACTGCGGCGGTTGCGTTGGCTAGGTCATCGCCGGGCACCCGGACCTTGGTGCCGATGATCACCTCTTCCGACCGTCCTTCCAGGGCGATCCCCAAAGCCTCTTCCGCCTTGCCGTTGCCGTAGGCCGGCGCGACGTCGAAGTAGTTGATACCCAGGTCCAGCGCCCGGTGGACGGCACGCACCGCCTCATCACGGGTAGTTGCGCCCCAGACCTGCCCGATACCGCCGCCGCCGAATCCGACTCGGGAGACGTTGAGCCCGGTGCGGCCGAGTGAGTTGTATTGCATGTTTGCCTTCCTCCGGGGGCAAAATCCCCCTTGGTCCCCTTTTATGAAAACGGGAAATCAAAGCCCATCTTTCGCAAAGGGGATTGGTGGGAGTTACGCCGGCTCACCCTCGGCCAACTGAAAGTGGATGCCGTGGGAGCTGGCGGTCTCGATGTTTGCTGTTTTGTAGCCGAACGGGCTAGTGGCGGGAGCGTCGCCGCGCATTTCGTTGCCGCTGTCYTGGAGGCTCTTGAAGGCCGCGTCGATGCCGTCCACTCCCCAAGCCACATGCATCACGCCCGGGCCGGTGGCCTTCAGTTGCCGGGCCATGGTGGTGTCCTCTCGCAGAGGCTCAAAGAAGTCGACCAAGGTCTCGCCGATGCGAAATAGGATCGACTTGAAGCCCTGCTCGGTGAACTCGTCGGTGGATATGGGCTTGATACCGAAGCTTTTCTCCATGTAGGCCGCCATGTCGGCGATACTCTCCACCACGTAGGTCACATGGTGCACTTTGTTCAGCATGATTCACTCCATTCGTGTAAGTGGTCCACGGGATTGGCCGAAGCCTAGCCTGTTTGGCCGAGGGTGGCAACCCCTCAAATTGACGGGCCTGCCGGGCCAATCTATCATCGTGTCCCAAGAATAATTCGGAGCTTTGATCATGCCCACTTTCTCGTCCGATGGCGTAGACATCCATTACCAGGTGGCCGGCGAAGGCTACCCGTTGGTGTTGAGTCACGAATTCGCCGGCGATATCACCAGTTGGGAGCCCCAGGTGAACTTCTTCGCCCGGCGCTACCAGGTGATCACCTACTGTCACCGCGGTTACCCGCCTTCAGGCGTGCCCGACGAACCAGCCGCCTACTCCCAAGACATCCAGGTCGAAGACCTTTACCGGCTGTTGCAGCACCTCGGCATCGAACAGGCCCACATCCATGGACTCTCCATGGGCGGGACGCTGACCCTTGGATTCGCCATGGCCCATCCCGAGATGTGCCGTTCCATAACCGTGGCCTCGGCCGGCGCCGGGTCCGACGCGAGTGACCGGGAGCGGCTGGTGGCGTCTTGGCAGGCGCTCAGTGRGTCGATGATCACCGAGGGAATGGAGAAGTTCGCCGACAACTACGCAAGAGGGCCGGAACGGCTCCAATTCCTTAGGAAAGACCCGGTGGGGTGGGCCAAGTTCCACGCTGGGCTGGCGGCGCATTCGGCCCAGGGGTCATCGTTGACCTTCCGGGGCGTTCAGATGAAGCGGCCTACYATCTACCAACTTCAAGAAAAATTGCGGCAGATCAAGATTCCTACTCTGGTGCTGATCGGCGACGAGGACCACCCGTGCGTGGAGCCGGCCATCTTCATGAAGCAGAATATCCCGTCGTGCGGCCTGGCCGTATTCCCCCAGTCCGGCCACACCATCAACCTGGAGGAGCCTGAGCTGTATAACCGGACCGTCTTGGACTTTCTGACGGCCGTGGAAGCGGGGAAGTGGGCGGGTAGCTGACAGCTTTCAGCCATCAGCGCTCGGCTTTGTTGGGGTTGGTTGGATGAGAGCCGCGAAAATCCCCCCAACCCYCTTTAACAAAGGAGGGCTTTTGTCTCCCCCNTTTCGTAAAGGGGGATTATGGGGGRTTTTGTTCGNCCCCCTACCCCTGTAACCCCGCGATCGCCTTGCGTACCTCTGCTTCGTCCGGGCTGCCTGGGCTGACTGCGTTCAACACGATTTCGTCTAGTTGCCCATCGAAACGTTCTTTCATCAGTGCGGGTATGTCGCTGTAGCCGCCGACCACGGCAAAGGCGTCGAGTATCTCGTCGGTGATCAGGTCGGTCATCTGGTCCCACTGCTGTTTCAGGGACATCTCGTGGAGCCAAACTCCCAGGTCCGCGAACCCCTGCACTTCCAAAATYTTGGAATAGCTGCGGGTTGAGCAATAAAAGGCGATCTGTTTCTTGACGGCCTCTTTCTTCGCGTCGATGGCTGCTTGATTGGGGCCAGTGATTATGAATGACGAGTTGCTCAGGTTGACCGATTTGGGGTCGCGGCCCGCCCTGGCTGCGCCGTCAGCGATGTTCGGATTGATGACCTCTTTCAGGTACTTGGGCGTGGTCAGGGGATGCAGCGCGATTCCGTCGCAGACTTCGCCGGCCACCCGGCAGTTGTAAGGGTTCACGGCGCTGATGAACACCGGCGGTGGAGGCTGGTCTGACTTCCCGGGACTAAAGAAGGGCGTCATCAACGAGAAGTTGTAGTGATCGCCGTGGTATTCCAGCCTTTCCCCGTTCTGCCAGGCGACCCAGATGGCGTGCAGCGACTGGACGTACTCCCGYATCCGCGGGCCGGGCGCGRTCCATTCGGTGGAGAATCGCCTTTGGATATGCCCYTTGACCTGSGTGCCCARKCCCAGRCGGAACCGGCCTTYGGASARGTCYTGCAGGTCWCKGGCSRSGTARGCKRWRRYCATGGGAGAGCGGGGAAAGGCGATGGCCACCCGGGTCTCGAGTGTCACCCGCGATGTGGTCGAGGCCGCCAGCATCAGAGGCATCATGGGGTCGTGGGCCGCGTCCTCGGTGCAGAGGCCGTCGTAGCCCATGTCCTCGGCCCACTTGGCCTCTTCGGCGATGCCCTTCAGGTTGCCGGTGGTGAGGTGGTAGAGCACCTTGAAACCCATGGATGCCTCCCTCGTACGCTTTATGAAATGGTTACTTGGCTGTGAACCCGCCGTCCACTGCCAGTTCGGCTCCTGTTATATAGGATGCCTCGTCGGACGCCAAGAACAATACCGCGTTGGCGACCTCCTCGATACGCCCTTCCCGGCCCAGAGGAGTCTGTTCCAGGCTGCCGCGCCGCTGTTCTTGGTCGTAGGCGATGCCCGAAGCCATGGGCGGCATAAATCCCGGATGCACCGAATTCACCCGGATATTGTCCTTGCCGTGGCGGACGGCCATGGCCTTGGAGAAGATCCGGACCGCGCCTTTGGAGGCGTTATAGGCGGGGTGGCCGCCGGCCGAGCCCACCAGGCCCATGATGGATGAGATGTWGACGATGGAACCGCCCCCGGCCTCCAGCATCTTGGGGATGGCCGCCCTGGTGCCCAAGAATACACCCTTGGAGTTRACCTCCATGATCTTGTCCCAGGCGTCTATGCCGGTGTCGTCGGTGAACGCGCGGCTACTGATGCCGGCGTTGTTCACCAAAACGTCCAACTTGCCGAATCGGGAGACAGCGAGGTCGACGGCATTCGTCCAGTCGCTCTCTTGGGTGACATCCAACCGGACGAACAAAGCCTGACYGCCGGCCTCGGCGATCTGAGCCTCGACGGCCCTTCCTTCATCCTCCGAGATGTCTCCGATGACTACCTTRGCGCCTTCCCGGGCGAAGATCCTGGCCTCTTCGGCACCCATTCCCCTAGCACCACCTGATATCAGGGCCACTTTTCCTTCGAGCCGCATGCTTTTGCTCCAATCTGGTCCGATTCTGGTCTGATTACCGGGCCGTGAACCCGCCGTCCACCATCAGTTCCGTGCCGGTGATATAGGATGCCTCGTCCGAGGCCATGAATAGCACGGCGTAGGCGACCTCGATGGGCCGTCCTTCCCGTCCCATGGGTATGGCGGCCATGCGTGCTTCCTGGCTGCCGCCGTCGCCTCTGGGCCCAGAGGTTAGCATGGGGGGCATACTTCCGGGATGGACCGAGTTAACTCTGATTCCGTTCTTAGCGTGCTGGACCGCCGCCGCCTTGGTCACCAGCCGGACCGCGCCTTTGGAGGCGTTATAGCCGGGGTGAACGTATGATTGCCCGACCATTCCTGAGATCGATGAGATATTGATGATCGACCCGCCGCCGGCCTTCTCCATCTTCGGTATGGCGTGTTTCATGCCCAGAAAAACGCCCTTGGCGTTGATATCCATCAGCCGGTCCCAGGACTCGGTGCTCCGGAAGTCCGTCTCGCCGCTGCCGCCGATGCCGGCATTGTTGACGAGGATGTCCAGCTTACCGAACTKGGCTACAACCTCGGCGACCGCACGCTCCCACTGGTCTTCTTGGCTGACGTCCAGCATGACCACCATGGCCTCGCCGCCAGCCTCGGCGATCTCTGCCTCCACTTTGCGGGAGTCTTCTTCACGGATGTCGGCGATAACGACCTTGGCGCCCTCCCTGGCGAAGAGACGTGCTTCTTCAGCGCCCATTCCGTGGGCGCCGCCGGTGATGATCGCCACCTTGCCTTTCAGTCGCATCTTCGTGCTCCTCAGTAAAAGCTATTTTGCCGTGAACCCGCCGTCCACGATCAGTTCAGTCCCGGTGATGTAGGACGCCTCGTCCGACGCCAAGAACAATACGGCGTTGGCGACCTCGATGGGTTCGCCTTCCCGGCCCATGGGCACGGCGGCGTTCATRGCCTCGCGGTTAGGGTCGCCCCGCTGAAAAGAGGTCAGCATCGGGGGCAGCATCCCCGGGTGGACCGAATTTACCCGGATGCCGCTCTTGGCGTGCTGCACGGCGGCCGCCTTGGTCACCAGCCGGACCGCGCCCTTGGAGGCGTTGTAGCCGGGGTGGATCGCTTCTTGTCCCACGAACCCCGAGATGGACGAGATATTAACGATGGCCCCGCCGCCGATCTTCTCCATCTCTGGAATCGAGTGTTTCATGCCCAGAAACACGCTTTTGGCATTCACATCCATCAACCGGTCCCAAGAGTCGGTGCTTGTTGAGTCCTTCTCGCCGCTGCCGCTGATTCCGGCATTGTTGACCAGGATGTCCARTTTTCCGAACCGGGCAACGATCGCAGCCACGGAACTCTCCCACTGGTCTTCCTGGGTCACGTCAAGCATGATGACCATCGCTTCGCCGCCGGCCTCGGAGATCTCGGCTTCCACCTTGCGGGCGTCRTCTTCTCGTACGTCGGCGATGACGACCTTCGCTCCTTCGCGGGCGAACAACCGCGCCTCTTCCGCCCCCATGCCGTGGGCGGCGCCCGTGATCAAAGCRACCTTTCCTTCCAGTCTCATSSYTCCTCCNRSAAKCKYWTNNAGKAAWSYWRSTSKYMTNNNSSKTGGCTSSKGANGMSYKAWAGNWTACMSSMWGKTAASSWGGTGCGCAGTATGTCCGGAGCAGCGGGCTGATCACCGGACTGGTTTTCACCCTTTTATTTAATGACAGAGGCATCTAGGATAGTTAGGACTCCTCGATAAATAAATCTAAATGGAGTTGGTGTATGGAATCAAAGTTCGTTCAGGCCGGTCAGGTTCGACTCGAATATTTCGAGCAGGGTCACGGATTAGATACTTGGGTATTGGTGCACGGTTATGCATCATCGGCCGCCATCTGGCGTTACACCCTGGAGTTTCTCTCAGAGGAGCGTTTCCGGTTGATCGTTTTGAACAACCGGGGCGCTGGGAACTCTGACCGTGCGTCCGCTGACGGGCCATTCAAAGAAGAAGATTACTCGGTGGAGACCTTCGCTGAAGACCTTTTTAAGGCAACGGAAGCCCTGGGGCTGGACGGTTTCACTCTGGTGGGCCATTCCATGGGCGGAGCCACAGTTGCCCGCTATGCATTGGAACACCAAGACCGCATAAAGGGGTTGGTGCTGATGAACCCGGCGCCGCTCGACGGCCGTTCGTTGAAAGATGGCTGGGAAGAGGAACTGCGGGAGTCGCTAATCGGGGATGGACCGCCTGCCGGAGATATGGGGTTCGACGCCCYGCACGTGACCGAAGACTTCAAACAAGCGGTGATGGCCGACATAGCGCGAAACCCAGTTGAGCGTTTTATCGGCGGCCGGCGGTCCATGGCCGGACTGCGGCTTAGAGACCGGTTGAACGAGATAACCGTGCCAACGTTGGTCATGGGCGGCGACCGGGACACCACGGTTGGGGTGGACAACATCCTCGCGGAATACCAAGTGCTGCCCAAATCCAACCGGCACATCCACATGTTTCATGGCGCCGGACACTCTCCCAACGTTGACGTTGCCCGTTGGACCAGCAACATAATYAGCAATTTCAGCGACATGGCCTGGTCGCTGGACCTGCAGGCGCAGAGGAGCAGGTAGRGGGTGGCCAAAATCCCCCCAACCCCCCTTTCATAAAGGGGGGCTTTAAATTTCCGCTACCACAATTGGTCGCCGGCGCCAGTTCCCCGAATTGAGAGTCCCTTTGCATATGTCACCCTGAGTGAAGCGAATGGTCTGSCAAGTGATCATTGGCGGATTCTTCGTCGGCCTACGGCGCTCCTCAGAATGACAATACTGGATACAAGGGACTTCTACCAACTAGATCCAGCCCTTCCCCCTTTCGTAAAGGGGGACCGAGGGGGATTTCGCCCCCACATCAACCAAACCCCGAGTCTAAAAAAAGTTGACAGCTGACCGCTGACAGCAAAAAGCCCCGATCTAAATCGGGGCTTTTTCTGTTAACTACTGAGTAGTGGAAGTAAGAAAGATGTTGTTCATTTGTTTGTTTGCTTTAGTTATAGGCTCCCCGGATCTAGTCCGGGGCCAGTGAGCTTTCTTAAGGAACCGTTCCATCAGCCGGGGAGCACATCTGCGCTCTACCTGTCGGCTTTCTGGTTTACGGAACACTCACCGCACGACCTAGGAGTGGACCTAGCCTCGATCCTTCCCCGAAGGGTAGGAAAACAGACTTGGTCTGGTCTCCTTAAAAGGAGGTGATCCAGCCGCACCTTCCGGTACAGCTACCTTGTTACGACTTCGTCCCAGTCACCAAACCCGACCTCGGCGCCTGCCTCCCTTGCGGGTT
>NVWX01000070.1 GCA_002746355.1 Dehalococcoidia bacterium | reverse complement strand
AAACGGCGAGACATTGTCTATGGTGGAGTTCGACTCTCCCCCGTCTCCCCGTCCACTAAGGCACATCGGCCAATTTTGTGACCCAATTTTCAACGCCCAACAAAGTAATGCCGGAAGGCAACAAAATATGGGTATCGGGAGATAGAGTAGAGTCGAACCGCCAAGCAACTAACTCTCCAGGCATCCAGGTGGATTCAAATCGGTTCGATTGCCTGGATGAGAAGGTTGGTTTAGGTGTTGAGCCTTGACGAGACTCCCCAGTAACCAAGATGGAATTTCATTTTATGCGCTCCAAACGGGTGTAYGATGCGGCGAYACCCAAGTCAAACATAGATTATCTAAGARGACACAATGAGTATTATCCGACTTTATACTGGCGATGACGGTCAGTCGCATATCGAAGAGCTGGACCTGGCTTCTCACCMCAGCTTGGGGGACCCAGCTGCTACCGCCARCATCTCATTTCGCGAATCACCAGTAGGTCGATTTAGCGATTGGCACAACGCACCCCGACGCCAATACGTCATCACGGTGTCAGGAGAAGTAGAAATTGGCCTTGGAGATGGGACGTTCCATCGGTTTGGACCAGGGCACGTAACGTTGGCGGAGGACCTCACCGGCCAAGGCCACACAACTAAGTCGGTGGGTACTGAACCTAGAATTTCCGCGACCATCCCGTTGTCGGGCTAAACGCTGTCAAACGGCAAGCGGACCGCTTTTTATTAATTCGGGCTCAGATTCAACCCTCCTAATTATTACGCCCCGGCCTTGCACGACCAGGGCGTTTTCGTCTTTAGCACGCTGTGCAGGAAACGGGGGACCCGAGACATCGACAACGATCTCGGCGATGCCGGCGGCGCTACTCTAACGCCACACGGATGTCCTGGATAACGCCATAGGTGCCCATCTCGATACCCCCGCCGCCAACTGGCGCGTGGCCGGGGAACCACCTTATTCCGTTCGCCACCGCCGTCCCGATCTTCGGCACCACCTCTGCACGCAGCCACGGCTCGATGTCGAAGGGTGTGTAGGCGATAAAGTCGGTAGTCAAGTTCCAAGATACGCCYAGCTCATTCATGCGCTCTTCCAGGGTGTTAACCATCCAAGCAACTTGTTCGCGAATGGCATCGGCTGTCGCTTCCCCTCGTCGCACGCCGGCTGGCGTACCGGAGACCACGAAGGTCGGCCGGCCTATGCTGGAGGGAACGGTGTAGGCGAAGGCGACCATAACCTGCTCTGGAGGCGCATTATACGACGGCGCGATGTTGGTGCGCGCAGTACTCCCAGTGCCGACCTTGCCTCCGTACAGGCCCCACTCGCTGAGGACCTCTGCGTACCTGCYATTGAATTCCAGGAAGCCCTCCCTGGTGTACGGCGCCGTACACCGGAGCTCGAGCCCGCACAATGCTTGGCGTGGCCGCCCAAGGGTCTTCAGATGCCCGTCTATCAACTCGTAGCCGTGTCGCCATGGGACCGGGCGTTCGAACGTAGCGCGCACAATCTCATAGCCCGCATCTGCTACTACGCCACCACAGAATGGTATTTCCCCTGTACTGGGCAAATAACGATAGTTTCCTTCGGGTTTGGCATCTAACATTCTGTCCTCCTAATCGAACCCTTAACTAGCAATCGACTCTCATGTGGCAACACAATACGAAGTCGCCGGGCCGGAACGAATCCTCTCAGGACCGCGATATTCATACAATCCGGTCTATGCCTGGTGGGGCAGTGCACCGAACGAAAACCAAGTYCYTTTGGTGCCCCTAATAAYATCGGTCAGCCAGGCAGGGGGCAAAGAACMSCGGTTTCGGAGCGTTGTTTTCACGTGTCAACAGCTAGACTTGGCCTATTTTCAACGCCTGCGAAACCGATTCCGGGGAAGAAGACTCGCGATGTGACAGACTCCGGTCCGAAAAAGTGCATACCCTATTCTGAGATTAAAATACCTGGAAGTTGGCACTTCTCCAAAAGCCACCGGCGGTCATCATCTCCCAGCATCTGGCTGATCTTGTCCCACACCTCCTGGTGATATCCGCCAAGCCATGCTTTCTCTGATTCCGACATCTGACCCCAGTCGATTAGGGACGTGTCAAAGGGTATCAATGTCAAAGGATCTAACCGCAGCCAACGCTTGCCGTCTGGATGGTCCGGCAATGTATCATCAGCAGCTACCAAGTATAGATTTTCTAGGCGCACCCCTCCCCAACCTGCTTCGTAATATCCAGGTTCGTTGGAGACGATCATTCCGATTCTCATGGGTTCGTCCACACCCCTGGGAGCAATTCTCTGGGGACCTTCATGGACGTTTAAGAATGCGCCGACGCCGTGGCCGGTGCCGTGCCCATAATCCAGTCCAGAGTTCCAAAGGTGGGTTCTAGCCAAAGCGTCCAAAGCGATGCCGCCGGTGCCTTCGGGRAATCTCTGCATGGCTAGGTTTATGTGACCACGCAGGACTTTGGTGTACATCTGTTTCTGACGGTCTGAGGAGGTGCCAACGATAACGGTTCGAGTATCGTCGGTAGTGCCGCCGAGCATCTGAACGCCTGAGTCGACAAGGAACAACTCACCGTCTGTTAGTAGAACGTCAGGATCTGCATCGCCATAGTGGACTATCGCTCCATTGGCACCTGCAGCGGCGATGGTAGTGAAACTGAGATCGTAGAACCCATCTTCGCTAGCGTATTCTTCGTGCAGCAAAAGGCTGAAGTCAAGCTCACTTACCGCTTGACCGGAAGCTATTTTGTCTTCCAAGACCTTGAAACTGCGGATCTTGGCGGCAGCAGCGTGACGGTGAGCCTCCCGGCTAGCGGCGATCTCAGCTTCGTTCTTGATTGCCTTGAGCATCACCACGGGATTCGCCTTTTCGAGTACTTTCTGGTCGCTTTTCAGGACCAGACGGGTGGCCACTGTCGTCCCGCTGGGATCCAGCCACACGGTTTCCARCGCYCGGGCGYTGGCAAGTCCCATYGATTCGACGTAGGCCTCGTAGGGTTGGAACTCGACCAAAGAATACAGAGCTTGCCGCAMCGCAGGGGGCGGAACGGTGCGGGTGAAACACGTCGCTCTTTCCAAGTCGATGACCAGGTATGCCTCGAACACCGGGTTGAACGCAATGTCACTACCTCTTAAGTTGGTAACCCATGCGATCTCGTCTAATTTGGTCAACACCAACAGGCCGGCGCCAGCTTCATCCATCTCCTTCCGAACATTCGAGAGCTTTTCAGCCACTCCGATTCCAGTAACAGCCTCATGCAAGGCATAAATGGAATTGGACGGTGGAAGCGGTTGATCTTCCCAGACAGCGTCAACCAGATTGGCATCGATCGGCACCATCTCAGACTCCGTCGAATGCAAGGCCGCCAAATAAGCAGAATGGGCTTGCATTGACAATAAAAACGGGTCGAACCCGACACGGATACTAACTCGCTCTTTCTCCATCTCCGTCAGCCATTGGCTCGGCGTGTGCTCGCCACTCAAGCCGAGTTTGTGTACACGGAACTTGCTCAGATCAACTTCTTCGTCAGCCTGGAGGTAGTAACGGGAATCCACGAACAGATGGTTGCCGTCGGGGCAGATGATCGCGTCCCCGGCCGACCCCTTGAATCCGGTTATTGCCATGCGCCTGCGGCCATATTCAGGGACATATTCGTTCAGATGAGCGTCGGACGATGGGACCAGATAGGCGTCTATCCGGGCTTCTCTCATACGCCGGTGAAGCGCATCTAGCCGGCTGGTTAGCTGATCAACCATGGCGAAACATCGATCCTTACAGGAGATTCGTCCTAGACTTTCAATGATATCTAGGGTTGGAGTACTTCTCCGTTGATATAGCCAAGCTATATTAACGCATTGARAAAGGGCCGAACGATCGATGAGCGCCTACTCCTGCGATCACATCCGTGATTCGGCGYACATCTCCAGAATTCATGGACGGGNTAAAGGGTTATACAGRCTGATCTGTGTGACCATCCGAGCGCTACGGCAGGCGGTGAACTTMCCGACTATATCARYGGTNGRAYKKRSMGASWWTMKCNNYGGTWKSAKGGGGNASAGATNSGCCGRYWWMAKRSGKYWSRGWATCATAGGAGCCAATATCCACCGGGGATGGGCGCCAAGAGCACATTTGCCAGCGGTGGTGGCAAGCCCCGAGTTCGAGTTGACCGCTGTTTGCACCACCCGCCAGGAGAGTGCCGATGAGGCCAGGCAAAAATTCGGGGCGAGACTGGCGTTCGATGACTACCATGAGTTGATAGATCATCCTGACATAGACGCAGTAGCCGTTAGCCTGAGGGTCCCAGCGCACTATGAGCCAACTATGGCAGCTCTTAACGCAGGGAAGCACGTCTACACGGAGTGGCCTCTAGGGCGAACTACCGCCGAAGCGAAGGAGATGGCTGATTTGGCTCAGGCCAAGGGAGTCCGAAACATGGTTGGACTTCAAGCCCGTGCGAATCCGGGCATATTATTCGTGAAGGACTTGGTATCGTCCGGTTATGTTGGAGATGTGATGTCCTGTCACGTAAGCCGCATCAATGGCGGTGGCCTCGAGAGAACCTCGGACCGGACCTGGCAACGAGATGTTGACCTCGGCGCTAACACTTTGACCATCGCTTGTGGGCATACGATCGACGCGTTACGTTTCGTGGTCGGCAACTTCAGTCATATTTCTGCAGTGGTGAGTAACCAATCTAAGGAATGGTTTGAGGTCGACACTGAGCAAACAGTTGAAGTCACCTCCCCAGATAACATCTTGGTCAGCGGAAAACTCGTAAACGGCGGGGTTGGCTCAGTACACGTAGCGAGCAATCCATGGGTTGGCAGCGGCTATCGCATGGAGATATACGGACGAGGCGGGACCTTGATCGTATCTTCAGAGGGATCTGCGAACACGAGCGCTGTTCGTATTCAGGGTGCAAAAGGGGGAAACACGCTGGAGGACCTAGAGGTACCGGGGAAATATAGGTTCGTGCTTGAAGGGATGCCCGAAGGAGAGCCATACAACGTGGGGCAAATGTACTACCAGTTTGGCCAATCTATCTCGTCGGGTAACGACTGCCAGCCCGATTTCAACGAAGCTGTAGAGCTACATCGCTTCATCGACGATATAAGGGAGTCTTCGGACCGAGGGCGAGAAATCGCAGTTGACACAAAATAAGTTTACCTCCAGTTACCGACCAACGTGCGTGGCCGAGTATCCAATACGCCTAATCGAGCAGACCCACAGAGGCTATGTATGAACGCAACCAAAACCCTTTCCCAGTTTGTCGCCAACTCCCGCTACGATGATTTCGATGATTCTGTCGTAGAGGCTGCCAAGATCGCTATTCTAGATGGAGTTGCAAACATGTTGGCGGGCTCTACTCAGGAGCTAGCGAGTATAGTCGGTCGCTACGTCCAAGATATGGGTGGATCTCCGCAATCGTCGGTAGTCGGATGGGGATTCAAAACCAACGCTCCGTCCGCCGCTTTCGCCAATGGAGTCTTTGGCCATTGCCTGGATTTCGAGATTCAAGGTTACCCGCCGACTCACGGTACGTCTTCTTGCCTACCCGCGGCGCTGGCTCTTGGAGAGGAAAGACATACTAACGGCAAGGCAATCATAGAAGCATACGTCATGGGATGGGAGATTCAAGGGCGGCTGAGGGCCGCGTCCGCCGCCTTTTCGAATCCGGCCTATCACCCCCCGGGCTTGGTAGGACCCTTAGGTGGAGCCGTCGCTGGTGCGAAAGTCCTTGGACTAGATGCGTGGCATATCCAGATGGCTATGGGCATCGCTGCGTCTCGTACGGGAGGGCTGACTGCCAATACCGGCACCATGGTTAAATCCACCCACACCGGAAACGCCGCCCGAATGGGAGCAGAGGCTGCCATCCTTGCCGCCGCAGGTTATACCAGCAGCGACTCGATCTTAGAGGCTCCCAACGGTTATTCGGATGCTCTCTTCGATGGCAACATGGATTGGGAGATCCTAACAAATGGGTTAGGCGTATCCTACCGATTAGTCGATCCCGGATTCGACATCAAGCGGTTCCCTGCCCAGGTTCACATGCAAAATCCTATCGAAGCCGTACTAAACCTCCTGGAGTCGCATAACCTTCGAGCCGATGACGTTGAAAATTTAACCGTCCACACGGGCGGCCGAGGGCATTCTGGATCGCTGCCTGCGAGCGGGCTTGACGGAAAGTTCAGTATCGAATATTGCGCGGCAGCCGCGCTATTGGATGGGAAAGTCGGCATCGAAACCTTCACCGACGACCGTCGATTTTCACCTGATATGGAAGAGACATTAGGAAAGATTCAAGTGGAACCCGGTAACCAGGACTCAGCCGACGTAAAAGTAACTGCGCTACTGAAAGACGGACGCTCCGCAGAAGCAGAATGTCGAGGCTTCCGAGGGTCTGCCCGGAACCCTATGAGCCGAGAGGAACGCATGGACAAAGTCATCGACTGCGTAGGCCGTGTGCTGACCGACCAGGACGCCGATCGTTTAGTGAGTCTGATCGAAGACCTAGAAAATGTGGCTGACATTTCCGAAATAATGGACTTAATTGGACGACAACCAAGCGTTTAGGCCGGTTGATCAACGTAGAGATGCATCATTTCATACTTGGCTTTGGCCAGACAAATGACCGATCCGAAAAGGCTCTCACAAGAGGGAAATYAATGACTTTAGAAARACCTTTGGACTATCAAGTCAGCACTGCCGACCGCCATATCATCTGTTCGCCCAACGCTATTTCCGGCATTGCCAACTCTCTGGAAGAATTGGGTGCAAAGCGGGCGCTAGTCGTTTGCGGTCCAACGATTCTTGAACATTCCAACGTAGTCCAGCGTGTGCAAAAGGCGTTGGGCGACCGCTGCATCGGGCTGTATTCAGGCGTTGCTCCCCACGCTCCTGTTGAGATGCTGGAAGAAGCAGTCGCCACAGCCCGAGAACTTCAACCGGATGCCCTCATAGCCGTTGGAGGTGGCAGCACTAGTGACACCTGCAAAGGAATTGCCGTACTTCTGGCGGAGGGCGGAGACATACTCGACTATGTGATTCGTTTCGAGCCGCCCGACCGGATATTTATCCCGGAGACCCCTAACAAAAAGATTCCAATTATCGCGGTGCCAACAACATTTGGCGGAGCTGAGATAGGAAGCGGGGGCGGAGGTTTCACCAGCAAATCCCTTGGCCGCAAACTATCGCTGGCTGGCGAAGGCACGACTCCGAAAATTGTGATTATCGATGGCGAGGCCCTCGCGACCACGCCAATGAGCATATTGCTGTCCACCGGGATCGGTCAGTTGCGTATCGCGGTAGAGAGTGTGTATTCCACTGACCACCATCCGGTTGGTGATGCCTTGGCGCTACATACGATCAAAATGCTGGTCGACTATCTCCCTCGCTGCTCCAGCCGAGAGATCGACTATCTCTTGCAAGCCAAGTCGGCAGCGTGCATGGTTATGATTGCTCGGCCAGGCTTGGGATTGAACACCGCCACTGCACACCATGTGGGTGGTCTGTATGACGTCCCTCACGGCGAAGCAAATGCCATACTCCTTCCCCACACCATGCGTTTCAATCTGGACGATTCCGCCGACCGGCAAGCCCTCATTGCCCAGGCCATGGGCATAGACACATCTGGAATGACTGACCTGGACGCGGGAATGGCCGCAGCCGATGGAGTCGACCAGCTYTGTCGCACTCTTGGATTGCCGSAACGGTTAAGAGATGTAGGAGTCCCAGAGGAAGGTCTTGAGCTGATCGCCGCTGCAACCTTACATGACCGGAGCCTCGCCACCAATCCCAAGCCCATCAGCGACGCCGGACCGATCATGTCCGTTTTGCGGGACGCATGGTAACGGCAGAGTTGATCAGTTATTCGTTAGTCGACCTAAAAGAAGAACATATCAATACCCCATGGCTGCGGGCGAGCCTCGACGGGATCTCCAATGATGGGAAAACGGTAGTTGAAATCAAATGTGGCAAAAAGATCTATAATTCGGCCAAAGAAAATTGTATTTAATACCGTGGAGTTGCATTCGCTGTCCCGAACGAAGCGCACTAGCCACTGAGCTACACCCTAGAGATACCCGATCCGCCTTGTTTGATTGTGCTTTGTAACGGTCGAGGCTCAACACCTAAGCCACTCTTTTCAACCAGGCAACTGAACTAATTTGTATCCACCGCGATGCCTGGAGAGTTAGTTGCTGGGCGCTTCGACCCTAYTCCAWCTCCNCSATAACAACCATCTTATGCCTGGGCTTGGCAACCAACCCCACTTACTCCGCCGTACCCGCATCAGGTTTCTCCGGCTCTTCACTTTCACGGACAGACCTATCCGCTTGTGAAGACCCCTGGTCGTGCTGTAGCGCAGGTGGGGCAGCATCCTGGGCCGGACTGCCCGATCCAAGGATTGGTCCGATTTGGTCCTCTTCCGCTGTCGGTGTCTGGTCTTTCCACAGGCCGGCCAGCCCGACCAACGTCTGCCTGACCTTTCCGGACACTACAGCGTTAATGACTACCTGGGGCTAGGGAAGCGCTTCCCCTTTTTCATACAATCCGGTACTGTCTACCGTATTGCCGATCACAGAGGTGAATGATGCCTATCTTGTACCGAGCCAACGCCAAGACGGAA
>NVWX01000032.1:36882-43913 GCA_002746355.1 Dehalococcoidia bacterium | reverse complement strand
GGTCGCCGTGGCGGTCGGCGTGACAGTGGGCGGCGTGGGAGTGTCGGCAGCAGGTGGTATCGCCGTCGGCAACGGTTCCGTGGYYCGGCTAACCTCGGATGCGCAGGCCGACAAGATGAACAACAATGCTGCTACTGCGAARATCGCCTTGATCGGYTTCATAAATCCCGTCCACCATCCACACATCAAAATCTCGGCGYTTTKAGTAAAGGCYCGTGCTTACCGWAGCATAACCCGGATACCGTCAACCTTGCACGAATGACGGAGGCCGTTTACCGATTGCGAATCACCGGTTGCCATTCAGTGGCGCRGTCAGGTTGGACGGCAAGCTCAGCAAGAAGGCGGTGTGGTGATCTCCGTCAGCCCGGTCGTCAGTCTCGACGGTAAGGTCCCCACCCGACTGCCTGGCCAGGCTCCGGGCGATGTACAGACCCAGGCCGGAACTGGATTTCTCCTCGCGCTTCACCACCTCGGGGGTCCAACCACGGTCAAAGAGGTGTTGGACGTATTGTTGGCCGATACCCGGCCCGTCATCCCAAACGCGCACGAAAAAATGGCTCGGGTTCTTAGTAAGTTTCACTTCCACATGAGTCGCGGCATACCGCACCGCGTTGTCCACCAGGTTGGTGACGATGTGCTCGATGGCGTTGCTATTGGCGTAGACCAGTCCCATYTCGGCCGGCTCCGACCACCAGGTGATCTCTTTGCCCGCCTCCGCGGCCACCGCGGTATAGAGGTCGGAGATCCGCCTGATCACCTCGGTGGGCTCCACCGGCTGCAACGGCTCGTCATTATCCGGAGACTCCAGTTGGATCAGGACCTGGATGTTGGACATCATCAACCGGAAGTTGGGTGTTTGCCGCTCAATCTCATCCAGCAGGTCGATCACGCCAGCGTCGACTTCGCCGGGTCCAGCCTGCAGCACCGCGCGCAGCTCCCGCTCCTTGCCGGCGATCCTCCGCAAAGGGCGGCCCAAGTCGTGGTCAAATAATTGAAAGTACTGGAGAGTCGTCTCGCTCCAACTATTGCCGGGGTTCTTGCCGTTCATCGCATGGATCGAGCGGWCCTTGATCTGTGAACCCACGTATGAAACCACCGCCACGCCCAGCCCGGCCACGATGAGGACGTAGCCKATGTAGGTCAGCGGCTCGATCAGCCAGAGCTTGTCGAAAACTTTTTCGCCGATCAGCGGGGCGAGAATCAGGCAAACGACGCCGCCYACGGCGATAAACCCGCCGGCGATCCTRATCGATATGAAGAGTTTATTCATAACTTGGGTGGCACTAACCGGTATCCTTGGTCCCGAACGTTCAAAATCAGTTCCGAAGGGCCGAAACGGGTGTTCAAGCCTTTCCCGATGGCGTYTTTGATCTCCCTGATCCGGACCCGCAATGAGGCCCGCGGGTCTTCACCTTCAGAGTAACGCTCCAGGCGTGAAAAAGCTACTAATTCACCCGGGCTGCGATACCAAGTGGCGGCAAGTTCGTGGAAAATCTCGAATTTCATACCCTGGATATCCAATGCTGGCGTCCGGTACTCGCCGGCGCCGATATACACCAGGCGAGCGTTGACGTCCACCAAGATCTGATCGCCGATGGGTATGGACTCAGGCGAAGTGCCGATGAGCCGCCGGAGCCGCAGCACAACCTCGTCGGGGCTGGCCAGTTTGTCTATGAAGTCCACCGGCGAGTCCCATTTCAATGAGCCCCGGACCGCAGTCTCCCGGTCGGGTCCCTGGGCGTACTGGGTGAACATCAAGATCGGCAGCTTGGGCCACCGCTCCACTATCTCGCCAAGGATGCCGAGTCCGCGAAACTGGTCGTCACGGTKCTCGCCGAACCGGACGTCCAGCAAAACCGCATCGGGCAAGTCCTGCTCGATGGACCATAGCGTCGCAGCCTCGAACTCCTCGCCCAAGGAATAACCCGATTCCGGTTCGACAACCACGGTTTCCCATCCCTCTTGCTCTAGGCGTCGGCGGACGGCGCGAAGGATCCCCGACTCGGATTCGTCGTCTACGATCAGTATTTTGCGTCCGGTTATTACGYTGGCCATGATTCGTGTTTGCCTGGGCGTGGCGAGTCTCGCAGTCCACCAGYTAGYATTGTATACGCGAATGGTATCAAATCACCGGGTAAATCAGGTGCGGGCTTTCACGGATGTACAGGACATAATCGGGAACCAGTCATCTCGGGACTTCGGTTGACAATCAAGCGTGCCTGCTTAAAATGGGCGAATATACTCCCAAGGTCCAATATCTTAAGGAGCGAACTATGATTACCAAATTCGGAAGCCTCTTCGCCGGACACGTRGATTTCGACGATATGGGCTTCGACGCAACACCGGTCAACGAACGGCGGCTCTCCGACGAAAAATTGGCCACTGTTTTCGACAAGACCGAGGCCATCGTCCTTAAGATGGAAGAACTGGGCTACGACACCTTCTGGTCGGCGGAGCACCACTTCCAACACGAAGGCTACGAATGCATCCCCAACCTTTTGATGATGTACGTTCACCTGGCCCACTTGACCAAGAACTTGAAATTTGGCTGTGGGTTCAACGTCAACCCCATGTGGCATCCACTGCGGCTGGCCGAAGATTACGCCACCGCCGACATCCTGACCGGAGGACGGGTGGTCTTCGGCATCGGCCGCGGCTATCACTCCAGGGAGGTCGACACCTTCGGCGCCCCCAGCACCATCACCGACACCGACGCGAACCGGGAGCTGTTCGAAGAACAGACCGAGATCATCATGAAGGCTTTCAACGAAGAGTCTTTCTCCTATAAGGGCAAGTATTACACCCTCCCTCCGGAGGTGCCTTACCGCGGTTATACGTTGAAAGAAATCACGTTGGTCCCACGCCCTCGCACCCTCCCGGTGGAAACTTGGCAACCGATAGTAAGCGCCGGCCAAAGAGCCATGGATTTCATGGCCAAGCATGGCATCAAGGGGATCATAGGCGGCGGAGCAGCCGCCGGCGGAGCGCAAGACCAGGTYATTACCCAATGGCGCGACACTCTGGCCAAGCACGGTCGCGAGACCAAACTTGGCACCGACCTCTGCATCGGCTACAGCACCCACATCGCGGAGACCGAGGAAAAGGCTATTGACGAGGCCCGCATTTTCTTCGAAGAGAACATGAAGATGTTTGCACCCCTAGGCTTCGTGCGCGGGTTGTCCGACGAGCAGATAACCGCCCTGGCCAGCGGCTCCTCGGCCAGGACCGCCAGCCTGCCGACTTTGGAAGACGGCGTCAAGGCGGGTTCGTGGCTCTGCGGCCCGGCGGAACTGGTCACCGAGAAACTCATGGACGTGCAGTCCCGTTATCCCGGACTGGAAGTGGTCAATATCGGCTCACCTGTCGGTACGCCGCAGAAAGTGATTCTTGAGCAACTGGAAAGGTTCGCCAAGGAAGTGATGCCCGCTTTCAAGAAATAGATAACCGCGAAACTCACATGACTTATTCGAGCTGATCAAAGGCACTGAGTGACCTTGGAGGCGCCATGACCCAGAAGCTAAGTGAAGCGGAACTCCTGGAGATTGCCCGAAAATACAGCTTTCGCAGTCGTATCGACTCTAACGCCGTCGCCGGGCCCATCATGGTCTGGGGCCGTGGCTCGGTCGTCCGCGACGTGAACGGAAAAGAATACCTGGATTTCAATTCCGGCCAGATGTGCGGCGCTCTCGGCCACAATCACCCCCGCATCGTCCAGGCACTCCAAGAGAGCTGCGACACGCTGATTCACAGCCACATGAGCATGTTCAACGACCGGGAGATAATCTTGGCCGGACGCCTGGCCGAGATCACACCGGAGGGCATGGACCGTTCGATGTTCCTAACCTCTGGAAGCGACTCCAACGAAGCGGCCATGGCAATCGCCAAACGGTTCACCGGCGGCTATGAGATCGCCAGCCCGGCGGTGAGCTTCCACGGCATGAACGATTCCACTCGGGCGGTCACCTTTTCCGGCTGGCACGAAGGCTACGGACCCTACGCGCCGGGCCACTACCCTATCTTGGCGCCCTACGAGTACCGCTGTGAGTATTGCAAGGACAAGGGCGGCTGCAATTACACCTGCCTCAACACCAGTTTCGACCTCCTGGACGCCCAGGCCGACGGCCAACTGGCCGCCGTGATCACGGAGCCATTGTTCAGCGCCGGCGGCGTCATCGACCTGCCAGATGGCTGGCTYAAAGAATTGAAGCGCAAGTGCGAGGAGCGYGGGGCGTTGCTGATCGTCGATGAAGCCCAGACCGGGCTGGCCAAACTGGGCTCGATGTGGGGCTTTGAGCATGAAGGGGTGGTGCCGGACATCTTTACTATCTCCAAGCATTTCGGCGGCGGCGTTGCCATCAGCGCGACGATCACCACCGACGAGATCGAAGAGAAGGTCTCGGCATCCGGGTTTGTCGTGGGGCACTCCCATTCCAACGACCCGATGCCCTGCAACGCCGCCATCGCCAGCATAGACATCATACTGGAGGAGRTGCTGGTCGATGTCTCCCAGCGAATCGGCGCCTACTGGCGGGAACATATGGAACGGCTGGCCAGCAAACACAAGATCATCGGCGACATCCGGGGCCGCGGGCTCCTGCAAGGCATCGAGTTGGTGACCGACCGCCAGACCCGGGACCCGGCCTACGAGGAGGGCCGCCGCATCGGGCGGATGTGCCTGGAGAACGGATTGATCCTGAGCGTGCGCCGGAAGGGTTCGGTGTTCCGTTTCGTGCCGCCCTTCACCACCACTGACGCCCAACTTGATGAAGCAGCCGACATCTTGGACCACGCCATGTCCAGCGTTGTCTGAGGTCTGGRCAGATAGCTCAAGCGGCGACAATTTTAAAGGTCCGCCCCAATCGCGTCGGGGCGGACCTTTTGTTGTGGGGACAACCCGGATGAGGAAACGGGTTGTCGGTCCCACTCGGAAGAGTGGTGGTAGACGATTCTTTACTTRGACTGTGCTCTAAGCGTGAGTTCGGCGACCAGTTGTTCAGTCGTGATGGTCCCATCGGCTTCCATAACGAATAGCTCACTCACGGTGAATTCAGTGAGACTGCTGGGCGGAATCACGATCACTTCGAACTCGAGTTCGCCGAAATAGGMCCCAACTGTTCCCSCCGTTTCATCACGGAGGAKGGTTCCTCCCATCTTGATGAGGTTGGAGAGTTCACCAGTCCCGCTCCCGCTCACCCCTTGGAATTTGGCGGAGGTGAAGGCATCCTTGCCACCGGCGGTCCAGTCAAACATGGTCGCTCGATAGGTTCCGGTCTTGCCCTGGATGGAACCCTCAAAGAAGAACGAACCTTTACATTCRTTAGTCCCTCCAGCACCCGTGCCTAGAGTGCAAGAGAACTCCACTGCCGCGGTGCCGACTTGAGTAYCGATCGTTACACATCTATGGTCCCTGCGATGGACGTCACGCCGTTCTCCGTCGTTGGTGGGCCAGACAAGGCTGGCGGGCCTACGGTGTAGGAGCCTGCGACCCGATGCACGTGGCCTTCGTCCGCCGAGACCGAGCCGAACGTGGCGGCCATCGCCAACATACCGACYAGGAGCACTCCGCCCAGGAAGCGCATCGTGTTCTTGATTGACAGTACGCCTGAGATGCCGTTGTTCAATCGTATGTTCGTGTTTACGTATTGCATGTTGAATTCCTCACAAAATTCAGAATTGTATTCGCGCCCTGCTGTGCCATTAGTCTGGYGCTGATCAGTTAGATCGTTCATAGTTCCCTCCTCATCGACTGGCGCGGCCCAATCGTAGTTTCGGCAGGACGGCACGCCRTCGTAGAAAGTGCGTATTTTTGAAAACAGCAAAARATAAAAAGACTACGTAGTGCCACGTAATCTTCTGCCAAACCAGGCGTGGAAACTGGAGATYGAATTCGGGCGAAGTCAGATCAGGTGATTTCACAGGCGACTCTCAGTGCACCTTGATTGCCGCCTCAGTTCCCTTCATCTATAATCCTTGAAACCTATCTAGCGCCCCCAACCACCTTTGCTGGAGRTCCGGTATGGTCAGACTAGGCGGCACCGCCACAGTTTCCCATATGAAAGTCTTTGAGGGACTTGAGACATTGTTCAAGCGGCAGGGCATCGACCTGGAATGGGTGCTTTATTCCGACTACGACATCATGGTCGACGCCTTCGTTAAAGGTGAGATCGACCTGGCCTGGAATGGCCCCCTCAGCTATGTGAAGATCAAACGGCAGGCGGGCGACAATGTCCGAGTCATCGCGATGCGGGACGTGGACATCGACTACATCACCCACTTCATCACCGGTACCGGCTCTGGGATCGATACCGTAGAAGACCTCAAGGACCGGACCTTCGCCTTTGGGGCGAGGTCGTCGGTGCAGGCGGGGCTTCTTCCCTATTCTTTCCTGAAGGACTCGGGTATARACCCTAGGAAAGATATAGTGGCAAGTTTTTACGATGACCGAAGCTCCGATACCAAGTCAGACGAGCGCGATGTGATTGAGCGGGTGACCAGCGGGGAGTTCGACGCTGGTGCGGTCAGCCAACGGGTTATGGAAACCATGGCCGAAGATGGCACTCTGCCCAGGGACGCCGTGCGCATATTCTGGTCGAGCCCCGGATATTCCCACTGCTGTTTCACATCGCAGAGCGATCTGGACCCGAAGCTGGCGGCCGATATCGAATCGGCTTTCTTATCGGTTACAGCCGATGACCCGGTCGGAAAAGCGGTCCTGGAAGGCGAGGCATGCGACAATTTCGTGCGCGGGGTCGACGTCGGCTGGGAAATGATTGAAAAAGCCGCAGAGGCTGAGGGATTGCTGTTCTAGCCCCTTTCCTCCCAACAACATGAATGTGTTGGGCGCCCCTTCGTCATTCCAGCAGACGCCGGAATCCAGGAAGTTTTCGTGGGATAAGGTTTGACTAGGGCAGCCAATCTGGAATTCGGCCTTCTCCGCAAAGACGTGCTTACCCCTCTGTCATTCCTGCGAAAGCAGGAACCCACTGCGCGATGACGTTCTCTTGCACAGATGGCTCGGACGGCAAACCANG
>NVWX01000032.1:0-36873 GCA_002746355.1 Dehalococcoidia bacterium | reverse complement strand
TGGACTCTCCTTCGGCGGAAGGACCGGAAAGACGAAGGGAGAACCCTTGATTCACTCCAAAAGCAGTTCTGCACCKGCCCGAACTGATTGGACAACCCTAGCCACGGGTCTTAGAGAGCCGGCTAAGTATCTTMCGGCTGTTCCGGCGCGTTCCGGAGGATGTCCTCCAGAGTCCGGTCCAACGCAGGGTCCNAAGACACTGAAGTCTCGAAGGGCACCAGGTTGAAGTCGTTCTTGGCGCGCTCGATCAACTCTTTGGCCGTGGGATTGGTCTCCGCGATCTTCTCCAGGGTGTCCACCAACTCCTGAGATTCTGCCTCGCCCAGGGCCAACAACTCAGAGAGGTCGATGTCCAGGTCGAACATCGACTTCAACCGCCGCATGATGTCATAAAAGGCACGGTGGTCCCTGTTGATTCCCACCGGGTCGTTGTTCGACGTTAGGAACGGATACATGGGCGCCATCGCCCCCATCCGCAGCATCTGTAGGTCGGAGTGCTCGTAATGGGCGATGGTCACGAGAGCCATTGCGATGGTGGGCCCGTTCCGGCTCTGGGAGCCGTAGTTGGAGTATCGTAGACCGTAGTTGTCCAGGTCCGCTTTCATGTCGGCCCGGCTGTAGATGCAACTGACGCTGCGTTCCATGTCCGGAGGGGCGGCGCCGTTATACCCTTCCACCGCGACGATCTTGGGGGAGCCCAGTTCCTGCACTGCCAGGAAGAACGCCTGGGCGTACACGTCGATGCGGAACCACGGCTCCTGCCCCAGGAAGATGATCATCCCGTTCCCGGCGTCGTAGAACCGGTTGCGCCGGGTCATGGGCTGAACGGGCAGGCCTTCGTTGTAGGCCACTCTCGGGCGGTAGGTGTCATGGGTGCCCGGCACCTGGAACGGGTAACAGAGCTTGGAGACTTCGGGGCCCATCTCGCCGATCTGGGTTGCGCCCAGCTTGCTRATCAGGTAACGGGGCAGTCCGCCGGATATCTCGCCGCCGTCKGACCATTGCCGCCGCCAMCCGGCRATCAACTGCTTCGCYGMRGGYTTGGATTCAAAGTTMARTARYTCGTCTGCCATTGCCTATCACTCCCCTGTTGCCGCAACCGGCCCGGTAACAGCCGCCGGCACAGGTGACTCACGAAATCGCGCCTCAGTTTCCAAGGGCTTTCATTCTGACAGAGCGTCGGGGTGTTCGCAATCGGCGGGTACACCGGGTTGTTCGACGCAATCAGAAGAACCAATGGGCGAATATCTCCGCCTTGACACCCCTCTCAGGGCATTCGTAAGATGGTTGTAAGCCGGTTTTGACCGGCGTCCAGCCTTGCGCTGGCCTCGCGCGTGCCCCGGTAGCTCAGGGGATAGAGCGGCTGCCTTCTAAGCAGCGGGTCGTGGGTTCGAATCCCACCTGGGGCACCATCWCYWTTNYWTRTKYMTNMCWTARKYSWMCNKGGSTKTNCNRGCGRAACTCCTTTTCGATTACCTCGCTTGGTGATAATCGTGTGGAGGCATTATTGCGGGTTATTTTTCTGGGCTGTCCCAAGGTTCTATCAATGTGTAGCGACGTTGACAAACCCACCCGATGCCGCCATATTGAAGCACCTTAAGWGCAGCACCGATAAAATACATGATATGGCGAGAACTCGCCGATTAATTATGCTGTTCATCAGCGCCTGCTGAATATGTCACTCGGAAGGGAGTTGTAGCATGCGAAAACTTCTCTTGATCATGGTGAGTCTTTTTGCTTTGGGTATGATYGCGACAGCGTGTGGCGGGGATGACCCTACCCCCGCACCGGCGTCAGGTGTCACGGCGCAGGACATACAGGCCGCAGTTGACCAGGCCGTAGCAGGGGTGGCAGCCGGCCAGACTAGCGCAGACGGGATTCAGAAATTGATCGAGGCGGCGATTACCACGGCCGCGGCCGGCACTTCCGAGGGTCTGACGGCTGCCCAGGTGGAGGCTATAGTGACTGCGGCAGCTTCTCCTGAAGGATTGTCGGCTTCTGAAGTGGAGGGCATAGTGTCCGCGGCTCTAGCGGCACAAGCATCGATGGAAATGGSCCCCACAGAACCATTCGTCATCGGTGTAATGGAATCCCTCACCGGCCCCGGCGAGACTTAYGGCAACGTAGCCCTCCAGTCCAAGCTCTTGGCTGTCCAAGAGATTAATGCGGCGGGCGGAATCAATGGGCGTACTTTGAAGCTGATAATCGAGGACTCAAAGTGCAATGCCAGGGATTCGATCACCGCGTACACCAAGCTGACCTCGGTCGACGGGGTGAAGATCATCCTTGGCACCTCTTGCAGTGGCGCCATGCTGGGCGCCGCCCCACTGGCTGAGAAAGACGGAACRATCATGTTCTCGGGCTTGGCGACCAACCCTCTTATCGCCGACGCCGGAGATTACATTTTCCGGACCGCAATCAACGATAAGTTGGTTGGTGTGGACACTGGAAATACGATCTGGTCCGATGGTGTTCGCAAATTAGGCACCATCACCGAGGCAACCGACTATGCTGAAGGTGTGCGACGCGAAACCGCCAAGCAGTTCGAGTCACTCGGGGGCGATATCGTTGCGAGCGAAGCGTACGCCTCAGAGGAGACCGACTACCGCGCGGCAATCACGAGGATCCTCGGCAAGGACCCGGATGGCATCCACATCGCTGCTCAAGCAGAGTTCGCAGGTGGAACCATCGTGAAGCAGTTGCGGGAATTGGGATGGGATGGGCCCATATACGGAGAGATAGTAGTGATCGGAGCAACAGCTCTCGACGTGGCCGGGGAAGCCGCGACGGGAGTGAAGGGAATCGTCCCTGCTCTTGATCCCGGCAACACAAAGGCTACCGAATTCCTGGACCGGTTCAGGGAAAGGTATGACTACACAACACTAGAGTGGTACATGGGCTCTGCCTACGATGACGTGTTCATCACGGCCGCCTGCCTGGCGCAAACTGGCGACGACCAAGACGCCGCTGGATTCAGAGATTGCCTCTACAATATGTCGTCTTTCGAGGGAACAATCGGTACCTACACCTTCGACAGTGATGGTGAAGTGGTTGGCCTCTCGAATGCTGTCGCTGAGGTGCTTCCTGTAGCCGAGCGAACATCGACGAACGCCGGTTGGAAGATACTCGGCCCAGCTCCTATTCTTCCTTAATCGCCCGATTTCGAAATCGCCGCCGGCTTTATATCATTTCTGCCGGCGGCGGTTTTCGGTGCAACATTGGCTATGAGTATCAACCCCAACATTGGGGCTGATATCCGCTTTGACTGGAACCACATCAGCGAGGCTGCATTTTTGAATAAACCAGTGTTGACTGCCTTTTCTTCGAGAGCCCTTAGGGAGCGCTATTGCTGAAGCGCCTTAACCCCGGTGGGTTGACGCCATTCGCCGCCACGGCCGTCACCAGCCATCCCTTAACCGTGTTGTTGTTGGCGGGGATCATCTTCTACCTCGCCTGGTTGCCTACTCAGGCGGGCAGTCAATTCCTCCAATTTTCTATCAACGGGGTGGTGATCGGTGCAATCTACGCCCTGATGGCCATGGGGTTCACACTCGTATATGGCACGGTCTGGTTCTTCGACCTTTCGTACGGGGCCATGGCAACGGTTGGCGGATATTCCGTTTTCTACTTCACCAGCCGTCAAGTGCAGACCATCGGGCGCGGTGAAATCAACAATCTGCCCTTGAACATAATCATGGGAGTGCTGCTCGCCTTTGTGCTTGGCTGGGCGCTGTATACCTGGCTCTTGCCAATTCTTCGAAACAGGCTGAACCGGCATATCTCTTTGGGCTTATGCGCCTTGCTCGCTACGGCTTTTGGCGTATATATTTTGTTTACCCTGGAAAACCCATCCCACCTTCACACTTTCCTGAGCCCTGCGATCGGAGTAATAGTGGCGGTTGCGGCAGCCTGGGCCGTCTATCGTTTGGTCCCAATCGGGAAAACTGGGTCAATCATGCGGCGTTTCGTGGTCCTTTCGGGAGCGGCTGGGACCATAGCCCTTGGAGTATTTTGCGCAACCCTAGTCGCCGGCGAGTCCGGTTCTATCCTTTACCTTAGCTGGGCGATGGGGGCATTGTTGGCCGGATCAGCGGGTCTTGCGATCTACCGCGGCATTTATTTCTACTTGCGGCGGCAAGCCAGGTCGCCATTGGTAATGCTCGTTGGTTCCCTTGGGTTGTTGCTCAGCATCACCGCTTTCATCTCTATCATCTTTTCGCCGGACGGCCGGCCACTTGCGGAGCCTTTTGGCGCGGTCCCTTGGTCTTTTGGCGGGGCCTTCATCAAGCCTTTCCAGGTTTTCATCATTGGGGTAGTGCTAGCGGTCTTCTTCGGCCTGGTCCTCCTGATGAACCGGACATCGTTCGGCAAGGCAGCGCGGGCTATCGGGGACGATGAGGAAGTGGCCCGCATCGTAGGAATCAACACATCGGTCATCATTGCAATCATCTTTTTCATAGGAGCTGCGATCTCTGCTCTTGGGGGCATCCTGCTGGGAGAGGACATTGGTCTTCGGCCGCAGATGGGATTGTTGTTGCTGTTGAAAGGGTGGATTGCATCGGTGGTCGGGGGCATAGGCAATATCCACGGCGCTCTTTTGGGCGGATTTGTGTTGGGAATGGTTGAGAACTACGGCGTTTGGTACGTGCCGGCTCAGTGGAAAGACGCCATTGCTTTCGTACTATTGATCTTGTTCTTGTCATTCTGGCCAAAGGGAATCCTGCCGAGGACATAGCGACATGCTAGACGGACTGAAAGCTAACAACCCTCTTCGCCTACTTTCTGCATTCCCGGCCCGCGCCAGGACRCGGGTTGGGAGCAATTTGGAACTCCTGATCAACATTCTAGTGATTGCCGCGGCCTTGATCTTCATGCTTTATCAGGGCCCAGGATTTGCGATACGAATCGCCCARCTCTTCGCGATATTTGCCATTTTGGTGGTCAGTCTGAATCTGGTGATTGGCTATACCGGACTTCTTTCGGTTGCCCATGTTGCGTTCTTCGGGATCGGGGCCTATAGCGTGGCCGTGTTGACCACAAACCCTGAATTCGAGCAAGTCCCGGGGCATATCCGCTACTTCGATTGGACTTTTTTCGCGGCGTTGCCGGTGGGCATGTTGATTGCGGGGGTGGTGGCGTTGTTCGTCGGCGGCGTGTTGAGCCGGTTCCGTGACGACTTGTTCGTGCTGGTTTCCGTCGGTTTTGCGGTGATCGCTCACCGGGTGTTCCTCTTTTGGCAACCTGTAACCAGGGGCGCCTTCGGGATCCACGACATAAGCAAGCCTACGATTGGCGGTTTAGTCATTGACGGAAGACTGGAGTTCATGTTCCTGTCATTAGGCTTCCTAGTTCTCGTTTGCCTGGCTTCATGGATGATCGTGCGGTCGTCGTTTGGCCGGGTGCTGATGGCCATTAGGGAGGACGAACAAGCGATTGAAGTGTTTGGCTACAAGGCCAGTATGTTCAAGCTCATGATCTGGGTTATCTCCGCGATGATGGCGGCTCTAGCGGGTGGGTTGATTGCGAGCGAGCAAACCTTCATCGACCCGAATTCTTTCCTTTTGCTGGAGTCGATCCTGTTGGTATGTATCGTGATTCTTGGGGGTCTTGGGACTATATGGGGGTCGCTCTTGGGGGCGCTGGTTTTTGTTCTTCTCAATGAGGGTATGCGGTTTTTGCCCTTCCTTCCCGACGCCCTCGTCGGGCAGGCGCGGTTGGCGGTGTTAGGGATGTTGATAGTCGCGCTAATGCTTTTTAGGCCGCAAGGTTTGGTGGGTAAATTTAAGCTATGACCAACGAGAACTGGGCAGATGACATCGGAGCCGCGTTGGAGACTCAAGGCCTCGTAAAGCAGTTCGCCAGCGTCAAGGCCATAAATTACCTGTCCATTGCTGTCCCCAAGCGAGGCATAACCAGCATCATTGGGCCAAATGGTTCAGGTAAGTCGACTTTGATCAACTGTTTGAGCGGCACACTGCCCATCGACGATGGCATCGTAGTCCTCCAAGGGAACTCAATGAGGGCGATTCTCCCCCACAACAACCCGAGTCATGGTGTGACCAGGACCTTTCAAGAGGTCCGGCTGTTTAACCAGATGTCCGTCTTGGACAACATGCTGGTGGTCCTCACCGAACGAGGTGTCTTGAAAAGCTTGTTCGAGCACAAGCGTTCCTCTTACCAAAGCCGGGCGAAGGAGCTTTTGGAATCGGTTGGCCTGTGGGAGAAACGGGGGGACCAAGCCGAGAGCCTTTCTTATGGTCAAAGGAAGCTGCTGGAGGTGGGGCGGGCATTGGCGATGAACGTCAACATCTACTTGTTCGACGAACCGTTCGCAGGCCTGTTTCCTGCAATGCTCGAGCGTGTCACTCTACTTTTGGAGGGTCTCAAACAGCAAGGCAAATCAATCATATTCATCGAGCACAATATGGATCTCATTCGCCGGCTCTCCGATTACACCTTCGTATTGGACAGCGGAGAATTGCTGGCCGAGGGTCCGGTGAACGAAGTACTTGACCGGCCCGAAGTCATCGAGGCATACCTAGGCACGTAACGGGTAAGAATAGACATATATGATCTTGGAGCTTGAAAACATATCGGTCCATTACGGCGGGATTATAGCTTTGGACAACGTCTCCCTAGGCGTTGGAGAAGGCGAGATCGTTGCGTTGATGGGTCCAAATGGCGCCGGCAAATCCACGGTCTTGAAGGCTATCTTCGGGCTCGCGCCGGTTGCGGATGGCCGGATTTTTTGGCGTGAACAGCCTCTCGATGCACCCTCCCATGAGATCGTTAAGCTCGGTCTGGCGTTCGTGCCTCAAGGCCGTCGGGTGTTTACTCAACTGACCATAGAGGAAAACTTGGAGTTGGGCTGTCTTTACTTGAAAGACAAAGCCGAGAAACGGCGCCGTATGGAAGAGGTCATGGAGCTGTTTCCGGTCCTGTTTGAGAAGCGTCGAGACAAGGCCCGGGCCATGTCAGGCGGAGAGCAACAGATGCTGGCMATCGGCCGGGGTTTGATGGCTAACCCGACGACTCTGCTATTGGACGAACCTACATTGGGGCTGGCGCCAATCATCGTTAAAGAGATGTTTGCCAAGATCGTGGAGATCAATGAAACGCGGAAAACTTCAATCATGGTGGTCGAGCACAACATCAGAAGCATTCTTGATGTGGCCTCACGAGTTTACGTCTTGGACAAAGGGAAGATYGCACACGACGGAACACCCAGCACTGTGACAGATAGCGATATTTTGACCAAGGTGTTTTTGGGAACGGTGGAGTGACCGGATAAAATTTCACAGTCATATGGAAGAGAACGCAAGCATGAAATTTTATCCCCTCTAGTGTCTAAGCTTGGTTCTACGGAACTCTAATAGATTGACGATGCTGGCCAGACCATAACTATACATTCTCTTGCCGGACGTCACGCACGAAGCACAGCGCTCAAGACTAAAATATCTTCTAAGCAGCGGGTCGTGGGTTCGAATCCCACCTGGGGCACCACYTCCTYTKTYCRYGCCTGATTCTGSTCTTCGACCCCTTGGCCGCCGTYCCACAGCCATCAGCAACACCCACCGGTACCCCGGACCTTAGGCTTCACGATGAGGGGTATCCCTGTGTACAATCTTGCGGGGCACGGCGGGTCAGGCCGTCGGAAGCCCAGACCTAAGGGCGGCCTGGGGCCCGGTAATCAGAGGAGCTAATATGGCGGAGAGTTCGATCCCACTGGCGAAGCAGATTGTCCAAGGTCGGCCGGTAGCCGTGGCTCTCGACGATGATCAGGAGCGGAGATTTCAGCGTCTGGTGGAGGAAACGACAATGATCGACCTCCATCAACACCCGATGGTGAAGCCGGAAGACCCCAACCAGCTCTTGGAGTACCTACGCGGCGACAGCTATACGTGGGGCTACGAGGCGGTACGCCACGGAGGTTTTACCGCGGTTGGAACGGCCAATGTYTACCGGGGTATGGSGAACACCGACGAAATGTCYTTCATCCGGTTCAAAGACCTCATAGACGAAATTAAGATGATGTCGTCGGACATCGGCCGTCACGACGAAGTTGTCAAAGTCAGCAACTCAGACGAGATCGAGGCTGCAAAGCAAAACGGCAAGGTGGGYTTCTTGCCTACGGTGGAGCACCTGGCCATCGGCAACGAATCGAARCGTGTGGACGAGCTCTACGGCGCCGGCATAAGGCTGGCCGGGCTGACCTACCGCCGCAAGAACTATATCGGGGACGGCCACTTAGAGCGSAACGACGGCGGGCYGAGTATATTCGGGATAGAAGTTGTCCAGAGGATGAATGAACTCGGCATGGTGGTCGACCTGTCCCACGCGTCTTTTCGGACGGCGATGGACGCCATCGAGTTCTCCCAAGCACCGGTCACCTTCAGCCACGATGGGTCATACACCCTGGGCCAGGAACAAGGCGGTGGCGAGTATGCTGCGGGCCGGCTCAGAAGGGACGAAGAGTTGGTGGCCTGCGCGCAAAAAGGCGGCATCGTCGGTGTCACAGTACAACCGTCGGTGATCAGTAGCTGGGGGTCTACTCTGAGCATCGACCTCCTGCTGGACCACTACGATTATATGGTGAATCTGTTGGGTATCGACCACGTAGCCATCGGGACAGATTCCAGCATCGGGGTGAGAAGCTCGGGATTTATCGTCGGTGTCGAATCCCCCGCCGAAGGGAAGAACATCATCCGTGGGCTGATCACCCGTGGCTACTCCGACGCCGACATCATCAAGATCACCGGCAGCAACGCCCTGGCGTTTTTTCGCAAAGTCATGGGCGAGTAGCCCGGTCCTAGCTTCGAGTGTCGAGCCCAGAAACCCCCACAATCACGTTCCAGAGCTCCGGGCCGCGCAAATTTTCGACCTTTATTGTTGCTCGAATATTGTCCCCGGTGTAGTATCTCCGAAGCGTTTGCCTATTTAGAGGATCAGTTACGGCTGAAAATCCTAGGCAATAAAAACCTTTGATGAGGGGAATTCCATGAAATACGACGTTGTAATTGTAGGCGGGGGAGCAGCCGGATCGGTGTTGGCAAGTAGGTTGGCTGAGAACCCGAATACTTCCATTCTGTTGCTGGAAGCTGGGCCGGATTACCCCGATACCGACAATCTTCCGGACGAGATAAAGTTCGGCAACACAAGCTATGCCGAATCCCCGGAATCGGAACACAACTGGGCCCTCCGGGGAACGCTCACCGAGGAACAAGGAGAGACACACGTGGCACAGGGCAAGGTGATCGGCGGGGGATCGTCCATCAATGGGCAGGCCATGCAGAGAGGGTTACCGGAGGATTTCGACTCCTGGGCCGCGATGGGCAATGATGAATGGTCTTATGACAAGGTCCTGCCGTTCTTTAGGAAATCCGAACGCGACCTAGACGTTCGGGACGATTTTCACGGGACCGACGGACCGATTCCGGTGAGGCGTCGCCAATCAGGCCCATGGCCGGATATACAAAAGGCTTTCCACGCCGCCTGTTTGGCTGAGGGTTACGGGGCAGTTGAGGATACCAATGGCCCGAACCCCGCTGGCGTCGGCGTGTGGCCGTCTAACAACCTGGACGGCTGGAGGATGAGCGCCGCTATCACTCACTTAAATCCCATGCGCCACTGTCTTAACCTTACCGTGAGAGGCGGTGTTTTCGTCAGGAAAGTGTTGATCGAGGACCGAAAGGCCGTTGGCGTGGAAGTAGAAAGCGGAGGCGAGGTCTTCAACGTTGAAGCCGGCCGTGTCGTGTTGAGCGCCGGGGCTCTTAAGTCGCCGCATCTGCTGATGCTGTCGGGAATAGGGCCCAAAGACCAACTTGAAAAATTCGGTATACCTGTCATCCATGATCTGCCTGGAGTGGGGCAGAACTTGATGAATCATCTAAGCGCCCAGGTAACATTTAAGGTCAAAGACGGTCTCTCCCTCCACGGCGATTTCGAGGCGGTGCACTTCGGTCTGCACTACACTTCGGAGGGCTCGAGCGAAGCCAACGACATGTTGCTGAGGACCACCCCAATGGTCGATGAACGTCCGGAACGCGTCCCCGGATTGCGGACCAAGTTCCTAAACAACGACATCCCTGCTGAGCGCGTGGCGAGGCTCTCAGTCACCCTCGGGTTGCCGGACGGGTCCGGATACGTCAGGCTCGCGTCCGCTGATCCCACCGAGCAGCCGACCTTTAACTATTGTTATCTCCAGGACCCAAATGACAGGAGCCGGGTACGGGAAGGTATACGGAAGGCGGTTAGCTTCCTTGAATCCGATGCGTATAAAGACGTGTGCGATCAGCGTCTCCACCCCACAGATGACATCTTGGGCGATGACGATGCTTTAGACCTGTACATCCGGAAAACCGTTGGATCAGCCAGGCACGTATCCGGGACCTGCAAGATGGGGCCCGACTCAGACCCGATGGCGGTGGTCGACCAATACTGCAGCGTCAAGGGAGTAGAGGGGTTGTCGGTGGTCGATGCGTCGGTGAAGCCGAAAATCACCCGGTCGGGTGGCAGCCATGCCACGGTCCTCATGATGGGGGAACGCGCCGTCGAGTGGATCGCACCAGCTTAACCCAGCCTCATTCGGGGCCGATCGGTGGAGGGGATCGTTCGAACTCACCCACGCTCCCAACCGAAGTTGGTCCGATAATCAATAAACTCTCTAAGAAAGGAAAGCAGAAGAATGCCTCCACCCGACCGGTACAACACTGGATACAACGTCGGCGTTGGCGGCGCTGTCGTGGACGATGGCCGATTGCTGCTGGTCCGCCGGGCGTCCCGCCGAGGCCGCGGTAATTGGCAGATACCCGGCGGGTTTGTCGAGCAAAACGAGACCATGGACCTAGCCGTAGTTCGTGAAGTGGAGGAGGAAGCAGGCGTCACGGCCACAGTTCAAGGCGTGTTGGGCATCAGGAACCGGTACGATGAGGAAGGAGGCAACAGCTTATATATCGTGATGCTGTTGAGTCCTGAATCTGGCGAACCCGCTCCTGACATGACAGAGGTAGACAGGGCCGAGTATTTCAGCCTGGCAGAGATCCAGGCCCTGGAGCATATATCCCCAATAAACATCGAGGTTGCGAAACGGGCGCTGGCCCAAGACCATCGCTTGCTATCTGCTCAGACAGTTGAACAAGCGGGCCGAGGGACGTACACGCTGTTTATTGGCTGAGGGCAACCACGTCCTTCATCTCTGGCCGGACGATAACCGTGCATTTTCTTGGGCGATCCCAGACATGAACCACAGCGCTCAAGGCTGCAATATCTACTATGCAGCGTTGGCCGATTTCGTCCGTTCCCCACGCCGGTCCTGCATGGTTGTCGGGACTATGGTTCTTGAGAAGCGGCCCGTTGGAAATCCGGTGCTGCCACTCGCAGAGATCTTGAGAAGTTCCCGGTTGTCTCCTCGACCACGAACGGTCTCTTCAGCCATTTCCGCCGTCGTTCCCCGCGATAGGACCAGCCGGCTGTCAACCTCGTCGTCGTCTAGACCGTTTGCGATCAAGACCAGCATGTCCACGCTCACTAGCCGGTCGCGGACCTGGTAAAAGACATCCCCCGCCACGGTCTGCAAGAAAAACCACTCTTCTAATTCTTCGGGAGATGGGAACCCAGCGCCGGGTTTCGATATCGCCGCCTCGGTGTAAAAGGCTCTGACGTCGGCGGAGATGTAACGCAACAACTGAGGCATCGGATGCGCATAACCTTCCGGTACCGTCATGCCGGCATCCAAGGCGAATGCCGCCATGATGCCGAGCATCTCGGGAATCGAATCTGCGTCTTTGCCGCTCGTCCCAACGGTTGTCCGGCCCCTTGCCCGTAGACCCTCGTCGAACCACGGCATCAAAAGCTGGGCCTCTGTGCGCAATTGTGCAATTAGCGATTCCAACTCGTTCGTTGGCTCAACATTGGGGAAAGATACCGGGCAAGACCAGACCTCTTCGAGGGCAAAATCGTCTTCGATATCGTCGGGATAGTCAACCAGAACGGGAGCAGCGGGTTGGTCAACCAATCCCAATGTCTGGCGCAGTACGTCCAATTGCACCTCCGGCCGGTTGGGCGGACCCAGAGGTCTGCCGAACGGGAATGGCACCCATAACGCCCTGGGCGGCCGTATCTTTTCCGTGACTGGCCAAATTAGGCTTATCTGGACCGTCGCGATACCGGCGCCGCCGCCCTCCACGGGCCGTTCTATGTACTGGGAAAGCACGCTCACGGCGTAGGTGCAGCCGGGTCAAACAGGTATGAGGATGACCAAGTTGACATTGTCTCCAATCAGAAGTCGCGACACTTCTTTCGCCGCGGGTTCCATGAGTTGCGGAGCGGTCGACCCCATGAATGAGTAATGCCAGTCCGCGACAGAGCCTATCTCCCGCGATTCGACCATGGTCCTCAGGTGGTCCAAGGGGAAACATACGTTTACATCTTGCTGGTAGGCGCTACGGTCGAAATTGGTGCTGGAGTGGGTCATCGCCAGGTCTTGGTAGTCGATGTCGCCGGGAATGACTCTGTAGTCCCCCACGTGACCCGCGAATGGACGGTCATCGGACCGGTGTATAGCGGCCGTCGTTACGATGGCAACCCGGGCGTCTACCAGCTTCGGAGCTTCGACCCATGGAGTCTCCTCGAAAGGCGCCGTGTATCTTCCGGCCAGGCGCTCCTCGAAGCTAGCCCTTTCCCTCGGATGAATGTCTTCCCAACGGGCCATGAATGATGCCCTTCGCCTGAATCAGAATTAAATCGGACCTGGAAGGGGATGCGCGAAGAAGCGGTCAATCCCCAGCCCAATCACACCATTCTATACCCAAACGCAATACGATTCTTCTTCAGTCATCGTCCCATCATGGTGACGGTTCTATACGGACCGGTAAATCCTGAAGGGCAAAATTGCCCTTTAGCACACCCTGCCAATGACCGGTTTTGGGCTATAGTGTAACGATTCCGTCTAAGGAGCCCGATCAATGGCAGACAAGATTCGCTTGGGGTTTGTGGGAGCTAACATCAACTCGGGCTGGTCAACCCAGTCGCACTATCCGGCGTTATTGGCCAGTCCGGACGTTGAACTTACCGCGGTGTGCACCTCCAGGCCCGAAAGCGCGGAAGAGGCGCGGAAAGCGTTTGGGGCAAAACTCGCTTTCCACGATTTCCGGGAGATGGTGGTGTCGCCGGAGATCGACGCAGTGGCCGTGGTGGTGCGTGTGCCGTTGCACTACGAGCCCACCAAGGCCGCCATCGAAGCCGGCAAGCACGTCTTCACAGAGTGGCCATTGGGCCGGACCACCGCCGAAGCTGAAGAACTGGCGGCACTGGCCAAGGCCAAAGGGCTGCAGACGGCGGTCGGTTTGCAGTCCCGCGTCAGCCCTGCGGTGTTATATGTCAAGGAACTGATCGACGATGGCTATGTGGGAGAAGTGCTCTCTTGCCATGTCACCACGATGCGTGACGGCGCGTTGGAACGTCATTCCAGCCGCAATTGGAACCTGGATATCAGCCAAGGAGCGAACACCCTTACCATCGCCAACGGGCACGTTATCGACGCGTTGCGGTTCGTGTTGGGCGACTTCAAGCGGGTGGCGTGCATGGTCACTACGCAAGTCCAGAAGATGTACGAGACCGACACTCAAAAGTATATAGATGTCACTTCCCCGGATAACGTCCGGGTGTCCGGACAACTCGTGCGCGGCGCGGCGGCGACGGTCAGCGTCGGCGCCGTCCCCTGGGCCGGCAGCGGCTTCCGAATGGAGATCTACGGCCGAGAAGGCACGCTGGTCACCACCGGGAGCGTCTCGTCCCAGCGCGGTGAAATGCTACGGGTGCAAGGCGCAAAGGGTAGCAACGAATTACAGGACCTGACCCTCCCTGAGCGGTATTTCTATGTTCCGGACGACTTCCCTCGCGGCGACCCTTTCAACGTCGGGCAGTTGTATACCCTGTTCGCCGAGGCGATCCGGACCGGGGAGACCCGCCTGCCGACGTTCGACACCGCGGTTGAACTCCACCGGTTTATCGATACGATCAAAAAGGCGTCAGATACGGGCCGAGAGCAAGTTGTCACCTGAGGCGGATATATCGGATACCGCCGCCCTTCGTCAGCGTAGTTGTAGCAGGTCCAAGCAGATCGGGACAAAATGTTTGATTACCAAGAGGAAATATCTAAGTCTCTCGAAATCATGTGCATCCGAAGAAACGGTAACGATTTCTTGCCACCCACCGGTATAACGCGGCGCCAATCACACTCATGCCCGGAAACCAAAATACCGGCGCCAGCGGAGTAAGCAATCGGATCCGGACCGTGAGCATGCGAAAGGCGTAGAAACCTTCAAAGTGCTTTTGTCCGATGCCAACCAGATAGGCGGAACGCTTCAGGTCATCCCACGATAATCCGGACGGCGGCTCTTTCAAATTTTGGTAAGGCGTCCAGGTTATTCGATGAAGGACATCGGCTTTGGACAACCACCGCACCAGGATTGCGCAGAGGCGACAGTCGGCATCGTAGATCAACACTTGGGATTTAATCATTTTCCAAGAGCTTCAGCCTGGCGTAGGATACCCACGGTGTGGGCTAGACGTAATACCTACTAATCAGTTGGGCATGCCTTCCATATCGATCGTGAAGTAATACTGCTTGTCGCCCAGGGCCTTGACCCTAGCCCAAAACTCTTCGCCGGCGGCGAGACCAGTTGCCGTTCGCCCAGTCGTCTCCCGGTAGATATTCCAGGAATCCGGGTGTAATTCCCGGCACTCGGCAAAGATCGCCTCGGCTTCGTCAGCGCGGCCGTTCCGTTTCAGGTATTGGCCCAACTGGAATTTTGAGTGGGCCGTGGCGATCTCTGCGGTCATTGCCGGCACACGCTCCCTCGCTGCATCAGGACTGAACAAGTGCGGGCTGGCTGTGCCGTTCAGCGCCCAGTCTTTCACGGCTTCGATGTATGCCGATTTTGCGCGTGCGGCACGTTCAGCTACCTCCGGTTTGTACCCAGGTATCGCTTGGTCAAATTCCTTCACAACATCCAGGGAGCCGCCGGTCTCAACCGGGCGAACGACCCGCCCTGTTTCGTCGATCCAGACGGCCTGAGGCACGTTGAACATGTTGTACAACGAAGACAGCAAGTGGTTTTGATCGATCAGTGGGATGAAATCCGGTGAGACTGCCTCGATCCACGGCCGTGCCGCTTCAACATCAGCATCCATCGCCACCGACAAGATCATGAAATCTTCGTTCTTTACGGTCTCAAACATCGCCTGCCAACCTGGCAGGTCATTTCGGCATCCTCACCAAGACGCCCAGGTGATCAACAAGACGCGTTTCCCGCGAAAATCGCTCAACGAATGCAGTTTGCCATCGAGATCGGGCAGGGTGAAATCGGGCGCCTCAAGGCTAAGCGATGCGTCGTTGCGCAGATCAGCGCCCTCGCCGAGCAGCCATATATCCGCGGCCTCGCTTCGGACCGCCGGCTTGCCCATCAACTCCCAAAAAGCCGAAACATTGATGGCGTCGTCCTTAACGAACCTGTCTGCCTCACCCGAAGGCGTGGGCACACAGACATCGTCCTTGCAGAACCCTTCCGGTTTCATCGACCAACCTGTGATCGCGGCCGTATCAGATGCGCTGAGCCATAACTCATCATTAGAGTGTAGTCCACCGGGTCTCCCCGCTAAGTCAGTGGCGCTCGTCTCTGTTAAAACAGTAACCATTCGTTTTCCACCTCTTCGTTTATCGGACTTATTGTATGCCAACCCGGTCGGCCTGACCTGACTGCCCCGTAGTATAATCCGTGCCTCATCGAACTAACCTAAGGGACGAACTTCATGCAGATTGGGATGTTCTATCAGATACAGGTCCCCAGGCCGTGGTCATCCACCAGCGACTTTGACCGCCATTGGGAGATGTTGGAACAGGTGGCCTTGGCTGATGAACTGGGTTTCCACAGCGTCTGGCTGGCCGATCATCAGTTCCGCACTGAGTGGTCGCATTCCAGCGCGCCGGACGTCACGCTGGCGGCGATCAGCCAGCGGACCTCTCGCATCAGGCTCGGCATCGCCGTTGCCGTGCCTCCGGTGCAGCACCCTTTGCACATCGCCGCCCGAATGGCCACTTTGGACATCTTTAGTAACGGAAGGGTTGACCTCGGCGTGGGGCGCTCCGGCTACCCTTTGCAGATGGAAGCCTTTGGCGTCAACCTGGAAAACGCCACCGGCATGGTGGATGAAGCTTTGGAGATCATCCCCAAGGCCTGGACCGAAGGGGTGTTTTCCTACCAGGGGAAATACTTCGATATTCCGCCTAGAGAAGTCCACCCTAAACCGGTCCAATCGCCCCACCCGCCGATCTGGCTCGGGTGCAGCCGCGAAGAGACCTTCCGAAAAGCCGGTGAGCTCGGTTTGGGATGTCTGGCTATGTCCAGCGGCGGTCCGGAGCATCTGACTCAATTAGTGGATTCCTATCGTGAGGGCATCCGGAATGCCGATCCCGTGGGCAAAATGATTACAGACCGGGTTTCGATCAGCACTTTGGCGATCTGCGCTGAAAGCCGGAAAAAAGCCCAGGAGCGGGGCGCTGAGATACTCGATTGGTACCGGCGTCAACAGGACCTTCGCCATGACAGGGTCTGGCAGGCGCACGACCCAACCAGCGTGCCGACCGACTACCAGTGGCACTACCAACGTTCGGCCGCCACGGAGACAGCCAAGCGGGATGAGACCTCTTCACTGGACCTGATCAAAGAGGGACGATATTGCATCGGCGACCCCGATGACTGTCTGCGATTCTTGGAACGATACGTTCCCACGGGCGTGGATGAGATCATGCCCCTGTTCCAGATCGGGCCCATGACTAACGGGGAAGTAACAGAGACTCTACGCTTGTTCGGCAAACACGTCATCCCGCATCTGGAGAATTAGACCGGACCCAAAGCGGTACCGAAGCGGGAGAATAGGACCACCAACATGGACCCAACACAAGGCAGCGTCATCGACCAGATCGACGAAAAAGCGATCGTCGATCTTGCCGGCGAACTGATCAAGATCCCCAGTTTCAAGTTGGAAGAGACTCCGGTGGCCACCTTCTTAGCGGATTTCTTCGGGGATCGAGGGTACAAAGTGGACCTTCAAGAGGTAGAGCCGGGRYKSYYGMWMAYGNTCGCSACCCTWGANNGNNGSSTCYRGTKSYKGYYCRAGNSSWKATGCYGAACSNGNAYWYYGANCWTSAWMTCTYYAACTCGCCGCTGGCTCCGCGATCCTTGGATTCCTGTTGTGGAGGGAGACCGTTTGTACGGCCATGGTGTCCAGAACATGAAAGGTGGCCTGGCCAGCATCATCATGGCGGYGGAGGCGGTCCGCCAGTCAGGTGTTCGGCTGAAGGGCGACTTGGTGGTCGCATGCGTGGTGGGAGAGACCCAGGGGGGCGAGGGGACAAGATTCTTGATGGATAGCGGCCTTCGCACCGACATGGCGGTGGTTGCCGAACCGTTCGGCGTCGGCAACTTGGTCACTGTCCATTCTGGCATCGTCCACTTGGCGATTCACACTTACGGCGTGACCGGGCACGTCCGCCAACTCGAAGGAACCATCAACGCAGTGGCAAAAATGACCGGSGTTATCGACGCAYTGCAACGGGTTGAGTTTACGTATCAGCCCCGGGAAGACATGCCGGACCTGCCCAAGTTGAACGTGGGCAGCGTTATCGGCGGATTAGGCGAAGATTACGTCCTTGTGGAGCCTCCGTACATACCCGACATCTGCACTATCATCGTCGACGTTCACTTCCTGCCGGGCCAGACCGTGGACGGCATCGTAGCTGACATTCGCCGGGTCTTGGACCCCCTGCAGTCGGAGGATCCCGAGCTATCGTATGAGATAGAGATTCCCCCTCCGGAATTCTTCAAAGGCCGCCGCCGTCTGGTTATGGACCCTTTGGACGTGCCCCGTGACTCCGAGATAATACAAGCCGTGGCCCGCTGCCACCAGGAGGTAACCGGCACACCGCCCAAGGCGATCGGGGCGGTGTTGCCCTACTCCTACACCGCCAACGACACCTGCCATCTTTGGAATGCCGGCATACCTTGTTTGCTGTACGGCCCGGCCGTGCTCCGAGGGAGCGGCGGCCATGACGATAGCTGCGTGATAATCAGCGAGATGGTCCAATGCACCAAGGTGCTGGCTCTCACCGCCCTAGACGTTTGCAAAACAGAATCGCTATAGTCGCGGCAGGCAAAATCAAACTTCGGCATCAGATTATGAGGGGGCTGACCATGGGAGCCATCCCAGGAATCGAGTTCAATACATTYTCGATCATAGCCCGGTGCTCCCGGACCGGAATGTTGGGCATCGCGATCACCACGAGCGACATCACCGTCGGCTCGCGGTGTCCTTTCGTTGCGCCCTCGGTCGGAGCGATCACTACTCAAGCGTCAACCGATCCCAGCCTGGGGCCGTTCGCCTTGAGGTTGTTGGGCCTGGGCTACTCAGCCAGCGGCGCTCTTCAGCAGTTGGAGGCCAGCGACCCTAACATCGAGCGGCGCCAATTAGGGGTGGTTGACCGCAACGGCAACGCCGCCGCCAGGACCGGGTCTATGAACAACCCTTGGGCCGGCCACGTCATCGGACAGGACTACGTCGCCATGGGCAACGGACTTGTGGGGGAAGGGGTGGTCCAAGCCATGGCCTTGGTGTTCCTGGAAGCACCTCAACTGGACCTTGAGGAGCGATTGACCCAGGCTTTGGAAGCAGGGCAACAAGCCGGCGGAGAAGCTCAGGATTCAACACCCCACCACTCGGCTGCTTTGCTGGTCTACGGTTCGGACAGCTTCTCCAGGGTCGATTTGCGGGTTGACGAGCATCCCGCGCCGGTGACGGAGTTACGGCGGTTGCTAGACATCTTCGCGCCGAAGATCGATTATTTTGCCTTGAGAGCGAGGGACCCGGAAGCAGCCCAAGCAGCCAAGGACGCAGCGATCTGAATCGGAAAAGCGCAGTCTGATCGCTCGATCAACGATAAAACCTAAGAGATGCGCGCCGGKTTTTGTGATTGACAGCGTTTGGGGGTGTCGATACCATCGCTAGGGAACGGCCGCGCCAAGTGAAAATGAAGAGGTTACGCCATGACAGCAACGCTGGACCACACGATAGTTCCGGTGAAAGACCAAGACGAGTCGGTTGAGTTTTATACTCGGGTACTGGGCTTCCAGTACGACGGAAAGGCAGGCATGAATGACCATTTCGCCGTTATCCGGCTCAACGATTCCTTCACTTTGGACCTGCAGCGCTTTGACGAGATCCCTGACCCAGGCATTCATTACGCCTTCGCCTTGGACCGCGCCCATTTCAATCGGTCCTTCCAGGCCATCAAGGATGCTGGTATTCCCTTCGGAGACGGCCCCAGGGACAAAACTAACATGCGTGGTCCGGGCATAAGCACCGGCGCAAAGGGTGAGACCCTTTCGGTTTACTTCGGCGATCCCAATGGCCATCGCTTGGAGATACTTMCTTACGCCTGATCTACGGGCGGCGTCCGTCAGGACCTCACCGGCTATCGATCGCATCATCAGTTGATCCAATAGCTATGAGAACAAGCATGTCCGAATTCAAGAGCCTTTCGAGGGCTCGGCAATGGACATCGCCTGCGATGGTTGCCAAGAAAAACCACTCTTCCAGGTCCTCTGGTGAGGAGAGACCAGCGCCGACTTTTGAAACTGYGGCTTCGGAATAAACGGCCCCTATTYCTGCGGTCAGATAACTAAGCAACCTCGGCACCGGATGTTATTACCCTCTGGCGTCGTCATGTCGGCGTCCGCAGAGAATTTCTTGCCGATCGAATTCACCGCGAGGGCACTACTTACCGTTGTCGTCTCTGAAACGACATAGTTCAGTTATATTTGCGCGGGGTTCGTCTCCGAGGATTCGTTCAAGCCGAAATCAATAACCGCTTTCGCCCATCTCGACGGGATGTTTCGTGAGAAATATGAAACTTTTCGTATTGGTAGCCGCGATATTCGCTGTTCTAGTGATTGGCTGCTCAGTGCCGGACGAGAGCACCACCGGTCGCCCGTCAAATGACCCGACGGCTAACGACGCGACGGCTGATAATGCCACAGCAACTGGCCCCGAAAACGCCGGTACGGCCGCGGCAACTGAATCACCAYAATCTCCCACGGAAYGGCCAACCGCGCCGCCGGTCCAACGGGACCTGATCGCGGTGATAGGCTCCGAACCGCTTCGGCTGACGACAGACCTCGGCGCCGATCTGGACCCGGCCTGGGACCCGCGAGGAGACATCATCGCGTTCATGACCAGCAAGTTCAGGGCTCTGGGGCGGCCTTATGAGATCGGAGGTGTTTTTCCGAACGGCACGGATCTGAGAACCTTGGCTCGCGGGCCAAGATTCGACATCGGCATCGCCGGTGAGTTGGCCTGGATCGGAGACACCGGTAAGTTGATGACCAACGAACGGATCTCTCTTCATGAGTACATGACCTTCGATACAGAATATGCGCCGTTCGTCCGGACCGATCCCGATCACGGCGATGATGCGTTCGTCCGGAAGCTGGTGATTCCAGGCGGCYAGKGAGGAGACGGGCTAGCTGTTTCCGGAGACGGTGAAACTTTGATGTGGAGGATCCGTACGTCMCAGGACATCAAGAGTTTCGAGGTCACGGTCCGCATCGCGGAGTTGGAAGGTTTGACGGGAGCGTSAGCGGACACCGCCGGCCGCGCCCTGATCACGCATTCGACGATCACGCAAGGCCCAGATTACAACCGGGGATTCAGCCTCTCGCATGATGGCGGGATGTTCGTCATCAGCCTGAAAAACGGCAACGGGTTCGACCTTTTCTTGATGGACAGTTCAACGGGTGAAGAAATACGGCAGTTGACTACGAACGGCCTTTCTTTTGGAGAGTACAACCTATATCCGGAGGTCTCCCCTGACGGCCAGCGGGTCGCATTTTCGTCGCAATCCGGACCGCAGGGCAGGCCAGACATCTATGTCGTCCAGATCGATGGCACAGGCCAGGCAAAAGTTACCGACAGCCCGGATGTTAGCGAGATGCGGCCATCGTGGTCGCCGACCGGTCTGGCGATGACCTTCCAAGGTCAGGACTTCAGAGACGCCAGTCCCAACTGGGATATTTATACCGTCAACGTACCGGGTGATTCCGCAGGCCTGGCGGCAACCGTGGACGCGGCGCCGGCGCAAGCTGAAGGTGTGATCGATCCCGCATCTACTCCGGAGCCCTCTGTAGGATCCGTCACGGCCTCCCATGTTCTCTCCTGGGGAAGTGAGGGTACCGCCGATGGACAGTTTGATTCCCCTAGAGGAATCGCGGTGGATAACCTTGGCAGAGTTTACGTGATTGACTCGGGCTTACATGATATGCAAACGTTCGGCAGCAGCGGCGAGTTTTTGAATAGGGCCGGTGGGCGCACAAATTCTAAAACACCAGGAAGATTTCTCTCGCCAAACGGCGTCGCCGTGGACCCGCTGGGAAATCTGTATATCGCTGATACCGGGAACGCTCAGCTACAAGCTTTTCTCACGCAGGATGAGTATGAGACCCGTTGGCAGTCGGATTTCGACCCCGCTATAAACCCTTTCGATAGGTCGACTACCGCGGTCCATAACCAGAATTACCCCACTCGAGCTGTTGCAACCGGTCCAAACGGAAATGTTTTCATTGCGGTTGGTGGCGCGGAGAACCGCGAGACAAGAATTCGAACTTTCACTAGTGCGGGTATCCCGATAGGTTCGTGGGGAGATTTCGGAGAAGACAAGGGGCAACTCAGAGCCCCTAGAGGCGTCGCTGTTGATGCCAAGGGCGATGTATATGTGGCCGACGTGGACAACCACCKRGTCCTTAAATACAAGACTCAGGGCCAGTTCGTCTTCCAGATAGGCGCTAGCCAGGGCGGCAAACCGGCCTCCGGAACAGGCGATGGTGAGTTCGAYGCTCCATNCGGTGTCGCCGTTGACGGTGCAGGGCGGTTATTTGTTTCAGATTGGGGCAACCACCGGATACTGGTATTCAGCCAGTAYGGGGAATTCATTGGCGAATGGGGTACGGAAGGAAGTGACGATGGCCAATTCCAGAACCCATATGGCTTGGCCGTCGATGACGAGGGGCACGTGTACGTGGTCGACGCAAATAACCACCGTATACAAAAGTTCTTGGTCTCGTTCGGTCCTTAGGTTGATTCGTACAGCCCTGGTCGCTGGCTTACAAGAAACTCGGCGGAGATCGATCGTAGACTACAGTCCAATCTCCGGGAATAACTCCCCGGGGCTGACCACCCGGGGCGCTAGACCTTGGTCCACCACATATTGGGCGAGCGCTTCCAAAGCGGGCCGGTTGGACTCCACACCGTAAGACCAATAGTCGGACCCAAATATCWTCCAGGTTTCCTCCATGTGATCGATCAGGAAGGGCAGCGTCAGGGCCAACGCGTCGGTGTCGTACAGCCGGTTGACCGCCAGGTCCTTGGCTTCTGTGAAGGCTCTGTACAGGCTCGATGCCACCCAAGGGTGTTCCCGGTGCACGTCCTCTCGAACAACCACCATGTGCATGATGGGGAAGATCCCGGTCCGCCGGTAGTAGTCCTGTTCCACTTCCTTGAAATTGGGAAAGAGGCGGGCGATCTTTGGTGAGTCGTTCAGGAACAGGTTCGGGATGTAGGTGGCAAAAAGTGCGTCCAGTTCCCCGGCGGCCAGCATCCCTTCCAATGTTTTGTCTTCGGGAATGAATTCCAGGTGGATATCGKCKGGTAGGTYCNAGGTGAHCAGCGGCGCGGGCGCDGGDGTATCCTGGCCGCCCATGAACCAGGAAATTTCTGTCGGCCCCACCCCATACTCGTGCTGGACCAACCCCTTTATGAAAACCCCTGCGGTGGAACTGTACTGGGGAAGCCCTACCCGTTTGCCCCGCAGGTCGGCCGGTTCGCTGATCCCGGCGTCAGGCCGAACGTAGATGCAGTCGTGCCGGAATATCTTCGAAAGCATCACCGGTATGGCCACGAAGGGGCACTTGTCCCGCGCTTTTAGGATCACGTAAGAGGCCAGTGACATCTCCGCGGCATGGAATTCCCGGTCCTGGAGCATACGGGGAAAGATCTCGCGCGGACGGAGGACGGATATATTAGGGTTGATACCTTCGGGCCGAACCCTCCCGTCCATCAGCGGCCGGGTCCGGTCGTAGTCCCAGAATGCGATGTCGAGGTCTAGGTCTGGCATTTACAGTCTCCGGTCTGCGCGGTTAGGCAATAGGGTACCAAAGAAATCCTGATGCGATCTGCAGTCGATCGACGGCGGAATCTCAAGACCCACGCGGCTCGGTCTTATTGGTATCATTACAACCGGATTTAGAACTAAGGAGAGATTCCATGGATGTCGGAATGATGATGATCTTCTCGAGCTATGGCTGGGAGGAAGGCTCGGACGGTCAGATGTGGGAAGAGGAACTGCGCCTTGGCGAAGTCGCTGCTGATCTGGGGTTCGATTGCCTCTGGTCGGCCGAGCATCACTTCAACGACTATTCCTTCGTGCCCGACAACATCCATGTGATGACCCACCTGGCGGCGAAACACCCGGATATCGATGTTGGCACCGCCGCGGTGATCCTGCCTTGGCACGACCCGTTGCGCGTCGCGGAGAACGCCGCCGTGCTCGACTTGCTGAGCAACGGCCGGTTCCGGCTTGGATTAGGGCGGGGCTTGGCCCGGCGCGAGTTCGATGCCTTCCGCCTCAACATGGACGAATCCCGAGAGCGTTTTGACGAAGCTGCGCCGATGATYGTGGATGCTCTGAAGACGGGGTTCATGGAGGGCGATGGAACGTATTACAAGCAGCCCCGCGTCGAGATCAGACCCCGGCCGCAGCATTCCTTCGACGGACGCATCTACGCCGTGGCCGCCAGCGAAGAATCCATTGTTTCCGCAGCTAGGCTGGGCGCGCATATCATCATGTTTGCAGACCGTCCCTGGGAGATGCGGATGCCTGCCATCGAGCAAGGAAGGGCATTGCACCGCGACTTTCATGGCACCGAGCCACCTAACTTGATGCTTACCGAGTTCGTCATCTGCGGTACCGACCTRGCCCAGTGCGAGGAAGAGGCGCGCCAATACCAGGGCAAATTCGTGGAGAGCAATTTCCATCACTACGAGTTTCTCGGCGACCATTTCAAATCCGTGAAGGGCTATGACTCTTATCAACAGAAGGCCGAGATTGCGCGTGCGGCTGGTCTTGAAGGAGCGGTCGAAGGCTTCATGAAGGCGGCGAGTTGGGGCACGCCGGACAAGATTTTGCGCGGACTTGAAGAACGCAAGAAGCTACTTGGYAGTTTCGAGTTGAACGTCTCGTTCCGCTTCGGCGGCACCCCATACGATGTCGCTGAACGGGGCCTGAAGCTCTTCGCCGAGGAAGTGTTGCCGGTCTTGAAATCCTGGTAGGTGGGCCATCGTGATCGACGCATCATGTTCCGGTAATCGGGGATAAGGCGCAGATAATCGGCACGAGGGGGNCCATCCATGACCTACGTTGGACAACCTGTCAGAAGGTTTGAAGACCACAGATTACTCACCGGACAGGGCTCGTTCGTGGATGACATGAAACTGCCGGGCCTCTTGCACRCCGTGGTGCTCCGCAGCCTCCACGCCCACGCCACCATCCGCTCCATTGACGTCAGCGGCGCCAACCGCCTGCCGGGCGTGGTCGCGGTGATCACGGCAGCCGACATCCAGGACCTGGACGTACACATGCCGACCAGGTCCAGTATCGACGATGTCGAGCTGACTCCGCCAAGRCATCCCGTCCTCGCTTCTGACAAGGTCTGTTATGTCGGCCAGGCCGTGGCCCTGATCATCGCGGAAGACCCCTACACCGCCGCTGATGCGTTGGAACAGGTCCTGGTGGATTATGAGGTGCTGCCGGCTGTAACAGACYCTTACCAGGCCATGGAAGAGGGCGCGGCCGTCATCCATTCCGACCTGGGCAGCAATGTGTCGCTGCGCACGGTGAGCGAGGGGGGCGACCTCGATGCCGCCTTTGCCCAAGCTGACCATGTGGTTCGGCAGACCTACCAAGTGCAGCGCCTGGCCCCCGCCCCCATGGAGCCGCGCGGGTTGATCGCCGATTATGACTCGGGCGAAGACTTGCTCACCGTCTGGGACTCCACACAGCACCCCCACGACATCCGCGAGAACCTGGTGCAGCTCTTGGGCAGGACCGAAAGCGGGGTGCGGGTGGTTGCGCCCGACGTGGGCGGAGGGTTCGGCGAGAAAGGATGCCTGTTCCCYGAGGAGGTACTGGTCCCCTACCTGGCCATACTCTTGGGCCGGCCCATCAAATGGGTCGAGAACCGCCAAGAAAACATGACGGCGTTCCATGGCCGCGGGCACAGTGTCGAGGTGGAGGCGGCAGCCAGTTCCGATGGCATCATCCTGGGGATCAGGGTGCGCATCGTGGCCGATCTTGGCGCCTATTACCTCCAATCAACGCCGACGATCCCGGTCTCGACCAGCCACCGGCTGACCGGACCCTATCTGACGCCCGCAATGAGCGTTGAGGTGCAAGGCGTGGTCACCAACAAACCCCCGACCGGGGCCTACCGCGGGGCCGGCGGGCCGGAAGCCGCTTTCTGCATGGAACGGACCATCGACCTGATTGCCCAGGACCTCAGCCTGGACCCGGCGGAAGTTAGGAGGAGGAATTTCATTCCTCCCGGCGCCTTCCCGTACGAGACGCCAACCGGGATCACCTACGATTCCGGAGAATATGAGTCTGCCTTCGACCGGGCGCTGGAGCTCTCGGAATACGACAGGTGGAGGGAGCGGGCCCGCCAACAGTCCAAGGACGGCGATTCMCTGATCGGAGTGGGCGTGGCCACCGTGGTAAAGGGATCTGGGGCCCGCGTCACCAGGCTGACAGAAAACGCCAGGGTGATCGTGAGCCAAGCAGGGGAGGTGACGGTCCACACCGGGGTTTCGCCTCATGGCCAGGGCACGGAGACAACCTTTGCCCAGATCACCGCGGACGCCCTCGGTGTGACCCCGGCGCAGGTACAAGTCCTGCACAGCGACACCGGCGTTCTTCCCACCGGTGGCGGCACGGGGAGCAGCCGCGGCCTGATCGCCGGCGGGACGTCGCTTCATGTGGTCTTGCAAGAGGCGCGGCAAAAGCTGATGGCCATCGCCGCCCATCTACTCGATTGCCCTCAAGAGGACGTGGTCCTTCAGGACCATTTGGCTTTCAGCCGCCGCGATCCTCAACAAACCGTTCCGTTCGCCCGGTTGGCGGAGGCCGCGCACACTGAGGAACTCCTTCCGCCCGGCCAAGAACCGGGCCTAGACTTTCAGGGAAGTCACACCTTGCCCAAAAGCCCGTACGCCTTCGGCGCGCACGTGGCGGTGGTGGAGGTCTCCCGGGAAACTGGGGCCATCAAGATATTGAAATACGTTGGGGTCCACGATTCGGGGACGRTCATCAATCCGATGCTGACGGACGGCCAGGTACATGGCGCATTGGCCCAGGGCATCGGACAGGCGTTGCTTGAAGACATCGCTTACAGCCCTGAAGGTCAGCCCTTGGCAGGCAGTCTGATGGACTACGCGCTGCCGCGGGCGGACAATATGCCCGATTTCACACTCGACACTCTGGAGACGCCTTCTCCACTAACCCCCCTTGGCGTGAAGGGCATCGGGGAGYTGCCGACCCTCGCCGCGCCCGCCGCCGTGGCCAACGCCGTGATGGACGCACTATCTCAGACCGGGGTGCGTCACATCGACACCCCTTTGACACCCGAAAAGGTGTGGCGCGCGCTGAACCCGGGATCACGGAGCTGAATACGGTGGGCGGGGTACGCGCCATATCGCACAGAGACTGATGGACTACCAACGCAATCGTCATGCCCGGGAACTCTTCGATGGGATYGCCGCCCAATACAATTGGGTGCCCGACCTGTTTTCATTTTTCCAATACCGGCGCTGGAGACGGGACCTAGTTTCCAGATTGCAGGTCGGACCGGATTCCACGGTCTTGGACGTTTGCACGGGACCCGCCGGCGTGGCGATGCTGATGGCCCAATCTCACCGATGCCGGGTTGTGGGTGTGGACCTGAGTCCCAAGATGCTCAGACGCGCTCAACACAATATCTCCAGCAAGGGGCTGGCCGACCAAGTTCCTTTAGTGATGGGCCGGGCTGAAGACCTGGCTTTTGCCAGCGACAGCTTCGACGCTGTTTCGGTCACGTTCTTGCTCCGGTACGTTGACGACGCGGAATCAACGATGCGGGAGATCATACGGGTGTTGAAACCGGGAGGGCGGCTGCTGTCATTGGAATTCGGGGTGCCGCCAAATCCCGTTGCGCGGGCGCTATGGCAGGTCTACACCAGGGGAATGCTCCCCGTTGCCGGGGCGCTGGTTTCAAGGGGGTGGAAGAACGTTGGCGATTTTCTGGGACCTAGCATCACCCAGCTCTACCATTCCAACGCCCAAGACGATATTCCGGAGTTGTGGCGCCGTCTTGGGATCCGAGATATAGACGTAACCCGTCTCTCCTTGGGTGGAGCGGTGGTCATGTCAGGGGTCAAGGGGGACGCGGCCGGGAAAACCGRSCAATAAGGATGGCATCAGATGRCGACGGGCAAGAAGCCGGCATTTTACGCCCTTTCGGGCACTGAATGGTGGCATGGTTACCTGGACCTGCTCCATGTTCCTTATACACTCTGGCACTTGAGCTATGTGGTCTTGGGCGCTGCCATCGCCCCAACGGTCCACGTGGACCGGCTGTTGGGCACCCTGCTTGCGTTCTTCCTGGCGGTGGGTATCGCGTCCCACGCCCTGGATGAATTAAAAGACCGTCCGCTGAACACCAAGATCCCGCCGGCCGTGTTGGTGTCCCTTGCAGTGGTGTCCTTGGCAGGCGCAGTGGCCTTAGGRATCGTGGCCGGATTCTCGGAATCTAGATGGATCTTCGCCTTTGTCGCCTTYGGCGGACTGATCGTGGYKTTCTACAATCTGGGCCTTTGGRATAAYCGTTTTCACACCGACCTGTGGTTCGCGTTTTCCTGGGGAGCGTTCCCGGTCCTTACTTCATATTGGGTCAACGCCTCGCGTTTGGACTTGGCGGCCGTCCTGTTGGCGGTGGGTTGTTTCTTCCTCACATTGACCCAGCGCACGTTGAGTACGCCGGTACGGAACATCCGGCGGCGGGCTCTAAGGGTCGAGGGCGAGATCGAGTTGGCCAACGGTGAACGGCTAACCCTTGATAGTGAAAGCATCATCGCGGTCCCGGAGCGGGCATTATTATTGTTGGGCGCCGCGATGGTATTGTTGGCGGCGGGCCTCTTGGCCTTTCGGCTACAGGAATAAAAACATCCATGGGCCTCTGTCCACGTACGACCCAGGTAGGATCTAGGCGATTCAGAACGCTGAATATGAGACAATACCGGTCGTCGTGTTTCAATTAGTTTTGCGGGGTAAGTCGATATGGCTACTAAAGCTGGTCTGAAAAAAGTCCGGGTTTCTGCGATGAAYGCGGTCCATGACCTGGCGGTTTTGGTCGCTCGAGATGAAGGGCTCTTCCAAAAAGAGGGCCTTGATTTGGAGATACTCGACACCCCGGGCACCAGCCAGGCCGATGCCGACCGGCAGGCGCTTAAATCAGATATATTTGATCGGACCATGGAGTCGATCTACAACACCGGTGGCGTCGACCAGTACCGCATGTGTGAGTGGGGAGTGATGAAGCGGACCGTCGAAGCGGTCTCGAGCGGCCAGAGGCCGGCGAAGATCGTGGCCCTTGGCGCCGCCATGTCGAAGATGGCGATCATTACCGGCCCAAATAGCCATATCTACGAGCCGGAGCAACTGAAGAACACGCCGGTGGCGGTGAGCCCGTTCAACGGCTCGCACTTCACCACACTGAAGATGCTGGAAGGCTTTGTCAAAAAGGAAGAGATTCAAATCACCAACGCCGGCACAATGCAAGAGCGTCTGGACGCAGTCAGGAAGGGAGAAGTGGCGGCCGGGAACTTCTACGAGCCATGGATCAGCGTCGCGCAGAAGCAAGGGTTCAGGATACTCATGGAAAGCCACTCAACCCGCAGCGAGGCGGCCAGCGATGAGCTGGACGGGCCTACTCTGGCAGCCATGTTCCGTGCCGAGACTATCGCTGCGGAAMTGATCAATGCCGACCCGCACAAATATGCCCACTATTTCCTGGATGAAGTCCAAGGCCTGTTGGAACCCGGCGAGTTTCAAGGCTGGCGCTTGCTCTACGGCCCGCCCGTGCCCTACACCCGGGAACGGTTCGAAGACACCTACGCGTGGATGCTGGGTTATTCCGAATTGATCGAGCCGGGATCCACGTATGAACAAGTGGTGGACAACCGGGCCTGGGACTAACCAAGCAGATTTTCATAGCAGCGTAAGCGCGTGGCACAACGCTTAACGCTCGGATAAAACAAGGGCTCCTGACTTGAAACCAGGAGCCCTTATTTTTGTTGACCAAGCAGATCGCGGCCGCAAATCAACTCGGATATTGGGCGTTAAGAATTCCGTAATATTYGCAAGACCGTAGCAACATCTCATCTCCAACATGAAAGCAACTTTTGTTTTTGGAGAATGGATATGAGATTGCATCTAGCGTGGATAACGCGGAAGAAGTTGTTCGTAGCCCCCTTGGTCTTGCTGGTGTTGCTACTGGCCGTTGCCGCCTGCGGGTCAGATTCCGACACATCCCAAGCCCAGAACGCCATCGAGGCGGAGAGAATGGAAGCCGAGGCCGCAGCCATGGAAGATGAAAAGATGGAAGCTGAGGCCATGGCCATGGAAGAAGAGAAGATGGCAGCCGAAGCCATGGCCATGGAGGAWGAAAAGATGGAAGYCGAGGCCATGGCCATGAAGGRAKCCGAAGCGATGGCGATGGACGAAGAAAAGAAAGAAGCCGAGGCTATGGCCACGAAGGAAGCCGAAGCGATGGCCATGGAAGAAGAGAAGAAGGATGCCGAGGCTAYGGCCATGAAAGAAGCCGAAGCCATGGCCATGGAAGAAGAGAAGAAGGAAGCCGAGGCTATGGCCATGAAAGCCGGCGCTTCTCTGAAGCTAGACCTGTCCGGTGTCGAACCCCTAGCCAACGGCTATCACTACGAGGGCTGGGCCATCATCGGCAGCCGTTCGAATGGACCAACTGCGACCAATGAGGAATCGGCCATCATGCAACTCAACAAAAACCTAGCCCTGGCTGCGGCAGTCGCCGTATCGGTCGTTTTGGCGGCTGCATGTGGTAGCTCTGAGTCGGCGGCCACGACCGTGCCGACGGCCACCCAAGCGCCGCCCGCCGGCTCTAGCGATGCTGCGAATGAATCACGTGTTGGTGCGTATGGCTCTGGTTCCGCTGCGTACGGCGTTGCTGCAGCTACCCAGGAGCCAACCGCCACGCCTCCACCGCTGTCGGCCACCAAATYCGCGGTTGCCGACGTTGACCGCAAGGTGGGCGGCACCGTAGGCGATCGTGCACCTGAATTCGGCGGCATAGACGCCTGGATCAATGGCGGCCCGCTGACAATGGCGGGACTGCGCGGCAGCGTTGTATTGATCGATTTCTGGACCTATACCTGCATCAACTGCATCAACACCTATCCGTTCTTAAAGGACATGCAGGCCAAGTACGCAGACAAAGGGCTGGTGATCGTGGGCGTACATAGCCCTGAATTCGAWKWCGNGWRAMRYTRSSMRRWYKYRGTTGCCGCMACCATCAAAGATGACCTTGTTTGGACCATGGCCCAATACAACGACTTCATAACGTGGCGCCGGTACGACAATCGCTATTGGCCCTCCRAATTCCTCATCGACAAGGACKGAGTGGTCCGATACACCCATATTGGCGAAGGAGCCTATGCTGAAACCGAAATAGCGATCCAGGAATTACTGGCGGAKATCGGTTCGTAAAACTAGATATTCTCCAGGAAATTCAACAGGTGCGCCGTGTATTCCTCGGGCTTCTCATAGGGCGCCCAGTGCCCGCAGTTATTGAGCAGCACCAATCTGGAATCATAGATGTTGTTCAGCGCGGCGATCCCGATCTCGAAGACGCACATCCGGTCATAGCGCCCCCAGATGATCAGGCTAGGCGCTTTGATGTTGGGCAGGTCCACCCCGTGGTCGTAAGGCACGCTCACCGAAGCCTTGTTAGCCGCCACATGGTCCGGATGGCCGGTGTAATTCTGGTGGATATAGTCAATCAGMTCGTCGGTCACCAGCGCTTCGTCGTCGATGTGGACCCGCAGGTATCGCCGCACGTTTTCACGGGTGGGGTCGGCGATCACATCGTTCGTGGCCCGGCTGCCCTCTGAAGGCCGGTTGCCCATCAGGTAGAGGTCTCCTCCGGTCTTGATGTGGCAGGCGCCGAAGACCAGTTTGTTCACCCGCTCAGGATTCTTCATCGCCACGATCATCGCCGTTTGTCCGCCCTGGGAGTTGCCGACCAGGTGGGCCTTGTCGATCCCCAACTCGTCCATCAGAGCCACGGCAGTCCGGGCCTGCAGGTTGTGGAGCGGCTCGTTATAGACGACCGGACCAGTCCGGCCAAAGTTGGGCAGGTCCATGACTAAGCACCGGTACTTTTGGGCCAGCGCGGGCAATATCTTATGAAAGGTGATCCATCCAGTGGTCCCAGGACCGTAAGAGTGGAGCAGAACGATGGGATCGCCGGACCCGACGTCGTGGTAGTGGACGTCCATGCCTTCAGCACGAAGGGTCTTGCTAGTCCCTTCTTCGGTGATTTCTAAGGRAGACGCCATGCCGGACCTCCATTCGGGCGCGAGCGTTCGTTTCAAGCCTCGATGTAGCCGGTCCGCCCCTTGACCAGAATCCTCGTCCGCCATATCGTTAACCCATTCCGGCTAATCAACGGCGTACATAGATAGCAATCAGGAGCAATCATGGCCGTTTCCAACAAAAAATACAACGTGATTGACCTCGAGACGGGGAAACTCGACTCTCGTATATTTTCTGACCCCGATATCTACCAAGAAGAGCTGGAGAAGATCTTCGGACGGGCCTGGTTGATGATCGGGCACGATAGCCTGGTCCCCGAGGTGAACGACTTCTTCCACACTTATATGGGAGAGGACCCGGTGATCTTGACCAAGGACGACAAGGGCAAGATCCATGCCTTCCTGAACATGTGCCGCCACCGCGGCAACAGAATAGTCCGGGCAGACATTGGAAACGCAAAGAATTTCATGTGCTCATATCACGGCTGGACYTATTCCAACGAAGGTGACCTTGAGTACGTTCCGGGTGAGGAGGAAGCCTACTACGGGGCCCTGGACCGAAAGAGCTTCCATCTGGTGGAGGCACGTGTGGAAAYCTACGCCGGTATCGTGTTCGCCACGTGGGATCCAGGCGCTCCGTCTTTGGATGAATATCTCGGTGACGCCAGATGGGGTTTAGACGTTTTCTTCAACCGGTTGGACTCCGGCACAGAGGTCGTGGGGCCGGTGAAATGGATCGAGCCGATCAACTGGAAGACAGCGGTCGACAACTGCTCCGATAATTACCATGTCCCCACCACMCACCTKTCSGCSATMWTSGTCCNAGGMCNGGCACTTYGGSCTMCCWCGMMYWACCCACGAGSMGCARTTCGAATCGCCCARCAARCAYCTKTTCATCAAYGGMCATTCKYTKACGCTGCGGTTCTTGGAGCGCGCGGACCAGGCCCGCCAGACCCACGGCGTTACCCAGGAGAACAGGGCATTGTTCGAAGAATACTACCGGGAGACCCTGCCCGAGGCCGAACGCCGCCTGGGCAGCCTCCGGGCGGGCAAACTCCAACTCGGCAATCACAGTCTCTTTCCCAACGGCGTTCTTGGCTTCCGCCTGGCCCACCCACGGGGRCCACTAGAGACCGAGTTCTGGCACTTCGTGGTCCTAGAGAAGGSCATGCCGGACGAGATAAAGCGCGCCCTGCGTATCGGGAATGGGAATTTCAACGGGGTCGCCGGGATTTTCGAGCAAGACGACATGGACAACTGGCGGGGTGTAACACGCTCCAGCCTGACCCCGCTGGCCCGGAAATATTCTCACGACTTGTCCATGGGTCTCGGCCGGGCCGGMTCCGACCCGGACTTCCCGGGAACGGTGGCCGAGCGGTACACCTCGGAGAATAACCAGCGCAACTTCTACCGCCGCTGGGAAGAGTTCATGAACGCTGAGGACTGGGCGGATATACCCATCGAGCCTGTGACCGCCGATTTTGAGGGCACTGCCACGCTGRACGGGTAGGTCGGATTGTCGGGGCAAAGCCACACCGGCATCCTTATGAGGTAACTATGACAGCGCAAACCTTCGAAGATGGGGTCTCCCAGATCGAGCTATGGCACGAGTTGATGCAGTTCTACATCAACGAGGCYTGGCTGCTYGATGACCGSAAGTTYCGSGAATGGCTCGAYCTATTCACCGACGACGTCTTYTATTTCATGCCYCGSCGSCTGAATGTKGGCCGKCASGAYYTGKMCCGBGARRTYTCSRARGWGGGAGACYTGGCGMTSKTCGAGGACGACAARACSTATATGACCATGCGGGTCGACCGCCTGGACACCGGCATGGCCTGGTCTGAAGACCCACCGTCACGGACGCGCCACATAGTGGGCAACTTGGTCATTGAGCCGCTTCCCGGCGGCGACTTGAAGTCCAAGACCGCCTTCATCCTCTACCGGTCCCACCATGAGACTGACGAGAACATCTTCGCCGGCAGCCGCGAAGACCACCTGCGGAACGAAGATGGCCGGTGGCGGATCTACAAGCGCGTGGTCGTCCTGGATTCCAACGTCATTTTGGCSAAGAACCTAAGCGTCTTCTTCTAACCCGATATTCACTGAAAACGTCCGGAGGGCCACTGCATGGACCTTCGTCCATCTCCCCGCCAGCAAGAATCAATGGACCTGGCACGTCAACTGGCAGTAGAACGCTTCACCCCCCGGGCCGCCGATCTGGACCGGGACGCCGAATTCCCGACCGAAGATTATCAGGACCTCCGCAATGCAGGTCTCTTGGCCCTCTGTGTCCCCGAAGAACACGGCGGACTTGGTGCGGGCTTCGAGACCTACTGTTTGGTCGCCGAGCAATTGGCCCAAGGCAATGCCTCAACCGCACTGACTTTCAACATGCACTGCCTAACCATGCTGATGATGGGACCGCTGATGGATGGGCTGGAGTTGCCTTCGGAGGTCCGTAACCGGCATAAGGAATCGAGCGCCCGGCGATACCGCGAAGTCGTGGAGCACGGCGTCTTTTATGGGCAACCGCATAGCGAGCCGTTGGAATCAGGCAGTGCGGACCAGCTTGATATCGGAGGCCGCCGTTTCGGGACCACGGCCAAGCGCGTAGACGGCGGCTACATGATTAACGGGAGCAAGTTCTTCGTGTCATCRTCCGGAGCGGCGGATTATTTCGCCACGCCTGCACTACTGTTGGCTGAGGGTACCTGGGAGGAGCGGACCCTGTACCTTTCAGTACCCAGAGAAGCGCCCGGTGTCGAGTTCTCCGGCGATTGGGACCCCTTAGGCATGCGCTCCACGGTGAGCCGGAATATGAGTTTGAAAGATGTTTGGGCACCGAATGATGCTGAGATACTCCCACCAGGCGTATTCGGGCAGTTGTTCCAGCGCCAGCCCCATATCTTCATAGCTTTTTCCGCGGTATTTCTGGGGCTGATGCAGGCAGCCTACGACTATACCCTCGCCTACCTCACCGGCAAGGCGCCGGGAGCTCCGGGCGCCCGCGGAGAATCACCGGTGGGCGGGGCCGCTCTCGCCGAGATGTTGTTCACCCTGGAAGTCACTAGGGCGCTGTTCTACCGGTCCATCTCCGAGCAGCGATTGGACCCATCAGTCGAAGTCATACAGCGCGCCCGAGCCGCTCATGTTCAGGTGCAGCGGGCGGTCGTTGTATTAACTGGTGAAGCAGTCCGGATCTGCGGTGGCCGGGCGATGCTGAAACGCCATCCACTGGAGCGTTACTACCGTGATGCCCGTGCCGCCGCGGTCATGCGGCCATGGACCCAGGAGCAGGCCATCCAGGACACATGGGAGACGGCGCTTGAGGGTTAAGCGGGCAAATACGAAAAGGTCACTCGATATCCACCCGCAAAACAAATAGCGCCCCTTCCCCTTTTTCTGTATAATCCCAAACCGTCAGCCCCGCCTAGGTCATTCAGGCGGGCGATGTTTCTGCAAACTTGAACGTCCACGGAGATTATTCTTGACTTATTCCGTGCTCCAGGGCCTGCGCGTGGTGGAACTTGGGGAGTCGGCATCCGCCCCCTACTGCGCCAAGCTATTGGCCGACATGGGCGCCGAGGTGGTAAAGATCGAGCGGCCCGGCGTTGGAGACCAAGCCCGTGAGTACGGCCCGTTCCTCAAGGATCAGCCCCACCACGAACGAAGCGGCTTATTCCTTTATCTGAACACCAACAAGCAGGGAGTGACCCTGGAYCTGGAAACGCCCACCGGCAAAGAGATACTGGGCGGACTGTTGGCCCAGTCGCAGGTGTTCGTCCACAATCTGCATCCCACCGAGATGGACCGGTTGGGCCTTGGCTACGACAGCCTAAAAGCACACAACGATCAACTGGTCATGGCATCGATCACGCCATTTGGGTTGACCGGGCCGTACCGCAACTACAAAGCCTACGACATCAACCTAGCGGCGGCAGGAGGTATCTGCGAGGGCTTGGGCAGTCCTGACCGTGAGCCGCTGACTTTCGGRACCCCTGAGGTGGGCTATTTTGCCGCCATGGCCGCGGCTTCTTCCATCGTGATCGCCCTTTTGGCCGGCGGCGGGCAGCACATCGACATCGCTGAGGTCGAGGCGATGTCCGGCATCTACAACGGTCCGGAAGCCTTGATGGCCGTCTACGAATGGCGGATGACCYGCCGGACTGGGCACCACGCACTCGATTTTCCCTATCCCAACTGCATCCTCCGCTGCAAGGATGGCTACATCTTCGTCGGCTCTCCCGAAGGACGCCAATGGCGCACATTATTGGAAGTCATGGGCAATCCCGRATGGGCCAAAGAAGACCGTTTCCGGAACCGGACGACAATGAACAACGAATACGCCGATGAGGTTGATGGATACATGGAAGAATGGTTGCTGCAACGCACCAAAGCCGAGCTCTTGGCGTTGGCATTGGAGCACCGGTTGCCTTTGGCGCCGGTCCGCGATTTCGGCGAGGTGCGGAACGACGAAAGCCTGGCTGACCTGTTTGCCGCCATCGACCGGCCGGACACCGGTCCTATCGCTTTCGCCGGTCCTCCTTATGTCCTATCCGGGCAGGAAGTCAGGCCGCCGCAACCCGCGCCGCTCCTGGGTCAGCACAACGCGGACATATATTGCGATTGGCTGGGCTACACCAAAGAAGAACTGGTCAAGCTATACCAGACAGGAATCATCTAGCAATGAGCCAAGAAGACCGGACCGCACAGGCTGGCCCACTCACCGGTTACCGGGTTTTGGATTTTGGCTGGGTGCTGGCCGGTGCGTTGCCCGGCATGGTCCTTGCCGACATGGGCGCCGAGGTAATGAAAGTGGAGACCCGGCAGCGCATGGACTACATGCGCCTGGGCCGCCCCATCATCGGCGATAAGCCGGACCCGGAGCAGCACCCCTTGTTCCACAACGTCAACCGTGGAAAACTGAGCATCGCCCTGAACACCACCAAACCCGAGGCCATCGACCTGATCAAAGCATTGGTGGCCCACTGCGACGTGGTCATCGAGAATTTCTCGCCGGGCGTCATGGACCGATTGGGGATCGGTTACGATGTCATTTCGGGCATCAAGCCTGAGATCATCATGGCGTCCATCTCGTCCAACGGCCAGACC
>NVWX01000069.1 GCA_002746355.1 Dehalococcoidia bacterium | reverse complement strand
TGCTGTCCATCGTGGTGCTGATGGCGCTGGCGCAAGAAATGCTTGTCAGTTAGTATTAGCCAATCCTGCTAACTAACCGGAGGGAACCAAATGTCTGCAGTTACCGAAGCGTATAAGGCATGGCGAGAGGGCTTTGTAAATAAAGATTCTAGCAGGCTGGCAGAGTTCTTCACCGACGATTTCCAGTTCGGCGGCGGAACCATCGGTACAATGAATAAACAAGAGACGTTGGATTGGACTGCTGCTGGGGGTAACCCGACGAGCGTAGATGATTTGGAAGTGTTGTATGAGAACGATGAGGTAGCCGTTATTACCCACAGTGCTAAAAACCCGGAAAACAATGGGCAAGTGATGGCTTGCGCCACAAAGAGGGATGGCAAATTCTCTCACTGGAGAATCGTCCGACAGGTGGTCTAAAAAGGCGTCCGAAAGGTGTCCGAACTTCTGACCACTTACTGACCTTATGACCACTTCTGACTAGGTTGTAGCTTCGATTTTGCCACTTATGAGCACTTATGCTCATYAAGTGGCTAGGCATGGCRACACACTTGAAAACCGTTATGCTTCGTACTCCGCCAATGAATGGCTAGATCCTATGAAAGAAGCCCCCTGATTTGAGGGGGCTTTTCTTTTTTCAGCGACACTCCACATCCGGAAGCCTAGGGGGCGSGGTACTGGTGACGGTGGGGGTGTGCTTAACGTTCGCAGCCTATCCCGTCGCCATCGCCATCTAACCCATGGGGATCTGGGGGAAGCACTGGGAAATGGGCTTCTTCGATGTCGTTACAGTCTAGGTCTGGAGGGAATGGAGGGACACACAACGTTGGGTAGTACGGCGAACAGTTAGCTCCTCCTTGCCGAGTATCGGAGACGGGCCTATCGGCATAGGAAGGTCTTGGTTCACTGCATGCGCCCCATCGACCAATACCATCTGCTTGCGCTGACGACTCTGCCGCTATAAATAAGGACTCGTATTTCACATCTGGTGGATAGGTGGATACTCGGGCGTAACCATTCTCAACCAATACTTGATTGACCAGACCAACCCCTTCTATCCACACGTAACGTAAGAGCCGACCGTACCGGTCCTTATCAGTAACGTCTTCCTCCAATAGGACTTGCTTTCCGGAAACTAGCTCTTCGTTGAACTGAGAGGCTTCCGGCCCGAAGCACTCGATAGGCTTGCTTGGGTGTTTAGTTTCAGGTGTATCGATACCGATATACCTGACGGTCTGTGACTCTCCGTTGAGACTAACYTCGACAGTGTCGCCATCTATAACCCTAGTTACCAGGGCGGATTCCCTGCTATCGGGCGTAGATGTGCGCACCCGTGTTGGGCTGCTAGAAAGCGCTTTTGTATGCTGGATTTGAGGYGCGGATGCAGTGGACGATGTAGGGCTTTTGGGCGGGACTGAATCTGCACAACCCAGAAACAGACACAGGGCTAAGGCAGATGRCCCGAGCAAAAACTGGGCAGTGATAACTCTGTTTAGCACGTTGTCTAGTCTACAACCAGAGAGAGTGACGCAGCGTTCCCTTGTTTCAGCGATACCCCCAWYSKGNAAGCCATAGGGGGTAGGGTACTGGTGACGGTGGGCGTGTGGYTAGGAGAAGGAATGCCCATAACCGGGAAGGTAGAAGTCAAATAAACGAAAATYGCTTATGCCTTCCAACTTTATGACCGACACCACMTGTACTTTCCTGTAAACTGDYCTATVAATCCTCATATTGTGCGGGTTGYATTAYCCGCACTCGAAGCTRCTAGKTTYAAAGYGRGAGAGTATCCTTTGAAATCTTCTTGGTTCCCAGCAATCTTTGTGGTTTCCCTAATCATCCTTTCTACAGCTTGTGGGGCAGGCCAGCCAACAGATCAGACGCCTCAATCTGTGCCGACTACAGAAAGCCCGGCCAGATYGGCCAATGAGACACTTCAACCAACAGTACATGTAAAACCCACCGTTACTCCSGRACATCAAAAARYTCCAAAGTCGCAGCCAACCATGARTCCGACTCCAAYGGACCSGTTAAAGCCCACGAATACRCCAGAGCGTCAAGGGAAAGCACAGCCGATTCCAACAGATGYCCCAGAACCAACCCCAAATGCATACCTACCTAAGACAGTGGTGGTTAAAAAAACACCGACTCCACCGCCAGAACCTACCCATACTCCACTGCCAAAGAAAAGGATGTTCGACCGCAGTCATCACGTCGCCACTTCTGCCGACCTGATTAAAGTGGGGAACCCCGATACGAAAAAAGCGCTACTCAATCCTGCTTTTTTTGATGTCRGTGAGGCARAAGACCAATACACTGATTCCGAGTTGGTGATTGGTCTTTCAGTAAACGGACAACATAAAGCCTACTCCACTTCTTTCATGGCAACTTGGATCGTAAATGATACRGTCGGAGGAGATCCACTGTTGGTCACGTATTGACCACTCTGTTATACGGGCATGGTCTATGCCCGAGAAATTGACGGAACGGTTCTCACTTTCGGAGATGCAGGGAAGTTACTCAGAAATGCGCTAGTGGTCTACGACCATCAGACAAAGAGCGAGTGGAGCCAGTTCATTGGTGAGGCTGTCACCGGTTCATACCAAGGGAGGTCGCTTAAGCTGATACCGTCTCAAATCACCACATGGTTGGCCTGGAAGTCGAACCATCCAGATACATTGGCGATAAAAAAGGACAAGGTTCTAGCATTCGATATGAACCAACTTTATTATGGTTCCAGTATGGTTGGAATGACGGGAGAAACACTTCAAGACACCCGCTTACCTGCCAAAGAGCATGTCATTGGATTCGCTAATGGAGCGGACGTGAAGGCGTACCCGTTTAGCATCCTCGATTCCGAGCCCGTTGTGAATGACACCGTAGGAGATACCGATTTACTAATTGCATTCGATTCTGAATCCGGGACTGCTAGTATCTTTGACCGCGAGGTGGACGGTAAGACGTTGCGCTTCAAAGACGTCGGACGACAAGAGGAAGGGTATTTGGTCATTCAAGATACAGAGACTGACACGGYATGGCATGCCCTTAGCGGCCAGGCAATATCCGGCAAGCTCTCGGGCTCTRCCCTAGAAAAAYTACCAGGCCACATGACCTATTGGTTCTCATGGAAAGATTATTATCCAAGCACCAAGGTCCACGGACAATAACGCGGCTGTGGTCCATTCATAAGAGCCACTTTTTATGCAACAGTTCGGCTGACCCGCAAGCCTCTAAACAATCTTCTGTGCCAAAAGCCCCCTCGTTTGAGGGGGCTTCTYTTGTTCCAGCGACACCCCCATCCGGAAGCCACAGGGGTAGGGTACTGGTGACGGTAGGGGTGTGCCTGCCGGACCCGATGCCAAGTCCTACCCATGGAYCATTGGGTTCTTCTTTGGCAACACCGAACTCAGCCTGGAACTTTTGGTTAACGGAGGGACACTTCCTAACCGGGTACGGCCCTTCCTTAAGGGCCACCGCAAGTCACCTCGCATCCATTCACGCCTCCGAGGCATTCCCAGACCGCACCGGATATAGTCCAGCGGCCAATACCCCGGATGCRGTCAATAGACACATCGTTAACAACCCCGTCTGCAATGATCCAGTTGATTGCGCCACGATTCCCACCAAAGTCGGCCCAGCCGCGAATCCTAATGCGGAGAACGTAACTACCAAAGACGATATCACTGCTACCTCACGTGGGCTTATGTCCGGGAATTCGAAAGGAAGAACATTTATGGCGGGTGTGAAGACCCACGCTAAACCAAGACCGGTGATCAAAAACATCAGGACAACAGGATCACCAGAAAGAATGATCCCTACGCCAAATAACGCGTTAAAGAGAGCGGGGATCCCCAGAAGGAGTTTCCTGTTAGGGATTTTCTTCGCTAAAAACCCTCCTAGCAGTGCAGTAGGGATGAGAGCGTAGTAAAGGAACCCTAACAACGGGCCGCCTAAGATCAGTGGGACACCGCGTTGTTCGAGCCAGAATGTCGGAAGGAAAGTCACTAACGAGGTCCACGTTGCTGAAAGGAAGAACATCACCACCGCGATAACCCAGCCTTGAGGGTAGTGAGATAGCGCATGGAGAGGTGTCCCTTCCTGTTCCTCAAGCCTACTTTGGAAACCTTCTACCGGTGCTTCATCCTCTTTGGCAATCAATAACCACACCGACGTTTGTAAGATGAACATCCCACCGAGGATCATATATGCCATCCGCCAACTTCCAAGTTCTGTGATAATGATTGCGCTGGTGCTCACAGCTAGGGCAAGCATCAAACTGTGTTGGGAAAGCCCAACGGCGTTTATCTGCGCAAATTGGCGGGGAGCTGCCCATTGCTGCAGCAATAACGTGCGTGCCGGAACCGTCATAACATGACATCCGACAAACGCAAACCTAGCTAATAGTAAGATCGGAAACCCAGTTGCGAAGGCTTGGACAAATAAGAAAGGTATACTCAAGAATAACGACAGTGAGACTACCAGAACAGGTCGGATTCTTGAAAACCACACACCGAACGGTAGCGATGCTATGGCAGCCGTAACCCACCAAGCTCCTTGAAGGAGACCTGCCTCCAACGGCGAGATGTCCAGATCCTCACGGATAAAGGGCAGGAAAAGGCCAAAGGTGTACGAGATCAAGATTACGCTGCTACCTTGCGCTCGAAAGAGCAACAATACGGCCCAGCCACGGAAGCYCGTAGTTTCTAATTCACGTCTAACTATCTCAACCTCCGRTCGAGAAAACCCGGCTATGAGGCGCGTATGCGCCAGCATGATTCCCTGGTAGGTGTTGGTTCTACGAAGGGTTGCACCATGAGGTGAATATTAACTACTTAAGTGTTATTTCACCAAGTTAGTTTGTTGTCGATGTTTATGCCGCCCATCGGGAAGGCATAGGGGGTGGGTACTGGTGACGGTACCTTGGACCATCGGGTACTTCTTCGGTAACACCGAACTCAGCATGAAACTTTGGACGGTGATTGCCGGAATATCAGGGTTTGATGATTAGACAACGCCAACGCTTGTGATTAACATGGCCCCTGAGCCTGATTCTATTTCTGGATTGGAGGAACCCTATGGCGACCTACATCTCTTTTCTCAGCTTCACTGAACAAGGTGTCAAAACAATCAAAGACCTTCCCGCCCGGATAGCGGCTGGCCGTCAGGCTTTTGAAGCCAATGGCGGCAAACTGATTGAATATTACCTGACGTTGGGCGCACAGGATGCCGTGGTTGTCTTTGAGGCTCCTGATGATGAAACCGTGGCGAGCATAGCACTTGCGACAGCGGGCCTGGGCAATCTCCGCACCACCTCCATGAGGGCGTTCACGGAAGCGGAGATTCCTGGCGTTCTCGGCAAAATGCCATAACGCTTCCAAACTCTTTAGCGCATCTGGCAAATGAAAGCCCCTCAGATTGTTCTCTAGGGGGCTTTTCTTGTTTCAGCGACACCCCCATCGGGAAGCCATAGGGGGTGGGGTACTGGTGTGTAGGCGTTCAGCGATAAAGGGACACTTTTAGGGGGAGAAAAACATGAGGGTGGTGGTGTGTYTGGACTCCCGGCGCAGGGTATRGATTTACCCCACCGAAACCATCACCGCCGCTATCACAAAGCCCTTGGCAACGTGACGCCCGATGATGTCCTACACGGAAGACGCAAAGAGATCCTGATCACGAGAAAGGAGGTGAAAGCCCAGACCTTAGCCCAACGCAAACGCTACAACGAACTGCTACGGGAGTCCCAGAACGCCGCCATTTCCCCCTGATCTCTCCTTAACAAAAGTGTCCCACTTTTGCTGGTTGCCAACACTTTGAAGATGATGGGTATCGAAGTTCGTCAGCCCAAGGTGCCGGATCTTGCCTTCATCCCTGAGTTCCCCCAGATGTCCCATGGCTTCCATGTAACGCTCGTCGTTATAGTCCCACCAATGGAATTGGAGCAGGTCTAAGGAATCGACATCCATCCGGCGCAGCGACTTGTTGATGTTCTCATCTACCCAACTTCGGTCCATGGGTCCAGGGTTGGGGACCCATTTCGTGAAGGCTTGAATTCCTGCCAATGCATCAGGCCCTCGCCGATCTGCAAGCCGCCGCCGGAACTCGCCGATAAAGTCTTCAGCGGGACCGTAGTGGTCAGCAAGGTCCCATGTGGTGAACCCGGCATCCAGGTAAGTGAACATGCTCTCCACGGCTTTTTCMGGGTCGATTGATCCGTGGGCACCAGACACCTGCCACATGCCGTTAAGMATGCRGCAGATCTGGAGATTAGGAGYAAGTTGGAATCTGCTMGATGGGGGCAAGGACGCCGGTGTGTTAATAAGCATTGAACCTGCTAGGGGAGAAAAATCAGCATTTGGTCAACCTGTTAATGAGGCTAACGCTCCAGGCTTCGCCCACTTTCGCAGATCTGCTGGTTCGTGAATAGGAGCCAAGCATTGCCTGCCAACGCATAGATAAGCGGTGGGTGACGCGTCTGGCGCAAAGCCCAATGATTGAACGACATCAGGCCCTTCTACCGGGTCCAGAATCTGCACAACCCAGCGCAGCGTCTTCGCCTTGAACCCCGCTCTCACCAGTTCTTTTGTGATGCGATGGTTGCTATCGCCAACTACCACCAGGTGAACCGCCCCCGATTCCAAGATCTCACTGGCCCTAGCCCAGGCGGATGCAGCCGGTAGGAATAACCGTTCTTCATCTTCCTCCACCTTCCGAAGAGCGGGCGGTCCTACGTAGCTCTGGCCGGGCACAACCCCGCTGAACGCATCTAGAGTGGTCCGCGCCTCATCAAGATATCCTTCGCTCCCGGTTATAGTCCCCAGGGAGACCAGTGCCTCTGCCAGAAGCGCATTCTCCAGGACCGGCTTTACCCCAGGCAATGCTGGCCCGCCCGATCCTGTTCCAAAGTTGGAATCGTAGTACCCACCGTCAGGCGCGGTGAAAAACTCCCGGACCGAAGACACCAACCGCTCAGCCCGATCAAGAAGCACCGGATTGCCAGTTACCTGATAGCAATCCAGGAAGGCCCTCAGAGCATAAACGTGGTCGGCGAGAAAGTACGGCCCTCCGGTTGATCCGGCTTCGTGTGGCATTCTCCGGGCATTGCCTTCAAACTCGGCCCAGAGCCTCTCCATTATCCGTAACCCGTAATCCAAATAAGTATGGGTGYCAAAGACCCCGATAGCCTGAACGAAGGCTGAGGCAGCCAGCGCATTCCATCCGGTGTACAAGGTAGTGTCGATGGACGCCTTGGGGGAGGCATCCCGATCCTTCCAGGGCAGGCGGTAGTACTCTTCTTCGGCATCCTGGCTGGCGTAAAACAGTCCGCTAACCGGGTCTTTGAGAATAGTCAGCATGTAATCAAGAGTCGCAATAGCCGTTTTTCTGTAGGTCAGTTTGCCGGTGACCCGTGACGCTAATAGGTATGCCGAAGCCAGTCGGGCATTGGTGTAGAGCATTTTTTCATAATGAGGTACATGCCAATCGCGGGTTACAGAGTACCGGAAAAAACCACCTTCTCTTTGGTCCAATAGCCCTGCTGCCATACCGTCAAGAGTCTGGCAGGCCATGTCTTTGAGGGGTCGCTCTCCGGTGTGCTGATAAAGCGAGAGCAATAACTCGATCCCTTCCCATGGTGGTTGCTTCGGCTCGTTGCCAAACCCGCCAAACCCGGAGTCGAAGATCTCCTCTAGCTTCCCGCGCACCATAGCCGTYGTTGCACCCGAGCCCTGGGCCGATTCATCACCAGCGATTTCGGAGGTAATCGAAACTTTACCAGTGCCTTCGGAATATGAAGACTTGACCTGTTCCAGCAGCCGAACCATCTCATCCGGAGCGGTATAAATCCTTCCCGCTAAAACTTGACCATCTCCATCAAGAAAGGCGACGGATGGGAATCCTCCTTGGTTATATCGGGCGGAAATGTCAGGCCGTTGGTCCACGTCCACTCGCACCGGAATGAACGATGCGTTGATCAACTCGATGACCCGTTGGTCCGAGTACGAGGTCTGGTCCATGACATGGCACCAGTGACACCAGGATGCCGTGAGGGCCAAGAGCACTGGTCTCCCATCGGTGCGGGCGGAAAGAAATGCCTGATCGTTCCAGTCCTTCCAGACGATAGTATTCGTTGACGTGTTKTTAGCCATCGGACCTCGGGCGCAACGGAATTAGACGAAGAGTCGGGCGATTATACGCCGTCCTCACTAAGACTGCATCGATAATTGRGCTGGACCAATTAGTTGGACATGATTCGGGTAATCTCCTCCCCGTAACTTCAGTGTCGCGATAAGGGAGTTAAAGTCCCGATGCCCCATATCCCGAGATAGCTTGCGTACAATCAGTAATACCGAATACGCCGCTTTGGGGTCAGGTGCGCATTCGACCTGGATWTGTGCTGACCGGGCAGGCTCACCAATTGTCCGCCACACACTTTAGCACTAACGTAAAGGGTGCTCCCTCCCCCTKGTCGGGGTCGCGCGGYTGTCGGCCCATCGCCGGGACGCCTGGGCAGTCCGTCGAGCAACTATCCAGACATGTAAACAGTGGGATTCGTTATTTCTTCTAGCTATTCCCAGATCCAATCTCCAGTGAAAGTCTGGAGCTCTTCGCCAGCGAGGTCATGGCCTACTTTGCCACAGYCCAGGGATAGACCACCACGGGTCAGAGTTCATTCCTTACCGGCTGCCCCCCTTTTGTTATCRKAACSCYGGTGGGYACTGCTCTAGGGAATAGGTGACCCTGTGGCGCTCATATCGCCACATCCATCTTTTGTTCAACTCGTCAATTGTAGAGATTCGCCGTACGTCTCCAACAGCTCCATAAAAAGCTTATGGCGTGGCTGATTGGTAGCTTCCGCTTCCGATTTGCGCAGGTAAATTCTCAAAACCGATT
>NVWX01000031.1 GCA_002746355.1 Dehalococcoidia bacterium | reverse complement strand
AAGATCGTTCTCTATGGTGCGTCATGGATGCCCCTTGCTTCCATCGGCTTAGAAGAGATCCTTAAGTACACACCTGGGTCTCCTGGGATCATCTATCTAGCGGTATCTAATTCCAACCCCAGGTACACCGGCAAATACCGGGTAATAGTGACCCGTGGCTATACCAGCGCACGTCCAAATTTCGCGAGTCCGCTAGAACCATTCTGGCCTGCTGGCGTTGCAGCACCAACACCGACTCCAGCACCGACCGCAGTACCAACACCGGTGCTGTTCCCTACTGCAGTGCCAACACCTGTCCCAACTGCCGTACCTGCGTCTACTCCAGGGCCAACGCCGACACCTACTCCTACGCCGACCATAACGCCGACACCACAGCCTGGTTCAACAGCTACGCCTGTTCCTACACCTACAGCTGTACCGACACCTACGCCAACTCCCACGCCAACGCCTGCGCCAACGCCGACTCCGACACCCGACGCCACTTCTTACTACGACAAGGGTGTGGAGTATATAAATGCTGAGGATTGGGTGATGGCGATTGAAGAGTTAGATAAAGCTATCCAACTTGACCCTAATTATGCCGACGCCTACGACGGCCGCGGTTGGTCTTACCGCAACCTAGGTCAACACGAAACCGCCATCGACGACTACAACAAGGCTATTCAGCTTGACCCTGACCTTGTCACAGCCTACAACCATCGGGGTATCTCTTACAGAGCACTAGGTCAATACCAACTTGCCCTCGACGACTACGACAAAGCCATCCAGCTTGACTCTAATTTTGCCAAGGCCTACAACAACCGGGGTAACGTTTACCGCAATCTTGGCCAATACCAACTTTCCATCGACGACTTGACCAAAGCCATTCAGATAGAACCGAATGGTGTGCGTTACTACAACCGGGCTGAATCTTACTACTATCTAGGCCAACCCCAAAATGAAATCTCCGACTTGACCATGGCTATTCAGGCGGGCTTCCCTGACCTTGTTCGTGCCTACAACAACCGGGCATGGGCTTACAACCAACTTGAACAATACCAAAATGCCATCACCGACTGGACCATAACCATCCAGCAAGAACCAAATGCTAATCGCTACAGCAACCGGGGATTAGCTTACAGAAGACTAGGCCAATACCAAAATGCCATCAACGACTACACTATGGCCATCCAGCTAGAACCAACTGCTCAGCGCTACACCGAACGCGCATACGCTTACGGGCTACTTGACCAACACCAAAACGCCATGAACGACTACACCATGGCCATCCAGCTAGAACCAAGTGGTCTGCGCTACAACAACCGCGCAGTGTCGTATTATCATCTGGGCGATTATACTAATCAGCAAGCTGACAAAGCCGCAGCCTGCTCCCTAGACAGCCAGTGGTGCTGACCCGACTGAACCTTCCGCACCGCTCCACACGCAACCAGTATCGCCACTGCCTCAGCTAACTCTCTCTCACTACGCTGATATAGAGAGCCATCTGCCAGCTGGTAACTCCGGATTTCTTAATCAACAAAATGTGGGGCGATACTTACCCGTCCTCATAAGCATCAAGAGGCGAACGATTTCCCTGCCTACGCAGACAGGTTTATGGCGCGATGACCTGGGCCAGGAAAATTATTTGACCCTGTGTAGGTAGGTTGTATTTACTCTCTCTAACGCATCTATATGGTAGTTATTTACCTGGCAACACAGTGTCATATTATTTTTGCAGCGCCCACTTTATATATGTCCGACGCAAACTCCAATGCAGGTATGAAACGTGTGGGCCGTCCCCCAACAGGACTCCAGCCAAGGCTGTCCATGCGAATGGAGGCATCTATGCTAAAACTGGCATCCCAGCACGCTAAAGCCAAGGGTCATACAGTTGGTAGGGGGCTTGAAGAGGCCATACGCGAAAAGATAGAGGGCGAGAAGGGGGAAGAAGATGTCACTAAGGCAGATTTACTGATTCGGAACATCAAAAACCATCATCCAGTAGTACCTTACGTAGTTGTACATACCTGGTAGTGGGGTCTGGTTTCTACGCCGCCGACTTGCCTTCCACGGCCTTGTCGGTGGTACCAAGAGGTTTGGCAAGCGGACCGGCATATTCAGTGGAGTTGGTAAACTCGCGTACATGTCCGCAAAGTTGACATACGCCTTCACTGATTGGGCCATTTGGGACTGCAATTACCCAATAGTGGGCACAATGAGCGTGTACGTAGTCGGCGAGCTTGGCTTGGTTGTCCGTAGACGGTACTACGCCTCGATATACCCAGTCTTCCGYCGTCTTGAGCGGTACGTCTAGGCCAAGGGCAAAGTCTCGTACAGTTAGGCCTTGTACACCTAGCCAAGGTTTCAAATCCACCATACCGGTCAGTTTACTACGGTTCTGAATTTGGCGCACCCAAGGCTGAATTATTCAAAAAGATATGGACCAATACCCACCTTTCTTCTTACCCACGATCGAGGCGAACGGCTTCCCTACCTGCACTCACAGGCCATGAAAGGTCACGCTTTTATTTCCTAGTACTTTCCTGCCCATGATTTCTCTAGAGTTAATTCATTCATGCTTTCATGGCTACCTGCGCATTGACTTTCGGCATTGCCAAAAATAAACTACCTACATGGCACCAAGAACAGGCAGACCACGCACTGGCAGGAAGCCTAATTTCATAGTCCGGATGAACCCCGAACATGCTGCTGCCGCACGTCAAGCTGCCAGGGATGCAGGTAAGCAGGTTGGGCAGTGGCTGGAAGAGGCGATCACAGAGAAACAGGAGCGCGAGAAGGAGGCAGGTAATGTCACTAAGGCAGATTGCTAAGGAACTGGRRATCAGCCCGGCCTATCTYTCTTACATGCTCAATGGGAAGAGGCCRTGGCGSAAGGATTTRTACCAGCGWTACATGGGGGTTGTTAACACTTTTGTTAACAGTGAKGSGGCATTGGCCAATCACGAAGAAAAACCACCCTATTTAATCGCCGRTGCAGGCACGAATCACGGCATRGCCCAGTCCGGCAGGGCACCTGCATGGGGTGTAGGGGGTCRTCGGTTCGAATCCGACCACCCCGACCAGAAAACGTAAAAGAGTTCTTGACGCTGCCGGTTAAGCGGTCACACCCCGCCAGATTAATATCACGCCCACCGCCACCAGCACGTAACCCATGGCGCCCACCAGSGTGGCCAGTTCGACCTTGCCGGTGAGCTTTGCCCCGAAGTAGCTGCCGACGGCCGCGCCGGCGCCCATCATCAAGAGCAGTTGATAGTCGACGTCTCCCTTGATGGCGTGGCCGACCCAGCCCAAGGACCCCATGACGAATCCGATGACCAGGTTTGTGCCCGCCGCGATGCGGGGGTCCATCTTCAGCACCCTGATCAACGCTGGCAGCCGGATGCTGCCCAAGATCAGCCCAACGGCGCCGCCCAGGAGACCAACACCCAGGCCCATCCCGCCGCCGATCAACATCCGTTTGCGGTCGTACTCGGTCACGAAATTATCCGCGCTGGCCGCCACCGCCCGGCTCTTCGCTCGCAGCTCCACACCCTGCCACAGCACCAACAACCCGGCGGCGGTGAGGAGGATGGTCTCCGAGACCCGTCCGCCCTGGAAACCGCCGATGAACGCGCCCGCGAAAGCCGGACCACCCATGATCAGCACCAGCCGGAAATTGACCCGTCCTTCGCGGATATGCCTGATCGCGCCGAAGATAGAGCTTATGCTGCTGACCAGGATGTTGGTTCCGCCGGCGGTTGGCGCGGCCATTCCCATGAGCAGCATGGCGGGTAGACGCATGGTCCCCAAGGCCAGGCCCACRAATCCGCCCAACAGCCCAACGCCCAGCGAGACCGCGGTGAGGACCACGGCGTTCCAGACCAGAACGTCGGACCCCCAGCCCAAAGTTGCGTCCATTCCATTCCTTCACCGGCGAARCCACCGGTTATATCGGTTAGTTCAGTRGCAATAATYAGAGCGCCGGGTGGGACAGGTCCACGTTCCGGCGCTCACGCGTCAAATCGGTCGTTTGAATCTTTTGGATCGAGCTTTTAGGCGGGCGTCGCCACATTGAACTTGGGCATGACCTCTTTGCCGAAGCGCTCCAGTTGCTCRATCATCACTTCCAGGGGCGTGCCCTGACGGCCGCAGCCCACGTGCATGTACTCAAGTCCGGGGTATTTGTCCTGGATCCCCATGATGTGTTCGGTGATATGCTCGGCGGTGCCGCAGACCCAGGCGCCCGCAGCTACTGCGTCCTCCATGCTGGGGAAGCTGGCGGAGGGGGCGCGTTTCGGGTCGCCGAGAGTCTCGATCATCTCCGGGGTGAARGAACGGAAGAAGCCCAACGGGGCGAACATCTTCATATCTTCTTCCAGGTACTTTCTAGCCTGGTCCATGCCCTCTTTCTCGTTGTCGGCGAGGAAGGTGGGAAGGCCGAGCACCAGCCTGCTGCCCAACTGAACGTCTTTGTAGCCATGCTTGTCCAGAGTTTCGGTCCAGCGCTTAATCACGTCATCGGACGGCCCGCCGGTAACGGCCCCGCCACCGATGATGGCCTGGATGTTGTGCTTAGCCATGAAGTCCATGGCCCGCTGGCTGGCGCTGACCATGGGCTGCCAGGTCTCCACCGGCAGGTTCATCGGCCTGGGAACCAGGGTGATCTCCTTCAGTGTGTAGCCCCGGTAGGGGACCTCGGGTGGGAGGGTGTAGTGCTTGCCCTTGAAGGAGAATGACTCCTCGTTGAAGGCCTTCATAATAATCTCGATCTGTTCCTCGAACATCTCACGATTGGCGTCGTTGTCCGAGTTGGTGCTGGGCACGCCGAAGGTATCCACTTCGCGGGAGTGGTAGCCGCGTCCCACGCCGAAGATGACCCGTCCCTTGGTCAATATGTCGGCGGTGGCGTAGTCCTCGGCCAGCCGCAGGGGGTGCCACATGGGGTTGATGTTGAACCCGCAGCCGAACTTCAATTGCTTGGTGATATTCGCCAAGTGCACATAGAGCAGCAGTAGATTCGGGATAACCTCGTTGCCTTCGTGCTGGAAGTGGTGCTCCGCGGCCCAGAAGCTGTGGTAGCCTAGGTCGTCCATCACTTTGACCATCTGCTCGATCCGATCAAATATGGTCAAGAGATGTTCGTTGTCAAAGCGGCGGTCGTTGACGGCTGTCGCTCCCAAGCCGAGTTCTCCCAGGTCGATGTGCCCGGCGTACAGGGTCCCAAATTTTGTGATCATGGATTCTCATGTTCCTTGGTTCGATTTGGCTTCTGCCATTTTAATGATGCTCTCCCCGTTGTCAATCTGAGGCTAGCCGAGGAAAACGCTCGTAAACCGGCCGCAGTTGACGCTGGTTGACGCCGCCAGTATTATTTTGGCCTTCGGCACGAAGGGCCGACGCTACCAAATGAACCAAGAGGGAGAGCACTAATGAAGTACGACGTGATAGTTGTTGGGGCCGGCTCGGCCGGCTCGATCATGGCTTCCCGGCTCAGCGAAGACCCGGACCGTTCGGTCTTATTATTGGAGGCGGGCCCGGACTATCCCGAATTCGAGCAACTGCCCGACGAGGTGAAGTTCGGCTACGCCACGGCCACCGAYRWSATGRSSRSTSMSCAYAACTGGNCAKTNACTGGGRCWRMSMCACCRANACCNMGCCSCCMATRRYKGTCCCMCGSGGYAARGTCRYYGGCGGRTCYAGCGCYATMAACGGYCARGTRTTTCTYCGKGGCGTCCCAGAGGACTACGACTCCTGGGCCGCAATGGGCAACGACGAGTGGAGCTTTACCCAGTGTCTTTCTTACCTCCGAAAGATCGAGACGGACTCCGATTTCCCGGACGACGATTTCCACAGCTCGGAGGGCCCGATCATCGCCCGGCGGTTCAAGCAAGATGAATTGCTGCTGGAACAAGCGGCGTTCCAGGCCTCATGCCGCGCCGCCGGATTCCCTGAAAGCCCCGACCACAACCATCCGGAGGCTTCCGGCATCGGCCCCATCCCGTTCAACAACCCCAACGGTATCCGGTTCAGCACCGCCATCGGCTATCTGACCCCGTCCCGGCACCGGCTCAATCTGACCATCCGCCCCAACTGCACAACCCGGCGGATAATCTTCGAGGGCAAGAAGGCCGTCGGTGTCGAGGTAGAGAGCGGCGGAGAGGTATTCGTGGCCGAGGCCGAGCAGATCATCCTCAGCTCCGGCGCCATCGGCTCACCTCAAATCATGYTGCTCTCGGGCGTCGGACCCGCCGACCACCTAAAGGAGATGGGCCTGCCGGTGGTCCACGACCTCCCCGGGGTGGGTCAGAACCTCCGCGACCACCCCATGATCTACGTAACCTTCAAGACCAAAGAAGGGCACCCGATGGACGGCTTTGCTCCCAGGGTGCAGATGGGCCTGCGGTGGACCGCCGACGGCTCGGAATACCGCAACGACATGATGATCCTGATGCAGTCCTACGCCACAGAGCGGGTGGACCGTGGTGGAGAACGCATGGAGCCATTGGGCATCCGCATGCTAGGCGTGCTGGATCTGGCCATGAGCGCTGGAGAATTGAAATTGACCTCCACAGATCCAACCGAACAGCCATCGTTGGAATACCGGTACCTGCAGGACCCCTTTGATCGCCAACGTATGCGCGAGATGGTGCGTACCTGTGTCAGTCTGGGCGCCGATGAGAAATTCAAGGACATCGTCGAGTACCGAATAGAACCCACCGACGAGGAGTTGGAATCCGACGACACACTGGACGCCTTCTGTGCCCGGGACGTCACGACGGGTCAGCACATATCCGGCACCTGCAAGATGGGRCCGRCCTCGGACGGCATGGCAGTGGTCGACCAGCACGGYCGGGTGCATGGACTGGAGAACCTGCGGATCGCCGACGCGTCTGTAATGCCTAACTGCATCCGCGCCAACACCAATGTCACGACCATGATGATCGGCGAGCGCATGGCCGATTTCATCCGGAACGGGGAATAGGGTGCTGGTTGTTCTCGATGCTCTTATCCCGTAACTCGCCTGTTTCATATGAACGGGGTAACCRGTTCTTTTTCTTGGCACCTGGCACAACTTTGTTGTAGCATGTTCAGGCTATTGGTCAGGTGATCAATTCTGRGCCATTAGGAGTAAATCATGTCGTTTTTTAGAGCTGCAAACACTGGGACGATGGTTATGGGTCCCGGCGATATATACACGTTTCTCGCAACCACAGCAGAGACCGACGGGGCGTAATTCATGCTCGAAGGGGCTGTGCCTCCCGGTGCTGGCCCGCCTCCATACATCCACCATGATCAGGCCGAGACATTTTATGTCGTTGAAGGGCAACTGGAAGTAAGGGCCGGTGATTTTTTGCATGTCTCCGAGGGGTCGCCGCATAGTTTCATCAATAGGTCACAGGCCCCTGCAAAACTCATTGCGACCTTCGTGCCAGCCGGGAACGCCGAGAAGTTTTTTAGAGAGGCGATGGATGAGACAACGGACCGGAACGCCACGCCTCCGTCACTCGACGACGCAATGATTCAACGAATGATGGCTGCGGCGGAGCGCAATGGCGTAGAAATTTTGCCACCACCTCAAGGCTAACGTGCAACGCGGGGATAATTACCTTTATAAAAGGGGTTGGGGGGATTTTCGTTCTCTCATGCGTCACCCTGTTTCCGGAATTCAACAGGAGACCTGTCCTACCTCGATAGTTCGGACAACAACGGCAGGCGGTAGGCCTTGGCGGCGGTGTCGTGGAACAGCAATCTCTTCTCGCTGGCGGAATAATCGGCGGTCATTCGCTTGAAGGAATTCCAGACAGCCGTATACGAGTAGGAATTCTTGTCCACCGGGAAGTTGCTCTCGAACATGCAGCGTTCCGGCCCGAACGTCTCGATGGTATGTAGATAGTACGGAGACATGGCGTCGGTGAGCTCCGTTGAGTCGGGCGGGGCTGGCCGGGTATCCCACCCAAACCCGCTGACCCGGTTGCCCAGACCTCCCACTTTGACGACCACGTTGGGGCGTTCAGCCAACGCGGTCATGTCTTTCTTCCAGACCTCAAATATCTCGTCCCGATGACCGGCATAGGGGCCGACGCCCAAAGGACGGCCGATATGGTTCAGGATGAACACGGAMTTGGGGAAGGCATCGACTAGGTCCGCCAATTCAAATAACTGTGGGTGATAAACCAGGGCGTCGAAAGCGTGGCCCATGCGAAAGAGCACGCCGATGCCCTCGCGGAAATTAGCCTCAGCAATCATGCCCGGCCAGCCGGAGCGGTGGGACCGCAGCGGCTCGTGTGCGTCCCAACTGCAGGTGTGACGGACGCTCCGGAACCGTCCACTGCCGGCCAACTCCATGGCCTCCAGCACCGGCCCAACGGCGGCGCCCAGGTTCAGGTCGGCGTAACCCACGATACCGGCGGCCACTTTCGTCGGGCCGTAATTTCCGCTGTCGCTCAGCGCGCCAAGACCACGGACCCACTCGACCTCACCGACGGGCTTCATCWCCACCGGACCCGACGCCCGGTACATGGAATCGACCTCGACGAACAACGACTGCACAATGTTATGTCCGGTGGCGAAGTCTCGGGTGACCTCGTCGATCATGTAGCGGTCTCCGGGCTTGTCCCAGAGATGGTGGTGGGGGTCGCAGATGGGCAGGCCGGGGTCCAGGGCGTCTTCCTTGGTCAGTTCCAGCCAGGCGTCAAGTTCGGCGGGCATCTTTCACCAATCAGTTAGGGGATTAAAGACCGACTAATTCCCGGAAATTCTCGCCCAGGATGCGTTCCTTGGCGGCGTCGGGAATGGGTAGGYTTTCGATGAACTGGGAGTCTTTGGCCATGTCGGCCAGAGGGAAATCGGTGCCGAAGCAGACCTTGTCCGCGCCGTGTTTGTTGATGATGGCGGCCAGCGTGCCGGCGCCCACTTCTTTCARATATGGAGGCCAGGTGGTGTCGATTATCACGTTGTCTTTACCGATCAACTCCCGCTCGGCTTCATCCAACATGTAGAACCCGCCCAGATGCAGGCAGACCACTTTCATCTTGGGGAACTGCCGAATCATGTTCATCACCCGGTCCGGCGGCGAATAGATGGTGTCCTCAGGCCCGGTGTGGGACCATTTTCCCGAGTGGATCTCCACCACCATGTCGTCGCCGAGTTCTTCGTAGAGGGGAAACATCTTGGGGTCGTCAGGGAAGAACTGGTTGACCATGGGGTGCAATTTCACGCCCTTGATGCCCGCCTCCCGGAGGCGGCGGACCTCTCCGGGCATGTCGTCCATGTCGGGGTGAATCGCGCCGAATGGGACCAGCATGTCGTCTTGGATGCTGATCAGCCAGTCATTGGCCGGCTTAACGTGCCGCACCTGTTCCACCACGCCCAACACCACCGACTTGTCCACGCCCGACGCCCGCATATGAGACTTGATGCCCTCTATGGTGTTGACGCCCACGGCTGGATAGCCGAAGGTCTCGGTCATGTTTTCCAACACCGGCGCGGCGATGCGGTCGGGAGATATGTGGGTGTGGATATCTATGCGCATGGCTACGTTCTTCTACCTCGGTCGACAGCTTCCACGGTCATTTTTCTGTTAAGCGCCTTTCCGATCGCTTGACCGGCATCTTGGACGGCCTCGCGGGCAGCATCCACCGTGGCCTGGAATCCGAAGAAGCCGTGAACCATGCCGGGATAGTTGGCGTAGGTTACAGGCACGCCAGCATTTTTGAGCCTATCTGCGTAGTCCCGGCCTTCRTCCCGTAGCGGGTCGTAACCGGCAGTTACGATGTAGGCAGATGGCAGTCCCGCCAGATCGTCGCAAAACATGGGAGAAATGTCAGGGTCCTTTTCGTCAGTTCCGGCTGGTATGTAATGCCCGTAGAACCAGTCCATCCCTGCTTTCTCCAAGAAATATCCTTCCGCGTTTTCGCCGATGGATGGCAAGCTCATGCTGGCGTCAAGCGCCGGATAGATCAGCAATTGGAAGCTGATGTAAGGCGATTGGGCTGCACGGGCGCGCAGGGTTACGGCTGCAGCGAGGTTGCCGCCAGCCGAGTCTCCTCCCACCGCGATGCGCTGCCCGTCAACTCCGAYCGAGTCCGCGTTGGCCACCACCCATTGCACTGCCGCGAAAGAATCGTCGGGAGMTGCAGGCCATGGATGTTCCGGGGCTAGGCGATAGTCCACCGAAATCACCTTACATCCGCTGGCATTCGCGAGAGCGCGGCAAACCGGGTCATGGGACTCAAGATCGCCGACGACCCACCCGCCTCCGTGAAAATACACCAATGCCGGCAGAGCATCGGCTGTAACTTCAACCGGTGTGTACAACCTCACCGGTATCTCACCTTCCKGTCCCGGAATTTCGCGGTCCGCAACGTGTCCGATCGGCACCTCATACGGCCGACGCAGATCGCTGAACCATTGACGCCCGTCCTCGGCGGACATCTCGATATATCGAGGACCGCCCACGGCCTCAAGGCCGTCCAATAATTTTCTGACTTGTGGATCTACCGCCATTTCGACACCCCTATAGGATTACTACCCCAACATCTCTTCGGCCAGTTTCTCCAGGCCGGGTATCGCCTCGCCTGGTGCGGTCGAAGGAAGGCGGACGGTGGCCATGTCGGCCCCGGCTTCTTCCATCTGATCGATCTCGTCTCGGCTGGAAGCGCCGTAGATCAGGATCTGGATGCTCTTGGRGTCGCGGCCGGCGGCATCGGCCAATTCGTCCAAAGCGGCCCGGCCCGCCCTGACGCTGTCGGGGGTGGCCCGCACCGGCATCCAACCGTCGCCRTAGGTGACGACTCGCTTGAAGACGTTGGCCGCCGCRCCGCCTAGGAACACCGGGGGATGAGGCTTCTGRACCGGTTTGGGAAAGACCCGGACCTTGGGGAAATCGTAATAATGGCCGTGGTACTCGGCTTCGTCTTTGGTCCACAGCTCTTTCATGGCCTCGACGGCCTCTTTAGCCTGGGTCCAGCGGTGGTCGAAGTCGCCGCCCATGATCTCGGTCTCCTCCCGAAGCCAGCCGGTGCCGATCCCGAAGATGAACCGTCCGCCCGAATGGAAGTCCAGGGCGGCGATCTGTTTGGCCTGGACCAGCGGGTTATGCTCGGGAATCAGGCAGATGCTGGTGCCCAACATTATCTTGCTCGTGGTGGCGGAGGCGATGGCCAGGCCGATGAAAGGGTCGGCCATGTCGGACATGGAATCCGGGATGCTGCCGTCGGGGGTGCCACCGTACTTGGATGTGGTATGCACCGGGATTATGGGATGTTCGGCCATCCAGAGGGACTGGAACCCCAGGTCCTCCGCCTTCTTGGCGAAGGCGCCGATGTCCCCCGTATCGCTGTTAATRGCTACGTTTACCCCGACTTTCATCACATCTCCTCCGGTATTTCGGCCCGATTGCTTCCCTGAAAAAGTGACCCGATGGTACCACGCCTAGCGCGTTTTTGCTCTAGGCGGAGATTAGACTGAGTGCAACGATGCCGCTATCATTRCTTCAAATTCCCAGGCATCAGGTATCCGCATCGGARAYTACGCGGCCAAATGAATTTTACCCAAGCGATCTCATCTGGGTTCAGCAGGTATATTGATTTCAGGACAAGGTCTAGCCGGTCGGAGTATTGGTGGTGGACCTTGTTCGCCTTGCTGGTATCGATCGCAGCCACCGTGCTGGATGCGGTGATGTTCGGCGGGGCGGCGATACTAGACACCATCAGCTCGTTCGTCCTATTAATACCTGGGATAGCGGTGGCCGCCAGGCGTCTCCATGACATCAACCGGACGGCATGGTGGATACTGATCGCGTTCACCATAATCGGGATATTGCTGCTGCTCTATTGGTACATACAACCAGGGGACCGGGGAGACAACCGCTACGGGCTTGCCCCCCTCCAGGCGCCCACCGGAGCAGATTTCGACGGGACCACGGGCCTATACGATCCTGGTGATGGGTCCGGGTTTTGCGCCGCTTGTGGCACGTCGCTAGAGAGGGGCGCCAACTTCTGCCCGTCATGCGGCGCCGCGATCTGACCCAAATTCCGGTTGTGATAAACCTTCCTAGGCTCGAATCATGTGATAGAATAYCGTCGTATGGAACAGATGCAAGAACAACCCATCCACTGGGACAACCATCGGACCAACCTGAACCTGACTTTCATCTTCGCATTGRTCGTCGCCGTGATCGGCATACTCGGACAGCCGGTACTCTTCGTGCTCGGTATCGGCGTTGCGATCTATAGTTGGCTCACCAACCCCAAGCAATATCTGATCTACCGCGACGCTCTGGTGATAATCTACGGAAAGCCTCGGATCAAGTCCTATCCGTTCCAAGATATCTCGCACCTAGAAACCCTGTCTCTACCGATGGGCGAGCGTCTTAGGGTGCGCATGGTGAATGGCCGGCGGCTATTGCTCCTGACCAAAGACACCGATACTTTCCGTGCCAAACTAGACGAAGCGCTTGACGCCTTCCACGGCGAGCAGCGGGGGTCCGACTACARCTCGGAAAATGGGTCTGAGTCCTCAAGGATCATTGAGCCGGGGATACCATCGGAGGTCGAGCCCGAGATACCGCCCGAGAGTTCAATGGGCGAGAGYTCCAGCGAAAACGACGACGTTCCCTACTAGGCTTCTACAACCACAGCWAGCAAACAAAAMCCCCGGCTCATGTATAGAGCCGGGGTTTTTGTTTGTTCGGAGATCTCTTGGCAGGTACTGCCTACGGAAGTTGGACCTCTTTGGTCACGGCCGTGGTGTCTCCGAAGTTGCCGCAGTAGAGGACGTGATAGGGCTCCGGCCCGCCAGAGACGACTATGATGATATCGTCGGCTGATTGGCAAGGGCAGACCCGGYCGCCRTCCATGGCGAACCCGTCTTCGTAGGTGATGACCGAAGTTTCCTTGGGGAATCGGTCGATGGGCACCTTACAGAGCTCGAACAACGCCTCTTTCACCGACTGCTTAGTGTACCCACCGTCCGAGAAGATCTGGGCGTGGCCGGGAGTGAGTATGACCAAGGGGTTTCCGGCGGCCAGCAGATAATTGTTGTCGCTGATGTCGGCCATGCCGCTGGCGATCATATTCAGGAAGCTTTCAGGCTCTTTGTAGAATGTGAGACAGTTGGTGAAACCCTGGGCGCCCACCACGGTGACCGTGCTCTGGTCAGGTGAGAATCCCCGCTCGAYGTGGAGCGGGTCCCAGGTGCTGTCTTCCTCGTTCTCGCCCATACAGGAGATGTACTTGGCYGGGCTGCCGTGCAACGACATATCCGTGGTCCAGGGCTTGGCCCCGCCCACGTTCAGCAAAAGAAGCCGCACCGCCCGCCCGATAGTTGCGTTGGCCCTGTAGCCAGGCCCSAGAGTGCCGCGGCCGCTGTTCAGCCCAATCATCTCCCGCACCGGCCCGTTTATGATCAGCAACGGCGACACGGGATTGGTGGTTGTCTGTAGACCATGGATGTTGAATGAGGGCTCCGTGATGGCCTGGATCGCAGCGATCAACACGGGCATATATTCGGSAAGGCAACCGGCCATGACGGCGTTAACAGCGATCTTCTCCACCGTAGCCGACCCGGCGTCCGGGTTGATGTAGCCGATCAACTCTGAGGCGTCTCGCTGGGCGTAGTCCAGCATGGCGCGCACYCGGTCCGCGGTGGGCGGGATCACCGGCAGCCCGTCGGACCAATCCTGGTCAATCATGAACTGGAAGACGGATTCGGGGGAGCCGTCTATGTCGAATTCGGTGGAGTCCATCATTTCCCACTGGATGTGAGTAGGTTCGCCAGTTTGACGGTGGGTGATTGAGTTAGGTGGTGTCTGCGCCGGGAGTAGATTCTAACCTGGCGACATAGTCGAGGACGGTACGGATCTGTTGGTCCGATACGCCTGGAAACCACTCCAAGAACTCCGCTATTTGGGCTCCATCGYCAAGGTTCTCAAACATGGCAGAGACTGGAACGCGGGTTCCACGGAACACCCAAACGCCGCCTAAACGCCCTGAGTCTCTCTCAACCGCTTGGCATGAGGCCCAGATCATGCTACCCCCGCAACTGGGCGATGATCAGTTCGACTGCCTCATTGGCTACGTTGCGGACCACGTCCGGCTCAGCGTACTCGGTGAGCTCGGTCTTGGGGAGGACCACCATCGGGGCGTTGGGCACGCCGTTGCCCCGCATTGATGCCTTGGCCAAGGTGATGAACCGCTCGGTCACCAGCACCACTGACGGCATACCGCTTTTGATCAGTTTTACGCTGTCGTGGACACTCCACGCTGTGCAGGACCCTCAATTAGCCAGACCGACGATGGCCACCTGGGCTTTCGCCTCGACCTCGTCGAAGGTCTCCTGAGGGGCGGCTGAGGCTAAGGGAATCAGCTTCTCAAAGACTTCGGCTACGCCGTACTGTTCCTTGAGGATGATGCCGATCTGCTCGGAGATGATGTTCATGCTGGTCCAGCGGTTGTTCAGGATGGCAACCGTGGCGCCTTGAAGATCGGCRATGTGGGGAATGTTGTCCTCCATGGGACGCCACTCCTCCGCCGCCGGGCTTAGGATGGACATTTTGGTGGCCATAACATGCTCCTTTACCGCTGGCGCCTATTCTCGGCAGATCTACCCGCTAAGARTAGCGCTTTTYTCGGGGTCGTAAACCGGKCGGACCATCTCGAACCGGTCGTTGGTGCGGCAGTACATGTTGCCCGCCATGCGGCCGGTGGCCATCAGTTTTGCTTGGTCGATGCGGTGGCCGTCGATAACGTCGTCGCGGACGTGCATCAACAATATCTTCCCGATCACCAAGCCGTGCTCATGCGACCCGGAACCGATCTGGATGATCTGATCCAGCTCACACTCTATGTTCACCGGCGACTCGGCGACTCTGGGCGGTTTAACGATCTGTGACGGTGCATGGGTGAGCCCGGCAATCTCAAACTCGTCCACGCCCTCAGGATATTCAGCTGCGGTGGCATTCATCGCGTCGGCGATGGGGTCGACAACGATGTTGACCACGAATTGTCCGGTCTCTTCGATGTTTCGGAGGGTGTCTTTACTCTTATTGCCGACGTGGCGGGACGAAGAGAAGACGACGTGGCTATATGACACGGCGTTGAAGAACGAATAGGGGGCCAGATTGACCACGCCGTCGGGGGCCATCGTGGAGACGAAGGCTATAGGACGGGGCACGATCACTCCCGTCAACACGGCATTGAATCTCTCAAAGGTATTCGGGTCGATTATCAATTCAGTTCCTCCGCCTCATTTTTATAACTTATAGATTCGCTAGGGGGATTATAGCCTTCGGCACTGAGGCCGCCAAGTTTTGACAATCCAAAGTCTTATTGTTATGTTTGTAGCCGTTCACGCCTGAGGCGTTCCTGGGAACGGGCATTTCATAGGCCATGAGGGAGAGTAACAAATGAACTGGGCGGAAGAGATCATAAAGACGCTCAAGGACTGGGATACGTCCATGGTCGTCTATGTGCCGGACATATCCATCCATCAGGTAACTAGCCTCATCGACGAGGACCCCTACTTCCGGCTGGTTTCCGCCACCCGGGAAGAGGAAGCCATCGGCATCGCGGTCGGGTCGTACGCGGCGGGCCGCAACGCCGCGGTGTTCATGCAATCTAGCGGGTTCGGCAACAGCGTCAACGCCCTGGCCAGCCTGTGCATCCCCGCCAGGACTCCCATACCCATGTTCATCAACCTCCGTGGCGGCCCCGGTGAGTTCAAYATCGCCCAGGTGGCCATGGGCCGCGCCGTGATACCGATCATGGACCAACTGGGTCTGCCCCACTTCATTCTGGAAGATGACGGCAAGATGGACAAATTACTGTACGGCGCCATGAAGCTCTGCCACGCCAACCGGCAGCCATTGGCGATCTGCCTGACTCAGATGCTCCACGGAGGCAAACTTGCGTAGGTTCGAAGCCACTCAGTTAGTATCGCGCTTGGCGGGGGACGCGCCCATCGTCAGCAACCTGGGCCCTTCTTCCGACGAACTGTGGCACGCCGGGCACCGCGACCGTAATTTCTATACCTACGGAAACATGGGGCTCTGCTCGTCCATCGCCCTGGGTATGGCAATGGCCACTGACGAGCAGATYATATCGTTGGACGGCGACGGGTCGATCCTGATGAACATGGGCACGGTGGCGTCCATCGGACGCGAGCAACCCAAAAATCTGACGGTCATCGTCTGGGACAACGAACAATGGGGCCAGACCGGTGGGCAGACCAGCCACACCGGCATGGGCACCGACCTAGAAAAAATAGCTCAGAGCTGCGGCATCGCCCGGACCAARACCGTAACCGACCTGGAAGACCTGGAAGCCGCCGTCTCGGAGGCCCTGGTGACGGACGGGCCCAACTTCATCGTGGCCAAGATCGAAGAAGCAGGGTACATGTCGGTAGCCCCGGTGGAGCCTGAATTCACTCTTTATCGGTTCCGGAACACCTTCGTAGAGCCACGCCAGCCGGGAGACTAGCTGGGTTCCTAGCCTACCCCGTCATTCTGGCCTTTCGCCGCAACGACGAAAGACCGTAGGCGCGGGTTTTCAACCCGCTGGTTGCCTGGAAGATAATGCTCCTGCCTACAACRGCACTTTAGTTTCAGCGACTCTTTGGAAGGCCCCTGGTCTAAGCGAAAACGGTGGCTGAGGAATACAGCGGGTTACAAACCCGCGCCTACGCATGCGAATCGATTCGCACATGGATTCGGTTTGCATGGTTTCCGTCCGTCCTGGGAAGGACAGAATGGCGCAAGACCGACCGTTGTCCGGTAACAACGATATAAAAAAGGCCCGTCCTTGAATCGAAGGACGGGCTTTTCTTGCATTCCGAGAACCGCTAGCTGGCTGTTACGCCTGCCTCCATCTTCTGGATGGCTTGGTCCAGCTCATTCAGGTCGAATAGGTGGGGGCCGGCGCCGCCGTGGTAGACGACTTTCCCGTCTTTGCCGATCAGGTAAAGGCGTTCCGGGGCTGCCCCATAGGCCTCGTCGATCGCGTTGTCCATCTCTTCCACCAATGTGGGTATGGAGATGTGTAAGCCGATGGTACAGGACTGGGCCACTTCTTCCCGCTCGTCATAGCTCTGGTGCTGGCGGTAGTAAACCTCGTCCTGGACATTGGAATCCACTTGCCAGCCGTCAGTGGGATGGGCTTCTTGGATGTAGACCACAAAGAACTCCACTCGTTCTYGGTACTTGCTGTACAGGCGCTCCATGTGCTCGACCTGAGCACGGAAGGGGGGTCAAGTGTAACTGCCGAAGATCAACGCCACGGGTTTTTGGCCCTTGAAGCTCGACAGCCTGACTCTCTCTTCGGAACCCACAAGCTTCAGACTGAAATCCAGAGGGACATCTCCCACATTGGGGCCCATCTCGTCCCTTTGGRCCACCGCTTCCATGGCCTGGCGCGACATGCTGTTGAGGTCGCCGCCAACTGCATCCAACATCTCCCGGGCCGGCATCTGGCCGCCGGATGACGCCTTCCGCTTCTCTCGGTAATCATCGATGAATTGCCGKAACTGTTTCCGGTCGTCATCTTTGAGATTCGCCATTACCTGGTCGCGGTCTGCTTTCAGCATGCTGGCCTTCCTCGATGGTCCTTTCGTCTAGCCTTCCCAGATCCGATAGCCTTGGTCAGGTTAACGGATATYGTATTCGTCACGCCTAGAGTTAACAANCCCCAGATAGGAGTTTTGGCTGATAGGAAAAGGCCYTGGTRGAGGGGTTATGCNTCCGCCAGGGCCTCTTGAACGCTAAGTAGATGCTACGGGTTATTTGACGTGCTGGTTGAAGAAGCCCAGCGTGCGATCGAAAGCGTCCTTGGCGGCCGCCTCGTTGTAGCTGCCCCGGTCGTCACAGTTGAAACCGTGACCGGCGCCGGGGTACGACTTGAAGTCGTGTGTGACCCCCGCGGCCGTCAATGCCTGATCGATGGTCGTCACATCGGCCGGCGACGGGTTATCGTCATCATCACCGAAGTTGCCCATCACTGGAATTTTGATGTTGCTGGTGAGGTCGATGGGCGCCGGGCCGTCACCGAACGGCACCAGGATGCGTCCGCCATAGTAGACCGACGCGGCGCTGAGGCCCGGACAGCTGGTCGCCGCCAGGTAGGTGATCCGTCCGCCGACGCAATAGCCGACGATACCGATCTTCTGGCCGTGGGTCCGCTGGTAGTGGTTCTGCAGGTAATCGATGGCCACATTGACGTCCTCAACGAGTTCGTCATCCTTTAGCGCACCCATATATTGCATCACTGCGGGCATTTCGTCGTATCCCAGTTTGGGGTTGGGATGCTGGCGGTGATACAGGGCCGGGGCAACGGCAACGTAGCCGTTGGCGGCGTACTGGTTACATACATTTTCTATGTGACTGGTAACGCCAAACGCCTCCATGATTACGATGATCGCCGGGAAGTTGCTGCCTTCGGACGGCGAGGGRAAGCTGACGTAGGTCGCCATATCCTGTCCCTGCGCTCCGTGTAGGTCGTCCATTTCCCGTTGTCCGGGAAATCGTAGATTCTCCCAAAATCCTGGCATAGAGTTCCTCCTAAAGCCTTATGAACTCACCCTCTTGTGATTCTTTGGAGCTCGGGAAAGCGGCCGTCCAGAGGCCATAGTTCCCAGAGTCGCCAAAATCTCTGAGCCAGCGATGTTCGACAAGATTCTAGCAGAGGGCATAGTCGCGCACAAGCGTGGATATTCTTCTGAAATTTTTACGGTGATTCCAAGCCGACGCCGCGCAACGGTGYTATATTGCATCTTCCTGGGCCGGTTGAACGGCTGGAGACAAATCGAGTCCGACAGGGAGGAGATATGTTCGGATGGCGTGCGCGAATAGGAGTGATAGTTTCTCCGCCCAACACCGTGGTGGAAGGCGAATTCAGTCAGATGGCCCCGGATGGTGTTTCGGTCCACGCCGCGCGGCTGGGCCGTCCGGAGGGCCTAGCAGGCCAATTGGGGGCCGACGTGATCCTTCAGACCAACGACGATCTACCGAGGGCGGCCAAATCCCTGAACGAGCTACGGCTGGACGTTGTTGTCTTCGCCCACACCGCCGGGTCCATGGTCCGKGAGCTTGAATACGATGCTGAACTGGTAAATATGATGGAATCCACGGTAGGCTGTCCGGCCATCACCACTGCTGGGGCTGTCGTAGCCGCCCTGACCCAGGCCGGCGTTAAGCGGCTGGCCCTGTTGACTCCCTATCCAGAGCAAATGACATTGATGGAACAAGAATATCTTGAGAATGCCGTGCCCGGTCTTAAGGTCCTATCCAGCCGCTCCCTCTTGGTTTCCTCGGGGTTGGCAATTGGAGACCTKGAGCCGCAGGTGGCCTACCGAGAGTCCCGGAACATCGACATCGGACAGGCAGACGCGCTGTTCCTCAGCGGAACCAACTGGCGAACGATGGATATGGTACAAACGTTGGAATCGGACCTGGGCATCCCGGTATTCTCGGCCAACCAAGTTTCTATGTGGGCGGCATTGAATAGATTAGGAATTCCGGCAAGACCAGGATATGGCAGCCTCATGGRCCAGATCTAACCGTTGGCGTTCTTATGATTCAATATCTGCCTAATCGGTAAGGCTTGCTCTTAAAATCAACCCAATTTACCTTTGAATCAAAGCCCAAAATCACCGCCGGGAAGAGCTCCGGAAATAACCTAGCAGGTGCGAATACTTTGGAGGATAGATTGGACGCAACGCAGATCACCTTGGTCCAGAGATCTTGGAGCAAGGTGCTACCCATCTCGGAGACGGCTGCCGACCTGTTTTACAACCGCTTGTTTGAGATTGACCCTTCAACCAAGGAACTTTTCACAGGGGACATGACGGAGCAGGGTCGCWAACTCATGCGGATGATCACGGCAACGGTGAACGGCCTGAACGACTTAGACGAACTGGTCCCAACCGTGMAAGACCTGGGCCGCCGTCATGGGGGTTACGGCGTAACGGATCACCACTACGGTTCAGTGGCGTCCGCACTGTTGTGGACTCTGGAGCAAGGRCTGGGCGAGGACTTCACCCCCGAGGTCAAGACCGCTTGGACCGAAACTTACATGCTGTTGGCCGGAGTGATGAAAGACGCCGCCAAGAAGCTGGAAAAGGCGGCCTAACCCCTCACAACAACCCCCCACCGCGARACCTCGATCGATAGACCGGTCTGTCAGTTAGACCGGTCTATTTTTTTGCGATCGTGGTTGCCTGCTGCCTAGAGCTTGGCCTGAGGAGTGATATCTATTGCGCCAATAAAACGCTATGGCGATAGACACAGCGTATCACTAGGTGTACTTTAGAGTTGCAAGATACCTGACGCTGTTCGGCTTCAGGTAACGGTTACGATTCTTAGAAGGTGATGGTATGGATTWTCCTCAGTTGGAAGCTTTCTTGGAGGCGGCGAGCCGMGGGAGCTTTCGCCGGGCCGCCGATGCCCTCTACCTGTCCCAACCTTCTGTGAGCGCCCGGGTCCAGACCCTGGAAGACGAGGTAGGAGTAGCGCTGTTCCACCGCACCGCCCGGGGTGTTCGATTGACGGAGATGGGCCAGGTTTTCCTGCCGTTTGCCCAGCGTTCCATGGAGACATTGCGCCGCGGCCGGGAGGTTTTGGAAAGCGTTCGCCAGGCCTCCGCGGGGATCCTCAACATGGCCACGGCAAGAGTGATCGGCACCTACGTGCTCCCTGAAACGCTCCAGAAATTCCAGCGCCTTTACCCAGAAACCAACCTGCATATCAAGGTCGGCGGCTCGTCGGATGTGCTCCAGATGGTGGTGGACGAAGAGGTCCAGTTGGGCTTGGCTCGGTTCATGCAACACCCGGATGTTGACGCCCTCCACCTGTACGACGAAGAGGCGGTGTTGGTGGTCCATCCGGACCATCCMTTCGCCAARACGGGCGTTGCGGCSATGTTCGCCGTGGCCCAGGAGCCGCTCATYCTCTACGACCCAGGCGACCCGGGYTCGTCYTATTTCCAGTTCATCAACCGCGTCTGCCGCGACGCCGGCGTCACGCCCAAAGTCGAGATGAACCTGGACAGTGTTGAAGCCGCAAAGAATATGGTCCAACTGGGGCTGGGTATCTCGTTTCTGCCGCGAAGCGGAGTGCGCCGGGAGCTSGAATCAGGCACCYTAACCTTGATCGACGTCGCCGAGGTGCCGCCGGTATTGTTGCCGACCTATGTCCTCTTGCGCCGAGGGCAGCAGCACGGTCCAGTGGTCATAGCATTCCTGAACCTGCTGCAAGAGACCTACAATGTCCGGATTCCGATACCGGCTGGCAACGGCCGATAGTTCCCACCAGGAGCGTCCTAAGTCTGAGGTAGCACCTTCATCAACGCGGCGTCCAACTCTTCCAGCGACGCGAAGCCTTCGAAACGGTCATCTATCCGGCCGTCCGCATCCAAGATAAATGTCCAGCTCTCGTTGAAGTAGTCCTCGATGGACGTGAGGCCCCAATCATCCACCACGCTGAATATCTCAGCCCGGTCCAAGTTGCCCTGTATCTCAGCAGGGTTGTCGTAGATCTCAACATGGATGAAATTCGCCTGACCCACATGCCTTTCCTTCAGTTCAGTGACCGTATCCACCTGGGGCCCGCAAGTGGGGCTGGTGCAGAACGCCGGGCTGGCGAACACTATAACTGAGGGCAAGGGATTCCCGACCGCGTCCCTGATCGACAACTGGTACAGGTCTGGGTCGGGTGAGTAATCCGTGGTTATCTCTTCGATCGGTCCAATACCGGCCAAAGTCTTGGAATCACTGAGCAGGGCGATGCTGCCCAATGCCGGAACCGGAGACTTCTCCAACACCTCGATCTCGATCTGGACTTGGTCGTTCCCGTTCGGATTGTCCACCTGAATGTCCAATCGCCACCGTCCGGCACGGTCGAAGTTGGCGTAAGTGCTGTAGGAACCCCGGACGCCGTAGGGCCACAGGTTGAATGCTGCTTCCATAGTCGGGCCCCGAGAACCGTCGCYGTCTAAGTAGACCGGAGTGACCAGTGCGGTTGGCGTAGTGATCAGACCTTGACTGGTCGCCAGCAAAAACGCGATCCGCTGTTCACCTACCTCCAGTATGGTGGTGGCCAGGATGGGGGTTATGGCGAGGGGATCGGYGGGGGCCGTGCTGGGCTGAGGCGCMACCGTCGGGACCGCCGACGACCCACACGCCATGGCCAAAACTATTGCGGCGGCCGCCAATGCCGGGAGCAACAGGCGGGCCCTTAACAACGGGAAACTTGATGCGAGTCTTAATGTTCTGATCATGGTCCTGTCTCGTACACACCGAATGTGAATGCAAAGATACTGAAATCATCTGAGTTGGAGCTCATGGTRAGCCGGTTGTCCTTGGCAAACCCTGGAGCCTCTATCACGTTGTACATCCTGGGTTCGTCCACGTTCAATAAACTCTCTCCATCAGGAGAGATCGTTACGTCCGCGCCTTTGTTTTCTTCGGTCAGGAACTCTCCATTCAGCATGATGCGGACCGTGTAGGGCTCACCGGAATCGGAGCTCAACACCACATTCAAGCTGCGGGCCGAATAGACCAATGAAAGAACATCTTCGTATCCGGTGGTGTCGCGGCCGTGGCGGGTATGCTCCGGCCACACAACCCATGAGCCGTCAAAGTATATAACCCCGGATTTGTGGTCCTCCGACGACTCAAGCTCAACCACCGAGCCGGTCTTCTTGAAGAAATCCTTTTGCCGGACGTATTCCCCCAACTCCGCCAACACGAACCCCGCATATAGCTCGCGGGTAACCGACGCTCTTGGGAGTTGGATGAAGCTCTGGTCCACCACCTGRCCGCTGGGGGATTCGACGGAGGAATCAGATAAGTCGGCCCCGGCGTCGATGAGTAGGTCTCTGATCTGTTTCTCCGTTTCGTCGTACGCGCCTTCTCCGAAGTGGGTGTAGCGGACCACGCCTTCTTTATCGATCAGGTATTTGGCCGGCCAGAACTGATTTCGGTAATTTTYCCAGGTCTCGAAGTCRTTGTCCTGGGCCACCGGCCAGGTGATGCCGTTGTTTTGGGTGGCCCGTAAAACGTTGGAATAGTCTTTCTCGAACTCGAATTCGGGAGAGTGAACACCGATGATCACCAGTCCGTCGTCAGCGTATTTAGCATGCCATTCTCTGAGGTAGGGAAAAGTCCGGATGCAATTGACGCAAGAATAAGTCCAGAAATCGACCAACACCACCTTGCCTCGGAGTTCTTCAATGGTCAGAGGCTCGCTATTGATCCAGGCCTTGATTCCCTTGAACTCCGGCGCTTGAAAACTCGTGCAAGCAATAGAGACCATGATGAGGGTCGCTATGGCTAAAGCCAGCTTGACCGGCCGGCGATTCGTTCTACTTACCAAGGGTTCGGTCTGCTAAGGACCCTTGTCATAGACGCCGAATGTGAACGCGAAGAGACCAAAGTCCGGCGAATTTGACGACATCTTGAGATTTTCCCGGCGCACATATGAATCATTGCTAATCACATTATAAAGGTCAGGGGTCGTAACCCAGATGTAGCTTTCGCCGTCTTCTCCGATGACGATGTCGCTGCCCTTGTTCGCGTCGGTGAGGTATTCATCGCTAACCGTGACGCGCACCTTGTACGGCTCGCCGGACTCGGAGATCAATACCGCATTCACCGAGGTTGCGGAATAGATCAGGGACAGATAGTCCTCGAACGACTCAGTCATCCTGMCGTGGGTCGAACTCTCAGGGCCGACGTGCCAGGGCCCCTGGAAATTTATCTTATGAGGCARTTGATTTTCGGAGATCGTAAAATCAGATRCTTGGTCTTTGTTCTGAAAGTACTGCATCTGTTGAACGTAACCGCCTTGGCCGTAAAGGAGGTCTYYCTCTCCGCGATCGTAGCCTCCGTAAAGTTCCCTGGTGACCTCTGCGTCCCTGGCGATCAAAAACCCGGGGTCGATGGTCTGGTCTTCGGGGAGGGGCAAGTTATTTGACAGGAACGATGGGTCCGCTTCGGCCAAAAGCTCGCGGATCACGTCTTCGGTCTCCGCGTAACCGCCTTCGCCGAAATGGGTGTAACGGACCACGCCGTCTTTGTCTATGAGGTACTTGGCCGGCCAGAACCGGTTGCTATACCGGCGCCAGGTCACAAAATCATTGTCTTGTGCCATCGTCCAGTCCAAAGCATGCTCTTTGGTGGCGTCGACCACGTTCTCGTACACTTTCTCGAACTCAAACTCGGGAGCGTGGACTCCYACGATCACTAGCCCATCGTCGGCGTACCTGGAGTGCCATTGTTTCAGGAAAGGGAAGGTGCGGATGCAGTTGATACAGGTATAGGTCCAGAAATCGATCAACACCACCTGCCCACGGAGTTCTTCCATGGTTAATGGGTTGCCATTGATCCAGGCGTCGATGCCGCCGAACTCTGGGGCCAGGTCACCAACCTCGCCGCCGACCTTTCRGTTGGCGTTGACGGAGGCGGAATCGGTGGCCACCCCGGCTGTGGGTGCGGCGGCTGTCTCTTGGGTCGGAGCAGTGGTTGCGGGACCGGTCGCCTGACCGGTTGTTTCGGCGGTTTCAACCGAATCCGAGCCTCCGCAAGCAGCAACCAAAAAGACCAGTCCCAGGATTGCCGCAAATAGGACCGGCAGACTGGTCCTAGAATYGGAAGTGTCTAGGTTTGACGAAATTTTCAGCATTTCTATCCAACGATCACGGTCTCATAGTTTGCGTGTCTGAGCGGCAACAAAGACTGRGGCCGGTCTGATCTATGAGTCAATGGTTTTTACGGCCTCAGAAGATTTATGGATTTATTAGAACCGTTGCTACTCTCCGTCCGTACATAGATTACCTTACATCAGCGTCGCTCCCAGGCGATAGARCGCTTTCTATTGACGCCTGATCGAGTGCCCAAAAATGGCMTGGGAAGCTTGCCGATAAATGCTGTGATAGAATCTGGCCGTCAGCTATGGGTCCAGTCTTGTTCCAATCTGCAGCCAGCGATCGGAGAAGCAGTTGAAAGAGACTCAGTCGGCCACGGGCATAGCCCATGAAATCGTCGAGAACATTTCCAAGGTTATCGTCGGCAAGGATGCTGTTATCGAACGTGCCTTGGCCGCCGTGATCGCCCAAGGTCATATCCTGATCGAGGATGTGCCAGGCGTAGGCAAGACCATGCTGGCTAAGAGCATCTCAACCTCGATCGGGTGCTCCTTCAAGCGTATCCAGTTCACCCCCGACCTACTGCCCAGCGATATCGTCGGCGTTTCGATCTACAACCAGAGCACCGGAGAATTCCAGTTCCGTCCCGGGCCGGTTATGGCCCAGGTGGTGCTGGTGGACGAGATCAACCGGGCGACTCCCAAAACGCAGTCCGCTCTGCTCGAAGCCATGGAGGAGTTGCAGGTCTCGGTGGACGGTGTGACACGCCCTCTGGAACGGCCTTTCGTCGTGATGGCGACCCAGAACCCCATCGAGTATGAAGGTACGTTCCCCCTCCCCGAGGCACAGCTTGACCGCTTTTTGATGCGCATCAGTCTGGGGTATCCCAGCTTCAGCGAAGAGCTCTCTGTCATAGAGCAACAAGAGCAGACCCATCCCATAGACGCGTTGGAGGCCGTCGCCTCCCCGCAAGATGTGATCGGCCTGCAGGATGCCGCAAAGAATGTATACGTRGACTCAGCGGTGCGGGAGTACATCGTCACCCTGATAGAGGCCACCCGGAACCACGAGGATGTTTTCTTGGGTGCATCGCCCCGGGCATCTCTGGGTYTATTTCGGGCCGCACGGGGACTGGCCAYCATGCGCGACCGGGACTACGTTATTCCGGACGACGTGAAGGAGCTTGCCCACGCCGTGCTCTCCCACCGGCTGATCCTTTCCCCATCTGCCCGAATGCGGGGGCTGCATACCGCCCAGGTGATCGACGGTCTTCTGGAATCGGTTGCAGTGCCAGGCGCAACTCGATAACCAGCCTGTCCAGTCTCTCTCTGATGGCACAGTTTCTTATCRTTTGTAAATTGCTCTCCGGCGAAGGCTCCATGGCATTAAATTGCGCCGTGGCCCTTTCCCCACGCTTTGAGGCAGGCCATGAATAGACGGTTTATCGGCATGGTGGTRCTGCTTCTGGTGGTTGGGTTTTACGCCTTAGGCACCGGATTTGATTTCTTCTTCAGGTTTCTCTACGTTCTGCTYCTGGTCACGGGCATAGGGTTCCTGTGGGCCTGGCTCAACCTTCGCGGAATCGATCTGAAGGTCACCAGAGACGCCAACCGTGGCCAGGTGGGCGGCTACCTAGCGGGACAGGTGTCCATCGTCAACCACACCAGGATGCCAAAATCCTGGCTGGAGGTCGCCGAGGCGACTGGCCCGTCAGCCGACGCCAGCGGCCGCGGCCTGGCTTTGGTCCGCGAGCAGGTGCGGAGCTGGCGTATACGGACCTATCTGGCCAAGCGGGGGGTGTACCGGTCAGGGATCGTTAAGCTGGTCAGCCAGGACCCGTTTGGGCTCTTCCGCCTGCGCCGGGACTTCGTAGACCCCAATCCTTACATCGTATTTCCCGCYGTTGAAGCGTTGCCCGATCTTGACGCCCGGTTCGCTGGGCTGCCCAGCGACAGCCGCGCGACCAAGCATTGGGAGCAGATCACCACCGACGTCTCATCCATCCGGCCTTACGTAGAAGGCGACAGCATGCGGCGCATCCATTGGCCCTACACCGCCCGCATGAACGAACTGATGGTCAAAGAATTCGATATGGGACTGTCAGCAGAAGCTTGGGTGCTGCTGGACATGCATCACCTGTCCCACTATGGGATAGAACTGGATGACGTGAACAACACCGAGGAGTTGGCGGTTACCGTGGCCGCGTCCATAGTTAACCGGCTCATGGAYCAATCGATGCCCGTGGGGTTGGCCGCGAATGGCGACCAGGAACACATATTTCGGCCCGACAGTARCCCGGAGCAGCGCGGGCGGCTCATGGAGACCCTCTCCGAGGTGCGGGCATTGGGCCAGGTCACCCTTCAGGAGTTCATCTACGGCGTTCGGTCGCACCTGAACCAATTCAACGCCCTTACGGTGGTTACCGCGTCCGTTGAGACCCAATGGGTAGCCTCTCTGACCCACCTGCGCCGCCAGGGCATTGAGGTCTCAGTGGTGTTGGTTGACCGRTCCAGTTTCGGCTCGCCCACCAACATGAGTGTCCCGATAGAAGMGTTGAGCGCCAACTTGATACCGGTCTATATGGTGCGCCKAGGCGACAACCTGAACGATGCCCTCCTAGCCCCCGTGCRTGAGATACCTCGGAGTTGGAYCTCCRGCGTTGCTGGAGGCGTTGAATGACGTYTGAGACGATAGGGACGGCAGGGACCGGCGCCCCGGCGCGGCRAGGGTTCGACACTGATTTTATYGGCGACGGTTTCGCCTGGCTAGAGCGGACGATCCGGCCTAACGAGGGTTGGGTTGCSGCGGGCCTATTGGCGTTGAACCTAGTGGTGGTGGTGATGTCGGTGGAGCRGGCCGATTGGGTCCCCTCGCCGAACCTGGTCGCGTTGCTCTTCATGGCGATGCTGACCGGACTGGTCCTTTACCGAATCCCTATCTGGTCCATCGCACTTTTGCCTGTGGGACTTGCGGTGGGCCTGGCCATAATCCTTTGGCAACTATCGAATTTCACCATCAATGACGTCACGATCAAMGGGACCGGCGAGGTCATAGAACGGTTGGACCTGTGGCTGGATGCGGCGCGTACCGGTTCCATCAGCATCGACAGCCTCCCCTTTTCCTTYGCCCTGATGGTTTCAACTTGGCTGACCGGTTTTCTGGGCGCCTGGCTGTTCCTGCGCTACGGTAACTTCTGGGGCGTCTTCGTCCTTGGCGGAATCGGGCTGCTTTCCAACCTGACTTTTCTGCCGCCCAACACTGTTTTCCACCTGGGGTTTTACCTATTTACCGCACTGTTGTTGATCTCCCGGGTCCAGGCCATCAGGCGTAAACACGAATGGGAGCGCCGTTCCGTGAAGGTCGATGACCACTTGACCGGGTTGTCTCTGACCGACAGCTTGGCGTTGACTATCTTGGTTATCGTGGTGGCGTTCCTGCTGCCAATGGCGCCAAAATGGGGAACGGCCAATGACGCCTACGAGTCCATGCGTAGCCCATTGGAAACCATGGAAGACGATTTCAATCGGCTGTTCGCTGGACTGCCGGCCCGCCGGCCCATAGGTTTCCGAATCTGGGACAACGTGATGGCGCTCCAGGGGAGTATCTATCCCACAACCACCCAGGTCTTGTGGGTCGACTCGGAGACCGAGTTGTATTGGAAAGCGAGGACCTATAGCACGTATAACGGYAAAGGATGGCTATCCGAACACACCGTGACCGAGCCGTTGGGATATACGCCGGAATTCACCCAAAGAGGGGTCAACCAACTGCGGACGGAGGTCACATACACCGTCACTCCGCTATATTCCTCCAAGAAGCTATTCTCCGGAGACCAGGTGTTGGACGTGGACCGCGATGTGATGATWGAGACCCAGGCCCCGCCGGTGTTCTACATCGACCTGGATGTTTTATGGCAGGGTGGGCCGCTACCCGGTTATCTAAAAGACGTGGGAGACGGCCTACTTTTGACTCTTGAAGCGCGGGGGACGTTCGTCGGCGATCAAGACCTGGCGATGTCGTTACCACCGCAGTTCCGTATGGACAACGTTGAACGGGAAGCGGGACGTGCGGTAAGGGTGCAGTTCACCGAGGCGTTGCCCGCCATACCCGAAGTGCTGTCGGTGACCAGACCCAAGGGTAAATTCAAGATCGGTGAACCCTACAAAGTAACCTCGGCGATCTCCTTGGCTGGGCCGGAAGAATTGCGTGGCGCGAGCTCGAGATACCCGGTCTGGGTGCAGCAGCGCTACCTGCAGTTGCCTCCGGACCTGCCGCAGCGGGTGATCGATCTGGCAGCCAGGGTGGTCGGCGGCGTAGAGACACCGTACGACAAGGCCAGCGCCGTGGAGGATTACTTGAGGACTAGCTATCCCTACAACCTCAGGGTTGATCCTCCACCATTCAACGCAGACGGAGTGGACCACTTCTTGTTCACCCTGAGAGAGGGCTATAGCGAGTATTTCGGCTCGACCATGGCGGTGATGCTGCGCGCGGTGGGNSGTCCCAGCGCGGTTGGCGGTGGGCTATACCACCGGAGACSAGGTCGGCGAACAGAACTTGTTCTCGGTCACCGACAGCCACAGCCACGCGTGGGTGGAGGTCTATTTCCCCGAATTTGGTTGGGTCCCCTTTGAGCCTACACCCGGAAAATCGCTGCCTGGGGTCTATCAACCGGGCGCGGAGCGTCCCGTGGTMCAARAAGGCGGCCAAGCAGACGTGGTTCCTTTCGACGAGGAGTGCTTCGACGGTCTGGAAGATTGCTTCAATCTRMCTGAGACGGRATCAAATTTTGAATTTCCCTTCGAAAGCGATGAAGGTAGCTCGATCATCGGACTGTGGCCCTGGCTRGTCAGCGCGCTGGTTGGTCTGGCGGTGGTCGGTGGATCATTGCGGTGGTTGTGGGGAAGATTCCTGGCGGCGCCGGATAACCCGCGTACTGCGTTCAAGCGCATGGCCCAGCTAGCATCTCTGGCGTCGGCCGGTCCCACTGAATTCCAAACCCCGTATCAGTTTGGAAACAACTTGCAGGAGGTCCTGCCGGCCCAGAGAACCCCGGTTTCCATCATAGTTTCGGCCTACGTCCGCAACCGGTACGGGAACAAATATTCAACCGCCAGCGAGCGGCGTGTATTGGCCGTGGCGTGGCAAAGGCTGCGGCTGCCCATGCTTTGGGCGGTGATCAGAAGGAGGGTACGGTGAGGGGAGACAGCTATCACTTGGAAGAATTATCCATGGGCTGGATGGCGCTTCTCGGCGGAGAAGATGGACTGAAGCGGGCGTCGTTGAAGCCCTCGCCCCAAGAAGCTATCGAAGACTTGGGAGATGATTTGATAGGCGCGGAGGAYGACCCGGGGCCATTCGCCGAGGTCATAGCGTGTCTACATCGCTATAGTGAGGGAGACATGGCCGCGTTAGACGAGATTGGGTTGGATTTTTCAGGTGTCACGCCTTTCTTCAGTGCCGCTTGGAACGCCTGYCGGAGCATTCCTCCCGGTGAGACTAGGAGTTACGCATGGTTAGCCGCTGAAGCTGGAAGCCCTCTGGCCATGCGGGCCGCGGGRCAAGCGATGGCCCGCAACCGGTTTTCGTTGATAATACCCTGCCACAGGGTGATCGCCAGCGACGGCGGACTCGGCGGGTACGGCGGCGGCGGCCTGGGAGTAAAGGCCCGGCTGCTCCAGATGGAGTTGGGCGCCAACGAATAACAAGATCGGCCGCTCCGGATTCGGAGCGGCCGTTTATATTGCCGTTGTGTAGCTTTTACGAGACCTTAGAATCACTCTTGCCGGGYGSSCTSCNGNAYYTSSGWRRRKCTSWYSGKGMMRWRTTCGGMCAACATTGCCAGCAGTTGAACCACATGGACGCTTCCCGGTTACCGCGATAGTAAACGGACAATAACGCCGATATACCGATGGCGATCAGGACGATGGGCCAGATTGTTACATCGAATAACGCTCCCACACCAACGGCTATCAGGACAAATCCCCAAACGATYATTTGGGCCCTCCAAACTAATCGGCTTCGCGTATTTTAGAAGATTAACGTTTACGAAGGACCAAGGCTATTTCCAGGGCATCCCGGCCGTTGCTATACTAGCCTTCGTGCTAAGGCGGCAGGCTAAGAAGACCGGCTAAGAAAGCTGGAATCGGCAAAAGTGGAATCGGAGGTGGCAGTTTGGTAGACGGCCGCGGCGATGTTTCTTCACCCAAAGAACTCTGGGCTRACATTGGAGACCTGAAGATGCGCTATTTGGACTGGGGTGGGGACGGTCAGCCTCTTCTGGCGCTGCATGGGYTGGCGTCTTCGGCCCATTGGTACGACATCGTGGCGCCGTTGCTTCGGGACCGTTACCACATCTATGCGCCCGATCAGCGAGGCCACGGCCAGACCACCAGCGCCCCCGACGGCTACGATTGGAAGACCCTGTCCAACGACATGGTTGGGCTGTTGGACCACATCGGATCGGACCAGGTGGCGGTGATGGGTCATTCTTGGGGCGGCAATGTCGCCACCAATCTCGCCGCAAATGCGCCCGACAGGGTTAGCCGGCTGATCATGATCGACGGGGGCTTTTTAGATGGGAGGCTCTTCCCCGGAGCGACTTGGGAAGCATTCTCTCAACGAGTCCGTCCCCGGGATGTGACCGGAAACCGGGAAGAATTTCTGGGCCGGCTGCGCGACCAATTGGGCGCCATCTGGAACGAGGACATCGAGCGCATCGTCCAGACCATGGTCTACGAAGATGAAGACGGGCAGATCCAAGACATCCTACGGCCGGAGAACCACGCCCAGACGATCCGGGCGATGTGGGACGAACCGGCGTCCATGACCATGCCGAGGATAGAGTGCCCCACTCTGATCGTACCGGCGGGACCGGCTCCCGAGCGCGCCGAATCCGAGTTTGCCGAAACACGCCGCCGGATGGTCGATGCCGCGGAACAGGCACTGAAGAACGGGCGGGTTCACTGGATCCCTGAGACCATCCACGACATCGGCTACCACAAGCCTCAGGAGTTGGCGCAGGTCATCGGCGACTTCCTAGCAGAGGGGTAGTTGTACCTTAGGCGCCGGAAAGGAGTAGGCCGGGGCAGGCGCGGTTAGTTAACGCGGTAAGCCCAGATCCGGTGCCAGACTTCCGGTTCGCCTTTTGGTAGCGGCTGATACTCGCCGGTCATCTCGGTGAGCTGCCAAACTCCGGTTTCCTCCATCCCAGATTGCTGCTGTTTGAATCCGGCCGATTCGTATGTGTCGACCCTGAGACTGAACACGATCAGCCCGCCTGGCTTGGTGATACGGGCGAGCTCGTCGAACGAATTGGCCGGAGCGTGCCCCTGGGTGAAGACTCCCACGCTGATCACGGCATCGAATTCGTCAGTGGCGAATTCCAGGGTCCCTCCCAGCGCCATCCGGTGGAAGGCGTTGTAGAGATTCTTACTCTTGGCCTCATCGAGCATACCTTGGGACAGGTCCATGGCCACCAGGTCTTTGTAGCCGGCCTCAGCAAGACATTCGCCGACCAAGCCGGTACCGGCCCCGGCGTCCAAAACGTGCGCCGCTAGATCTACGTGCTTGATGAATACAATGGTGGCGTTCTGGGGAGCGTTCCAGGCAAATTCAGCGGCCAGGTCATTGTCGTAATCCGCGGCCCACTGGTCGTAACGGTCTTCCAATTCTTTATCGTTGGTCGACTCATAGACCCATTGGACTCTTTTGTGGCTGTCTTGCATGGGGTATGGCGCTCCTATCAGGTGCTTGAAGAGAGGGGAGGAAACCGAACGGCCCCACCGGATGTTCCGGAAGGGCCGTTTATAGCTTTACTTCTGGCAGACGAAGAGGCCCCAGCCTAGTTCTTGGTTATCCACTGCCTTGGCGGTCTCCTGATAGGCGTTGGTCAGCCATTCGTAGTGTTCTGCATGCTCGTTATCGGTCTTGGGTGTGCGTTCGACCAGCCGCAGATAACTATTTTTTAGGTGGAACGACAGGTCGTGGGCTTCCAGAATCTCGAAGCCCGTCTCTTTGAGGGCCTCTTGGTATGACTCGAAGCTGTAAGGCGTGTCAAAGAGGAGCCGGTCGTAGACGAATTCCTTGGCGGCGGCGCTTATATCAGGCTGGGGCTTGATCAGGTCGTCGAATACCATGATGCCACCCGGTTTCAAGACCCGGTAGGCCTCAGACAGTGCGGCTTCTTTGTCAGGAACATGGTATATGACAGCCTGGCACCAGAGGTGAGAGAAAGTACCTTCTTCGAAGGGGAGTTCCGTGGCCGAGGCCTTCTCGAAGGCCAACTTAGTCTGTTCAGGCTGGTCCAATCCAGCCATTTTATCCTTGGCGTTCTGGACTCTGACGCCGCTCAGATCAACGCCGGTAACGWGSSWGKTCWGRTWSYCRCKSAGCMMSRKRSCGRYSGYGCCGTTGCCACAACCAAGGTCCAATACCCTTGATGAGGAGTCTATGCCGGCCTTGGCCACCATCAGGTCGTTGAGATTGGCGCAAGCCTTCAGGAAATCGTCGCCGGTGCTCTCGTCGAATACACCCCAATGAACGCTGCCGCCTTCGTCCCAAAAGGACCGGTAGAAGGCGTCCTCGGAATCATAATAGATTTCGGTTTCTTGTTCAGTGAACTTGCTGGACATKYTTKGCMCCYTCCARATATTCWACGAACCGGTTYTCKTCRTCRACMAGRATCATCTKGGGATCKATWGGCTCWTCRGTGRCTTCAAASGACATGATGATCAGGCAGTTGCCCTTGGAACTCAGCCGGGCAGCGGCCCCTTGGACTGAGCACACGCCGGACCCGCGTTCGCCGGCGATGGCGTAAGTCTCGAATCGATTGCCGTTGGTTACGTCGCAGACCAATACCTTCTCAAAGTTCCAAAGGTCRATCTTATCCATCAGGTCTTGATCRATCAGGATGCTGCCCACGTAGTCCGGGTTGGCATCGGTMACCCAAGCTCGGTGGATCTTTGACCGAAGTACTACTCTCATCTTTTAACTCCTCAATCCAAAATCTATTTAATTGATTGGTTGCTGTCCTCCGAATCTGCCCGGCGCTTTCCCCTTGTTTTTGACCACAAGTTTCTATATCGGTACTCGATAGAGAAATCTGACGGCTCGCCGTTACATCGGMGGGGATATGGGAAGGGAAACTACGGGRGCTATGCGATTGGAGGTAGGGCCTACGGTTCGCAGGGGAGAGCGTGTTTTTCGCGAGAGCGAATTTCCGCGGGGGAGGGAGGTGCGAGATATTGGGAACGGCTCAAAGTTGTCCTGTTCAGGAACGGCTCCCCAGARGGGCCGTAATAATACTTCGACATTCTCTCGTCCAGAGTGGTTGACGTTACGGAAGCAGCGCCGCGGTGCTGTATCTAGGCGTGTTCCCAGCCTGCGGCGGGCATTCCGSGGATTCTACCAGCGGGTCACGGGCTGGTCAAGTTTTCTTCGGAGGGTCATTTGGCGGWCTCCGTATGCAAATACAGCGGCCAGAACCGTTAACGTCACTATGGCAACGACCAATACGAAAAGACTAGTGGTGCTGGACTGATCCTTGCAAATTCCGACTCACCACGTTTGCCGACTGCGGACTCAAGCGTGAATCGGCCGGAAAATCAACGCGAGTCTAGAAAGGCGGTTCGTCTCCTGAAGCCTCAGCCCCAACAGCGGCAGATGCGTCCGCGGCCACCGTTACCGRAGTTTCGTCAACCGAATATTCCGGCGTCGCCGTATCAGGTGTTGGAGCTTCAGGCGCAATGCCCGGCGCGGCATCAGCAACGGCAGTGGCTTCCGGCGCCGTTTGGGTCATCGCATCGGCCGATCTATCGTTAGCCAAACCAGTATCCGCCGGGGGTGCTGCTTCAAGGGGCATGGTTACCGGTGCTTCAGCCGGGGGCTCAAGTCCCAGACTCAATTCCTGGTGGACCGCCACCGTGTCCGTTCCCAACAATTCCTCGAGGCGGGAATGCAGTTCCTCGCAATAACCGGTGCTAACCACCGGCAGGTCCATACGGACCACTCTCTCTCCCGTACGGATGTCCAGGTTCACACGGTCCCGGCCGGGAAATTCCAATAGAACACCTATCATTTCCCGCAAAAGGTGCGCGTCATGACTGGGATCTTCGGACTCGGTGACAGCCAAGCGGACCACTTTCTGCGGTTCCGCTGGAATGTAATTGCCTGTGGTCATTTGGGCCTTCTTTTCGCTGACGTTGTGATTGGTTGCTTTGCCGCGGTTCCCGTTGCCGTTGCTCTTGTACCCGTTTCCATTTCCGTTCCCGTTGCCGTTGCCGTTGTAGCCTTTGCCGCCGTTCTTGTAGCCGTTTCGCGCATTGGCGGGTGGCGGCGTAGGGGCTACTGGGTTCTCCGGGTCATATTCGACCGCGGTGTCGCAGGCAAGCGACATCTGGTCCGCGCGCATCCGCAGTCTACCGGTAACCATCACCAACCGGCCGTCCCGCCACACCTCAGCGGTCCGCTGCAGTGTATCCGGCCAGACCATGATCTCCAAAAACCCGCCCAGAATCTCCAGGTTCACGATGAAGAAGCGCTTGCCTTCCCGGGTGGAGCGCTCAATAACCGTGGAGATGAAGCCCAACACGTTTACAGACTGTCCGGCCAGTTCTTCGCCTAGTTGGTCCAGTGAATTCAAGGCTCCCGAGGTATTCATTACCGCCAGGGCGCGCAGGGGATTATGGGACAAGGTCATCCCCAGCAGTTCTCTCTCCCAAGCAGCTTTTTCCTGGTCGGAAACGTCCGGCGCGTCCAGGGTGATGCCACTCATGCCCGCAGCCTCCGACACCTCTTCCGATCCGTCGAACATGCTGCTCTGGCCTGAGTCTCGGGTGCGCGCTTCCCTCTGGGCGGTGGCGGCGATCTGGTCCAGGGCATGGATAACCGCGCCTCTAGATGCCAGGCTGTCGAAGGCCCCGGCCTTGGCCAGACTCTCCAATGTACGCCGGCTCAATCCGGCGGCGCCGGCCCGGCGGCTGAAATCGTCGATGGACTTAAATGGTCCGTTCTCTTTCCGGTCCGCCACGATGGGGCGGATCGCGCCCTCTCCCACCGTTTTGATCGCGGCCAGGCCTATCCGGAGGCCAGGGCCGGTGGGAGCGTCCTGGTCTTGGCCGTCGAGCCGCTGGCCATCGGTTTGATGATCGATGGAAAAGAATTCGTCCGACCTGTTGATGTCGGGAAGCAGGATGGGGATCGCGAGCCGGAAACACTCGTTCATAGAACTCAGAATCTTCTCGGGGTTATCGAGCCGGGCGTTTAGCACTGCAGCCATATATTCCACTGGATAATGGTTCTTAAAATAGGCCGTCCAGTAGGAGATCATGGCGTAGCTAACGCTATGGGCCTTGTTGAACGCGTAGCCTGCGAAGGGTTCGATCAGGTCGAATATCTCGATGGCCACGCTCTCTTCGTAGCCTTTGCTTTGGGCGCCTGCCACGAAGTTAACCCGTTCTTCGGCCATCAGCGAGGCGATCTTCTTGCCCATGGCTTTGCGGACGATGTCGGCGCCCCCGAGGGTGTAGCCGGCGAACTGCTGCAGGATCAATAACACCTGGTCTTGGTAAACGATGACCCCGTAGGTCTCATCCAACAGTTCTTTGAAGCTGGGGTGCGGATACGTGATGGGCTTGCGGCCATGTTTCGCATCGATGAAGGTCTCGATGTTTTCCATGGGTCCTGGGCGGTACAAAGCGATCATAGCGGCGATATCGCCCAGGTTCGACGGCTTCAGGGCTTTGATGTACCGCTGCATCCCGGCGCTTTCAAGCTGGAACAAGTCATTGGTGTTGCCCGAAGAGAGCAATTCGAAAGTCGTCACGTCGTCCAACGGCAGGGTCTGAAGGTCTATCTCCACGCCCTGGCTTTCCCGAACCAATTTGACGGCCCGGTCGAGGATGGTTAGGTTGGTCAACCCAAGGAAGTCCATCTTCAAGAGGCCAAGTTGGGCCACCGGGTCCATGGAGAACTGGGTCATCAACACCGGGCTGTTCTCGTCGCCCTTGACCGGCCGCTGCAGCGGAACAGTCTCGGTTAAAGGTTCATCGGCGATCAACACACCAGCGGCATGGGTGCTCACGTGGTGGACGATGCCCTCCAAGCCTTGGGCGTCATTGATCAGCTTGGTGACGTTGGGCTCTTGTTCATAGGCAGTCTTGAGCTCGGGGCTGACGCGCAAGGCGTCTTCCAAGGTACGCGCCTTCAGGGGGACCATCTTCGCGATGCGGTCAACGTCCGAATACCCCATGCCCAGCGCCCGTCCCACGTCGCGCAGGGCCGCTTTGGCGCCCAGGGTCCCAAATGTGATGATCTGGGCTACCCGGTCATTGCCATAGCGGTCGATGACGTAATGGAGCACCTCGTCGCGGCGGTCGTCTTGGAAGTCCAGATCGATGTCCGGCATCTCTTTGCGTTCCATGTTGAGAAACCGTTCAAAGACCAGACGGTACTCCAATGGATCGACATCGGTGATTCCCAGACAATACAGTGCCACGCTGGCGGCGGCGCTGCCACGGACTCCGTACAGGATGTTGCTCCGGCGAACGAAGTCGATGATGTCCCAGACCACCAGGAAGTAATTGGCGAACCTGGTGTGTCGGATGACGTCCAGCTCGTAGCGAAGCCGGTCTTCGGCCTCGGCGGTGGGGTGCGGGTAGCGGCGCCGGAAGCCTTCTTCACATAGCTGGGCCAGGTATTCGTCGGCGTCTATATCATTTGGCGTGGGGTATTTGGGCAGGTGGGTCTGGCCGAAATCCAGGTCAACATTGCACATATCTGAGACTAGCTGAGTGGTCTCCAACGCGGGAAGGAAGTCTGGGAAGAGCTGGGCCATCTCAGCCGGGGTCTTTATGTAATAGGAATCGTCTTCCATGCGGAGACGTTTCTCATCATTGATCGTGGTGCTGGTCTGGATACAGATATAGATGTCTTGGAGGGGGGATTCGACCTGATTTACGTAATGGGCGTCATTGGTGACGATCAGCGGAATATTCAGCTTCTGTCCCAGGATTATGAGACCCTCGTTGATCTTGGGCAATTTAGGGACGTGCTCGTGACGCTGGATCTCCAGGAAGTATCCATCGCCGAACCGCTCCTTGTACCAGCCGGCGGCTTGGGCCGCGGCTTCTTCATTGCCATCGGCCAGAAGGCGCGGGACCTCCGCTGAGGGACAGGCGGAAAGGACGGCCAGGCCCTCACCGAACTCTTCGAGAATGCCTTTGTCGATGCGGGGGCGGTAATGGAAGCCGTCCACATGGGCCTTGGTGACCAGCTGCATCAGGTTGCGGTACCCGGTATTGTCCCGAGCTAGGAGGACCAGGTGGTTGGGGCTGCGTTCGGAAGGGTCTTTATCGAAGCGGCTGTTGTGGGCTACGTAAACCTCACAACCGATGATGGGCTTGATACCCACTTCTTTACATGCTGAGTAGAAATCGACCACGCCATAGAAGGTGCCGTGGTCGGTGATGGCCAGGGATTCCATCCCCAGTTCTTTGGTACGAGCCACCAGGTTGGGGATCCGGCTGATGCCGTCCAACATGCTGTACTCGGTATGAACGTGAAGGTGCGTGAACACTGGACCCGTCTGCCTCCCCACAATATGCGGCCTTGCTGTCCGCATAATGCCAAGGCGGGATTGTCCGAATCAAGGTTCCCCGGACCCTGGCAGTGGATATTATAACCCCTCTTTGGTTGGCTGGGACCGGCGAAAACGGCAATTATTTTCGTGTTGCCGGTCTAACCGCCGGCGGGGGTCCCGTAACAAAAAGAATCGGCCGGTAAACTCACCACCGATATTCGGTGTGATCTAACCGGCCGATCCAGGATCGCCAGGTTATGTCAGCAAGCCTCTGGAGGCTCGACTTGAGGAGGGTTTATACCTCAGCGCCAACCTCTTCGTCGGCCGTCTCAGGTCCATCTTTCGTGTCGTCGTCATCCGAAGTCGACTCGGCTCCAGTGGGGGCCGCTGAATTCTTGCTGGCGATACGACTATCGCCCCAGGTGGCTGACTCTACGTAGTTCTTAAACTCGCGGGTTTCCCCACATATCTGGCATGCCCCGTTGCTCACGGGGCCGTCGGCGGGTTGAATCACCCAGTGATGGCGGCATACTGCGACGGCGTCGTTGTCTTCAATTTCGGCTTCAGGTGCGATGGTTGTCTGTTGTGCCATGATTCTCTGCCTCTGGTTGATGGGGTTATATTCTAGCATTGCATGCTCGATTTCGTCAATCTTTTATGTTTGAATGCTGTATTAGTTCTGTATGATAGTGGTGATACCTACTACGAATATGTGGTTGTGACAGATTCCGCCACATTTTTGGGTGATTGGCAGCATTGATGCGGGGTTCGATGCCTTCGGTGATTGTTACGTTGGTTATCGGTGATCGGACTTGCTAAAGGAGCCGATGCTCGAATCTTTCAGCAAGTTGTTGGACTTTGCTGGGCCAACTGATCAATAAGATGCAGGCGGCTCTTTTCGGTTCCATACTGACCACGATCCATCTGCTACCGGGAAATTAATGTGGCTTGATTAAATTTTCCGACAAAGCATTATTAGGGTCAAGCCGCAGATGTCAGAGGCCGGTTTGTAGCCGCGGATATCTGTGAACCAGAGGGTTCAGATAGAAAGAGTGGAAGAAAAGTGCTATCGAGGGTTAGGGAACGCCCTCACCCTAACCCTCTCCCGTTGCGACAAGAGAGGGGATTTTGGATTCCCCAAGGGCATCTCCCCGTCTTCTAGTGAATACCGCCGGGAATGCCTAGGCCCGCTTGATTATCTCTTCGGTGGCCATGCGGGTTACACCCCAGCCGGCCAACCACGCGGAGTGGCGGCCATCGCCGCCCGCAACTATCACCACGATGTCTTCGGCGGACTTCACGATGGGCACCAATGTCTCGGGATTGGTCTCATCCACCCAGCTGGGCCAGTTGCGGTTGCCGTAATGGGCGCGGCCCACGAGCTGACTCAGCGGCATTCGGGCGTTCTGGTAGATGAACTCCCGGACGTCGTTCTTGTCCAGGCCGGAAGCGGCGATCTCCTCAGCGTGTTCCGGACAGATCACCATGACGATCTGGGCGCCGGTGCCAATCTGGTAATAGTTGGATACGCCGACCGCTTTCATGCTGCCGACGATAGTCTGCAGGACCTCAAGTCCAGTGGCGACGGTCGTTTCCATGATCGTGTACACGCCCCGGATGGCGGCTACTGTGACGGTGCTAGACCCCCCGGCGTACCCCAGTTGGATGTTCCTCGGTTCCCATGGGCTTCTTGATTCGTTCTCGGAGAAGCAGAAACTGTAACGGCCCGGTGTGGCCAGGGTGGCCTTGTCCATCTCCCCCGGAATCAGGCCGCCGATGTTCCGGATCACCAACCGCAATGCCCGGCCGATGGCAGCGTTGGCCCTTGAGCCGGGGCCGAAGCAGGCGGCGTCGCCGTTAATGCCCAGTTCATGGGCGATGGGGCCGTTGACGATCACCACCTGGGCCGCGCCGCCGGTGGTTGCGGCGTTCCCGCCCAGGTTGAAGTCTTTATCAAGGGCGGCTTTGACCGCCGCAACAACCACCGGAAAGTACTCCGGCTTACACCCGGCCATGACGGCGTTGATGGCCAGCTTTTCTAGAGTCGCTTGGGCGTTCCGGGGCTGCATCGTCCCCAGCGACGTTGCTGGTTCTCCGCCGTAGCCGGCCAACATCTCCCGCACCAACGGTTCCGTGGGCGGCACCACCGGCAGTCCGTCTGTCCACCCCTGTTCCCAGCAAAAATCCTGGATGGCCTGGAAGGAATCGGGTACGTCGACGCGTCTGGCATTTAACGAAACGGAACTCACGGTGGTTGACCTCTTTTCTGATGGTTTAGCAGCCGATTCTCCGGCTCGATAGGCGGCAAGTCAATATGGACAAATAATAAAAGAGGCCGCTTGGGCCTCCCTTAGACTTTTGGGATAGGACATGGAGGCGGCGAGGGGCCGCCCTCACCCTAACCCTCTCCTCCTTCCGGGGAAGGACGACGGGAGAGGGGAATTTTGGTCCCCTTAAGGGCGGTGCTACTTGCCGGTGAGCAGTCCCACTATTTCTGGGGCGAAGTCGCGGGCCATCTGCTGTACTTCTGGGATGGTGCGGGGAGCCAGAGGACTGGGCAGCACCACGATGCGCACGCCGGGCATTCCTAGGGCCGTGGCCCGGGCATGGGCGGCCCTGGTGAAGGTGCTGGTTATCACGCTAACGGACGGCACGCCCTTGGACTCGGTCATCACTGTGTCGTGGAGACCCCACGCTGTGCAGGACCCTCAATCGGCGATGGCGTGTATCACCACGTCGCATTCATCTGAAAGAGACTGAATCGTCTCATCGGCGCAAGCGGCGCTGTAGGTGAACTTGGTGGCGTAAACAACCTTGGCGACGCCGTAATCGTTGAGCAGTACTTCTTTCAGCTCGCCCATAAACGCGTCGGCATGGTATTTTCTGTTCTCAAGGAGGCCCACCACTTTACCTTTTAGGTCGGGCAGAGTGTCGCTGAGACCCACTTCCTCGGGTACATCCTCAGCGGTGGGATCTAGTATCTCGATGGTCCCTGTAGCCTGTGCCATTGGTTCCCTCCGGATCACTTGGTTGAAGAGAGATTAGCGGTTCATCTGGAAGTACTTGCCTTCTGTCTTGATGGATGGGGCGATGACCATCTCGGCTTTGTGCAGGTCCCTGATCGTGTAGGCCCCACACATACCCATCATCACCCTTAGGGCGCCAACGAAGTTCTGAGTGCCGTCGGTCTTGGAAGTCGGGCCAAAGAGGATCTCTTTCAATGAACCTTTGGTGCCGACGGAGATGCGGGTGCCTCTGGGAAGTTCGGGGTGCGGATTGGCCATGCCCCAGTTGAAACCCTGACCGGGCGCTTCATTGGCCTGGGCAAAAGGAGTGCCCAACATCACACCATCCGCGCCACTGACCATGGCTTTACAAATGTCCCCGCCGGTCCGGAAACCGCCGTCAGTGATCACCGAGACGTAACGGCCGGTGCGCCGGAAGTAGTCTTCGCGGGCTGCCGCGCATTGCAGGGTCGCGGTGACCTGGGGTACTCCTACTCCGACCACTTCGCGCGTGGTGCAAGCGGCGCCGGGACCGACGCCAACCAACAGGCCGTCGATTCCCGTTTCCATCAGCTCCAGAGCGACTTCATAGGTGACACAGTTGCCGACGATCACGGGAACTTTCAGGGCATCGATAAGTTCGGAGAACACCAACCCGCGGTAGCTGTTGGACATGTGCCGGGCGGTGGTGACGGTGGACTGGACTACTACCATGTCGGCCCCGGCTTCAACGGCGGCAGGGGACATGCGCTTGGTGTTCTGAGGGGTGAAAGAGACCGCGCAGGTGGCGCCGGCGTTCTTGATCTCCCGGACGCGCTGGCCGATCAGTTCTTCGCGGATGGGTTCGGAGTAAACTTTCTGGAGGAATTCGGTAACTGTTTCTTGAGGGTGGGAGATGATCTCTTCCATGACGGAGTAGGGGTCTTCATATCTGCTGTAGAGGCCCTCGGCATTCAGGACGCCCAGGCCGCCCATCTCATGCATGTAAGAGGCGAACCCTGGGGAAACCGCCCCGTCCATGGCGGAGGCCATGATTGGAATCTCGAAATCCAGATTGCCGATGGTCATTTTTGTGGAGGTCAACTCGGGGTTGATGGTAACCTGACCAGGCACGATCGCTACTTCATCGAATCCGTAAGAGCGCTCAAGTTCTTTGAATAGTCTTCTCCCCATCCCTACGCACCTCTCCCGTTACCGATTCTTTCACTGATTTAATCAGTATTCTCATTAAAAATCAACCTGGATTCAAGGGGCAGACAGGCGGACTTTTGGGCCAGAGATTCCGGCTAAGATTCCCGAGTAAATCGGCTCAAAAAATCCGGACGAAACCCTCCGCAAAATCCACAGCGGAAAACTCGCCTGAAATTCGGTGGCCCATTTTTGCTGTTTCACCCTTGCGGGGTTGTGAAGAATGGTGCATACTAGCCTAGCTGATGTATCTCCTGGTGGTTCTAGCGAAGCGGCCCCACCCGTTCCCATCCCGAACACGGAAGTGAAACGCCTCAGCGCCTACGATACTGCTCTGGCGACGGAGTGGGAAAATAGGTCAYCGCCGGGAGGTATATCCACTTARCAAAGCCCCCACACTCGCTGCACTTTCCCAGTCTACGGCCCCGGTGAACCCAGCCAAGCGACCCCGATTTCGTCTTTTCCATTCCGGCCGGTCTTCCCAAGAAATTCGCGTCCGGTTGGGTACACGCATCCAGCACATTATCTGCTGAATTGTGCCTTTACACATAGTAGAGGCTCCAATATAATTGATGCACGAGGGTCGCGAGGGTGAAATTCCTGCCGGGACCCCGTCCCMGCCACGAATGGGACCAGTCCCCCAGGTTGTTACATCCGATCCCTTGAATCTGTAGCGTCAGGGTGGAAATGGACCATAGTGGTAAGTCTCTCTAAAAGGGGCCGCGGCGAATTGGGTCCCTCACCTCACTCCCATCAGGAGCGAAAATATGGGCAGTAGATTCGAGAAGTTCTCCGAACGCGCACGAAGGGTACTATCGCTGGCCCAAGAAGAAGCCCAGCGGTTCAACCATAACTACATCGGCACCGAGCACATCCTCCTTGGCCTGGTCCGCGAGACCGAAGGCGTTGCCGCCCGCGTGCTTTCCAGCCTTTCCGTGGACCTGAGCAAGGTCCGGTCGGCTGTGGAATTCATCATCGGCCGCGGCGAGAAGCCGGCCCAAGGCGAGATCGGCCTCACCCCCCGGGCAAAGAAAGTAGTRGAATTGGCCGTTGACGAAGCCCGGCGCATGAACCACACGTATATAGGGACGGAGCACCTCCTCATCGGACTACTGCGTGAGGGCGAAGGCGTGGCCGCCGGCGTCCTGGAAAGCCTCGGTGTAACCCTGGACAAGGTCCGGGCCGAGACCCACCGCATACTTAGCCACACTTCCGGCACCGGCTCCCAAGGCAGCCGGTCAACCTCCAAGACTCCAACCCTGGACCAACTGGGCATCGACCTAACCGTCGCCGCCAAGGCAGATAAATTGGACCCGGTCATCGGCCGGGAAAAAGARATCGAGCGGATGGTCCAGATCCTCAGCCGCCGCACCAARAACAAYCCYGTYCTGGTWGGYGAGCCCGGCGTYGGMAAGACMGCCATMGTYGARGCSYTGGCMCARCKKATYRGCAGYGGWGATGTYCCMGAAACCYTGCAGGGCAARCGCCTGGTMACYCTRGACATGGGCGCYYTGGTCGCKGGSACCAARTACCGMGGCGAATTCGAAGAGCGSYTRAAGAARGTCATCGAWGAGATCAAGRCCGCSGGYAACTGCGTMCTRTTCATCGATGAGATYCAYACGATCGTTGGCGCCGGCGCYGCSGAAGGCGCSGTSGAYGCTTCSAACATCCTYAARCCYTCMYTGGCCMGSGGMGAGMTYCARTGYATCGGRGCSACCACKCTRGACGAYTACCGCAAGTACGTTGARMGRGACCCRGCSYTGGARMGSCGSCTRCARCCCGTRARGGTTGAAGAGCCYTCCMARGAWGACACSGTGKCCATCYTGATGGGCATCNMGRAGCANKTAYGAAGAKCAYCACAASGTWGAKATAACKGAMGAWGCCRTCMRMASCGCSGCYMTCCTGGCCCAGCGCTACATCCCTGACCGGTTCCTGCCGGACAAGGCCATCGACCTGATCGACGAGGCCGGGTCACGGGTAAGGCTACGTGGCAGCGTCACCCCCGCGTCGGTGAAGGACGCCATGCAGGTCTTGGAACAGGTCCGCAAAGAGAAGGACGAGGCCATCGCCTCCCAGCAATACGAGGCGGCGGCAGAACTGCGGGATCGTGAACTGCGTCAGAACGAAGACTTGGACACCTTGGAAAAGAACTGGAAAGAAGGCGAGAACGCAGAGCGTAGGGTTGTCACCGAAGATGATATCGCCGAAGTCGTCAGCATGTGGACCGGAATCCCGGTAACTCGGCTGGCGGAAGAGGAGACCGAGCGGCTCCTTCAGATGGAAGGAGAACTGCACAAGCGCATCATCGGACAAGATGAAGCCATCGTCAGCGTATCCAAGTCGGTGCGCCGCGCCCGATCAGGTCTCAAGGACTCCCGCCGCCCCATCGGCGTGTTCATGTTCCTTGGCCCCACCGGTGTCGGCAAAACCGAATTGGTCCGCGCGCTGGCCGAGTTCATGTTCGGCGATGAAGACAACATGATTCGCCTGGATATGTCCGAGTTCCAAGAACGCCATACAGTGGCCCGATTGATCGGCGCCCCTCCCGGCTACGTCGGATACGATGAAGGCGGGCAGCTAACCGAAGGCGTCCGGCGCAAGAACTATTGCGCAGTGCTCCTAGACGAGATAGAAAAGGCCCACCCGAGCCGTATGCCTTTGACAGGCAATCTGCAACACCAAAAAGGTCTAGGACTGCACGAACTGCGGTCCCTGCAATGACACCAGTACCGGGTGATGCGGGAACAAGTCGAACTGTACACGCACCGAATTTGCCGGTCACTTCATGAGGGATTGTTGTTCCAGTAAGTGGGAACGAACGCATCGCTCGTTTTGCTTTCTTCTGGGCTTTTTCAATTGCATTTGGAACTTGGTTGGCTTTGCCATATCCAAGACCAACACTGCCTTGTCTATCACCACACACCACCATTGCAGAAAAACTGAACCGCCGTCCACCCTTTACGGTGGCTGCTGTTCGGTAGACTCCAACTGTGTTGGTATCAATGCCGCTTCTATCTTCTTCGTACTGTTTACCCATAATTGTTACTTATCCAATCTTCAGAACTTAAGTCCGCCTTCTCTTGCTCCATCTGCAAGAGCTTTCACGCGACCATGAAATCTATACCCATTGCGATCAAACACGACGCTCGTGACACCAGCTGTTTTTGCTTTTTCGGCGATACG
>NVWX01000068.1 GCA_002746355.1 Dehalococcoidia bacterium | reverse complement strand
CCCGCAATCCCCGGGCCCTTCGCAGGGATCCAATCACCCTGGATGACCACCAGAACTCTCGCATGGTGGTCGACCCACTGCATCTGCTGGACATCTGCCAGGAGAACGACGGCGCCGCCGCCATAGTGATGACCACGGCGGACCGGGCCAAAGACCTCCGGCACGACGATACCCTGACCCTGGTAGAGGCGGCCGCCCAGGGCTCRGGTCCCCARAACGAGGGCGTTATCTACCGGCCCGACCTTGCCGTGGCCGAATCTGTAAATACAGCCCGGGACCTTTGGGCCAGAGCGAGGCTTGGGCCCTCGGACATAGATGCATTGATGTTCTACGACCACTTCACTCCCTTYTGTCTGCTTAACCTGGAGGCTTATGGTTTCGTGCCCTTCGGTGAGGCCAAGGATTTCGTGGACGGTGGTCAGAACATCCGGTTCGATGGGACGTTGCCCATCAATACCCATGGCGGCAACCACTCCGAGGCCTACATACATGGGCTCACCCACACCCAAGAAGCGGTGCGACTGATCCGGGGTACCTCCACTGCTCAGCCGCCCAGTAAGACGATAAACAGGGTTCTCTCATGCAGCAGCGTTGCCCAGCTGAGCGCGGCCGTAATAATTCGCAGGGGATAGATCGATGACACAGCAGCAGAATCAGAAAATCAAGTCGCGCCCGATGACCGGGCCCCTGGAAGGAATACCTCTTCCAGATCTGGAYAGGCTCCCCAATTACGAACGTGGATTCTGGGAGGCTTCACACAACAGCGAACTCCGGATCCAGAAGTGCTCTGAATGTGATAAGTTCCGGCACCTGCCAACCCCCATGTGTCCGTCCTGCCATTCGTTGGAATACGAATGGAGCAAGGTTAGCGGAAAGGGAGTAGTTTATTCCTTCGTCGTCGTTCGAAACCCAGTTCACCCCGCCATTCGGGAAAAAGACCAGGTCCCCTACAACATTTGCCTTATTGAGTTGGAGGAACAGGAAGGTCTTCGCGTTTGTAGCAACGTGCTGAACATCGCGCCAGAGGACATCTACGTCGASATGCCAGTCCAGGTCACGTTTMKGCCCACAGTTGATGAGCCCAAYGTGGTGYTAMCSYTGTTCGTRCCRTCYGMKDANSWGTNNCGARCKSYRSCNMKMMCGCNSSGMTRANNRWRYYGGWAGSARCRGGAGAGGGTCTAACCAAGTAGTCCCCTTTCTTGGCATCTAGGTTTCCYTATTTAAACTGCCTTKAACATCCAAAAACTCTGACCRGTCTCGACAGAATCCTTGATCGTGGAGTTGGCTTAGGCGTTGCTCTCACGAATCCACCGTTTGATGTTGTCGGGGCTAAGAGGCAGTTCAGTAACGTTGATGCCGAAGTCGGCTAATGCGTTGGAGACAGCGTTGGCCAAGGTGGCGCCGGTGGCCAGGATAGCCCCTTCGCCACCCCCCTTTACGCCCAGGGGGTTTAGCGGCGACGGCGCCTCTTCGAGAATGATGCTGTGTATGGGCGGAATGTCCATGCTGGTGGGCAGTAGGTAGTCCATCAAAGTTCCGGCTAAAAGTTGTCCGTCGCTGTCGTAGGCCAGCTCTTCCAGGATAGTTCCGCCGATTCCTTGGGCGGCGCCGCCCACCGACTGGCCGTGGGCTAGCAAGGGATTGATACAACGTCCCAGGTCCTCTGAAACCACATACCGTAATATCTCGACCTGGCCTGTCTCCGTATCCACCGCCACGTGAGCGGCGTGGGTGCCGTAGGAATAGGTCCATTCCTCGCTGCGGAAGTACTCGGTGGCTTCCAGTCCTGCGTCCCTAAGCCCCGCCTGGGCTCCTCCCTGGGCCAACTGGACCACGCGGGCGAGGTCCAGCACTGGCCCGCCGCCGGCGGACACGGTGGAATAAACCTGTCCTCCTCGCAACTCCAACTGGGTCGGCTCGGTATCCAGATATGCTGCGGAGGTCTCCAGTATTTTGGCCCGCAGCGACCCGGCTGCCATGGTGACGGCGCTCCCGGCCATCACTGTAGCCCGGCTGCCGAAGGTGCCGATGCTTTCGGGCAAATAGTCGGTGTTGCCGTGGAAAACCCGCACGATTTCCATGGGAACGCCCAAGCCGTCGGCGCAAATCTGAGCCATCACCGTTTCATGGCCCTGACCCAGGGTGGTGATGCCCAGGTAGACCTCCACCGTCCCGCCTTCGATCAGAGCTATCCGGGCTCCTTCGTAGGGCCCGAAGCCCGTGGGCTCCACGTAGCTGCTGATTCCCACGCCGTGGTATCTGCCATCACTGTCTTTGCGGGGTTGGTTCTTTAATCCTTCATAGCCGAGTTCCTTCAAGGCTTGATTGAAGGCCGAGGGGTAGTTGCCGCTGTCGAAGACCGTTTCCTTGCCGTCAATCCGGGTTACGCCAACGTTGTAGGGCATCTCCTCGGGCTGGATCAGGTTGTTGAGGCGAAGTTGGGCCGGGTCGATGCCCAAGTCTGCCGCTACCAGGTCCAGCATTCTCTCGCGGATGAAGGCGCCCTCATAGAGCCCCGGCGCCCGGTAGGTCCCAGTACCGGTCTTGTTGGTCATGACGCAGTTGATATTGGCCCGGTAAGATGGCATGTGGTAGGGACCCGTCAATAGTCCCGCGGTCAGAGCTGGAACGACACAACCGTGGGTGCGCACGTAGCCACCCATGTCGCCGTAGATCTCGGCCCTCATGCCCAGCAGGGTGCCGTCCTTCTTAGCCGCTATTTCCACCTGGCAGGTCACTTCCCTGGAGTGGTTGGCCGCCATCAGATGTTCCATCCGGTCTTCCACCCACTTCACGGGCTTGCCCACCCGAATGGCGGCGAAGGGCACCAGGAAATCTTCAGGGTAAAACTCTCCCCGGATGCCAAATCCGCCGCCGACGTCGGGTTCTATGAAGTGGATTCTTTTCTGGTCCATGCCCAGTTGGTTTGAAAGGATGGTCCGGTTGAAGTGAGGCACCTTGGTGGGGCCCCAGACCATTAGTTCTCCGGTCCCGGCGTCATACTCGGCCAACAAACCGCGGGTTTCTAAGGGGTTGCCGGTGTGACGGTGGGTGCGGAAATCCTCGCTTCGGGTGTATTCGGCGTCTCTGAAAGCCTGGTCCACGTCGCCGACATTTATGGTGGCACTGCCGGCCAGGTTGGTGCCGGTCTCCTCGTGGAGAACCACGTCGTCCTTCAGTCCGCTCCATACGTCGGTTACGGCCGGGAGAGGTTCATAGTCGACTAAGACAAGCTCCAAGGCATCTTCCGCGATGTAGCGGCTGTCCGCTACGACCACGGCCACCGGGTCGCCGGCGTACCGGACCTTGTCTCTAGCGAGGGGATATTGCAAGCAACGGTCCAGTCCCGGCAGATCATAGATTCGCACCGGGATGGGCTGAATGGAGGCCGGTAAGTCGTCGTACGTAATCACCGCCGAAACGCCGGGCATGGACAAGGCGTCTTTGGTGTCTATACCGATTATCCGAGCGTGGGCGTGGGGACTGCGCAAGATGGCGGCGTGGAGCATGCCGGGACGTTTGATGTCATCAAGGTAGTTGGCTTGCCCAGTGAGGAAACGARCGTCTTCTTTCCGCGTTACCGGCGCGCCTATATAGCGTTGCATAATCACTTCTTACCTGGAGCTTTYTAAGAGAACTTATTCTTGCGGGAAACCCTGACCCATTGGGGCAAGCCCCCGCCAAAGCACTCATTCCTTATACTTACGTTTGGGATACGTCCATCATATCTGGGGCGTGGGGTGGCGCAGCGAGTCTTCTACCGGATCGAAGTCCCTCAGCGCCGGAATAACCTCGGTCCCAAACAGTTTGATGGAGCGCATGAGACTGTCTTCGGTCAACGACCCCACGTTGAACTCGCCGCAGAAAACGTTGAACAACCCTTCCTGTGCCGCCGATCTCAGTTTCCGCGCCACAGTTTCGGGCGAGCCAACAATCACCAAGCCGTTCTCGTGAAGGTAATCGAAGTCCAACCACTTTTGGTTATCGATGGATTCGTGGCCGAAGGACCGGCTTTGGCCGCTCTCGCTTTCGCTGTGCGGAGCCATATCGTGGTATTCCCGTTCCGGCGAAGGGTCCAATCCCAATGCCCGCCCGTAGATCGTCATCATGCTGTCAATGATAGGTTGAGCTCCGTTAGCCACCGCCGCTTCGTCGGTTTCGTCCACGTACACGAAGGCCACGTAACAGACATTGGGGCCGTACTGGTGATTATGCTCCTTCCACATCTGGAGATAATCCCGGATAGATCTAGCGGCGTCCTGCCGGGGGCGGAAAAAGATATATCCGGTGTGCGCGCCTTCCTGGGAGGCCGCTTTRAGCTGCTCCGGTTCCAAGGAAAGCAGCCAGATCGGTGGGTGCGGTTGCTGAAGCGGATCAACCGACAGAGGCACCTGTTCGTACTGGTGGAATGGGCCTTGGAAGTCAAAGGGCTTGCTGCTCGTAAAAGCCTTCCGGAGCAGGAACATCGCTTCGGTGGCTAATTCGTGGCTATTCTCCCAGTCACCCCCATAGACGCGGAACTCCTCGGGGGTCACACCCGTGGCGAGTCCCACCTCCAGGCGGCCATGGGTGATGTTGTCCAAAATAGCAACCTCTTCCACAATGCGGATGGGGTCGTAGAGGGGAACTGCGTATCCCATAGTACCCAGACGAAGCCGGCTGGTCCGTGCCGCCGCTGCTGCGCAGAAGGCCGTGGTGCTGGGCCTGAGACGGCTGAAGTGGTGCACCGAAGAAAAGCCGTAGTCGAAGCCGGTCTCGTCGCACAGCTCCAACTCCCGCCAAAGCAGGTCGAACCTTTGGGCGGCCGTCTCGCCTTCCCGAGGAAAGGTCTGGGTAAAGTGGGCAAATTTCATCTCTTGCCCTCATATACGGATTCATGCGTATCAGCATCGACTACTCCAGGCATATGCCCTCCAAAGCGGACCGAAACGGACCGAGATTTAACTCTTGAAAATGATGTGATGTTGTCGCATTTCTCCGTCGAAGYGAGAAACTCTCCTCAACAAAGCTCAACATGCAACGAACATCCACTATCTTTGCACATTARATTCGGTTGATAGGYCAATGGTTTGGGCCAGCGGACGGTTGTCGTTCATTGCGGATGTACAATGGCATCTGGCTTTTCTACCAATGTTCGGTAGGTTGGGCCCTACGGCATTATTCCTCTAGCCTCGCAATAATGAAAATTCGCGGGTCCGTGCCCACGACGATAAAGGAGTGGTCGACCTGGTCCTCCACCAGACACACGCCTCCGGGGCYCACYCTGAGGCTCGCCCCATCGGCCACCGACAAGTCCATCTGACCAGACAGTGTTATGTCATAGTGTCCATATGGGGCGTTCAGCCGTTGCCCGCTGCCCGCCTCAGAGAGCAAAAACCGGAGGTCTGTCACTTTTTTTATGTCGGTGGCAGCTATAGAATCTTTGATCTCCTCCAGGTGAGATACACCATCAGCGCCGGTGTACACCCTGACAATCGGCATATCGAAACTCGGTAGCACCAAAGCGTGAGCCCTCCTATCGACGTCCTGCTGATCGCTGACTTGCGTCAATCTCGCGCCATTTTCCTGTCTTGACTCGATTGTCGATGGGGTTCATAAGCGCAAGGTCCGGCAACCCGTCAATCGGGACTCACCCAACGGTGCTGGGCCGGTATTCCTTGATAGCCGGAATTACTTCCTGGCCCAGAAGTTCCAAACAGCGCTTGGCGGATTCGTGGGACATAGGGCCTTCCCGCGCCCATAGAATCAGCAAAGCCGGGTMCACGACGTCCACCAAATGTTTGAGCTTCTTAATGACAGTATCCGGGCTTCCGGTAATGATCTGGCCAATCTGTTGGGCCTGCTCGTACTCAACCTCGCCGTAGGTATCCCTGATGATCGCAGGCTGGCTGGCTACGGCTGCGCGAGCGACGTGCCCGGGCGGTCGGTACCAATGGCGCGGGATGAGACCGAAAGTCTTTCCCAGTTGCCAGTAAAAGTTCTTGCCTTCTTCGTAGGCTTTTTCGTCCGTATCGGCCACGCAGATTTTCAGCAAATACCCAAAATTATCYTGGGTTGTCTTATACCCTTCCTCGGCTGCGGCATCGTTGTAGAGTTTCCACATGCTCGGGGTGCTTTCCAAGGAGGTATTCAGCGCAATGTAGGGATACTGGTGCTTGGCAGCCCACTGAATCGTCTCTGGGCTGGCTACCCCGGGCACCCATATCGGCGGATGGGGCTTCTGCATTGGCAACACCCAAGGATTGACCACTCGATAATGAAAATGCTTGCCTTCCCATCGAAAAGGACCTGGCGTTGTCCAAGCCTTGATGATTAAGTCGTGTCCCTCGATATACCGCTCCCGGTTGTGTACCGGGTTGGCGTTCGTGGCCAGAGATTCCACCCCGCCGCCTCGCACGAATCCAGCGACTATCCTCCCWCCAGATATCACGTCCAACATGGCAATCTCTTCCGCGAGCCGCAGCGGATTATCTGTCACCGGAAGGATGTTGCCCARAAGTACGATCTTGCCCCGCTTCGTGATTTTGGCCAGAATCGAGGCTATAAGGTTGCTGGAAGGCGACATGCTGTGGGGGCTGTTGTGATGCTCGCTAAGCATGATCCCGTCGAATCCGGCTTCCAGGGCGTGAAGGTGTTCTTCTAGGTACTGGTGGTAAAAGTCGTGAGCCTTGTTGGGTTCGAAATGGGAGTTTGGCAGCGATAGCACCGTATATCCCAGACTACGCGCTACGTCCTGGGGAAAGGAGGAATAAGCAAGCTCGTTGAAAAARAATACTTCTTTGACCATCTGAAACGGGCGTATCGCCAMCCTTTAGAGAGSAGGTCGCCAGRCAGGTTTGCCTATTCTACCTTCGCCGACAAATCACGTCAAAAGGAATCTTGGATAATCTGCACTGCGTAACTCTAGGACCTATTGCTGCAGTTCATGCCCGCCAGGGACTTGCCTGAATCAAGCTTCACCATCAACGCCTTTTCAAGTCCATTTGGAGCCCCCGAACCCTGCACGTTGTCCACGAGACTCGCCAGGGCATCTCCCGGGGAGAGAAGGGTGTGCCACTAACCTGGAGAACGGGCGCTCACCGGTAAGTGGCGCTCCCAATCAGGTATCAGGCGTGAACGAGGTGAAGGCAGCATCAATGCGAAGACTAGGCCCATCAGGCTAAACCCAAGGGACATGATCAAGGGAGCCGCATAGGTGTTTGTTATGTCCCACAAGACTCCAGCGAGCACTGGCGCCATTCCCATGCCGAGGCCATTGCCTACGTTCTGCCACCCATAGAGGCTGCCCTGAGGCACGTTGCCATAGTACTGGCGATTGGCGATAGGAAAGGTAGGCACCTCGCAACTTTGGCCGATACCAAAGAGGATGGCGAAGACGTAGAAAGCCCAGGCGTCGTTTGCAAAGAGAATTATGAGCAGCGGGAACGCCTGGAGTGACATACCTGCTATCCAGACGGTTTTGCAGCCCAACCGCTCCGCTATGACAGGCACCACACCCCGTGCGAAGACCCCGGTGCCCTGTTGGACAGCAAGCACTCCGGCGGCTACTCCTAGTGACAAACCACGGTCCACCGCTATGGCCACCACAAGCACATTGATAATATTGTGGCCCATGCATCCCCAATAGTGGATGCCGATGAGGTTCCAGAAGGTGCTGGTGCGTTGAGCCTGCTGGAGAAAAACGCTAGACCTTATCTTGGCTGTTTCGTCCTTCTGCGACCGTTTAATCGGTTCGTCCCCAGTAGCCCCCAGGGGTCGCAAWCCTATCTCGGCGGGCTCGTTGTAAAAGAACCTAATTAGCAACAATATCAGCGCCCCGCCTACTATGCCCGGAAGCCAGAAAATCCACTTTATGCCCAGGTCATTGAAGGCCGCGCCTATCAAGAAGATRAACGCCATCGTCCCCAGTCCCTGGAAAGACCACACGGCTCCCATGGCCACTCCCAGATACCTCCTGAACCATAGCGTTACACTCGATACCAGTAGTACGGTGAATATGGTGGAGGCTATGCCTAGCAAGACGCCGAAGTAGAGGTAGAACTGCCACAATTTGGTCATGGTGCCTGTCAGCAACATACCAGCGATGAATAGAATAGCTCCAAGCAACAAGAGGCGGCGTGTGCCATATCTGTCCCCCAGCCAACCTACATAGGGGCTCATGATTCCCAAGACCAGCCATTGAATGCTGAAAGCGAGGCTGATGGCGGCGTAGCTCCATCCGAACCCTGAGGCAGAGCTTARAAAGGGCACCAGGGCAGCGGCAGCAAATCGAACGGAGGAGGTGACGAACCCCATTGTTGCGGCTATGGCAACGATGACCCAGGCATAGTGAATCTGCCGTCTCCCAACGGCGACGCCGGTTGAGCTCAAATTAAGGAAACCGATTAGCTTTAGCATTCCCGGTCCTTGGACAAATTCAGCAGGCGGTAAGGCGAGGTTAAGCCGACGCTATCCACAGATATCAAGCTTCCCTGGAACCCAGTTCCATGATGCCCTCCATCTAGGCTAGGGGTTGAGGTTTCTCCTAATTAGTTCCTTAATCTTATTTGGGCTCAACGGCAGGTCCCGCACCTGTACCCCTAGGCATTGGACACGGCATTGGAAAGAGCAGCGCCCGTGGCTACGATACCGACTTCACCGGCCCCTTTGACTCCCAAGGGGTTGAGCGGCGAAGGGGCTAGGTCCAGGACGGCTACATCGAAGGCCGGGATGTCCGTGCTGGTGGGCAGCAGGTAATCCATGAAACCGCGGGCCAAGGGTTGCCCGTCGTCGYCATAGACCAGCTCCTCCAGGATGGTCGCGCCTACTCCCTGGGCCMTTGGGATATCGACCACCGAAAACTATATGTCGACACATCTAAGGAGTCAACTAGAATTTCGACCCGCAACACCMGCGTAAGGARYGGAGTCTAGATAGGCTCCTCAGTGTCGTATAATTCGGACGTTCCGAAGTYGMAATCACATGGAGGGAGAAANNTGGCACGMGTTCCCGCATTGTCTAGAGAAAATATCCCAGAAGACCAAAGAGCCGCWTACGATGGTCTGATACAGCAGCGAGGCGAAGTTCCCACTACCGGGCCGGGTTCCGTGATGCTTAACGCCCCGGAAGTCGCAGAGCGTGCGCTCGGACTCGCMCTTTACCTGCGAACGGAAACATCRYTGCCGCCTCGCATCCGAGAACTCGGAATGATGGTTGCCGCCCGCGAGAACGATTGCCAGTTCATCTGGCACGCCCATGCACCGGTTGGTCGCCAAGCTGGTTTGAAGCATGAAACCGTCGACGCCCTTCGTGACAAAAAAGATATCCCTGGATTAGAAGACGACGAGGCCGCGGTCGTCAATTACGGCCAAGAGTTCTTCCGTACCAGGAAGGTCAGCCAGGACACCTTCGATGCAGCGTTGGCGCAATTCGGTGTTCTCGGGTTGACTGAGCTAACCAACCTCATGGGTTGTTATTCCATGCTGGCCTTCAACGTCAACGCTTTTGGAGTCGAATTACCAGAAGACAGTCCGGAAAAACCGCTGCCGGTTTAGATACGTCAATCCGGCCTCGTCGTCCCGAACGACGCGCGCTACCCCTGATATGCCGGGATCAGACTTGTTTGATAAGGCTTAGTAATTGTCGAGGCTCAAACCTTAACCGCTTTTTTCAACCAGGCGATTGAACCGATTCGAATCCACCGAGATTCCAGGAAAGTTCGTTGCTGGGCAGTTGGACTCTAGTTCATATACCTAAT
>NVWX01000030.1 GCA_002746355.1 Dehalococcoidia bacterium | reverse complement strand
TAATCCCGAACTCGATAAAGATTGCACCCGCTGTGATTTGCGCGGTGCCGACCTGGTCTTGGCCGACCTGACCGGTGCCGACCTGATGAAGGCTGACCTGGAGGGTGCCAACCTGATAAAGGCTGATCTCTCCGACGCTAATCTGTCCGGTGCCAACCTGTTGTTCGCCCTCCTGGTCTTGGCCGACCTGACCGGGGCCAACCTGGCCGATGCCGACCTGACCGGGGCCAACCTGGCCGATGCCGACCTGACCGGGGCCAACCTGGAGGGTGCCAATCTGGATGGTGTTATCGGTGCCGACTTTAGTGGAGCTTTGAACGTTTCGCCTAAATATCTAAAAGATTAGGAATCATCAAACCCTGATATTCCGGAAATCACCGTCCACAGTTCCAGGCTAAGTTCCATGTTACCGAAGAAGAACCCGACGGCCCATGGGTAGGACTGCCATCCTGCCCGGCAAGCACGCCCCCACCGTCACCAGTACCCTGCCCCTATGGCTTGCCGATGCGGGGTGTCGCTGAACCGAGAACCTACTGATTAAGAGTTAGTAGGAAATCATTGTCAGGCGTGGTCATAGGTATTTTCTAGTCTCAGATTTATGCCTGAGAGTACATCTGAGCATCCCTGAGTATAATGTAAACAAGACCAAAACAAGACCAGGATCAAAGGCTGGAAAAAGATGCCTATTCGACTAGCCAGCGGAGTCTTAATAGTATTCGCCATATGGTTATCAACGATAGCCTGCGATTCGAAGAGTATTGGTTCTGGTAAGAAGTTCGACACGGCAACATCACCACCCTCAACACGTTCGTATGCTAACGCTAGGGCAACACCAAGGCCGAAGGCAACTCCTACGCCCGACATGGAAGCGGCAGTCCGGTATTACACAGAAAGCTGGTGGGGTTTAGTCGAAATCCTTGGTACGGCGGGAGGTTGGTACTCGAAGGATCTCTCCTTCGATGAGGCTAAAGTTAGGCTYAACTCGGCCGTCTTTGATATTATAGACGCTTACTTCGCCCAGATTGAATATTATGGCATCGACGTGTATCACCTGTACCCGTATTGCATCACTACAGTTAACCTAATCCTCCTAGATAGCTTAATGAATCAGGCCGATCACCCGGCTTCGGCATACGCCCCCACTAAAGAAATAATCGAAATAATTGACCGGGCTCAAGACAGCGAACTTCAGGCAGCTTCGTGGGAAGAACGGTCGCCCCCGTACTCTACCCGCTCAATTGAACAATGCGAAGAATATTTCGATTACGTTCAACTCCACGGGTATACTCCTTCCCCGGTCAATTGAACAATGCGAAGAATATTTCGATTACGTGATCCGTATTTTACGTATGATTCAGCGAACGCATTAACTGAATACATACGCAATTATTACCGTATGACCGGGTTAATTACGTAACACTAGCCAGGTCGTTGGGTAAGAATTGTAATTCCTGACTTTCGCCGACTTAATCCTCGACTTTTCCCGACTTCCTAAGAAAGTCGGTCGACTTAACCGTAGAGAAATTACGGTAATAACCGTGGCGTATACGGTTTGTCGTGGTTTGCCGTATACGGTTTCCCACGGTTAAACCATACGGATAACCACACGTGCTCTGTTGGCAACCAGCAAAAGTGGGACACTTTCGTAAAGGAGAGATCGGGGGAAATGGCGGTGTTGTAGGACTCCCGCAGCAGGCGGTTGTAGCGTTTGCGGCTAGCTAGGGTCTGGGCTTTCACCTCCCTTCTCTTGATCAGGATTCCTTCTCGTCTTCCTTTCAGGACGTCATCAGGGGTCACGTTGCTTAAGGCCTTGTGATAGCGGCGGTGGTGGTTTCGGTGGGGTAAATCTATACCCTGCACCAGGAGTCCATACACACCACCACCCTCATGTTTTATCCCCCTAAAAGTGTCCCATTATCGCTGAACGCCTACAGAGATGCCGGCCATACACCTGAATACTGTCCGCATCCTTTGGCTCGTCGTTGCCCTTGCGATTAGGATGCAACTGTAAGGATAATCTTTGTCGCTGGGGAGCTAGGAAGCGGGCAGAGCATGCCGAAAAAATCAACCAAGCAATGTCTAAATGGCCGGCTGGCTGAACATAGCCAAGAGTCTGTTGACTCCGGCCCTCGCTCGCAACTGGGTTTGTTGCACGCGGCTGTTGTTGAGCCGGTCCGCCCAGATCAAAAACAGCTTGGGGAGGCCTTCCTGGTCTATATTTAATTCCTCCGGCAAGGAAAAGAGGGTAGCCACACGGTACCACCAGGCAATTCTTATCCAAGCCTGTAATAGTAGCTGGCCAACCACATGATCTAGCTCAACGTAAATGTGTCTTCCGGGCAGTACTTTCTTTTTGTACATCCGCTTGTTGCCGGATCTCTCTACCACAACGAACTCGATGGAATCAGCCCAGGCGTCTGCGAGAGCCCAGTCCACCTGGTGTAATGGGAATTGTAATCTGGTCCTCGGAGCGATCATTACCTAAGTTCCCAGACCAAGGGCCTGCGGGCTATCYTACTTACACGATCAATCTTACACTTTCTCAAGCCACAGGCCCCACGTGACGTTTGCTTATTACTGGAATGTAGTTTAGTGATTGGTTCACTAAGTCTCTGACAATTTCGGGCACTCTCACAAGCAACCCGCCGCCGGGCCACTCCTCCGCAGGGAGTACCATCCCTTTGGGGGGTGGGCGGGAATCTGAAAGTTAGTTGAGGAATGAAGCACTTAGCGTGCGGGAGCAGCCAATCAAATGCACGCTGGTGATAAGTGTAGTGGGCTGGCCGATATATGAAGAAAGCGAGAAGTAGCCTAGGGTGATTCTTGCGAGCCGACTCTAGGTAGTACTGAAGCGGTGGCTCCATAAACGCGCTCAACTTAGAGTTTAGCTCATGCTTTGAACCGAATCGGCAGACCACACAAGAAACGGTAGATATGACACCACGCGGTCTGCCTCCATTCGGCAACAAGTTAGCGGACGGTCTTATGTGGTGAGCGGCCCCCGGCAAAGAGAAGCGCCTCTACCCAACATCCTTAGGCCGCCCCGGCCATGCGCGCGAACCCTACGCCTACCCGAAGAGAACACCGGGGAGCCACAGGGCTAGTRSCGGGAAGAAGAGGAGCASCATGAGGCCGATAACCTGGANGGCCNATAAACTGCAACATGCCCCAGTAGATATCTTTCAGCGACCACTCGGGCACTACCCCCTTCAGGTAGTAGGCCGCCACGGCCACCGGTGGGGAGAGGAAAGCGGTCTGCAAGTTCACCGCCACCAGGGCGCCGAACCACACCAGGTCGTACTCCATTTCGATGATCAGGGGCATGAAGATGGGGATGAATATGAAGATAATGGCCGGCCACTCCATGGGCCACCCCAGGAGAAATATGACCACCATCAGGATGATCAGGACCCCAAACTGACCGGTGGGGACGCTGAGCAGGAGTTCGGTGATAACGGACGCCGAGCCGAGGCTGGAGAAGACGGCTCCAAACATGAGAGCGCCCACCGCCAGGTACAGCACCAGTCCGGACAGCGTCAGGGTCTGGCGAACGGCCTCCACAAATACCGTAAMGGTTAGCCGCCGGTAAGCGATGGTCAGTAATATCGCCCCAAGGGCCCCCATGGCCGAAGCCTCGGTGGGAGTGGCCAGCCCGAATAGAATGCTTCCCAGGGCAGCGATGATCAGAACGGCCAGGGGCACCAGGCCAAAAAAGAATTCCTGCGCCTTGTAGGTTACCGAAACGTCCCGCTCCTCGAAGGGCAGGACCGGCCCCAGCTCCGGCTTGAGAAAGCTTCTGACCATGGCGTAAGTCACGTAAAGCCCGGCGAGAAAAAGCCCCGGCATGATACAGGCAGCGAAGAGCCTGACGATAGAGATGCCCAGAATCGGCGCTAGCACCACCAGCATCACACTGGGAGGGATGAGAATCCCCAAAGTGCCTCCGGCGGTGATGACGCCGGCGGACATGGAGGCCGAGTACCCGCTCCTTCTCATGGTGGGGCCGGCCATTATCCCCATTACGGTAACGGAAGCGCCGATAATCCCCGTGGCCGCGGCAAAGAGGGTGGCCGTGAGCAGGACCCCTAAGTACAGCGATCCGGCCACGCCCCCCAGGATAAGCTGGAAAGAGCGAAAGAGGCGCTCCATTAGCCCCGCCCCCTGAAGGAGAAGCCCCATGAAGACGAAGAGCGGGACCGCTGCCAGGACCTCCTCTTTCATCAGCCCAATGGCCTGGAAATACATCAGGGGGAAGACGATGTCGCCAAGCCAGAAGAAGCCGAAGAACACCGCCAGGACGATAAGGGTGAAAGCTATGGGGAAACCGACGAATATGCCAAAGATGAGGGCTGTCAGCATCACCAGCCCAGCAATTTCACCGCTCATAACCACGTACCTCGCTTAACGGCCCACAGACACTTCAGCAACTCTGAAAACCCCTGAATCAGTAACAGGCCGGTGCCGATGGGGATAGCCATCTTCATGGGCCACAGGGGAGGCGCCCAGGGGCTGGCCTCCGAGACCTCTCTGAGATGAAAGGAATGCATGGCCTGGCTCCATGACGCATCGAAGAGGAAAATGAGCCCCGGGAAGAAAATGATGATGTATAAGCCGCCGTCAACAATCCCCTGCCACCGCACGCTGAACCGCTCGTAGAAGATATCGGTGCGGATATGCATCTTTTTTAGCAGGGTATAGGCCGCACCCAGCATGAACATGCCCCCGTAAATCATAAAGGTCATCTCATAGACCCAGACCATGGGGCTATTGAAAAGGTAGCGGGAGAACACCTCAATCACCAGTCCCGCCATCAGGGGTATGACGAGCCAGCACAAGATGTTCCCAACCAAGTCACCGAAGGTGTCAATGACCTTTATGGTGACAGCCAGTGGCCTGGGTGGGAGAAGTTCCTCAGGAGCTACCTCACTGCTCAAGTTGCACCTCCGTGCCCAACTTTCGTGGACAAGTACCCGGTTTTCCCGAGGCCAGCAGGAAACCCACCAGCCCCATCACGGTGGGGGCTAGCCCCCCAACACCTGTAGCGTATGGTTTCATCGCTCACAGCCACCTACCTCGCCAGACAGCGTACAGGCTCTTCAGAAACTCCGAAACCCCCTGGACTAGTAACAGGGCGGTGCCGACGGGAATCGTCATCTTAAGGTAGTACGCATAAAAGGTCAAACCGAAGGGGAACGCCCCCATTTTTTCCCCGAGGGTATAGGAATGGTAGGCCATGTCCCATGCACTGATAAGGAAGAAGACCATTCCCGGGAAGAAGATGAGCGGGTATAAGGTGGCGTCAACAACCCCCTGCCACCGTACGGGCCACCGATCGTAGAAGASGTCGGTGCGTACATGTTTTTTTTTAACAGGGTATAGCCCGCCCCAAGCATGATCATGCTCCCGACAAGCATAAGGGATGAAGAATGGGCCCAGATAGTTGGGGCATTGAAAAAGTATCGGCCCAGAACCTCGTACACCCCGGCTATTATAAGTAGGACTACGAGAAAGCCCACGATTGTCCCCACCCAATCCCCGAAGGAGTCTATGACCTTTATGGTGGTAGCCAGTGCCCTAGGAGGGAGAAGTTCCTCAGGAGTYCTCTCTATGCTCAATTCATATCACGATGCAAGTCTCACATCCGGGCCCAGCTTCCGCGGGCCGACACAGCGTTTTCTTTAAKCCGTCTTGAGCCATGCTAATTCCGTAAAGAGGGGGCTAGCCTTTGGACTAGCCCCCCACTTCCGTTGGCTCCGTTTCGCCCTGGCCCTACTTCAGGAAGATTTCGTCTTCCCAGTAATGTTTGCCCGCGAAATCGTAGGCAGGCCAGGTTGACATGCGGTAAGGGACGATGAGCCCAGCGTATTCCTTCTGCGAGGCTACAACCTTCGCGTAGAAGGGGTCCGCGGCGGAGTCCTCTAACACGAGTTCATCATAGACCCTCAGGAACTCGTACAGGATGCTGTCCGGCGTCTTCCGCACGTCCACGCCGTGTATATCCACCATCTCCTTGTAGGCTAAGGCGTTTTCCTTTGCAAACTTGGTCCACCAGCGGAAAGCCGTCTGATTCGCTGCCGCCTCGATGATGGCTTGCAAGTCCGGCCCGAGGGCGTCGAATTTGTCCTTGTTTATGATTAGGTCGGAATAGGTGACGGGTTCGTGCATCCCCGGGGTATAGTGAAGCTTCAGAATGTCCTGGAAGCCCAACTGCAAGTCCATACGACCGCCGACCCACTCGGCGGCATCGAGAACACCCCGCTCCAACGCTGGCAGAATCTCGCCGCCAGGGAGTTGTATCACGCTCACTCCAATCTTACCGTAGACCTCATTCCCTATCCCGTAGATCCTATATTTCAGTCCCACGATGTCTTCCAGACTGTTAATCTCTTTGTTGAACCAGCCCAAGGCYTGGGGGCCTGCGGGGGCGATTGGGAATGAAACGATGTTCAGGCCCAGCTCCTCCTGATACCATTCCTGAAGAAGTTCTATGCCCCCACCGTTGTAATACCAGCCCCACATATCGATCATGTCCATCCCGTAGACGGGGCCGTGGGACAGAGGGATGGCCGCCCGGCTTTTGCCGAGSWTKTAMCNNSSATGNRMSSYRTGGNCSSYGTSKMYSMCGYCYANSACKCNYCKCANTCSTNGMATCNTSGNANKCYSGMASKMYGGCMNCNKAKGGNMSSSGYTSGRWWRKYRSKCGAYYRYCMGRCRWCYKCYCSACMYSYTCKSCAMMMKCTNCGRRGWWATCSWMGANSRTKWTCGTWGNTSRKSYWSGYTGNYKGRMYMKKSRRSSTGANTSKKCWMGRYSWTKKKCTCKACCTNYTWCTMTMCNCTCYACYAYCYTCTCCTCCACCACGGTCTCTTTACCTCCGCAGGCAACGAGAATGGGGAGCGACGCTNACAGAAGCACCAGAGGCACAATAAACTTYATTCTCATAATRCGCATATCATTCCAGTAATATTTCGCTGGATTCGCCTCCATCGTAGAGTTCTGAGCGGTACAATACACAAGGCAAGAAGCTGTGTCAACATTATTGTCCTTCCCCCAGAACTCGTAGCACCGGTGCAAGACACCGCGATGAACCACTTGAAAGATTCTGGCTAATCTACGAAATTCGGAATGTGCTAAAGTCGACCTTTGGGCCGGCACCGCCATGCGAATAGGAACAGCCATATCCGACACCGTGGTAACGGAGATATAAGGCCGATGAGACACATCAAGGATAGGCAGGTGTGGAAAGAAGGGCTTCCTCCTCGAAGTGGTTTGTTGGGGAATTAGCTAGATTTATTGGTCTTGCTTATAAGGCTAGTGCAATTTACTGCGGGCGCGGCGGTTCTAAGTTTCACATTTACCGTGCATCATTGGGCCGTCGACTTCTGGGGTTTCCCAGACCATTGGATAAAATATGCGTTAATACTGCCCGTTGCTATCCACAACTATTACTATGGTCACGGGCTAATCCTGAAATTCAATGCGTTGGTGCGTTGGTTGAGTGAGGGTGCCGACCGCAGAGCGCGAAAGATCGCGAAAGATCGAAAGATATGGAATACCAACTCTCCGTAATGCGCTACCTATCTTCCATATCACTAGCACTCATCGTGCATGTCCTGAGGAAATCATATGACTAATTCGCTTCTAGATAGAGTACTCACTCGATTGGCTCCCACGGGTCGCCAAGGCAGACGGGCATTCTTGCTAAATGTCTTGGCAATATGGGAGAAGGGTTTATTAATTGGGGATATATCGTAGGGAAGAAGAATTCTATGCTGCATATGAAGGGATTAAYTTTTYCTATGTCCCGCTTGTTTGATTATCTAAGGTACGTACCGTGCCTGAGTCGTGCTCAGGTTTTTCAAGTATTTTTTCAAGTTCCGCTTGTACACCCATGGACAACTATGGATGCACATGGAACTGATTTAAGGCTAAAGATGGGAGTTCAGATACGGTACAATACGCTTTGGGAGCAGGAGGTCGGGAGTTCGATTCGCCCCACCCCGACCACCGGCGCCGCCACAGGCGGATTTCCTCCTCTTATCTCGCAGCATCTCTCCATCAAGTAAGGGTTCATTTGGGCAATTTACTAACGGACAAGGTCGCCCTGGTAACCGGCGCTGGGCGCGGTATTGGGCGGGCCATCGCTGTCGCTTTGGCCGGTGAAGGCGCGAAGGTAGCTCTGACCGGTAGGGACGCACCTCGACTGGAAAAAGTCATGGGCGAGATTCAGCAAGCCGGCGGCCAGGCGGCGTCTTGGCGGATGGACGTGTCCGACGAGACCGCGGTTGAAGGTACGGTGCAAAAAATACTAGCCGACTGGGGCCAGATAGATATCCTGGTGAATAACGCTGCCATAATCCATCACGACACCCCGGTATGGGCGACGCCCATCGCCGACTGGGATGAGGAGATGGCCATCAATCTCCGGGGGACGTTCCTCTGTTGCCACTATGTCTTACCCCAGATGGTGGAAAGGCACAGCGGTGTGGTGATCAACATCGGCTCGTCGTCAGGCACTATTCCCGAGGATATGTTTGGTGCTTACGGCGCCACCAAATGGGGCGTYATCGGGTACACCACATCGCTGGCTAAATCGGTCCGGGAGCACGGCGTGCGGGTCAATGGCCTAAATCCGGGCTGGGTAGAGACCGGTATGACCGCCGGACGGGTCCCGCCCAACGCCGGGCCGGAATGGACGCAACCGGAGGATATCGCCCAGGCGGCCTTGTTCTTGGCGGCCCACGCCCCGGCGGACATGACCGGCCAGTTCATCAATCTATTCGGGGCGAACGACCACTCCGGTCACGCGCCTGGGCCTGTATAATCCCACCTGACTGGCCGCGGGCGGCAGGCCATTGATAACTCAAAAGAACGGCKGGGCGACTCGTCGTTGCCCATAATTCGAGGAAATTTTGACTTTCGTTATCACGAAGCCCTGTATCGGCGTTAAGGACGCCTCTTGCGTCGAGGTCTGCCCGGTGCGCTGCATCACCTCCACCGATGAAGAGGAGATGTACCACATCGACGCGGGGACCTGCATCAACTGCACCTACTGCGAGCCGGTCTGCCCGGTGAACGCCATCTTCGACGAGTTCAAGGTGCCTGCCGACCAGCGCGAGTTCCTGCGCCGGGCCCGCCAGTTCTACCAGAACCGCTAGCCGCCGGCACAGCCGGGTTTCCTTTTTTGACTTATTGGTTGACCGGAAGMCCGGATAACTCCTTCCAGTGGCTGCCCGGAAATTTCCAGATCGCCGATGTTGAGGATAGCTGAACCCAACTAGGGAAACCAAGTAAAACCCAAGGCCAGGGAATATGGTGGACCGAAGCCAACAGGCGAATGCCGCCGAAAACAGGCGCACCCAAGAGTTGGCGGGGCTGTACGAGATCTCCAGGATCCTGTCCGAGATCGGGGACTTCGTACCTAAAGCCACTGCCGCGATGGAGAAGGTGGCCGCCCTGGCCGACGCCGATTGGGTCACACTCAGGATGCCCAACGATCAAGAGCCCGGTTTGCACTTGATCGCCGCGGCGGGTCCGGAGGTGGCTGAAAAACCTCCCATCYAAGTGTTTACTGGGGCCATGACCGTCAGCACAAAGGTGTTCGGCGAGGGCAGCGTTGTTGTGATCGAGGATTACGCCAACCAGCCTGCCGCTTCCCAACAACTTGTCAATCTGGGAATGCGGTCCATGGTGGTCTTGCCGGTTAAAACCAGCGACCGCACCCTGGGGCTGGTCACTGTTATCTCCAAGAAACAGGGCCACTTCAGCCCGGAGCTGGTGCAGCTTTTGACCGCGGTAAGTGAGGGGCTGGGTGTGTTGCTGGAGAATTCCCTTCTTCACGAGGAGTCGGAGATAGCGCACCAAGCCCAGCGGCGCCTGGCCGAAKAATCTGCGGTGTTGGCCGAGATCGGGCGCATCGTCAGMTCTTCCATGGACATTAAAGATGTCTACGAGGCTTTCGGTGAGAAAGTGCGTAACGTCATCCCCTTCGATCGGATGTCGCTCAGTTTTGCCAACTATGAGACTGGGACTATGTTTCCCACCTGGGTGGTCGGGACCGACGTCCCCGGCCTGCGGGAAGGTGACGTTTTCCCCATGGAAAACTCCCTCGCCGGTCAGGTGGTCCGCACCAAAGAGCCGTACATGCTTGGAGCCGACACGGAGCCCGACCTGGAAAGCCGGTTTCCTGGGCTGATTCCCGTATACCGCGCTGGGACCCTTTCATTCATGGCGGTGCCACTGATATCCCGGGATGTTGTCATCGGAGTTATTCGCGTCGGCTCCAAGGAACGGGGCATCTACACGCAGCAGCACCGGAATTATTGCGGCGGATGGACAACCAGATCGCCGGCGCCGTTGCCAACTCCCAGCTTTATGCACAAAAGGTGCAGGCCGACGCAGAGATCTCGGACCTGGCGAGGTTTCCGTCTGAAAACCCCAACCCCGTAGTCCGGATATCCGCCGCTGGAACGATCCTGTACGCCAACAACGCAGCCGACCGGATCTTGGCCGAGCACGGYCTTACTGTCGGCGACACCACCTTGGAAATCTGGCAAGACTGGGTCAAAGAGGTTTTGGCCACTGAAGCGCCCAAGGAAGTCAAGATCGTCTATGGGTCACGGTTCATGTCCTATTCCTTGGCGCCGGTGGCGGCAGCCGRTTACGTCAACATCTACGGCAGAGATATCACCGACGCCAAGGAGATCGAGCGGCTGAAAGACGAGCTGATCTCCAATGTCTCTCATGAGCTGCGCACTCCGCTGACTGCCATCAAGGGCGCGGCCGAGATTCTCTTGACCTACCAAGACGAGGACCCGGAGATGCGGGAAGAATTCCTCGGCATCATCGACAAGGAGACCGACCGGCTAGCCAGGTTGATCGAAGATGTGCTCGATATAGCCAGGCTCCAGTCCGGCCAGATGCAGTTCCAGCTATCCGAGGTGCTAGTGCCCGAGATGATCGAAGCGGCCATCCAGAGCACCCACTCGCTGATTATTCAGAAGGACCTACAGGTTGGAATCTCGCTGAGCGATGACTTGCCCATCGTGTTCTCCGACCAGGACCGGTTGGTCCACGTGGTCACGAATTTCGTGAGCAACGCCATAAAGTTCACGCCCAGGGGAGGCAAGATTCAGGTACGGTCTCGACTGACTCCGGACCCTGACCCGGACACCGCCGTTGCGATGGTGGAAGTCAGCGTGTCCGACAACGGCGTCGGCATCGAAGGGAGTGAGATTGGGAAGGTCTTCAACCGTTTTCAGCAGGCCGGTGACACCCTTTCCGGCCGCCCTCAAGGCTCCGGCCTTGGTCTACACATCAGCAAAGAGATCGTTGAGCACCTGGGCGGGGCGATCTGGGTCGAGAGCGAACCTGGGCAGGGCAGCACATTTTTCTTCACCGTGCCGRTGGGGCGGGATTCGGGATAATCCCTGCGAAAGCATGGGGTACGTCTGCGATGCTGGCCACATCGATCAGCAGCGTATCCGTCTTACGACCTGATCGATCTTTAACCCTGTGCATTCGGGCCGCTGTTGATGGCATTCCAGACCTTTTCCCGAGTGAGCGGGATGTCCAAGTGTGAGACTCCCAGGTGGGCTAGCGCGTCCACAACGGCATTCACCACAGCGGGGACGGCGACGATCGTAGGCGACTCCCCGATACCTTTGGCGCCGAGAAAGTTATGGGGGCTGGGGGTTTCCACCAACTCCACGGTAAATTCCGGCAGGTGRATCGCCAAAGGCATTGCATAGTCCATGAAGCTTCCGGTAAGCAGTTGCCCGCTTTCGTCCCAGACCGCCTCCTCGAGCAACGCCGCCCCGATCCCTTGGGCCAGTCCACCTTGGATCTGACCGACAACCACCATCGGGTTGATCACAGTGCCACAGTCGTTCACCGAGACGAATCTGTCCAGCGTTACCGAGCCGGTATCCTGATCGATCCGCACCACCGCCAGCGCCGCAGTGAAGGGGTAGGTGTAGCCGGTGGGCTCCCAAAAAGTGCTGACTTCAAGCCCTCTCTCCATGCCATCCGGCGGCGGTTGCGCCCCGTAGGCCACGCCGGCCACTTCCGCCCAAGTCACGCGGCGGTCCTGGATGTCTTTGCAGAAAAATATGCCGTTTTGGAATTCCACGTGCTCGGCGTCYGTGTCCAACAAGCCCGCGGCTAGGCTGGTGGCTTTCTCTACAACCTGCCGGCTGGCCTTGACCACCGCCGAACCGCCGACCACCAACGAGCGGCTGGCGCGGGTGCCTACTCCGTGGGGCACCAAGCGCGTGTCACCATACAAAACTTCGATGTCTTCCAGCGGGATTCCCAGCTCATCGGAGGCTATTTGGGCGAAGGTCGTCTCGTGCCCCTGCCCATGAGGAGATGATCCGGTGAGTACGGTCACCCCGCCGGTAGGGCCGATGCGCACCGTGGCGCTCTCGTATCCGGGACGGACGCTGAGTGCGCCGGAGGGACCGAACCCGGACGCATCCACTGTGGTGGCAAGCCCGATACCCAKGAGGCTCCCTTGCCGCCGCGCCTCCTGCTGTTCCCGCCGCAAATCCTGATAACCGGCAAGCTCCAACGCCCGGTCCAARGTTTCGCCGTAGGCCCCGCTGTCGTGCTCCCGGCCGGTGGCGGTAAGGTACGGAAAAGACCCATCCGGAATGAAGTTGCGGCGCCGAACCTCGGCCGGGTCCAGGTCCAACTCAGCGGCGATGCGGTCCATGACCCGCTCCACGGCATAGGCAGTGGCGTGCTGCCCGTAGCCCCGGTACGGCCCCACCGACATCTTGTTGGTATAGACGCCGGTGGTGTTCCACTCGAGGTGCTCCACCCGGTAGGCTCCTGACGCGCCCGAAGGGGTGAGTATGTCGGCGACTGCGTGTGACCCGCCGAAACAGTACGCCCCCAGATCGGTGTAGAAATCCAGCCGCATCCCGAGCAACACGCCATCGGCGGCGTAAGCAGCCCGGACGTATTGGGCCTCCCCGCGGCCGTGGATGGTTGAGGTGAACTCCTCTTGACGCTCTTCTACCCACTTCACTGGACGCGTGTTATCGATGGCCAAGATCGCCGCGATCACCGTTTCCGGGTAGGTATCGATCTTGCAGCCGAACCCGCCGCCCACGTCTACCGAAATCACACGCAGCTTGTGTTCGGGAAACCCTATTATGTCGGCCACAAAACCCCGCTCTTGATGCGGGGCCTGGGTCGACAGCCACATGGTCAGATCGCCGGTGCCGCTCTCAYAGTTGGCCACCACCGCCCTCGGTTCCATGGGGTTCGGGACCAAGCGTGGTTGCTCCAACCGAAGTGAGACCACACCGTGGGCCTCCTCGAACGCCCGGTCCGGGTCTCCGGCCGACTTCACCGAGTGGAAGCACAGATTAGTGCCCAGTTCCTCGTGGACCAGGGGTGACCCGTCTGCCAAGGCGGCTTCGAGGTCGACCACGGCGGGCAGACTTTCGTAGTCAACAACGATCAGATCCAGCGCGTCTTTGGCCCGGTACGGACTATCAGCCAAGACTACCGCCACCGGCTCGCCCTCATACCGCACCACATCTTCCGCCATCGGAAACCTGCTCTTGGCTTTCATATGCGGCTGGACACCGCTTAAGTGGAACTCGCTCCGGCACTTCGAGTTGATGTCTTTTCCGCTTAAGACGGCCGCCACGCCGGGGGCGGCGCGGCTGATGCTGAGGTCCAAATCAAGGATGCGGGCGTGGGCGTGCGGACTGCGCAGGACCGCCATGAATAGCGTGTTGGCGGGCTGAACGTCTCCGGTGTATCGGCCGGCGCCCGTGATCAAACGGCGGTCTTCCTTGCGCTTCACCGAGGCCCCGATCGACTTACTCACGACTTCCGGTATCATCGCAACTGCCTCCTGCTCCCCGCGGACRACGAGTATATCAAACCGGGACGGGGTATCCGAAGGTTGGCTTCGGAGGCAGGGGTGGGAAAGGTGAAGTGGTGGGTTACCGATCCAAGCATCCGGTGTCACCGGACCGACGATGGGGGTTGGACATTCTGGCCCGGTGTTACAACAGGGCGCGGGCTAGGTGGAGCGGATGATTGGGGAAGTGGGCTTCATCCCTCTTCCGTTTCCACCTAACTGCGAATCCACGCCCCAGCGTCGGTCGGCTGGGGCGATTCTTTCCGTTTTGTRTCTGAAATCGTGGACGGGGAGACCGGGGTATCCCGYCTCCACCAACTTGAATTCCTGCAACAACGGTCCCTATCCGYTAGAGCCTGAGAGAAAACCCAATATAAAGGGGTCAGTCGTGGCACGGGGAGGATGTCAGGACGAACTACGGGTGGCCCGGCTTGACGATTTTGGCTCTTGCCTACCCCACGTTCGCTTCGACGCGGGCATAGGACTGTTGTAGGCGGGAGTTTGAGTCTGATTCCACGTCTGAAAACCAGTTTAGCAACGACCGGGTCAGYGAGTCTACCGTCTCATCGGCCATCGCCGCTTGGCACCTTTCTCGAATCGTCGGGCTCGGTCGTTGCGCCATCCGGGCTTTCGCAAAACGCGCTTTCTCGACATCGGGCATATCGGAGCCGTTCACTTGTAGGCGCTCTTCGAGTACCGGGTCTTCGCTGTTTTCTGTCCAGYTGTAACCCAGTTCTGAGATGCGTCGCTTGAAGATGTGGAAGTGGCTGAACTCCCGGTCAGCCACCATCGAGAGACAAGCTTTCAACTCGGGGTCCTGTGTTTTGTCGGCCCAGGCCTGTATATAGATGCCGTGCTGCCTCTCCCCGGAAGCGATGTCGTCAAGGAGTTGGAAGTAATGCAGTTCAGTTTCTTTATCGGTCGCCATGGCCCTCCTCGCTTGGTGGATGTTTGATAGGGCTATGAGCCCGATGGCGTAATGGTAGGCAAGGGCGTGCATTCATTGTAGGTATAGGCCACTTTGAGGGAACTATAAAACGGTATCCTGAGCGCGTCAATCGGCGCTATCCGATTTCCGCTGATCGACATCACTGGCCCGGTTGSCTGTGTCCCACAATTCGTCGACAGAAACCTTCAGATAYTTGCGACAGCGGGCCMAAGAGTTTAGTTTACATCCATGGAAGACCCGAACTACCCTGACCGGTTCCAGCCCAATGACCCCGGAGAGTACGACCYTACCCAGCCGGAAGGCCGTCCTTTGGGCGTGCCGATCCTCGCCTTGTTGCTCGGCCTAGCGGCGATGGGGATCGGGTGGGCAGTGATCGCATACGTCGTCAGTTGATCAAGCCACATGGTTCGACAACATGGGACACAACTCGGAGAGTAAAGAAACACCCCGGCCATKMATGGCCGGGGTGTTTTAGCGTTCGTCAGCCGGCTGCACCGGCGCCATGTACCGATTTGCAGGCTTTACCGGCCTACCCTCATGCTCGACTTAACCACCTCCCTATGAAAACCTGGAAGCATGGTGGCGACGGGGAAAATGCTGCTGGTTTCTGTGCTTCTGGCGGYGGTCGGGCTTGTCCTTGGCCTGTTCTTTTTCGTGCCTTGGCCCACCGGCTTGGAGGCCGACGAACTGGACTTCGGTGAGAGCGGTGGAACGAAACCGGGCAGCGGCGAGTTCTCCAAGTACGTGCCCCAGGGCGGGCGGGAGCTGATCGGCAAGATTCCCGTGGGCATCACGGACCTGTCCATCAACCTCACGTCCAGCTCCGACCTGGACATCGAACTCTGGGACGGCGAGGTGTTCGTGGTCGGATGGGAATCTGACGGGSCGCCTGCCCTGGTCTACGGCGAGACCGAGACCACCAACAAGTACAAAGGCGTCGAGATCACCTGGAGCGGCTGAGACGGGGTCGGCGGCGAGCCTGGCAACGAGGCCATCACCATTTCGGGCACGACCAAGAACACCTTCGTGATGAAGGTATTCGGCTACCGGGCCGGCGCGGTCAAGGTAGAATATTCCTGGGCGGGCGGCGCTAGCAACGGCCCGGCATCCGGCGGCTCGGGGCGCTTCTCCAAGCTGGTCCCCCAGAACGGCCGGGCGGTCATCGGCACCATCCCCACGGGAGTCGACGGCCTCCAGATCGACCTCACCTCCGACCACGACTTGGACATCGAACTCTGGGACGGCGAAACCTTCGTCGTGGGCTGGCAGGTCAACGGCAAGAAATCCCTGATCTACCGCGATTCCCCGGTCACCGGCCTGTACCGCGGGGTCAGGATCTCCTGGAGCGGCTGGGACGGGGTGGACGGACAAAAGGGCAACGAGTTCATCCGGATCTCCGGCACCACCCAGAACGTGTTCCTGATGAAGGTCTTCGGCTACCAGACCGGCAACGTCAGCGTCGAGTATAGCTGGGGTTCRGACCAGGCCGCCCCGGACAACGCCGACACCGACCCCGCAACCGACCGCAACACCGGCGCCGACACCCGTGCCCGCCCCAAGTCCAATACCTACGCCCGTAATAGCGCCGGCGCCGACTTCCCAGCCTTCCGTGCAGACAGTCAGGACTTGGATCGGTGGGGTCAATGAGCTTTGGAGCGATCGACTCAACTGGCTTCCGGCGGGTGTGCCCACCGGCGCAGACCTGATCGTTATCGAGGGGAGCCTTTCCGAGACCCAGATGCCCATCATGGATATCGACTTCGCTTTGACCACCGGCACCATCGACATCGGCCCCATCAAATCCACACTCAAGGTGGCCGAAGGAAGAACGTTCACCAACCAAGGCACAGCAAACGTCAAAGGCGATTTTTGACCAACGGCAAAACGGTCAACAAGGGCGTCTTCAACAACGAGGCTGTGATCACGGTCTCGGGCGAGAAGGCCAGTTTCACCAACCAGGTGGGATCCGTACTGAANAACGCCGAGGGCGGCTCAAGCGTGGGGGTCATCGCCAACGCCTGCGGTGGGACGGTCAACGACTCGGGTAGCCTGGAAGCTGTGGCCCCGGCGCCCTGCATCTGGAGTGGGGCCGGGGGCAACGACAAATGGTCCAACCCCACCAATTGGGTCAACGGCCTGGTCCCTCAGGATGAACACCCGGTGGTGATCAAAGGGGAAGGCAAGTCAGCCGCCAATGTGATTCTGGACATCAACCTGGTGGTTGAGAGCCGGACCCTCACAGTGGGCGTGGGCGACACTCTGACCATCGGAGGCGGCGGTTCGGGCGCCGATGCCAACGTGGTCCTGTCGGTCAAAGAGCTTGGCGGGCTGWTGACCAACCGAGGGACCGTCGTCGTCTCCAATTACTCCGGTCTGCGGCGGGNCCCGTTGGCCACYATCGACAACGTTGGCGGAATCGTGCGCATCGCCTGCCGGGGTTCGGCGCCCTCCRGCGGCGTTACCGGCGCCTCTTTGGYGAAAGACCCCTGTTTCTGGGACGCGGGCGGGGTTACCAGCAACTGGTCCGAGGCGGCCAACTGGGACTCGGATACCCTGCCGACGGGCGACGACCCAATCTTGATCCGTGATGCTGACGGCGAGATCACCGTGGCCAACCTGGATGTGTCCTTCGATCTGAACTCCAAGGGCAGTCTCACCGTGGCGGGAGGCCAAACGCTGAACGTGACGGAAGGTGTCACCCTGCGCATCGCCAACCAATCGCCCGGTGGGTCCATCTGGATCAACGGCACCCTCAACCTCAAGGGCGGCACGTTGCACAACCACTACACCGGKTTGATCAMCNACCGGGGGACCATCATCGTGACCGGCGGGACGTTGAACAACGAGGGCGACTCCCTGGTCAACATGCCCGGCGGTAGGATCAACAACGTCGGCGGCCTGATCACCCACAGCGCCGGGGCCGAGTTCACCAACTCTGGAACGGTCGATAACGMCGCCGCCTCGAACTTCGTACTTGGCGACCTTGCCACCTTTAAGAACGGCGGAACCTTCACCAACGCCGGTGTGTTCAACACCACTAGCCGGAGCGGAGACCTGGTCAACCAAAAGGGCGGCGTTCTGGCCAATAGCGGCACCTGGAATCAGGACGGCGTCGGCGTTCTGTYCAACCTGGCCGGCGGCAAGATCACCAACTCGGGCCGCATCAACATATTCAACAGCCTGCYGGACAACCGAGGGTCTTTCGAGAACACGGGGACGTTGGAAGTCTTCCACTTCGGCGCCTACCAGAACCTGGGCAGCCAACTGGACAACCGGACCGGCGGCGTCTTCACGAATACCGGCTCGGCCTCCAACCTGGCCAACAGCACCATCAACAACTCGGGTTCCATCGTAAACGACCGCAAGCTGGTCAACGCCGGGGTCATTAACAACCTGTGCGGCGGCACTGTCACAGGCCCCGTCAACGGCAACCAGCCGGTCAACGTCTGTTCGATCAATTAGTCCGCCTGCGCCTGCTCCGGCCCATTGACTAACCCGGCCCAACCGTTAGAATCTTGCCAACTATCTAGGTCACAACTGGATTCAATGACCGGCAARGGGGTTTCTATGCGATTGGAGAATAAAGTTGCCTTCGTGAGCGGCGGTGCGCGGGGGATGGGCGCCGCCGAGGCCAAATTGTTCGCCCGGGAAGGCGCCAAGGTGGTCATCGGGGACGTGCTCGATGACGAAGGCCGCCAGACCGAGGCCGAGATCAACGAACTGGGCGGCGAGTGCCTCTTCGTCCACCTGGACGTGGCTAGCGAAGATAGCTGGCAGTCGGCCATCGCCGACACCGTGAGCCGTTTCGGCAAGCTGAACATCTTGGTCAACAACGCGGGCATCGTCTCCAGGTCCATGCTCGAAGACATCACCGTCGACGAGTGGGACCGCGTCATGGACATCAACGCCAAGGGTGTGTTCCTTGGCACCAAGGCCGCCATTCCCGAGATGCGGAAGGAAGGCGGCGGGTCCATCGTAAACATATCGTCCATCTCGGGCATCACCGGCCAGGCCTACGTAGGCGCCGTGTACAACGCGTCAAAGGGCGCGGTGCGCATCTTCACCAAGTCGACCGCCATCCAGTACGCCTCCGAAGGCATCCGGGCGAACTCGGTCCACCCAGGCCCCATCGACACTCCCATGACCGCCAATCGCAAAGGCGACCCGGTGGCGGAGGCCGAGTCCATCGCCCGCATCCCGCTGGGCCGGACCGGCCAGCCCGACGACGTGGCCTACGGGGTGCTCTATCTGGCATCGGACGAGTCTTCGTTCGTGACCGGCAGCGAGCTGGTCATTGACGGCGGCTACATAGCCCAATAGGCCACGCAGTGGCGTTTACTAGGGGCGGCTACCCTGAATTTGGAGGGTTCTTGTGCAACAGAGAGTGCTTGAAGGGAAGATTGCTATCGTGACCGGCGCGGCCAGCCCGCGGGGGTTGGGACGGGCTATGACGGAAGCCTTGGTCAAAGCCGGGGCCAGGGTGTCCATGATGGACATCAACCAGCAGTGGCTGGACGAGACCTCCAACTATATGCGGGAGATTGGCGGCGACGATTGCGTCATGGCACAGGTCGTGGACGTTTCTTCCATCGGCGAGGTCGAGCGGTCGATCGAGCGCACGATCGACGAGTTGGGCGGGCTCCATATTTTGGTCAACAACGCGGGCATCGCGCCCCGGAACATGCTCATGGGTGGCGAGACCAAGAACAACTTCTGGGAGGTGCCGGCCGAGGAGTGGGACCGGGTGGTGGCGGTGAACAGCAGCGGCCCATTCTATATGACCCGGACTGTGGTGCCCCACATGCTGGCCCAGGGCTGGGGCCGGATCATCGGAGTCACTACCAGCATGAACACCATGTACCGCGAGGGAGGCACGCCCTACGGCCCCTCCAAGGCGGCCCACGAAGCCCTGATCGCCATGGCGTCCCGGGAACTGGAGGGCACAGGCGTTACAGTCAACGTCCTGGTGCCGGGCGGCAGGGCCAACACCGACCTGATCCCTGATGACACCGTCTTTGACCGAGATGACATGATCCAACCCGAGGTGATGAAGGCGCCCGTGGTCTGGCTGGCCTCAGATGCGTCCGACGGCATCAACGGCCAGCGCTTCATCGGCTACTACTGGGACGAAGACCTGCCCCTGGAAGAACGCCTGGAAAAAGCCGCCTCCCCCGCCGCCTGGCCCCAACTGGGCGCCCAGGCCATCCGCCTGAACCAGTAGGGGCGGCACAGCCGCGTCGAGTACCTTCTCCCGTCCTTCCCCGGAAGGAGGAGAAGGTTRGGATGAGGGCGTTTTCCTGCCTTTATGAAACTCATCASRTTTCTRYCAGGATTCTCCTCACACCAACCCCAGGTCACCCTCGGCCTGTCGGACAACTGGCGTCAGATCGCATTGTTGGTGGCCGCCAACATGTTCGTCGGCGGGATGATTGGCATGGAACGCACCATCCTGCCCGGCCTGGCCGAAGCCGAATTCGGAATCACGTCCAAGACCGCCGTCGTCTCATTCATCGCCACTTTCGGTCTGGCCAAGGCCGGCTCCAACCTGCTCGTCGGACCCATCGCCCAACGGTTCACCCGCCGCCGGATCCTCATCGCCGGCTGGATGATCGGCATACCGGTCCCCCTGCTGCTCATCTGGGCGCCAGCCTGGGGATGGATCATCGGCGCCAACCTGCTATTGGGCGTAAACCAGGGCCTTGCCTGGTCAATGACCGTCAACATGAAGATAGATCTGGCCGGCCCGCGATGGCGAGGGCTGGTGCCGGGATTCAATGAATCGGCCGGTTATCTATCCCTCGCGGTGATGGCCTTATTGACCGGCATCATCGCCGAGTCCTACGGTCTGAGACCTGAGCCTTTCTACTTGGGAATCGGCATAGCCGCCGCCGGCCTGGCCTTCAGCGTGCTCTTCATCCGGGACACGGCGACCCATCTGGCATTGGAGACAGCCGGCCAATCAGGCCCGGCGCAAGCTCCAAGCTCCTTCAGGTCCAACTTCGCCGACGCCACTTGGCGCAAGCCGTACCTGTTCGGCCTCACCCAAGCAGGGCTGGTGAAGAACCTGAACGACGGCGTCGCCTGGGGGATCTTCCCGCTCTACTTCGCCAGCCAAGGCCTGGGCCTGGACCGAATCGCCATCCTTGCCGCCATATACCCCCTGGACTGGGGCGGCCTGCAACTGGCCACCGGCTGGGCCAGCGAGATCCTGGGGCGCAAACCTCTGATAGTTGTGGGCATGGTGCTACAGGGGGTTGCGATCTCACTAACCGCCGGGGTTGATTCATACGGAGTGTGGCTCGGCTCCATGGCCCTGCTGGGGTTCGGCACCGCCCTSGTCTACCCGACCCTTCTGGCCGCCGTAGGCGACGCCGTCCCCGCGACGGACCGGGCGTCAGTCCTAGGCGTCTACCGCTTCTGGCGAGACTCCGGCTTCATCATCGGGGCACTCCTAGCTGGAGTCGTCGCAGACCTATTCGGCTTCAGGCCGGCCATCCAACTCATCGCCGCCATAACTGTCGGGTCTGGAGTGTTGGCTATAGGCACGGTGAGGGGACGAACCAAATAATCCCTTCTCCGACCAAAAGTCCCTTCTCCCGCGCACGGGAGAAGGTTAGGATGAGGGCACCACTTTAGAAGTGAACCTTGCCTAAAGCACCAAAATCCGCCCCGCAACCCTCCCCGGCTCCAACTCCAGCAACCCGATGGACGGCACCACCTTGAACCTCCGCTTGCCCGCCGCCCCGGGGTTGAAGAAAGTCAGCCCGCCCCGCTGCTCGTGAAAGGCGAAGTGGCTGTGCCCAAAAACCACCGCGTCGGCCCCRTGCTCAAGGTATTGCGCCAAGCCGGCGTCRTCCCCTTCTTTGGGCACTTTCACGATATGGGTCAGGTAAATCCTGCAGCCGCCCAGTTCCAGGGTCTCAACCTCGGGGAACTCGGACTCTGGACCCTCTCGGTCGTTGTTGCCGCGAACCGCCGTAACCGGCGCGATCTGCGACAGCTGCTCGATGATCTGACCTGAGCCGATGTCGCCCGCGTGTAGGATGTGCTTCACTCCATCCAGGAGCGGATGCACGCGCGGGTCATAGAAGCCGTGGGTGTCGGATACAACGCCGATCAACATGGCTCCCATTATTCCATACGGGCCCGGTCGTTTGAAATAAATAAGGCATAATAACGCCATGCCAGAAGCACCGGACCTGGAAATAATCAAGGACTATCTCAACGCGAACCTCAAGGACGCAACTGTTGAGTCCTGCAAGGTCCTGCGTTCCACGGTGGTGCGGTCGTTGGCTGGGGAGATTACCAGCGACCTACCCGGTCGGACATTCCTGGACGCCCAGCGACGGGGCAAGTTCCTGACCCTTCGGTTCTCCGGCGGGCGCAGTCTCGTGATCAACCCCATGCTCACCGGCGCGCTCCAACACTGTCAGGAGTCGGTCCGGGTCCAGAAGAAGACTTGTATATCGTTGGGCATCGGCGGCGGCATGGACCTGCGCTACCTGGACGACCGGCAGATGGGCAAGGTCTATTACATCGACAATGGCGAATATGGTGGCGACGCCCAAGACGAGCTTGTCCCCCAATACACCGGCCTGGGGCCTGATGTGCTCTCCGGAATCACTTTTGAGGATTTCCAGGCGCGGCTGAAGAAGTTCAACGGCGAGATCAAAGGCGTGCTCACCCGCGGCGCCTTCATCTCCGGCATCGGCAATGCCTACTCGGACGAGATACTCTTCGCCGCCGRGATATCGCCCTTCAAGAAGTGCCGGGCCCTGAAACCAGAAGAGTTAAAAACGCTCCACGCCCAGTGCCGTCAGGTGCTGGAAGAAGCCACCGAGACTCTCAGAGTGCGCATGGGTGGCGACATCCACAAGAAGGTCCGCGACTTCCTGCAGGTCCACAACAAGGGCGGTCAGCCCTGCCCCAAGTGCGGGGGCAACATCACCCAGTTGAACGCCAACCAACGCATCACCAGCTACTGCCGCCACTGCCAGCCGGGAATGCTGATCCGAAACTGACTTTCGTTAAGACCCTGAGGTGAACTCCCGGGTCAATCTACCAGCATCGACCACCGTCTTCCCGTCCGCTTGCACTGTGGCGTCGGTCAAGAACAGCCAGTGGTGATAGCTGGAGATTACATCTCCCCCAGACTCCTGGTTGTCGCCCAGACTCAACCGAAGCACGCCGTCGCCGTAACCGAAATACGGAACGGTCTTGGGGTAGTCCGGCAGCAGCGTTAGTCCGGGGCTGACACCCACGTTGAATTCGCCGATGCGGTCTTTATCGCCGGTCTGAATCCCCCAGAGGGCTTGGACATAATCGTTGTGGTGCTGGGACTCGACGGCGGTGATTCGCCCGTCATCAAAGGTATAGGTCAATGTCCCGACTTCCCGTCCGAAGAAGGTCTCATCGGTGCAGACCAGCCGGCCCTGGGCGTTGGTGACGTCCACAGTGCGTATGGCCCCGGCCGGCAGTTCCACCTCCCKGTCCCGGGCGCTGCCGTCCCTGGCGTAGGAGTTGATGAATTCTTTGGAGGCTTGGCCGTTGCYCCGGTGGAAGTGGGCTTCCCGGAGCGTGAAGGTCAGGTCGGTYCCCGCCGGGTTGGTGATGTGCACCGAACTATTCCGCAAAGCGGCGATCAGGTTTTGTTGCCGGGAGTCCAGGGATTCGTAGTCGATGARCAACGCCCGCTCGTACATCTCTGAAAGGATGCGGAATTCCACCGGGTCGTTGGGGTCTATCACCCAGTGGAAGTGKATGGAGCGGCCGGGCCACGTCTTGAGGATCTTCTCGGTCTGCCCCGGATTGATCTGCCAGAAAGTCGGCAGCCAGATGTAGATGTCGGCCAGGTCAAAGACCGAAGCCATGGCGCGGTCTTCCATCTCCACCAGGGCGGGGTCTTCCCGTCGCCGGTGACTGCGCCGCACCGCTTCCAGCCCGCCCGAATTCACCATCGACACCGCCAACTCAACTGCTCCGGCCCGGACCAACTCGATCCGGACCTGCTCGGTCAATGCTGGAAAGTACGTCGGGTCGGCATGGATAATCACCTTCTCGCCCGGTTGCGTCTYCAGGGAGTCGTGGACGATCAAACGGGCGATCTTACCCCAGTCGCAGCCGTACTCAACCGGGTCTCCGGAATTTATGATAGAYGGGATAACTGGCTTCATCATTTAAAGGGCCTCCTACTTGGAAGCTTCATCCTGCGGATTGCCGGATTTTAGCATGGCAGGGCGCCCCGAACGCCTGGCCGGCCCGCGATCAAACACCGTTCCCTCGAAYCATCTCKTTCTTATAATCGGTATTTYCTAATAAATCACCTGTAAGTATTAGYGTCTTAGCCTYGATYTATCAAATATTGAGTATTGACATCGCCCCTCCCAGATTTTTAAAATGTGGATATAYTTCGAATGACATCGGTTAGGCTGCCYTGCCGAAGGTCCACCGCCAGCAGTCCTCTGCCGACGAGGGGAATCTCARCCCCTTGGTCASCCAGGACCTGAAAATGAAAATTTCGAGTTCAGATAGAACTGTTCACTGTTGATGAGGAGGAATGAATGCCTGACCAAGAGATCGCTTTGATGGCCCACCTTCTGCGCCGCGCCGGTTACGGAGCGAGCCGCGAYGAGATYGAGGCCARAGCAGCCCAGGGCTACGACAACGTGGTCAAAGAGCTTCTGAACCCGGGAGATGACCCCGGGATCGACGAAGACCTCATGTACCGCGCCTATCCGTCCTACTTCGATAAGGCCGCCATCGAGACCGGCCAGACCGAGTGGGTCTACCGCATGATCAACAACAAGTACCAGCTCAAAGAGAAGATGTCCCTCTTCTGGCACACCATCCTCTGCGCTGGCGACAACAAGGTGGACAACGCCCGGACCACGGCGATCCAGATCGACAAGTTCCGGGAATACGGCATGGGCAACTTCAAAGAGTTGCTGATGATGCTTTCCACCGACCCGGCCATGCTTTACTACCTGGACAACATCGAGAGCCACAAAACCGCCGTCAACGAGAACTACGGCCGCGAGCTCTTGGAGCTGTTCTCCATCGGCGTGGGCATGGACAACGAGTTCAACTACACCGAAGACGACGTAAAGGCCTGCGCCCGCGCCTTCACCGGCTGGAACCTGGCCCCCACGATTCCGGTGTTCCCCTACGGACGCACTCCCTTCGAGTTCCGCTTCGACCCGGCGGACCACGACTATGGGGAGAAGACTTTCTTGGGCGAGACCGGTAACTGGGACGGYGGMGACATCGTAGACATCCTCTGCAAACAGCCGGCCACCGCCCGCTTCGTCGCCCGCAAACTCTACGACTTCTTCGTCGCCGACGAGCCGCCGGTGCCTTCRTGGCGTCTGAGCGAGCCTCGGGACATGGCAGCCATCAAGGCTCTGGAGAAGGCTTATTTCGACTCTGGGTACGAGATCACGGCAATGTTGACGGTCCTTTTCAACTCGGACTTCTTCAAAGACGAAGCGGTCCGGTTCGCCAAGGTCAAGAGCCCGGCCGACGTGGTCATCGGCACGATGCGCATGGTTGGCGACCACCTTGAGCCCAAGCCAGGCCTGTTCTTCGTGGCCATGGAGCCCAAGTACATGGGGCTGGACTTGATGAACCCGCCGACGGTGGAAGGCTGGCATATGGGCCGCGAATGGATCAACAGCGGCAGTCTCATCGACCGGATAAACTTCGCATCCTCGATGCTGGGCAACACTGAACTGCCGGGCGTCCGGTCCATCATCGACCGGCTGATGGCGCTGGGCGACGTCCCAAGCTCCGAGCAGTTCCTAGACCGTTGTTTGGACCTGCTTGGTCCCATGGACCTGGCACAGGAGACCCGCGGCCAACTGACCGACCACCTGGATGCCGGCGGCGCCCTGAAGCACGGCGACGAGGCCGAGCAGAGTGAGTTCTCCCGCCGGACGGGCGAGACCCTGCAGATGATCGCCACCACCTCGGAGTTCCAGTTTGGCTAGGAACTCCCCAGATCAACCGGATAGAAACTGTAGAAAATACTGAGTCATCCGACTCTTAGGCGGAGGAATAAGAATGGTATCAACTGTAAAAGACCCAGTCCTGGCAGTGATTTCATTGTCCGGCGGAAATGACGGGATGAACACGGTCATCCCTTACAACAATCCCCACTACCGGGACTACCGCCCGGCTTTGGGGGTCCCCGAGGACCAGATCATTCCCATCACCGACCAACTGGGCTTCCACCCGGCCATGGCGCCGTTGAAGAAGTACTGGGACGAAGGAAAACTGGCCATCATCCAGGGCATTGGCTACCCCAACGGCAGCCTGTCCCACTTCCGGTCCATGGATATCTGGGCAACCTGTGAGCCCGAAGAACTTGGCCTCACCGGCTGGTTGGGCAGCGTCATCCAGGACGTGGACCCCAAAGGCGAGAATGTGCTGACCGGCGTCAACTTCGGCCGCGGCCTGCCCCGCTCGCTGGCCAAGGAGGGTGTCCCAGTAGCATCGGTGGGTGACCTCGGTACCTACGGCCTGCTCACTGAGATTGGCGCTGAGGCCCAGCGGGCTGAGGCTCTGGACCTGTTCGGGCGCATGTACGCTCCGGCCATCGGCCAGGGCGTGGTCGACGACTACATCCGCCGCACCGGCATCGAAGCCCTGAAGGGCGCCGATATCCTGGGTACGGCTCCCGGCATGTACAAGTCCGAGGTTGAGTATCCCAGCAGCGCCATGGGCGGCTACCTCCGCGACATGGCCCAGGTCCACAACGCCGACTTTGGGACCAGGGTGCTTTTCACCACGGCCCCGTACAACATCTTCGACACCCACGCCAACCAGGCGGTGGGGCATGCGAACCTGTTGCAAGACGTGTCTAGCAGCATCGATTCATTCATGGCCGACATCCGGCAATTGGGCAAGAGCGACAACGTTACCTTGTTCTTCTATTCCGAGTTCGGACGGCGAGCCATGGACAACGGCTCGGGCACCGACCACGGCACCGGCGGAGTGGCCTTCGTCCTGGGCGACAACGTCAAGGGCGGCCTCTACGGCGAATACCCGTCCCTGGAGCYCAACAAGTTGGAAGACGGCGGCAACCTGCAGCACAACGTCGATTTCCGCTCGGCCTACACCACCTTGCTGGACGGATGGATGGGCCTGGACGCCAAGGCGATCATCGGCGGCGCCTTCGAGCCGGTCCCCTTTCTTTAGAAAGCGGACAACCCGATAGAACAGGACTTTCGCAACAAATCTAGAACATCGGCCCCCACGCCTGCGARACCAAGGCGCGGGGCCCCGAACCCTGAGGAGAATAGCTATGGCTAGTGTATTCCTGGGAATCAATGACCGGACGTTCACCTACAGCTTCACGGCTGGACGCTCCGAGTTCCAGGGCACCGGGTTCCGCAACCCGATGGACTTCGCACTGGGTCCCGATGACCTGGTGTACATCGTCAACCGCTCCTATGAGTCACGGGCGGACGGCACCCGCATCAATATCTTCCGCATCGGCGAGGACAAGGAAGAATACGTCACCGAGTTCGGTTCCTACGGCGAGAAACCCGGCCAATTCATCTGGCCCATGGCCATCGCCTTGGACAAAGACACCAACGTCTACGTCACAGACGAATGGACCAACCGCATCACCATCTTCAACAAAGATGGCGAGTACCAGAGCCACTGGGGGACCCCCGGTTCCGGCGACGGCGAATTGGACCGCCCCGCCGGCATCACCATCGGCCCCGACGGCACGGTCTATGTAGTAGATAGCCGCAACAACCGGGTGCAGAAGTTCTCGTTGGACGGCAAGTTCCTGGGGAAGTTCGGCACAGCCGGCTCCGCCAATGGCGAGTTCAACCTGCCTTGGGGCATCTGCCTGGACAAGGACGGAAACATCTTCGTCGCCGATTGGCGCAACGACCGTATCCAGTCCTTCACCAACGACGGCAAGTGGCTGGCCACGTTCGGGAGGCCCGGCACCGGCGGCGATTGCAGYATYGCCMGSGACMAGGGAGGCRTSRYGTAYGTYGATRTWCCSGTMGGCSAGTTCAACCGCCCSACCGGCGTYTGCGTCGAYGACGACGGCGAYATCTAYATCGCCGAYTGGCTGAACAACCGGGTYCAGGTGCTSACRRCCGASGGCCGKTTCMTCACCGAGTTCAMYGGYRACGCRRCRCTCTCKAGCCTGGGCRYCGAYAAGATCAAGTCCAAYCCRGACATGGTYCGCCAGCGCAACGGCGTGCGGGACTTCACTCCTGAGAAGGTACTGTGGGCCCCCTGCGCGGTGCGCGTCGACCACAGTGGCCGCGTCCTGATCGCGGAYACCACCCGGCACCGGTTCCAGATCTATCAAAAGAATTCAGAGCCGGTACTGGTCTAACCGCCGCCGGCACAGCCGGTTTAACTGGAAAGACTCTGGCGCTTGGGACTGGTTTTCCACCCGAGCGCCAGTTTTATTTTGTAGCCGATCAGCGAGAAGAAACATGACCCTGGGCGATAAAGGCAACGGTCAAGGACTGGCCGCCCAGCAAGTATTCGGCCCGCAGGCGGCCGTCTACGCCACCAGCAAAGTGCACATCCGGGACGACAGCCTGGAGTCCGTCGAGCGGATGGTTGATGCCGCCAACGGCAGCAACCGGTACGGTTGGACCGTTGATCTGGGCACCGGCGCCGGTTTCACCGCCTTCGCCGTGGCCGGGGTGTCGGACCGGGTCATCGCCACTGACGTGACCGAACCGATGCTGCGCCAGGCCAAACGACTGGGCGCAGAGCGGGGCATCGCCAACCTGGGTCTGAGCCAGAACGCCGCCGAGGCGCTCCCCTTCGCCGAAAAGTCGATCGACCTGGTCACGTCCCGGGTCTCTGCCCACCACTTTAGGGACTTCGAGAAAACACTAGACGAGGCCCAGCGCGTTCTGAAGCCGGGAGGGTCGCTGCTGATGGCCGACAGCGTTGCCCCCGAAGACGACGCCATCACCATCTGGATGAACGACATTGAACTCCGCCGGGACTTCAGCCACATCGAAAACCGCAAGATCTCAAGGATCACCGAGCTGCTCACCGAGCGGGGTTTCACGGTAGTCGAGAACGACTACCCCCGCATCTACCTACGCTTCAACGAGTGGACCGCCCGCACCAAAGTCTCAACCGCAGAGACCGAAGCCCTGCGCAAAGAATTCCTACAAGCCCCAGCCGCCACCCGAGAAGCCTTCCAAGTAGCCCCGGTACATGATGACATAGCCTTCTCGTGGCCCTGCTGGGTGTTCCGGGCGGTTAAGGGGTAGGGGTTGACCCCCTACTTCGCGAGTACCGATTGATTGGGAGCCACGAAATTGCCGGAAACGGGCAAATGTCGAACGAAGCGTGGTCAGGTTCACGTTTCCACGCCACTAGTACCGGTCACGCTTCTGCCGTCAACTGATTTAGATTCTCGGCTTCCATCTTTCCCAGTCCGTTTTCAATTGGGACTCCAGCCAGTTTTGGCGAGTCCTTCGATGAACTGTCATTAAGCGGTTCGACGCCTCGTATTGGCGTGGAGTTGACCTACTCTCAGGCGGCCTCCCATGCCCTCCTTTCTCAATCGCGGGCAAGCAATTGGGCCGAGAGGATGACAGAGATCTATTCCCAGCCATGATTAGAATCGTAACGATGGTTCGGCCGCGGGCAATTTTGATCGAGAATGTGCGTGGGATACTAAGCTCACGTTTTGGGCCTTTTCGTGAACAGATAGATTCGGCGTTGGACCGGGAAGGGTTCGACACTCATTGGGCGTCTTTCAGCGGGCCAGACTACGGCGTGCCTCAAAGACGCTCCCGCGCCTTCTTAGTCGCTTTGTTAAGAGGGGCCACGGGTAATCTTCGTTGGCCTGCACCGAAGAAAGGCGGTGATCTTACTGTCGCGGCGGCTATCGRGGATCTTATGGCCGAGCGTGGCTGGCGCGGTGCTCCAGCCTGGATGGAACAGGCCTCATGCATAGCCCCTACGATCGTTGGCGGATCGCTTAAGCACGGCGGTCCGGATCTAGGCCCGACTCGGGCGCGGAAGGAATGGGCCAAACTAGRAGTCGACGGTTTAGGCCTCGCCAACGAACCTYCCGACCTGGATTATGAAGGAATGCCGCGTTTGACGATTCGCATGGTGGCTCGGCTACAAAGTTTTCCCGACAATTGGTCGTTTGTTGGCTCAAAGACACAAGCCTACCGGCAGGTAGGGAATGCCCTACCCGTGTAACTGGCAGCCGCAGTAGGAGGAGCAGTCAGAAAATGCCTCGTGTAATTTCGGGAAAAGAGAAAATCCGGCAATATTTCCTGAGAAATATCGGCCGCGTAGTTGAGTCGAGTGAAGTTCAGGAGGCGGCAGATGGGGCCGTTCAATATAGCCGCCGCCTGAGGGAGCTTCGAGACGAAGAAGGATGGCCCATTTTTTCACACAACGACACTGCCGACTTGAAACCTGGCCAATACCTTTTACGCGAAAACCACCAGAAGGCTATTTACCGAATTTTCGCCGGGGTATCTCTTCCCGCGTGAAATCGGAAGTTCTTGACCGAAATGGGTTTACGTGTCAGATGTGTGGAATTACGCCCGGACAAGTAGATCCAGAGACGGGGCGCCCAGCACGCCTCCACGTTAGACACATCGTTGATAAAACCCTAGGAGGCAAAGACGAGGTAAGCAATTTGCGAGCCTYGTGTTCGAACTGCAACCAANGAGCTAAAAACATTACCGCCGAGAAGCCAACGACGATCTGGCTGCTGTCCCAAATTAGACGGGCTGGACTAGAAGAGCAGCGTTCCGTCTTTGATTGGCYGCAAACTAAGTTTGGTAAATGACGGACAAGCTTTCTAGCGAAATGAGAAGCGCCAACATGCGCGCCATTCGCGGCCAAGACACCAAGCCTGAGATTCTTGTCCGCCGCGCTGCGCATTCAATGGGATACCGGTTTCGCCTTCACCGGCGAGATTTGCCCGGTAAACCTGATTTTGTTTTTCCTCGTAAGCAAAAAGTTATATTTGTCCACGGTTGTTTCTGGCACCAGCACGCGGGTTGCCGAGATGGTCGGATTCCTCAATCGAACACGGGCTATTGGCGGCCCAAGTTTGCACGGAACAAGAAGCGTGACACTGAAAGCATTGACAGACCCGCATTATGTTTGCGCCTTCGAGATTTTTTACGCGATTAAGCAATCCCGTCTCGATGCCGGAGTATTTGGTGAACATATCGGATGGTTTCCCGCATCCACGTCTCCTACCCCTGGCATGACGACACTAGCCTGCAGAATTCGGACTACACATCCAACCGCACCGAGGCTGCAGCGTACGCCGTCCTGCAAGGCCTGACGGGCGTTTCGGGCAACMCCGAATAACTCTTGTTTCCGTTCGCTTACCCCGCCCACCCCTCCAAGTTGTAAGCCATGTCCCAGAAACCGTGCTCCAGGCGGACGCTGGTCTCGTAGGCCTGCCCCATGGCGGCCAACTCGTCAGTACCTGCTCCATCCCCGATGCGGTCGGCCATCTTGCGGATGTGGTGGGCTAGGGCGGAGAATTCCTCGGTGGAGTACATCTCGATCCACTTGGTGTAGAGCGGCGCCTGTTGTGGCAGCCCGCGGTGCATCAGGTGGTCGCCGATCTCCCAGTAGCCCCACTGGCAGGGMAGCAGCGACGCCACCAACTCMCCGAAGCTGCCCTCGTAGGCGGTCTTCAGCAGGAAGCTGGTGTAAGCGGCGGTGCCGGCGGACGCCACGGTGGCCTCCAGCTCGGCGGCGCTGATCCCAAACTCTTGGCAAAAACTGCGGTGGAGCGCCATCTCCACGTTCAGAGTCTCATCAAGCAGCCCCGCGAACCAGGACATGTCCTCCAACCTGGGCGCCTTGGCCGACGCCAGAGCCAAGACCCGGCTGTAGTCGATGAGATAGACGTAGTCCTGCGTCACATAGTGCTTGAACATCTCCACCGGAAGCGTGCCATCACCCACTCCCGTAACGAAAGAATGGTCCAGTATGGCCTGCCTCATSGACTGGGTCCGGCCTTCWATGTCGGCTAYAAATCCCATTTCAGGTCCAAAAAATCCGTTTGAGATTGGTGCAAACTGCCTGGATTTGTCGTGAAAAGAAGGATATATTTTCYCGGTCGCAGATTCGTCTGCTTTCCCAAAAGCCTATTTTCACGTTGAAGGTGATTTTAGGAGGGGCGCAGCGGGCAGTCAATCTTCGGCAGCGTATCCCGAAATCTCACAGGGGCCAGGCCGCAGACCGGTCCCGCTTCCCCGTTAGCATGGGCATACCGTATAATTAGTYCGGCCTCTTACTGATGAGGTCAAATCCCTATTCCGATYGACCATGCCCATCGGAGAACCCAACGGAAGTGACCAACAATGGAAGTARTTTTCACCCAAGACGTTCCCAATAAGGCCAGGGCGGGCGAGGTCCGCCGTGTGCCCGATGGCTACGCCCGCAACTATCTTTTGCCCCAGGGCCTGGCGGAGATCGCCACCCCCGAGGTACTGAAGCGGCTGCACAAGATAACCGCCGTCGGAGATGAGGTCCGCATTCGCGAGACCGCCGTCATGGAAGAACTGGCCAGCGGGTTGGACGATATTTCGATCACGCTCACAGCCAGGATCACCCCCACCGGACGGTATTATGGCGCCATCACCAGCACCCACATCGCCATGGAACTGGCCGAGAAAGTAGGCCGGGAAGTGGAACGGCGCTGGGTGGAGATCGCCGAACCGATCCGCGAGCCCGGCAAATACGATGTGACGCTCCGGTTCTCAACCGAAGTCACAGCCACGATTCACGTCAACGCAGAGGTGGAAGAATAGGGCGATGTACGCSGAGAAGCTWTTACCCCATGACTTGGAGGCGGAGGAAGCGGTTGTTGGGTCAGTCTTAATAGATGGGGACTGCTTCTCCCGCGTCGCGCCTTACATAAAGGCAGACGATTTCTACCGCGAGAGGAATCAGCTCTGCTTTGCCGCCTGCGAGGCCCTCTTCCAACGCAATGAGGCCATCGACCAAGTCACTCTGGCCAGGGAACTGAGCCGCTCCAGCCAACTGGAAACCGTGGGCGGCATGGCCTATCTCAGCCACCTGATCTCTGTTACTCCCACCTCGGTCCACTCTGAGCATTACGCCAACGTTGTGGCACGCACGGCCACCATGCGGAAGCTCATCGACGTCGCTTCCCGCATATCGACCCTGGGTTATCAGGACACCGACGACATCGACGCCACCCTCCGCCAGGCTGAGGATGCGCTGTTCACCGTCCGTGGCACCGAGTCCCAGCGCGGCTTCATGCCACTGCGGCAGATCTACGACCAATACCTGGAAGACCAGGCCGCTTTCGCCGACGTATTAACCGACAAATCCGGTCCGGTGATGACAGGATACTCCGAGTTAGATGAGCTATTGGGAGGCATTCAGAGGTCCGACTTGGTGATTCTTGGGGCCCGCCCCTCGTTAGGTAAAAGCGCATTGGCATTGAAYGCAAGTGTTAACGCCGCCAAGAACGGTTCGACAGTCGGAGTATTTAGCCTGGAGATGAGCAGAGACCAGCTCGCGATGCGAATCCTGTCCGCCGAAGCTGAAATTGATTCTCACCGGCTGCGTCTCGGGCTTCTAACCGATGCTCAGAGCGACCGCATCACCGACGCCATCGGCCGATTATCCGACCTACCGGTGTACATCGACGACACGCCGTCCCAAAGCATGATYGAGATGCGCAGCAAGGCCCGCCGCCTGTCGCTAGAGCACGGATTGGACCTGCTGGTGGTGGACTATCTGCAGTTGATCCAAGGCAGGAGCGGCCGCAGCGACAACCGGGTCCAAGAGATCTCAGAGATTTCGCGGTCGCTCAAGATCATGGCCCGGGACTTGGACATTGCCCTCATCACTTGCTCTCAACTAAGCCGTGGCGTAGAGCAACGGCCCAGCCACCGTCCGATGCTCTCCGACCTGCGGGACAGCGGAAGCATCGAGCAGGACGCCGATGTGGTGATGTTCCTTCACCGGGATGACCTTTACATGGACGAGGATGAGTGGGCCAGGCAGTTTCCTGGCCGAGCGTACCCGAGAAACATAGCAGATCTGATCGTGGCCAAGCACCGCAATGGCCCCACCGGCACCGTACAACTCTATTTCCGGGACAACTGGGTTAGGTTCGATTCGTATCGCCAGGTCGACGAGTTCTAAAGATGGCGCCTTCCGGGGCCTTCTCCGGTTTCACTGGGAAAACGCTCTACACCCCGGTGCCCAACCCAGTGTTCGGACCCATCCTGGAACAGATTCAGGACCTGGCCGAACTCAAAGTAACCCTGCGCGGCATCTGGCTGTTACACCGCAAACGCGGGGYCCTCAGGGCCGTTTCCCTGGAAGAATTCCTTGCCGACCGAACGCTGGTCAAAGGTCTGAAGTCAGAAGGCGACGATTCGGCGGAAGATGCCATCCGCCAAGGACTACGGTTGGCCGTGAAACGAAAAACCTTCCTGACCCACCAGTTGGATGGGAAGGACACGGTGTTTCTTCTGAACACCGACGCAGACCAGAAGGCCGTCGCCAGGTTGGAACAAGGGGAAGCTCCGGCAGAGATCTATGACGGTCCTGAAGCGGAAGTCCCGAAATTGGAAAAGCCGAACATATTCGCGCTCTACGAAGACAACATCGGGGCATTGTCGCCGTTGCTGGCTGAAGAGTTGAAAGAGGCTGAAGGACGCTATCCGGAAACCTGGCTCCGGGAGGCTTTCGGCATCGCGGTTGCAGAGAACAAACGCAGTTGGCGCTACGTGGCCGGGATCCTAAGGCGCTGGACCGCCGAGGGCAGAGAGAACAGGGGGGACGTAGAGAGGGGAAAAGATGGAAAGTCTGGGCGACATACTGAGACGGATCACCGCAAGAAATATCTCGAAGACTACCAACGGCGATGGGGTAAGGCTCCCCGATAGCGAACCGGCGGGTGAAGATTGTCCGAGATGTAAAGGCATCGGCTGGGTCACGCGCCGCGTGCATATCGGCCATCCCGATTTCGGACAGGCCGTCCCCTGCACCTGCCAGGAGACTGCGGACTCTGGCAACCGCGCCGCCGCGTTGCGCCGCTATAGTAACCTGGGCRCCCTCTCCCGCATAACCTTCGCCACCACCGACCTTGAAGGCAGGTTGCCGGACGCCGCCGCACACCAGATGTTCTCCCAGGGCGTGACTATCGCCGCCCGGTTCGCGGAGGATCCCCAGGGCTGGCTGGTGCTCACCGGCCCCAGCGGCAGTGGCAAGACCCACCTGGCRGTGGCCATCGCCAACCGCTGCATCGAAAGAGATCAGACAGCCTTCTTCATCGTCGCCGCGGACCTGCTAGATCATCTCCGGGCCGCCTACTCGCCGGATAACCCCGTGTCCTACGATGAGTTGTTCGAGCAGGTGCGAAACGTCCCCGTGTTGGTCTTAGACGACCTCAGCATGACCAACGCCACGCCCTGGGCCCAGGAGAAGCTGTTCCAGGTGATCAACCACCGCTACAACAACGCGTTGCCCACCGTGGTCACCGTACGCGGGCCGCTGCAACGCCTGGACGACTCGCTGCGCACCCGGCTTGAAGGCACGGACGGGACGGCCACGGTGGTTCAGTTGGGCAACTTCAACAGCCGGTTGGTGCTGGGCATCGGCGAAGTCCGTCCCGAGATGCTCCAACGCATGACCTTCRAGAATTTCGACACCCTGGGCGGCCCCGGCGCATCTCCGCAAGACCAAGAGTCCTTGGACCGGGTGATGCACACCGCCCAGAGCTTCGCCGCCGAACCGGAGGGTTGGCTGCTTTTGAGCGGTCCCCGYGGCTGCGGCAAGACCCATCTGGCGGTGGCCATCGCCGGAGTACGTCTCGACAAGGGCAGCCAAGTGTTCTTCGCCTTCGTCCCAACGCTGTTGGACCACCTCCGGGCCACCTTCAGCCCCGACAGCCCAGTCGGCTACGACGARTTGTTCGAGCAGATAAATTCGGTCCCGCTGCTGGTGCTGGACGACCTGGGCGCCGAAAGCAGCACTGTCTGGGCCGAGGAAAAGCTCTACCAGATAGTCGTCCAYCGCYACGAGGCCCGCCTTCCCACCGTCATCACCACAGCCTCCACCCTTGACGAACTGGAAGACACCAAGTCGCGCATCGCGTCCCGTTTGGTGGATGGCATGGTCGTCGACTGGCAGCCCATAACCGCCCCCAACTACCGGGACCAACGCCGGCGGAGTTAGCGGGCAGGCAGGTACCTTTTTACCYCTTGAGTTGGACCTGCCTAATTATTCCGGTTTTCCGAATAGCTACCAANNNCCCCCARCCCCCCTTTACCAAAGGGGGGMTATGTCYTCCCCYTTTCATAAAGGGGGRYYGRGGGGGATTTTCGTCGCCACGTTGACMAACTTYSTTCTTCTGTTATTAWTAACCACATGGTTAARTATTTAACAGAAACCCTTGATTTCACCTTTGCGGCCTTGGCCGACCCGACGAGGCGCGCCATATTGGAGCGGCTTTCGTTCGGCGATTCTTCCGTCACGGAACTGGCCGCGCCGTTTGATGTTTCGCCGCCCGCCATATCCAAGCARCTYCGRGTSCTRGARCGGGCCGGGTTGCTGRYSCARGAGAARGAYGGMCGMRTCCGSCGSTGCMRRYTGGAGGCMCRRCCYATGAAAGAAGCMGTSGAMTGGATMGCMCAGTACCARMAGTTCTGGGAGGACAAACTGGAGTCGCTGGCCAACTTTCTGGAAAATATCTCGCCCGAGGACAGCACTCCAAAAGAGCATGACTCAACAGAAAACGATTCGGAGGGAAGGAAACCATGACCCAATCAACGCCGCAGACCGGCATCAGCCTAAAGGTCACCAAGACCATCAAGGCACCCAGGGAACGGGTGTTCGCAGCCTGGACCCAGCCCGAATTGCCCCACCAATGGYGGGGCGCTCACGAGAGCTTCTCGGCGCCCATCGCCGAGGTCGATCTGAAGGTCGGCGGCAAGTACCGCTTTGGGATGCTGGAGCCCGGCAAGGACGCCCCCTACGTCTCCTACGGGATCTACCAGGAGGTGGTGGAGCCGGAGAAGTTGGTCTTCACCTGGGCCTTCGAGAAGATGCCGGGGGACGACGCGGACTTCACACCAGCCGAGACGCTGGTCACGGTGGAGTTCATCGAYAAAGACGGCGCGACCGAGGTGGTGATAACCCACGAGCGGTTCCCYGACGAACACATGCGGGACGAACACCAGCAAGGTTGGGACGGCTGCCTAGAAGGCCTGGACCGGCTGTTCGCTTCCAGCAATTAGATACCAATAGCATTCAGGCACAGAATCATCCGGATAATATCCAAATAACAGGAGGGAATAACATGGCAAAGGCAATGCATTGCAGCGATATGGGKTCCGNNTGCACCTTCGTGGCCAGGGGCGAGACCGTGGACGAGGTGATGGCGNTGGGAGCCGTGCACGGCAAGGAAGTGCACGGAATCACCGAACTCACCCCAGAGATGGTCGAAAAGGTCAAACCCCTGATCCGCGACGAATAGCCAGCCGGCACAGCCGGTTCTATTACCTGCCGTTGATGGAGGGTGTCGGTCATCCGAAAAGAGAGGGCGCCGTGTTACGGCGCCTTCTTTTTGTATTGCCAACCATGTTTCAGCGAGCGCACCCGTACACGGCTCCGTTCGTGGTGAGCCCGTCGAACCACCGCAACGATGCTGGCCAAAACGTTAATCTAGTTTCGCGGGCAAACCACTCTGTACCGATTCATAGGCCTTTAATACCAAGGCCAGGTCCTTCAGACCTTCTTCACCGGTCATGGACGGCTCAGACCCTTCCAAGATGCAGCGTCTGAACTCCAATACCATGGCTATGATGCCTCGATGGTCGCCACCGAATCGCCGTGTCTCTTGCGAATCCCCATAGTCAATCTTCAACCAATCCCGGCCCATCTCAAAGTTTAGGTTTGCCAGCGTGCCGGTCACACTGACCCAAGGACGCTCAGTTGGCTTGCCGACGCTCCAGGTATGGTTGATGATGCCAACCACCCCGCTGGGAGAGCGGGTAGTGACGATGATCCCATCCTCGGCGTCCAGACCCGGATTCCCTGACGGTACTTGAACCGCATACACTTGATCGGGTTGGCCGGTCAAATAGGCTAGGACGCTGGCTTTGTGGATACCACCGTCTATGAATACACCGCCACCGTTTCGTTCCCGGTCATTCCGCCATGAGTCGGGAAAAAACGGGTATTCTTCCTGCAACTGGACCAGGCGCACTTGGCCCAATGCTCCTGACTCAATCACTCTCTTCGCTTCCATCACCGGGGCTAGGAATCGATAATTCTCAGCGACCATCAGCTTAACCCCAGCGTCAGTAGCGGCTGAGATTATCGACCGGGCTTCTTGGGTGGTCCGGGCGATCGGTTTCTCCAACAGGATGTGCTTCCGTGCGGTTGCGGCCAGAAGAGTGTGTTCTAGATGAAGGTCATGGGGTGTACAGATGTAGAGTGCATCGATTTCGGGGGCCGCGGCGGCGTCCTCATAAGAACCGAAAGCTCCTAACCCGTCAAACTCATCGGAGTAGGCTCTGGCGCGGCTGTGGTCTCGACTGGCGAAGTAGAGGTCAACCGTATCTCGGGCGCCCACTAATGACGCAGCGAAGATCCTGGCGAATCTGCCACAGCCGATGACACAGAGTCTGAGTTTCAAGGACCACCTTCGGGCTGCAGCGCAACCGCAATCATCGCATGGATGTTCTGTCAGCTTCCTTTTGCTAGTCGCGATACGGCCTTGGTGATAATCTAGCGCCGTTGGACCCGGTCCTCTCCATAAATCTGAGCGGCGCGTGTTCAGAAGACGTCTGAGCCAATCGCCAGCCATCAGTACGACGATCGCTTAGCTCAGGGTTAGGGGGAACCCGCCCTCCTCCGATCAGTACTTAAACTCTTCCCGGACCGGRCTGTAGATGCCCAAGGCCCTGACCTTGGAGGCGAGAGCTTTGGCGTAGTGCTCYACGCCGCCGGGGATGATATATATNNGTCACCCGGWTTCAACMCTTTGACCTCGCCCCCGATTCCCAACTCAAATTCGCCTTCGATGATTATCCCTCCCTGCTCGTTGGGATGGGTATGGAGCGGCATCTCCGTATTGGCGTCCACTTCCACCAGGGAAAGGAGCATCTGCTCGCCCCAGAATGTGCGGGTGTGGACGCCGGGAGCCAACTCCATGGGTTTCCGGTCCGACGCGTCAATGAAGTGGGACATATTTCTCCCTGATGCCAGCGATTTAACCGAAACCCTGGCCGGTCTCGTTCATGCTCACGTAACGTTGCCCGCTGCCCACGATCAGGTGGTCYAGGACATCGATGCCCAAGAGCTTGCCCGCCGCCACCAGGTCCTCGGTGATGGCGATATCGTCGTCGCTGGGGGCGGGGTTGCCGGATGGATGGTTGTGGACCACGATCAGCGACGGGGCATTGTTCCGGACCGCCKGCCTGAWGACTTCCGCCGGCCGCACCACCGAGCTGTTCACGTTGCCCACGTATACCTCGTGGGTGCTGAGCACCTCGTTACGTGTGTTCAGCAGTATAACCCGCAGGTGTTCCTGGTCCAACGTGCCCATCTCGCCGGTGACCAGGTTGGCGGCGTCCTGGGKCNNGNTGMTGAYGATCCGTTCTTCGGGAGCAAGAKATATGAACCGGCGGCCCAACTCCAGTGCTGCCAGCAACTGACGGGCTTGCGCTTCGCTTAGGCCCCGCTCGCCGCAAAGTTCGGCGAAAGCCGCTTTACCCAGCCCCGCCAAACCTCCGAACTTGGTTAACAGAMGGGAWGACAGTGAAATGACGTTCTCGCCGGTGGAGCCGGTGCGCAGCAAGATGGCGATCAGCTCGGTGTTGCTCAGATGCTTTGAGCCGTACTCCACCAATCGTTCTCTGGGCCTTTCTTGGGTCGGCATCTCGCGGATCGTAGGTTGGTGCGGGCCGTGATGTTCCGTTGGGGCTGAGGACGTGCCTGGGGTAGTAACTGAAGATGTCATGGGCGCCGTTCTCCGCTGGACCGGTCTCGGAAGAAATGCTGCCAGGCCAGGACCAAAGCCCCGCGGGCGATGGCCCCGGCCCTATAGGAGCAAACCAGTCCATTGGAGCCCAGACGCCGCATCTTTTCAAGAAGCAACTGTCAATGGAGGGCTAAACAGCCACCTCGATCGCCTCCACCGGGTAGAGCTTCCGCCACGCTTCTATGCCGCCCGCCAATACAGAGGCTTCGACCCCTTGTTCCCTGAGCTGCTGCGCCACACGGACGCTAGTTGCATCATTGGGTCAACTGCAATAGGTGACCACCGCCTGTCCCGTAGGGCGGTCTTTGGCCCAGTCGATAGCCCCATCGGGCAGCACGCGCACCGAACCGGGGACCCTAGTCCCATCATGGTTGTAGCTGGCCCTGGTCCGAACATCGACTATGACCGGCGGGTCCGGTTGCGACAGCAGGTCCGACAACTCCTGGGGCGTGAGGAAGGGCACTTCGCCCTCGTGTTGGCCGAACAATCCAGCCACCGTACTTTCGCGCTCTTCCTCGAATACTTCCTTGGCGGCGGCCCGGCCGTACCACATTCCCACCGGAACCGCCGTGCCGCCGTGGATGGCAACCGACGCCATCACCACCACGCCCACGACAGCCAATAACAATTCAGAACCGGGTATCCCCGCCTGGACCACCAGCAGGGCCAACAGCAACGAGTTGAGACCCCTTGGCCCGAACCAGCTCACGAAGGCGTGGGCCTGCCAACTCATCCGAGCCTTGGCCAAAACTACCCCCAGCACCGCTGGGCGGATGGCAAATACCACCGACGCCGCCAGACCCAGCGTCGGCACGATATCGACCGTCTCTAAAAGGCCGGAGAGCACCACTCCGAACAACACAAAGGCCAGGAGCATGGCCATCTCAGAGGTGACTTCGCCGTATTCCAAGAAACAGTCGCAGAGGGACTGGTTGAGCATCACCACGGCCAGACCGGCGGCAAAGGCACCCAGGAACCCGTCCCCACCCGCTGCCGTCGCCGCGGTATATGAGGCCAGCACCAAACCAACGCCGTAGAGGGACTGGTGCTCGCTCCGGATGCTCATCTTCTTGTCCATCCAGCTCATGACCCACGAGCCCGCCCCGCCCACGGCGAACCCGATGGCCGGCCCCAACAGCAACAGTTTGAGCATGAATGCGCTCCAGCCGCCGATGCCGCTACTCTGGTCGGTCGCCACCGCGATCAGCACCAAGACTACCGGCAGCACCACCAGGTCGTTCATCCCAGCCTAGATCTTTAACACCTGCCTGACAGACCGGGGGATGCGCTCGTCGCGCACGATCTCCCGCAGGACCACGGGGTCGGCGGAGGCCAGAACGGCGCCGCCGATGWMGGSTNNGMKMMRGCSGMAGKTAANSMRCRACCNCMMRGGSCANGKGYGMCRATSRSSWTGATCAGACCGGTGCCGGGCCCCAATATCAGCGCCGGGACCAACCACCTCTTGCCCAGTTCAGTCACCTGGAGTTTRACCGCGTCCAAGAACAGGACCAGCGCCAAGGTCAGAGTGGCCACAACCTCCAAGAACGGAGAATGGGGGCCAACGTCCAACTGGTCCAGCCCCTTGCTTCCCAACAGGAATCCCAAGCCGAGGAAGATCAGCGGGAATGACAGCGGCGACCGCTCGACCAAGCCTGACGCCAGGGCAGTCACTGTCAACACAACGGCAATCACGCCAAAGATAAGGATAAAATCGGACAACCGGCACCTCTGCCAGATAGCTTCTTGGTCCGCCTGGTCCGGCTTCCAGGCCGAGATTCGCGGGTATCAATTCCTGATCGTGGAGACAACCGACACCGTCAACCGTTCGTCCTGAGCTCCGTCGAAGGGCCATGGCGCAGTATGGTTCGACGGGGCTCACCACGAACGGTCGCAGACGCAAACCATCGATTAGGGTCCCCAACAGAAATTAAGCTAGAACTTGGAGTACTCGCCCTCGTCCTTGGTGATGAACTCCAACACCACTGTTTTGCCGGCCTCAGTCTCGGCGATGCCCCGCTTGATGGCGGAAATGATGTCGGCGGGAGCGGTGATCTTCTCAGTATAGGCGCCCATGGCCTGGGCCATCTCGGAAAATTCGCCCGACAGGCTTTTGATGTTGTACTTCTCGATGGCCACCGGGAACCGGCTGTTGTCATAGATGGACATATAGGCGTTGTTGATAACGATGGTCATCGTGGGTATGTCGCACCTTACCGCCGTCTCCACGTCCATTCCCACCGTGCTGAAGGCCAGGTCGCCCATGACGTTGATGCAGAGCTTGCCGGGTTCAGCCAGCTTGGCGCCCATCGCCAGTCCCAGGCTGTAGCCCAGTTGGGTCGACTTGCCCCAGCCGATGAAGCTGCGGGGCGCCCGAGCCTCCCAGAAAGGACTCAGGTATTCCCTGGCGCTGCCAGACTCATGGGTGATGATCGTGTTGTCCAGGTCCACGGTGTGCATCAGGTCCCAGACCACCCGGTAGGGGTTCATGGGAACTTCGTCGGAGGTCAATTTCGGCATCCACTGGGCCAGCCAGGCCTCTTTCACCGACTTGATGTCGTCCTGTAAGACCTGATTCTTGGCGCGGGCGCTGCCTGCTTGGCTCTTGAGTTCGTCCAGCAGTTGACGCAACACCAACTTGGCGTCGCCTAACATGGCGTATTCGGTCTTGTACTCCCGGCCGATGGCGTCCTCGTCGTTGGTCAGATGGACGATGGTCTTGCCCTGGGGAATGGCTTGAGCAAAGTTGGTCTTGGTGAAGCTGCAGCCGATGCCGAATATCAGGTCAGACCCCTTCAGGTATTTGTTCACCATGCCGGTGGTGCTTGGCCCGCCGGAACCCAAGGATAGGGGATGGGTCTCCGGGAATGCGCTCTTGCCGGGCAGGGTGGTCATAACCGGCGCCTGCAGGAACTCAGCGATCTCGATCAGTTCCGGCGTCGCCTCGGCGTACAGCACGCCCTGGCCGGCGCGCAGGATAGGCCGATCGGCCGCCAGCAAGACCTTGGCGGCGCGGCTCACGTCGGCGGGGTCGGCCTGCTGCAACACGACTCGGGGCGGCTCGTARTTGAAGAGTTCTTCGGGTAGTTCCGCGGTGGCAACGTCGGCCGGTATCTCCAGCAGGACCGGTCCCGGACGCCCGGTGCGCAGCTTGGTGAAAGCCCGGCGCATCAGGTCRGGGATGCGCTCCACGATGTTCATCTCTTCTGACCACTTGGTGATGGTCTCGTAGCTGCGGGTGGGATAGAAATTGGGATGGACGCCCCGCTTGTCCCGGGGCATTCCGGCGGGCAGCAGCAGGATTGGGACGGACTCGGAATACGCTTGGGCCACGCCGCCGAAACCGTTCTCCGCTCCGGGACCGTTCTGCATCATGAAAACGCCYATGCGCTTGCCGTTGGTCACTCTCGAGTAGCCGTCCACCATATGKATYCCGGTGCCTTCCTGCCGGAACACGATGGGCCGGATACCGGCGATGGCCGCCGCCTCCAACAGGGGTTGGTAGGGGACGCAGCCGATGAACTCGACGCCCTCCATGCGCAGGATATTGGCGATAGCTGTGACTCCGTCCATTTATCTACTCCTGGTCTATAGGTGGGCTAGCTATGATCCACGTGGCGCTAAGATTTCGGGCCAGTGTAGATTGCACGCCTGTAGGTGTCAACCGGAGGGAAGCAAATCCCCTCTCCCGTCGTCCTTCCCTGGAAGGGGGGAGGGTTAGGGTGGGGGCTCACCGGCTACGCCCAGATTTTGTGGATAGATTAAACCAAGCCCTGCCTCATTCGCTCATGGTGAACTCGTCGAACCACCAATTCGGGACGAAAGGTGCCCGCAGCGCAAACCTGACTTTGTCGGCCCTTCGACAGGCTCAGGGGCACGGCATGCCGTGCCCCTGAGAACAATCAAGATSGACCGGGGAATTATCGCCCTTGTTTTATGAAGTCGCTGACCTGCTCCCCGATCACCATCGTAGTGACATTGGTGTTGGCCCGGATGCAGTCGGGCATAATGGAAGCATCCACCACCCTCAATCCTGTCACGCCGTGCACCTTGCCGTACTGATCTACCACCGCCATCGGGTCGGACGCAGATCCCATTTTGCAGGTGCAGGAGATGTGTTGAGAGGTGGTTACCTCCCGCATCATCCAGCGGTCCAGGGCTTCGTCGGATGCCAGGTCGGCGTCGGTGGGCTCAACCCGCTCTTCTATAATGTCCTTGAAGTCCTCGTGCTCTCCCAGGTTTACAGCAATGCGCACGCCTTCACGCAATCGCTTGCGATCGAAATCCTCTTCAAGGAAATGGTACTCCAGTATGGGCTGGACCGTAGGGTCGGCGGATGCCAGACGAAGCTCGCCGGCGCCAACCGCCAGATAAATTGAGCTAATCATTCGGATGCCCAGCGGTGCCATGCGATTTCCTCCCTGATTGACCCGTCCAGTCGCGTAGGCCTGCATGGAGATTCTCATGTCGTTGCGCAGGTCGGAGTCCAGGGCGGTGTACCGAAGAATCAACTGCGTTCTCGGAGCTAGGCCATCCAGCGGAAATCCTTCCTTGGTACGCCAGGTCACCCATACTGTCGGATGGTCCCGCAGGTTCTGCCCGACTCCGGGACGGTCTGCTACCACAGGTATTCCCAGGCTGCTCAGATCGGCCGCGGGGCCAACCCCGGATAGCATCAGTATCTGGGGAGACCCGATAGCACCGGCGCTCAGGATGATCTCCTCACCTTCGACGACAAACTTCTCGCCACCGCTCTCGACTTCAACCCCGGTGGCCCGAGTGCCGTCAAAGACGATGCGGTTCACCAGGCAGTTGGGACGGATGGTCAAGTTCAGACGGTGCCTGCCCTGGTCAAGGTAACCCAGAGCGGTGCTAATGCGAATACCGTTAGGATTATTCAGAGGAGTTGGTCCGATGCCTTCGGAGTCGGGATGGTTATGGTCCGGACAGTCTGGATAACCAGCGGCGACGCTAGCATTGTAGAAAGCCACTTGTGCCGGGAGCCAGGCTTCCTGCTTGAAACGGTGCATCAAGATAGGGCCATCGTTGCCGTGGAAATCACCGCTGTAGTCGGAGTCTGATTCAATCTTGCGGAAGTAGGGGAGTAGCTGTTGGAAACCCCACTCGTTATTTCCCATAGAGGCCCAGGAATCGTAGTCCTCGGGCACCCCTCGCAGGAAGACCTGGCCGTTGATTGCGCTGGAGCCTCCGGTTACTTTGCCTCTGGGCACCATCATCGGCACCGATGTTTCTGTGGCTTTGCCAATGAATTGCCAATTGTGGTCGCTGGTCATGACGTCCGCTTCGGTGGCATAGCCAAACTTCACTTCCTCGGGAAGCTGTTCAAAGTCCGGGTAATCCGGGCCAGCTTCAAGGAGTAGCACCGACCGGTCCGAGTCCTCGGTCAACCGGGTTGCTAGRATWGCTCCCGCCGACCCTGCTCCGATKATCACTACGTCGTACTTCACGGTTACTCCTCCGAGTCTGARGGTTAATAAGKTTAATTTAACATGGAATGACGTTTCTGAGTTYCCGGYTGATGGCTTGAAGTGTTTGCGGGCTTGGTCACGGCGAGTTGAGCAACCCTCGCGGAATAGCTTTAGACGGTGAGGGGAGGGTCTACGTTGGGGATACGCGTAAGCACTGGATACAGGTGTTCAATGGACATGAGTAAAAACCCCCAATTACTACTACCGTGAAAATAATATAACCCCAGACTTGGAAGCATTTATCGAAGCAGAAACCCTTCATAGCCATTGGCCGCCACCTGCGCCCGCTTGGCCCGCGCAACTGGAGCGCTGTCCGGACTGCCAAGAAAGACCCGAGCTTTACCGGGAATGTTCGCGCCCACAAACCAAGAGTCAGCCTTTGTCCGGAGCGAATTGGCGGTGGCCTCGGCGACGTACTCGGTCCATGCCTCTTCTGCCTCGGGCGTGGCCGAGATATGCTTGAACTCATTCTGGCGCAGATAGCCGATGCAGTCGGCCACCCATTCCACGACGGGCTCGCAGCCTCTGGTGAAGTTGCCCGCTCCAGCGCCAGGCATGATGAAGAGATTAGGGAACCCGACGCTTTGGAGGCCCATATAGTTGCGCGGACCCCCGGCATATTTGTCTTTTATCGTCTGACCGCCTTCTCCGCGGATATCAATCCTGGTCAACGAACCGGTCACAGCGTCGAATCCGGTGGCGAAGATGATAACGTCCAGTTCGTACTCGGTATCTTGAGTCTTGATACCTTTGGGGGTGATGGACTCGATGGGAGCTTTCTTCACGTCTACCAACAAAACGTTATCCCGGTTGTAGGCCTCGTAGTAGTTGGTCTCCAAGGGGATGCGTTTGGAGCCGAAGGGATGGTCTTTGGGCACCAGCATCTCCGCCACCACCGGGTCGTGGACGCGTTCGCGGATTTTGTTGCGGACGAACTCGGCGTAGTCCTCATTGGCCGCGTCGTCGGTCAATGTATCCTTAAAATTGCCCAGCCATTTAGAGAAACCGCGTTGGGCCCACAATTCTTCGTACTTGGCCAACCGCTCTTCGGGGGAGACCTCGAAGCACGACCGCGGGTCGACGTCGTGAATAAACCCACCCGAGGTTTCCTTGAGTTTCGCAAAAAGTTCAGGATAGCTGGCCTTGATCTGCTGCTGGGTCTCCGGGTCGATCTCCGAATTGCGCAACGGCGCGGCGTAGTTGGGCGTACGTTGGAACACAGTTAGATGGGCGACTTCTTCCGCGATCTTCGGAATAAGCTGGATAGCGGTGGCCCCGGTGCCGACGACGCCCACCCGCTTGCCAGTCAGGTCCATACCTTCCTCGGGCCATCTGGCGGTGTGGCACCAGTCTCCCTGGAAGCTGTCGATTCCGGGGAAGTCCGGAAGATAGCGCGCGGACAGCACGCCCACGGCCGCGATGAGAAACCGGGCCCGGGCCCGGCGGCCGTCTTCAGTATATATCTCCCAGCAATCCTCACCGTCGTCGTAGACTGCAGACGAAACGGGTGAATTCAACTGGATGTCGCCGCGTAGATTGAACTTGTCGGCAACATAATTGAGGTAGCGTTCGTTCTCCGGCTGGCCGGAAAAATGCTCTTTCCAGTCCCATTCCTGCAGGAGGTCCTCCGAGAACGAATAACCGTAGGTGTAACTCTCGGAGTCGAAGCGGGCCCCTGGGTAGCGGTTCCAATACCAGGTGCCGCCCACGCCAGCCCCGTCATCGAAGACTCGCACCGTCAGGCCAAGCTGGCGTAGCCGGTACAGCTGATAAAGTCCAGTAAGGCCAGCGCCGATAATAATCGCGTCAAACTGCTCAACTTCCTCGACCGTGTCTGCCGACGTTTGCTCTATGGAATCTCTCATACCATTACTCCGTTCCGTCGCTCAACTCTCCCGGTTATGTTGAAAGGAACTGCTTCATTTATAAACGGATAAAATCCGTCTCCGCCTATGAATTTAACTATCGCTCCAAGCCCGGAGGATTGATTTGGTCCAGGGACTCTAGGCGCGACGCTGAGGCTGGCGACCGAATGCGCGAAAACCTCGCCCTCTGTATCTGC
>NVWX01000003.1:60271-120049 GCA_002746355.1 Dehalococcoidia bacterium | reverse complement strand
CCGCGCCCGGAACGCCAGGATTAGAATCACTAGGCCTATGACCATGGAATAGATYAGGATGCGGTTGAAGTCTTCCGTCAGGATCTCATCCAACTCGTCGTCCAGTAGACGGAAGCTGACGACCCCAATATCGAACCCGGCGGCCTGGTCCGAGGCCTGCCGGACCGTCTCGACGAACGGCCCGATATCGATCCGTCCAGCGGGGTCTTCGGGGYCCTGGAGTGTGACCGAGGCCAAAACGGCGTTCCCATCGTCGGCGAACATGCTKGCGTCTTGCGTGTCGTAATAGCTGACGGCAGCGATCAYCTGGGGCAGGTCCCTGATTGTTCGCATGACCGATTCCACGGTCTCCATGAACAGAGGTCATTGGCGTCCAAGGAAGGGTTGCTGAATATGACACCCTCGCGTCTGGTGCGGCTGGCAGGCTCGGTGKCGGCGGGGTCGGGCGYGAACCGCTCGYTCAGCAGTGCGGAGCCTTTACCGGACTCTCCCACACCACCGTCGTCGTCCCTGATTTCCGTACCAACGGCGATGATAGAGAACACCGCCAGCCCGATCACGATGACCGTGCCAAGCAAGATGATYAAGCGGTGAACGGCGCTCCAAYGGGCCAACCGCGCCGTGAATGAAAGTCCGGTGATTGCGCTGCTCATAAAGTGCTATGTCCTCCACCCGAATCCGTGTCTGTCGCAACGAATATCGTAACACCTGAGACTAATCGCATGTACGTGAGAACAGCGCTATCTCCTTCGTGTATCATTGGCAAAAACTCGGCACCGGAGAAAACATGCCCGCACTAGAATACCAAGTCGCTCTGGTAACCGGTGGCGGTTCCGGTATCGGACTCGGCATCGTCAAGCGGTTCGTGGCGGAAGGGGCCAGGGTTATGGTGCTGGAACGGGTGCCCGAGAGGGTGACGGAACTTGAGTCCGAGTTCGGCGGATCCGTTAAGGCGATCCAGGGCGACGTCACCCGGTTGGCGGACAACCAGCGGGCTGTGTCAGAAGCAGTCAGCGCCTTCGGCAAACTGGACATCTTCATCGCCAACGCCGGGGTCTTTGACCGCTTCCGGAGGTTGGACGAGATCGACGATGAGATACTGGAATCGGCCTTTGACGAACTCTTCGCCGTCAACGTGAAAGGCTGTTTCCTGGGCGCCAAAGCCGCCCTGCCCGAACTGATCAAAACTCAAGGTTCCATGACCTTCACCGCCTCTGGGGCTGGCCTGAACTCTTTGGGCGGCGGGACGATCTATACCGCCTCCAAGCACGCCGTGGTTGGTCTGGTGCGGCAGCTGGCCGTGGAGTCGGCGCCCCAGGTGCGGGTCAACGCCGTGGCCCCCGGCGGGGTGATGACCGACCTGCGAGGCTTGGAATCCATGGACCAGGCGGGCGAGTCCCAATTCARCCAGCCGGGATTCGACCAGCGTCTGAGTAATAACAACCCAATGGAGATGGCCATGCAGCCCGAAGACCTGGCGGGCGCCTACGTGTATCTCTCATCCCGCACCGACGCCAGAGCGATCACCGGCACGATTCTCCAGGTGGACGCCGGTTCCAACCTCAGATGGATGCGGCGCTGACACCGTCATAACGCGGCACATAGCCCAACTTGACCCCCCAAGGACGGTGTGATATACACCCCGTAATCCCGGTCTACTAGACCGTCTTAAAGGTGCAAACCGGCCTGTACTATGAACCTCCAAGGAGGCGCGAAATGGTATTAGACGTTAAACAAYTGGTGGACACCAAACGTGGCCTGATAAGCCCGAGAGTGTTCATAGAGCACGACATCTATGAACAAGAGCTGGAGCAGATCTTTGCCCGGTGCTGGCTCTTCCTCTGCCACGAGACCCAGATCCCCAAGCCAGGAGACTTTTTCACCACTTACATGGGTGAGGACCCGGTGCTGGTGGTGCGTGACCGGCAGGGCAAGATCAACGCTTTCTTGAACATCTGCTCCCACCGTGGCAACCGCCTCTGCCGCGCTGAGTCGGGCAACGCGGCCAACTTCACCTGCTCCTACCACGGCTGGGGCTACGGAAACGACGGCTCCCTCCAGGCCGTGCCGAAYGCCAAAGACGCCTACTTCGGCGAGTTGGACCAGAGCAAATGGGGCCTAACTCCCGTGGCCCAACTGGACAGCTACAAGGGTCTAGTCTTCGCCACCTTCGATAAGAGCGCACCGTCCCTGAAAGAATATCTGGGTGAGATGACCTGGTATCTGGACACCTTTTTCGACCGCTGCGAAGGCGGTGTGGAGGTCATTGGAGGGGTCCATAGATGGGAGGCGCCCTGCAACTGGAAGCTCCCTGCGGAGAACTTCGGCGGCGACGCCTACCACGTCCCCTGGTCGCACATCTCGGCGGTGCGAACCAATTTCAGCGTCGGCGTCACCGCGCAGCCCACCGCCGGGGGCCGGATGGTCTCGCCGGGGAATGGGCACTGCTAGATTACCGTGGGGCCGGAAGACTCTCCCGACCCGCCGATGCCCGCCATCCAAAAATATGAGGCAGATATCCGGAAAGACGTAGCCAAGCGGCTGGGCCCGCGATACGGAGTGGTAAACCCGATCGTCGGTACGCTGTTCCCCAACTTCTCATTCCTACGGGGCAGTTCGCGTGCTTTCCGGGTCTGGCAACCCAAAGGGCCGGACAAGATCGAGATCTGGTCTTGGTGCTACGTGGATAAAACGGCCCCGCCGGAAGTCAAAGAAGAGCACCGGCTGGCCGCCATACGGGGCTTCGGCCCGTCGGGCACCTTCGAGCAGGACGATATGGACAACTGGCAGCAATGCACCATTAGCGGCCGGGGGGTCGTCTCCCGGCGGCGTCAGTTGAACTACTCCATGGGTCTGGGCCACGACGGCTTCGATGATGAGATACAGGGCTGGGCCAGTGACGCTCTATACAGTGACAGCAACCACCGTCAGTTCTACGGGCGGTGGGCTGACATGATGGCGGCTGATACCTGGGCGAATCTTTAGGGGTTTACGTTGACATCGAGGGCAAATTCGCATGAGAGACGAAACGATCAGAGAAGTCGAGCAATTCCTGTACCGGGAAGCCAGGCTGCTGGACAACCGGCAATTCCACGAGTGGCTGGAACTGTTGACCGACGATCTGCGTTACTGGATGCCCATCCGGTCCAACCGGTATCCCGTTAACAGTAAGGCCATAACGATCTTGGACGGGTCCCGGTACGAAGAATCCGAGGTCTCGTCAGAAAATGACCTGGCATTGATGGATGAGGACAAAGACTCTCTGACCCGCCGGATCGACCGGCTGGACACCGGCATGGCCTGGGCCGAGGACCCGCCTTCCCGCACCCGCCACATCATCACCAACATCGAGGTGGAAGCCGGCGACTCCCAAGACGAACTGAAGGTGTATTCCAACTTCTTCATGTACCGCACCCGCGCCGAGACCGAGCAGGACTTCTACATCGGCAGCCGGGAGGATGTGCTGAGGCGCGTCAACGGCCAGTTGCGCGTAGCATCAAGGAAGATCGTTCTGGACCAGACCGTTCTCCTGGCCAAGAACTTGAGCAACTTCTTCTAGTTCGGACAAGTTCCAATCTGCGAAAGCCCACCTTGCCTGTCACCCCKGCCCTTCCGAAAAAGGASAGGGGTCTCATTGCTTTGGTGGAACAGGGCTTGACCAAAGCAATGAGATTCCTCGTCGGCCTCCGGCACTCCTCGGAATGACAGATGGGTGGCGAGGGTATACACCTAGGAAAAGACGAAGGCCGCAATTACGCTTAATCTCCGAATTGGACCTCCATACCAACATGTCACCCTGAGCGAAGCCGAAGGGTCTACCAATTCAGAGCTTGGCAGATTCCTCGTCGGCCTCCGGCACTCCTCGGAATGACAATTGCTGGGCGAGATTCTGCGGCTGGGGTATCAGGGCCGAATATTCGCCGCCTCGATCGCCGCCCCCAACTCCTCGGCGCCGATGGGCCCCGAGTGCATCCTCCTCCCGATCTGGATCGACGGCGTTCGGGTAACCCCGGCCTTCAATGCTTCCTCGTGCCGGGCCAACACCAGCTTGTTGTATCGGCCGGACTCCAGCTCAGCCCACATCTCACGCCAGTCCAGCCCCGTGGCCACCGCTAGYCGGCGGATAGTGTAGAGGTTACCCAGGTCGGTGCCCGATTCCCAATACTCTTTGGACGCCGCCCAATAGAACTGGCGGTCCAGACCGCGCTCCTTGGCGTAGGCCGTCGCCGCATGGACGGCCAGAGTGCTGACGGAGCGATTGGACGCCGGTTCGGTCCCGATTCCGTGGCCGGGTTTGTAGAGGGGTCGCCGCCGGGATCCATCCTCTACATCCTCGGGACCGCTTGGGTACTCGCCGACTTCAAGAGAAACGGCCCGTACCAGAAACGGCCTGCGGTCTATCTCAAATCCTATAGATGACGCCAGCTCCTCAAGTTGTTTCAGGCCGTGGTAGGAGTGGGGACAGGCGTAATCGAACCAAACGGTGACCACGGCAGGAGCCATGTCAGCGGACTCAGCTCTGGCTCAGGTCTTTGGCTTGTTTGAGGACCTTCACCAGAGCGTCCATGGACAGCACTCCGGTGTTGGTGTTGCGCGGACTGGGGTGGTAGGAGGCGACCATCATGGGCAGCGAAGGTCCGAAACGGTAGACCTCACCGTGGATGAATTTTCCCCGCACCTTTTCTGACCCCATATCGCTCAACGTTTGCAGGGCGGCCCGGAATGCGATGTGGCCCAGGGCCAGGATGACCTTTAGGTTTGGCAGGATTCGGAGCTCCCGGACCAGATAGGGCAGGCAGGCGCGCTGTTCCTCGGTGGTGGGTTTGTCGCCTGGAGGGACGCACCGCACGGCCGCGCAGACGTAGGCCCCGGTGAGGGCCAGCCCATCGTCACGGTGCTCCGAKGTGGGTTGGTTGGCCAGCCCGGCCTGGTGCATGGCGGCGGTCAAGAAAGAGGCAGAAGGGTCTCCGGTGAACACCCTTCCGGTGCGGTTGCCGCCGTGGGCCGCCGGCGCCARACCCAGCAATACCAGGGACGCGTCCGGGTCKCCGAAGCTGGGGACCGGCTTGGCCCAGTAGTCCCAGTCCCGGTATGACGCCCGTTTCTCGCCGCCGATCTTCTCCCGCCAGTCCACCAAACGGGTGCACATCCGGCAGGCCACGATCTCATCTGTGAGGGCCGCCAACTGCTTTATATGACTATCTGCCACGCCTATCTCCTGGGATATCTTGGGCTGGAGGCGCCAGGTCCGATGCTATACTCCGGCCCATGACCGCCGCTTCCCTGATCCTGGTGCTGCTAGCCGCGGTGGCCCACGCCTCTTGGAACCTGCTGCTGAAGCGGGCCGCCGACCCCGAAGTATTTGCCTGGTGCTTGTTGGTTGTGGCGACCGTTCTGCTGGCGCCGTTGGGGGTGGCGCTGCTTTTTTTCAACTCGGTGGATTTTACCGCTCTTTGGTTCATCCTGGCTACTATCGCGCTTCACGTCTTGTACTTCAACCTGCTGGCCAGGGGCTACGCTCAAGGAGACCTTTCCCTGGTCTATCCGGTGGCCCGGGGCATGGGACCGATGCTGGTGCCGGTGCTGGCGGTGGTCTTCTTGAACGAGACGATCGAGCCCCTAGCCATCGCTGGGATCGCAGCCATCATCGGCGGGATATACACAATCTCATGGTGGGGCAATTTTCATCAAGTGCTAAGAAGCCCACTGTTGTTCCTCAGATCAGCCGGAATGCGTTACGCAGTGCTCACCGGACTGACAATAGCCGCCTATTCCATCGTCGATAAAGAGGGAGTCGGCCATGTTCAGCCGCTACTGTACATGTATTTTTTGAGTATCGGAACGGCCGCGATGTTGGCGCCCTACATACTGCTCCACAAAGGAGTTGATTCGGTGCGGACAGAATGGCGGGCCAATGCCGTGCCCATCACCATCGCTGGGCTGCTGACCTTCGCTGCCTACGGACTGGTGCTGACCGCCTTCTCGCTATCGCGGGTGAGTTACGTGGCTCCGGCCCGGGAGGTGGGTATCGTAATCAGTGTGATGCTGGGCGTCTTCCTGCTCAAGGAGCCATTCGGCCGTGGRAGGCTACTTGGGTCCGGTTTCATCGTTGCCGGGTTGGCGCTGATCGCTTTTTCGCCGTGACGTACGCACTCGGCGCATGCCTATCTCCCGCCAAATTCCTGGCGAAGGCGCTCCCCCAGCGGCTCCCAGCCGTCTCCGGTTAGCAGTTCTCCATACTCCCGGTGAAGCCCCTGCTCCCAGCACTTGGCGAAGATGTATTCCCGGTAGAACAGGTCGTCTTTGGGAAACGACTTCCTAGCGGACTGCAGCCGGCTGGCCGTGGGACCGGGAGCGCGGTTCAAAAGATAGCCCAAACCCTGTCCCATCAGCGTGGGGACCAGGTAGAAATTCCGGTATTGATAGGACTCGGAGATCAGGCCCCAGTGGTCCAACAGGTCGGCGGCCACCGTCAGGTCGTCCATCGCCCTGGTCACCAACTCATTCAGCACCTCTTTGGATCGGTTGGACGGCTTGCCGTCTTCAGCCAAGTCTCTTCGGTAAACGTCCAGCAATTTTGCTAGCAGGAGCAAGCCCTGTCCCCGGTAATACCGGGGCAGCGGGTGGCCGGGGGACGCTTCCGCGGCGGCGGTATATAGGTCCCACGCCCCTACCGGGTCGCCAAGGTACAGATGGCCGTCGGCCTCCTGGCACATGGACCTGACGTACCCACWGCCCAACTCATCTCGGCTGATCTTGACGCCCTCTTGGGCATACCTTAAGGCGCTGGGCCAATCTCYCAAGGAGAAGGAGCAGTTGGCGGCCAAACGGTAGAGATAGCCATTCTTCTTGCCGCCGTCTGTTCGCAGGGCTCGGCGGATACAACGAAGGGCGGCGTCCCAGTCCCCATGCTCGTTGGCCAAGGTGCTGCTCTGCGCCACATCGTCCACCACCGTGGAAACGTCAAAGGCCCACTGCTCCACATCGGTCGCCAGCATGGACAGTTCACCTTTCTCCGCCGCCTCCCAGATCCGCWGGGCCGGCACGTCCAACACCCAARCGACCAGTTNCACCGGCGAGTTGGTGGGCGTGATCCGGTTGATGGTGGACGGAAAGGCGGAGYGGATCCGGTCCAAGGGGGTACAGCTCCAGTGGTCGCGCCGCATCCCCGGCATAACCGCCGGATGCGCCTTCCTGACAGCGGTGCTCTGGCTCGATGTTTGGCCGGCGGTGGCGATAGCGGTGTCCCTCACCGGARTGRTCGCCTTCCTTAGGCTCGGGTTAGGACACCAGCTTGACGGGGTCACCAGCGAAGGCCGGTCCCAGGTCTGGGCTGAGATAACCTTTCCGGCCGCGGGCGCGCTGAGCTTGGTTGTGGGGTGGGCGCTACTGGGCGACAAGTGGCTGGCCTTCACGCCCATCGCCTTCATGGCCTGGGGAGACRGGGCCGGCGGGCTGCTGCGGGACATCMTGAACTGGCGCAGGCGGCCCGCGGCAAGATGRCCCTCGGCAGCGATGCTGGGGGCCTGTTTAGTTTCGGCGATGTTCTTTCAACCCTACTGGATCGCGGCTGYGGCTGCGGCYGTGGCCGCYGGKACCGAATACTACAGCCCCMGTATTCCCTTCGTCCGGGACGAVAACCTGTCGGTGGTGGCGGCGTYGCTGGYGGTGATGGCGGGCCTGACCWTCGCCGCYRGGTGACGRTYCCGTCARATCGACCGGRRTCYGYKCTGSNTCCCNCCCTGACATAATGTATAATACCCGGAGCCTAAAAGAGGCCAGTATCAGACGTGGGTATAGAGGGAGCCGATGATTAATCAGGAACGCTTGGTCAACGCATTCTGTGAGCTTGTGAAGATCGACAGCCCGTCGGACGAAGAAGAAGACGTGGCCCGGCACCTCACCGAGCGCCTGGAATCCCTGGGCTTCAGCGTCGCCAGGGACGCCCACGGCAACCTCATCGCCTCCGAGGACGGCGCCAACCCGCTGATGCTCTCGGCCCACATGGACACCGTGGAGCCGGGACGGAGCATCAAGCCCCAGGTCGACGGCGACATCATCCGCTCCGACGGCACGACCATCCTGGGCGGCGATTGCAAGGCCGGAGTGGCCGCCATCATGGAGGCGTTGGAGTCGGCCAAGGAAGACGACTCTCCCCGCCGTCCGGTACAGGTNGTCTTCACCCGGGGTGAGGAGATCGGCCTGATCGGCGCGGCCAACCTGGACTACTCGATGATCCACTGCAAAGAGGCGGTGGTCTTCGACGGCAACGGCCCGGTGAACACCATCACCGGCTCCAGCCCCACCTACATGGCATTCGACATCACCGTGACGGGCCGAGGGGCCCACGCCGGCGTCGAACCCGAGAAGGGCATCTCGGCCATCCGCATCGCCAGTGAGATCATCGGCGACCTGCCCAACGGACGGCTGGATGAGGAATCCACCTTTAATGTGGGCCTGATCTCCGGCGGCACCGTCCGCAACGCCGTGCCGGTGGAAGTGACATTTGGCGGTGAGTTCCGCAGCCGGAACACCGAGACCGTGGACCTGCTGGGTTTGCAGGTGACCGAGGCGCTGAATAAGGCCAGGGCCAAGTACACGGAAGCCATCATCAAAGAAGAGATGGAGATGCTCTTCCAGATGTACACCCTGGACCCAAACGAGCCGGTGGTGCGCATGGTCACCGACATGCTGAAAGATATGAAGCTGGTCCCGGACATCAAGCCTTCGGGCGGCGGCACCGACGCYAACSMSATGCGKCTGAACGGCATCGACTGCATCGTCGTCGGGATGGCCACCAACGAGATGCACACCGTGRACGAGTACGTGGTGGTACCGGACTTGATGGCCACCGCCCACCTCTGCCAAAACTTGATGAACCCCAACCAATAGGCCCATAGGTATTCGYATGGCCGTAGGNGGCACGGCATTGCCGTGCCCCTACCTACGTAGGAGGAGACACCATGAATGGAGCAGAACTTAAAGCAACTTTGAAGTCGGGTGGGCGGGTGTTTGGCACCATGATCTCCATCGCCCGTAACCCCAAGTGGATACCGATACTGGACAGCGTGGGTCTGGACTACGTCGTGATTGACACCGAGCACAACTACCGCAGCCGCGGCGAGCTGGGCGACTTCCTGCTTATGATGAACACCAGCGGAGTGGTCCCCATCGTCCGAATCCCCATCCCCGACTCCCACTACGTGACCATGGCAATGGACGCCGGCGCCCAGGGAGTTCTGGCGCCCTACTGCGAGACCGTGGACCAGGTCCGGGAGGTCGTGGCCGCGGCCAAGTGGCGTCCCCTCAAGGGCGAGGCCGTCGAACGGGTAGTGGCAACGGGAGAACACATCAGCGACGCTACCAAGGCCTACCTCGAAGGCCGCAACAAGAACAGCATCGCCATCATCGGCATCGAGAGCCAGGCGGCGGTGGACAACCTGGATGCGATGCTGGAAGTGCCCGGCATCGACGGCATATTCGTCGGCCCCAACGACATGAGCATCTCCCTGGGCATCCCCGACCAGTACGACCAAGAAGTCTACCAGGCCACAGTCAAGAAGGTCATCGACATGTCCGAGGCCAAGGGCATCGCAACTCTGGTCCACCAGCAGACCCCCGATCTGTCCACCTACTGGATCTCCCAGGGCGCCCGCTTCATCCTCCACGGCACCGACCGCCGCGCCCTGACCGAGGGCTTCAAGGCAGACTTCGGGGCCCTGCGGGACTTCGCAAAGAATAATTAGGCCGCCCCGTCGTCTTGGCGAAATCCGGAATCCACGTATGCTACCTAGCCCAACACCGTCATTCCTGCGAAGGCAGAAATCCAGGAATCCTTAGCGGGATGATCATGGGTGGGCCCCGCCAAACTGGATTCTGGCCTTCACCAGAATGACAGAGGTGGCTGCGATCGCAACTACCAACGCCCGTAGGTGCGGGTTTTCAACCCGCATTTGCCTGTCGGAAGCACGACCAATGTCCGGAATCAGGTCGRATCATTTGGCGCTCGAGTTCACGYCGAGCGTTCCCGCACCCAGCGGTGCAGCCAGATGATTGCGGCCAGTGCCAGCGCTCCGCCCATATAGCCACCGACAACGTCACTGGGCCAATGTTCACCGGCCAACAGCCTGAACAGGCCCAACAGCACGATCGCTACCCCCAGCGCCACCTGGATCCCGATGCGCAGTCTTCGTGGCGCAACGAATTCGCCCACCAGATATATCAAGAATCCCAGCACCAGAATCGATACGGTGCCGGTGCCGCTTGGGAAGCTGTTGGTCATCCCTTCCAATGAGCCTTCGGGCCGGAGCCGCTTTACGAAGAGCTTGGGGAATGAGACCGTAAACACCAAAGTAGGGAGGAGTAGCAGAAACACCGCCGCCTCCAATCTCTTCCGCAGCAACCAGAGCGCAGCGGAAACTGCCAGAACGAAACCCAGGCTGATAGCGCGCGTCGTGTCAAACCGGGCAAAGAACTGCTGCCAGGTTTTATCGTCGACCCGCAGTGCGGACAGGATTTTCGTGTCACCCCAGAACAGGTCATTGTTGTGGATCGCAGCCATGGTAAATAGCGTCACCGTCAGGGCTGCGAAGATCGTCATTCCGAGTTTGGCCTTCATCGGCGGGTATGGTACCACGGAAATCAGCAGTGGCCCTACGCGTTTCAGGCCAATTTAGCGACCTATGTGTTCCTCGCAAGAATCCTGAGTACAACTCCGTCATTCCTGCGAAGGCAGGAATCCAGGAATCGCTTACGGGATGATGATTGGCTATCCCTAAGTTCACAAACGAAGTGCAACACCAGGKTAGGGTGTTGTCATGGGAAACCGATATTCGCAGATCTCCATTGAGGGGCGGTGTGAGGTCCCCCGGCTTTAGACCGCGGCGGCTGCGATCGCCACTAACAACGCCCGTAGGCGCGGGTTTCTAACCCGCCCTGCCTCGTCGGAAACGGTCTATGGCCTGAGTTCGGCCCAACCGTCAGGAACCCACTGCGCGATGACGTTCTCTTGCGGAGACCGCTCGGACGGCCAACCAAGGTGAACCAGCGGATTCCCCTTCCGCGGAAGGGCCGGAAAGACCAATGGGGCGGCCCTATTCCCCATGCTCCCTGANNTAAAYWSMWKYRMYWSMMRKWWMSWKMYRWMMKKCTSYTYKTKGAARGCGSYSTKKCMRKYYTMRRRGNCYAMMWYGAACTGGCAGCCGGGTATCTGGTCGGCCACCAGTTTCATCATCGCTGGGGGCGAGAGCAGGTCCGCCCCGCCCGTTAGCATCAGCACCGGCGTTTCCATGTTGGCCAAGCGGGCGTAGGTCAAAGGGCTGCGGGGCGATTGGGCCATCTCCGGGCTGATCTCATGGCGGCTGGATTCCTCGATCTCCAGCCACTTCGCTACCCCTTCYGGGTTGACGGCCCGGTAGGACGGCCCCACCTCACGCAGCACGATGGGCAGCTCCGAGACCTCTGGTGGCCGCAGACGGTTCTGTACGTCCAGATAAGACTGGTCCGTAACCCCGGTAAAACTGCTGGAGACGGTCAGACTGATCACCCGGTCAGGGTATTCCACGGTGTAGTCTAGTCCGATGATTCCGCCCAGGGCGGTGCACACCAGATGGAACCGGTTGAGACCAAGCACTTGAGCCAGCGCTTCCAGGTCGTCGGCGGCGGAGCCCGCGGGACTTATCGACTCCGAGCGGCCCCAGTTCTTCCGGTCGTAAGCGACGCAACGGTATCCCGCCTCAATGAACGCCGGCTCTTGGAGTCCCCAGCTATCGCTGGTGCCCGACGCAGCGTGGAGRAACATCACCGGCGCCCCGTGCCGTCCGGTTTCCTTGAACCACAGCCGCGCGCCGGGTATATCTGCGTAAGGCATCTCGCTTTCCTCCGGTTAGGCCATAATCTGGTAACTTGTAACGAGTAATCTACCAGAATCAGGAGCCTTAGAAGAGTGGCCCAAGACAACATCATCCAAGTGGAAAACTTGGTCAAGATCTATCCGGGGGATGTGAAGGCGCTCTCGGGCATCGACTTCAMCGTTGGCCGGGGCGAGTTCTTCGGCTTTCTGGGGCCCAACGGCGCCGGGAAAAGCACGACCATCAAGATACTCAGTACCCTGCTGAAGAAGACGTCGGGCCGGGTGAGCGTGGCCGGGTTTGATCTGGAGGAGTCCTCATCTTCGATGAAAGTGCGGCGGACCATCGGGTTCGCCATGCAGGAAGTGGGGCTGGATGACCTATCCTCGGGAAGGGATTTCTTGGTGATGCAGGGCTTGCTCTACAAGCTGGGCCGCCGCGAAGCGTCAAAAAGGGCTGAGGAACTGCTGGAGCTGGTGGGCCTGACCGACGTTGCCGGCCGGAAGGTGGGCACCTACTCGGGAGGCATGCGCCGGCGCATCGACTTGGCCGGAGCCCTGGTGCACCGTCCGGAGGTCCTCTTCTTGGACGAGCCGACCACCGGGCTCGAYCCCCAGRGCCGGTTGGCCATCTGGGACCACCTGAACGAACTACACAGCCAGGGGACGACCATCCTGCTGACCACCCAGATGATGGATGAAGCCGACCAGCTCTGCCAGCGCTTGGCCATCATCGACAACGGCCTGATCGTCGCTGAGGGATCGCCCGAAACCCTCAAGGACGAGATGGGCGACGACGTGGTGCGCATCTCCCTAGGCTCTCCCAGCGATGGAATCCACGAAAAGGCTCAGTCGCTTGTGAACGCTCAGAGCTATGTCACGGGCAGCGCCGTGGATGAAGAGGGTCTGGTGATAGATGTTCGAGACGGCGACGCTTCGGCGCCGRCCCTGCTAAAACTTCTCATCGAGAACGAGATAGAGGTCGCCCGGTGGGCCGTCTCACGGCCCACCCTGGACGATGTCTTTTTAAAACATACTGGGCGCACCATCCGGGCGGACAGCGCCGACGGGGACGCGTATGACCAGACATTCCGCCAATCGATGGGCGTGGGGAGGCAGAGGTGATGGGCGGTATTATCAGCGAGACCTTTTTCATCTAYCGGAGAAATCTCAAGACTTGGATCGGGGTGCCGGCCAACGTCATCGCGCCGCTCTTTATCTCCGCGTTGCTGTTCATCCTCTTTGGGTCCATGTTCGAGCGCACCATCAGCCTGGGYGGGTTCGGCACCGAGGACTACAAGGCGTTCTTGGTGGCCTGGATCATCGTGCAGGTCGTGGTCTTCAGYGGCACCGACTCGGGGTTCGCTCTTTTGATGGACATAATGTCGGGCTACTTCGACAAGCTGCTATTGGCGCCAATCAACCGATTCTCGATCTTATTCGGCACGCTGATGGTCTCGGGTACTCGGGCGCTGCTGCAGTCGCTGGTCATAGTAGGACTCGCCCTGGCCGTGGGGGTCAGATTCGAGACCGGGGTGCTGGGGATATTGGCCATGCTGGCCCTGGCGGTGGTCTTCGGGCTGGTCTGGTCCTGCATGGGGATCATGATTGCCCTCAAGACCCGCAACGCCCAGGTGACCCAGACCGCCGGGCTCTTGTTCTTCCCCTTCATCTTCCTCACCACCGCCTTCATGCCCGAAGACCAGCTCTCCGGCTGGTTCAAAGTGGCCGTTAAGATCAACCCCGTCACCTACGTCATGGAAGCCATGCGTGTCATGACCCTGGACGGCTGGGACTGGCCGACTATTCTGACAGGCGTGTGGGTGGCGGGRGTGATGCTGGCGGTGCTGTTGGCGGCGACTACGTGGATGTACCGGCGGCAGACGGCGTAGGGGGCCAATCCCAGTCTTCCTGGCCGCGTTTCATCTGGCCTCGAGCTATAATCCCCGGATGACAAGGCACGGTACGCCGCTTATATARATCGAGTAGTCCGGAAAGTAGCCTCGAATTTTACCTGCACCTTAATCGATATCGGTAGGCGTGATTTGAGATTTAGTAAAAATCTCACCAGGTTCGAAGCCGAAATCATGTGACATCARAGGATAGAGAAGCTTTTGCTCCACGTCGCTTTCGTTTCCAAGATCGGAGAGCGAGCATTCAATCATATTCTTCACGTCACAGTGTTCGAATGTCTGGATTACGTTTAGTTGGGATTAACTAAATTTAATTATACAGGGTAGCCAGAATACTTATGATTTACGCCRRWSCRAASWATMWSAGCSANSASTCNNGYWMYGCSTNSKMYSACTNYRSCCYCTNMYCCWYCCCCCTCCCACCGMGMCCGCAGSGTCTCCACATACRCCCGCTCGTAGTCCCCAAGATGGCCGTTGGCGTCGTCGTCCGCCAACCGCTCTGCCCACAGGTATTCCACGTCCCCCCAGACTATGGGRTAGGGTGGCGCGTCGAAGAAGGCGCTGACGGCCGCCATGGGGTCGGCGCCGTCGGAGTAGCCCATGAACTGGAAGTTGTCGTAGGTGTTTCCTGTTTCGGAGACGAAACGGCCTTTCATGGCGGCCAGGACTAGGTAGGAGGGCATCGTTAGTCCCGATTCCATCGAGGCCTTCGGCTGTCGGCCCGTCCCGATAGAATCGGGAACCTTTGGCGGGTCACTGAAGGCTGATGGTTTCGTCCTCCTTTTTCTAGGTTGGGCCGGGTGGGCGGTTTTTACGACGCTTCACTGGGGTTAACCCAGTGCAGCGAGGGGTCTGTGACGGCGGGGYTTGGCAGATTCTTCGTCGGCCTACGGCACTCCTCAGAATGACAGAACTTGGGCGAGCTARCMGTAAACTGAGGCTTCTACCCCCGCTTCAGGATGTGCACGGTCGTTACGTCTCCGGCGCCGGAGCATTGGGCTATGCCTACCCGGGCGTTGACTACCTGGCGGGGGCCGGCCTCGCCGCGGAGTTGGGTGACTGTTTCGTGGATCATGCGGATGCCCGAGGCGCCGAAGGGATGGCCCATGGCCAGCAGTCCGCCGTCGGTGTTCACCGGGATATCGCCGGTCAGGGCCGTGCGTCCCTCGACCGTCCCCTGCCARGCCTCKCCGAAGGGGAACAGGTGCAGCGCCTCGATCTGCTGCAACTCGCCGATGGTCGCCGCGTCGTGGACCTGCGCCAGGTCAACGTCCTCGGGGCCCAGGCCGCTCATCTCGTAGGCCTGGAGGGCCGCCGGCTCGGTGCGGTAGGGACTGAACGCCGAGTGGTCTGCGCCCCGTCCGTTGTAATCGCCAGAGGTCAACACTGCAGCGGCGATGGTAACTGCCCGGCTCTCGTCGATGCCGTACCTGGCCAGGTCTTCCCGGGCGCAGAGCACCGCCGCCGCGCCGCCCTCGCTGGTGGGGCAGCATTGGTACAGGGTCAGCGGGTCGGCGATCATCCGCGAGTTCAGCACCTCTTCGACGGTATAGGTGTCCTTGCGGTGGGCGAAGGGGTTCATGACGGCGTTCTGCCGGGCCTTCACCGTCACCTGGGCCAGGGCCGTGGCCGGAGCGCCGGTCTCCTCCATGTAGCGCTTGCCCCGCAACGCGTACCCGGCCATCATGTGGTCGCCGCCGATGTACCGCTCCGGGCTGTCCTCAGGGGTCACCGTCACCGGGCCGCGCGGCACCTTTTCTGCTCCAAAAGCAAGGGCCAGGTCATAGAGTCCGGTGGTGATGCCCCAATAGGCCTGCCAGAAGGCCGTGGAGCCGCTGGAGCAGGCGTTCTCGACGTTGACGATGGGGACGCCGGTCAGGCCCAGCTTCGACAGCGTGGTCTCGCCCACCGACATGCCCTGGTAGTAGACGTGGCCGAAGTAGGCGATGGCGATGTCCTTCCACTTGACCCCCGCGTCCTTCAGTGCGGGGAGTACCGCCCCGATTGNCAGGTCGCCCAGGTCCTCGTCGGGGAATCGGCCGAAGGGGTGCAGGCCAACGCCCACCACCATTACTTCACGGCCGGGTTTTATCTTATTCATGGTTAGACTCCAAGTCTTTTGGATCGGCCAAGGCTAGTTTCCGGATCGCATGGGCGCCACCACAATGTCACCCTGAGTGTAGCGAAGGGTCTGCCAAGGTCATGATTGGAAGATTCTTTCCCGATAGATCGGGGCTTCACTCCTCAGAATTACAGTTTTGGAGAATGCCTTGTCGTATCGATTTCGCTGCTCGGTTTTGTGATCACGCCGGACGCCACTTATAGACGGCCTTGTCCGGTCCGCCGTTCTCGGCCGGGACTGCTTGGAGCGTCATCTCCACCGCCATGCCGATCTTCAGGTCGTCGTGTTCGCAGTCGATGACCTCCGCTAGCACCTGGGGCCCCTGGGGCAACTCCACCTGGCCCAACACATAGGGCACGTCGCCCGGCCAACCGGCGGGCGGGATCCTGACGATGGTGTAACTGAACAATATGCCCTTAGTACCCAACTCCACGGCTTCAAGGTCGGTGGACGTGCACTGCTGGCAGAAGATGGCGGGGCCGAACACAGTCGTCTCGCACTCGTTGCACCGGAACCCGATGAGGGTGCCCGCGAGGGGTCCGTCAGGCGCAGCATCGTTGGTGAGTTTAAGCCGGTTGGGGTCTACTGAAACCSGCGTTGCCGGCGGCTCTGTATCTGGCATATCGGGCATTATACAGGSCCATTGACCMSCCATGCSSCAMRTGTTAGCTTGNGYGSKSCWRMCGMSTKKCNCAKRMASKRCKTKARWCNKGKYWKWTSASTMGMTNRSSTMGTNGATMTAMAMARRKMTNNTKGGRGNNKTCCCNKTRGRYRSYWSCYKRMASASRWRAACCTTGGGAAAAATCCCTGGGCCAGTTCCTGGAACAGGTGGTAGCCCGCAACCCGGACAAGACTTTTATCGAGATCGGCGGCCTGAGCCGCACCTATCAAGAGTTCTACGACAGTGTGCGAAAGGCGGCCGCCATGTTCTCCGGTCTTGGTATCCAGAAGGGCGACCGAGTCTGCCTGTTCATGCCCAACTGCATCGAATACGTCTACTCATGGTTCGGCCTGTCGCTCATCGGCGCCATCGCCGTCCCGGTGAACACCGCCTACAAGCGCGACGAGATGGCCTACATCCTGAACAACTCCGGGGCCAAGGGCCTGGTCAGCGACCCCTCACTGGCCGACGTCGCCGGGGCCGCCGCGGACTTGGCGTCCAGCGTAGAGATCAGGCTGCTTAGGGGCGCCGACGGGGCGGTTCCCGATGGCTGGACCGACTTCGGTGCTACGCACGCTAATTCTGAGCCCCTAGCGTCCCTTCCGGAGATATCGCCCCACGATATCTCCATGCTGGTCTACACCTCRGGCACCACCGGYAATCCCAAGGGRGTSCAGGTGACMCACCTGATGTACGTGGCCGCCGGRCAGGGGTTCGCCCACTGGACCGARGCCACSCCCGACGACCGGTTCTTCACCTGCCTGCCYTACTACCACGCCAACATCCAGTACTACTCSACCATGGGGGCACTGGCTGCCGGAAGCACCTTGGTGGTCACCGACCGCTTCAGCGCGTCCCGGTTCTGGGGCCAGGTGCGGGAGGCCAAGGCCACCATCGTGAACTTCATCGGCATGATGATGCCGGTCCTGGCCAAGAACGAGCCATCGCCCGGCGACAAAGACAACACTGTCCGGCTGTTCTACGGCTCGCCGTCCTTTCCGCCCGAGTTTCTGGCCGACTTCCAAGACCGTTTCGACACCGACATAATCGTCGGCTTCGGCATGACCGAGACCTGCTACGGGACCATCGAGAAGATAGGGGTAGAAAGACGCGCCGGGTCGTCTGGAGAGCCGCGGCAACACCCACAAGGTGGGTTCGAGAACCAGGTTCGTATCGCCGACGCGGTGACCGGGGTGCATGTGGGCGTGGATACCGTGGGCGAGATAACCATTCACAACCCGGCCATCATGCCCGGCTATTGGCGCAACGACGAGCAGAACACCGAGACCCTGCGGGACGGCTGGCTCTACACYGGCGACCTGGGCTGGGTCGATTCGGATGGGTTCCTGTACTTCGTGGACCGCAAGAAAGACATCATCCGCCGCCGGGGGGAGAACATCTCGTCTCAAGAGGTGGAGAACGTCGTCAAACGTCACCCCAAGGTGCTCGACTGCGCGGTGCTGGCGGTGCCCTCGGAATTGGGCGAAGACGAGGTCAAGGCCTACGTCACACCTCGGGAGGGCGCCACCCCTGACCCCGAAGAACTGGTCTACTGGTGCGCCGAGAACCTGGCTTACTTCAAGGTCCCCCGCTACTGGGAGATCAGAGACGAACTGCCCCGCACGCCCAGCCTGCGGGTGAGAAAAGACGTTCTCCGTCAAGAACGTGAGGATCTGATAGAAGGCTGTTTCGACATGGAAGCAGCCGGGATAAAATTACGCTGAACGAGCGGTCAGCAGTCAGCGATCAGCTTTCAGGGCTGACTGCTGACTGCTGAAAGCCAACGACTAGGAGCAACCATGCCTGAACAACGCTATTGGCTCTTTAAGTCCGAGCCCAACGCCTATTCCTTTGACGACCTTATGAACGAGCCCGACGGCTGGGCCGAGTGGGACGGCGTCCGCAACTACCAGGCGCGAAACTCCATGCGCGACGACATGAAAGTGGGCGATGGCATCCTCTTCTACCACAGCAAYGCCCAGCCCCTATCCRTCGTGGGCGTCGCCATAGTCGTGCGGGAAGGGTACGACGACTTCCATGGCCTTGACCCCGACGACCAGCACTACGACCCCAAGGCCACGGCGGAAAACYCCATCTGGTCCATGGTGGACATCAAGGGAGAACGCGCCCTGCCMMACCCMGTYACKMTRGACGAMMTCAARGCCAACCCCAAATTGAAGGACATGCTCCTCATCAGAAAGGGAATGCGCCTATCCATCCAACCCGTAACCAAAGAAGAATTCGACGAAGTGCTTCTGATGGGCGGCGCTTAACCGTTCGTTGTGGGTGCACAACACCGCTCGTCCTGAGCCCGTCGAAGGATGYGCATAAGTCATAAACTTGTTCAGAGAACTTCGGCTTATCCRAGAGGTGGTTCGACAAGCTCACCATGAGCGAATGAGGGGAACCAACAAACAAAAAAACGGGAGCCCAACTTCCCGAGAGGATAACAAACAACATGAGCATCTATTGGAGAAACGTTAAACGCGGACAGAACCTGATGATGGACGATACGGCTGGCCTCGAAGAAGTCATTGGCGGATACCGGGAAAACAAAAGCGGCATCAGCGCCTACGCCAGGACCATGGGGTACGAGCCGGAGCGCTCACAGAAGGGGTTCGACACCGTTGAGGACGCCAGAGCGTTCGTGGAATCCTTCGCCCCTTGGGACCTATTCGGCCCGCGCGACGCTACCGTGGAACCCGATGCCAGACCCATGGTGGAATAAGCTTTGGCTGATTCTGACGCCGCCAAAGGAGCATCAATGACACGCGTCCCACCCAACCTGGAAACGAAACTCTCTGCCGAGATGCAGACCAAGTTTGACGCAGCCACAAAGCCTGCGTCGGGCATGCCGGCCACCTTCCAGGCCCTGTTCGCCAACCCTGAAGTGGGGTCCGGACTGGCCGGTCTCCACGAAGTTTTGGGGCGGACCGGCCTGGAACCTTGGGTAACGCTCACCGTAGCCCTGACCGTCGCCCACGAACGGGAGAGCCAAGCCCTTTGGGATTCGACTGTTCCGTTGGCGCGGGAAGCCGGTGTCAGCGATGCGGTCATCGATGGGATAGCCGCCGGGACCGGACCCCGCGGGCTGCTGCCTAAAGAGGGCATCTGGGTCCACTTCGCGCAGGAGGTCCTCCGGGACAAGATGCGCGATTCCACCTGGCAAGCCACGACCCACCTGGTGGGAGACGAKGGCGCCGTCGCCCTGTCGTTCACGGCCTGCTATTACGATATGATGGCGCGCCTGAACCGCACATTTGGGCTGGATAGCGCCTAAAAAATCAACGGAGGCCAACATGCCGGACTACAAATACGAGACACTTTTGGTGGAACAAGATGAGTCGGTCTTGACCATCACCTTGAACCGCCCCGAGCGGCTTAACGCCGTGGACCGCGTGATGCACCGGGAACTGGAAGAGGTGTTCGGCGAGGTGGCCTTTGACGGCAGCGTGAGCGCCATAGTGGTGACCGGCGCCGGACGCGGGTTCTGCTCCGGCGGCGACGTACGCTCCATGGATGAACGCGGCGCGGCAAATGTGCTCGAGCAACGTCCCATGGGGGCGATCTCCCAGAGCGGCCGCCGGATCTTACATAAYATGCTGTGGGTGGAGCAGCCCATCATCTGCGCCCTGAACGGCGTGGCGGCCRGSWTNGGCGMGNNNATNGCCCKSYKYTGNGACWKSMYCKANGMSKCSGAYMMGGCCCGCATCGGCGACACCCACGTGAAGGCCGGTCTGGTAGCCGGAGACGGTGGGGCGGTTATCTGGCCCCTGCTGGTGGGCGTGGCCAAGGCCAAGGAACTGCTGATGACCGGCGATATCATCGACGCCATAGAGGCCGAGCGCATCGGTCTGGTCAATAAAGTCGTCCCGCACGACCAACTCATGACCGAGGTCATGGACCTAGCCCGCAGGCTGGCCAATGGTCCGGCCTTGGCCATCCGGGGCACCAAACACGCCATCAATAAGAAGGTGTGGGCCGACCTGAACATGTCGTTGGACGTGGGTCTGGCCATGGAAGAACGGAGCTCCCGCCACCCAGATCACACAGAAGCCGCCCGTTCTTTCGTCGAGAAGCGCACTCCCGAATACAAAGGCACGATCTAGCGATTGCCGTGGATGATCTGCGTTGCCATTCGTTCGCGGTATGCTTCCCYGGAAGGACATCCGACCATGACTGCGCCGAAACCAAGGCCCTTCGACGGGGCTCAGGACGAACGGGTAACCTCAATGGTTTTTCCAATACTTAGCATTAGGCATCTAGGATAGGGGGAGGGGGTTGTGGCCAACGGCGATCAACAAGCAGCCCGGGCGTTCCACGACGCCACCAAGCTGAGCTACATAAACCTGCTCACCAAGCCGCCGCTGTACAAGTCCTATCCCGGCCTGRGTCAGATACGACTTCCCGACGCCCCGCCACCCGAGATGCCCGCATTGGAGGCGGTCTCCGGCGCAGGTATTGCAACTTCCGGTCCGTTGGACTTGCAGGCAGTTGCCCAGGTGCTCCACTACTCTGCCGGCTTGATCAGGAGGAGCGTGTCGGCGTCTGCCGGGGAGGTCCACTACCGGGCTGCGGCCTCGGCCGGGGCGCTATATCCCATCGAGCTGTATCTGGTCTGCGGCGACCTGCCAGGGCTAACTGCGGGYGTTTACCACTACGCACCCTCCGACAATGCGCTGACCCAGCTCCGAGCGGGCGATTTCCGGGGGAACCTGGCCGCCGCGGCTGACGACGATTCGATGGCGGCGATGCCTGCCACTATCGTCAGCGCGGCGGTCTTCTGGCGGAGCGCCTGGAAGTACCGCGCTCGCGGCTACCGCTACTGCTTCTGGGACATCGGCACGGTGTTGGCAAATCTGCTGGCCACGGCTAACGCCCTGGGACAGCCTGCCCACCTGATAGCCGGGTTCGTCGACCGTGACGTGGACCAGGTCATAGGAGTGGACTCGGAGCAAGAGGCCAGCACCTGCCTGGTGCCGTTGGGCGCCGCCGGAGGCYTGCGGCCGTATGTAGCCAGAGCCTTGTCGCCGATAGATTCGGGCAACCTGGGATTCAATGAGGCAATCACCTATCCGGAGTCGGAATTGCTCCACGTGGAAGCACGTCTGGACACGCCGCAACAGGTATCAKATTGGCGGGGCCACGTGCATAGGTTCGATGATATCCGCACACCTTCTATCGCGTCCAAGCCATTGGGCGAGACGATCGTCGAGCGGGGTTCGACCCGCCGATTCGCCACAGATTCAATATCTAAAGAGCAGCTTTCTGAGCTGCTGGCGGCGTCCTCGGMACCCATCACCGCCGACTTCGGCTCCGGTCTGACCCATCCGTACTTGATCGTAAACGCGGTGGACGGTGTGCAGCCGGGCGCGTACCACTACTCCAGGGAAAGCGGAGAGTTGGAACTATTGAAAGAGGGGGAGTTCCGAGCAGAGGCCGGCCACCTGTGTTTCGAACAGGCCCTAGGGGCTGACGCCAGCGCTGTCATCTTCTTTCTGGCAGACCTGGATTCGGCCCTGGAACGGTTGGGCAACCGGGGCTACCGGGCCGCACAGTTGGAAGCAGGTCTTATGGGTGGAAACGTGTACATCGCCGCCCATTCACTGGGGCTGGGCGCAACCGGCATGACCTTCTTCGATGATGCCGTAACCGCCTTCTTCTCTCCCCACGCCGCCGGAAAAAGCCTCATGTTTCTCGTTGGGCTGGGCCGAACCGGAACGCCCAACCGCGTGAGACCCTTCCGGTCAAAATATGGGGTGCTAAAAGACTCGCTGGCGCGCGGCGCATCGGGCGAGCGACGTCCCGTTCCGGACTGGCTCTACAGCAACTGAGTTACGCGTAACAATTATCCGTAGCGACTACCCGATTGAATTCTTGCGGATGTGCTCCAAGGCCATCTGCATGTGCCATTCCATGGCGCCCAGGCCGACTACCCGCACTCCCAGGTCGAAAAGCCGCTTGGCGGCGGCGGCCATGGAGTCGAAATCGGGCGAGTCTAGGCCCATGTTGTACATGATGGCCGCCCCGTTCTTCTCGGCGGTCTTAACCGCCCCTTCCACCAGCCGCATCACCTTGGGGTCTTCGTATTTGAAGGGCACGCCCAGGATCTTCGTCACATCGCCGGCCGCCAGCCAGACCAGTTCTATMCCGTCGATAGCCAGTATCTCGTCCAGCTCGTTCAGCGCCCCTTCGCTCTCCACCGTGGGGACGATCAGGGTGCCGGCGCGGACCTTGGCGGCGTATTCCGGGAACTCCTCGGCCGTCCAGAAGCGGCGAAGATGTATCTGCCGGTGCCAGTCATYTTTGAGACCCACCAGGTCCCGGACCTCTTGCGCCGAGCCCACGGACACCGTGACCGCCGTGGCGCCCAGGGACAGGGCCCGCGCGGCGTCGGAGATGGTGCGCCGGTCGGCGCCATCCGCCCAGGGGAACGACTGCACGCGAATCATGGGGGAGATGCCGGTGCCCCGGGCCGCCCGGACCAGATGGGCGATGTTGTCCCAGTCGTGGGCGGTGAACATCATATCGGCCATGAAGCAGTCGATGCCAGCGATGCCGGCCACCTCCACCATGTTGGGGTGGCTGAAGACATAGGCGCAGAGCGAAGGTTCGCCGCTCTTGAGATTGGCTAATAACCGGTCGGTTTCTTCTGTTGGGAATAGCACGGGATACCTCTGTGATCAGGTTTGGGAGTCAGCCAAGAGTTTAGCCCAGATTCGCTCGCGGCACAAAATGGGTATGCCCGAAGCCGGTCCGAGGCGGTGGTGCCTGGGTTTCACCGAGTATATAATCCGCCTCAATGATCACAGCCAAGGCCAATCGCCTTGCAGTTAGGACTTATCATCAGACCAAGATTAAGGAGACTCAGATGGAAACCGTAGGATTTATCGGACTGGGCAACATGGGCGGTGGCATGGCCGGGAATATCCAAAAAGCCGGTTACCCGATGGTCGTTCACGACCTAAACGAAGGCGCCACCCGGCCGTTACTGGAGGCCGGGGCTCACTTGGCCAGCTCGCCGGCCGACGTGGCCAGCCAGTGCGACGTCACATTCACCTCGCTGCCCGGACCCAGGGAGGTTGAGGCCGTAGCCGTTGGTCTGGACGGAGTGCTCCAGGGCGGCAAACCCGGTTCCGTCTACATCGACCTCTCGACCAGCAGGCCGACTCTGATTCGGGAATTGGAGCCTAGGTTCCGGRAAAAAGGAATCCACGTCTTAGACGCGCCGGTCAGCGGCGGGAAATCTGGGGCTCAAACCCGCAACTTGGCCGTGATGGTCGGCGGTGAAAAAGAGGTGTTTGAGCGAGTCAAGCCGCTGTTGGAGGCCTTCGGCGACAAGGTGTTTTACGCCGGGGAGATCGGGGCGGGCTCCGTGGCAAAATTGGTCCACAACATGATCGGCCACGGTGTCCGTCAGGCCATCGCCGAGGGCATGACCCTCGGTGTAAAAGCCGGAGTAGACACCGAGGCCCTATGGCAGTGCATCCGCCGGGGCTCCCTGGGCCGCATGAACGTGCTGCACGAGGGATTCGTCAGGACGGTCTTCAAGGGGGAGTACGAGCCTGCCGGGTTCGCTCTTAGCCTGGCCCGAAAAGACATCGGCCTGGCCACTGAGTTGGCCAAGGAGTTCGATGTCCCCATGCCGRTSGCSAACCTGKCGGAGCAGWTGGCCATMCAGGCSATGAACCGGGGCTGGGCMRACCASGACAGYACGGTGRTYGTCCGGTTGCARGAGGAGATGGCCGGCGTGGAGATCAGAGCCGACATCGACGTGTCCAAAGCGGCCAAGTTCATCACCACMCATCCGGACGAGTAGGCGAGGTCCTGGGGTCCCCATCTGRTGGGGAGAAACCAGATATGAGTCATGCCCAGTGTTCCTTGGTGGATACACGCTCTGGGCCAATACCGTCACTCCGGCATTCGCAGGAAGTTAAATCTGCTGTACTTGCCGCCCATCAATATCGTGGGCGCAGTGGATTCCAGMTTTCGCTGGAACGGCTTTAGGGGGCTCCGTCTTTCCGGTCCTTCCGCGGAAGGAGAATCCGCTGGTTTACCGCGTTTAGCCGCCCGAATCATCTTCGCAAGAGAACGTCATCGCGCGGTGCGTTCCTGCTTCCGCAGGAATGACGGAGGGGTGCGCCGACCGTGATCAATGGCAAACYCCTATTAATCCAGAAAAAGACCGGCGCCCTATGACGGGCGCCGGTCTTTTTCGTTAGCAATCGAGCAGCTGCGGGGACTAGGAACCGGAATCCTTCGTGTTTAGGATCTTGTCCTGAGGTTTTATCACGCCGTTCAACAGGTCACCTTCGCCGAATTGGCCGTTGGTCAACCGGGTTGCGATGTCTTCGCGGCCKTCCCAGAGCTTCTTCAGGTCGTCATCGATGAGCTCGATGATGGCCCGCCTCACTCCTGTTTCTTCCCCGATATCCGGGTACAGTTTCCATGATTCCTTGCTGACCGAGGCCAGCCAACCCGAAGAATCTCCGTTGGCGGAGGCGGCACCGGCGCCGCCGATGCGGGTGTCTTCGAAATGCCAGGCGTACCAGGCGTTAACCATGTCACGGAAGATGGCTAGGTCAGAGACCGGGGCGCCAACCGTGGACATCTGTACTTCAAAACGGTGGTTATCGCCAGGGTGGCCTTCCACCGCGGCAAACTTCCGTCCGCCACCCAGACCGCGAAGGACCGAGTCGTGGAGGTTGGAAGCSGTGATRCCRACGCCKGAKGCAGMGTCRACGTGACCGACGCGGACATCKCCCACGCGCCACATCTTYTCTTCCATGGCGGATGCGCCCATGTGCATGTCTACCAAGAGCTCACCTAATTCTTCGCCGAACCTAGAGCCATTGGCCATGAGGGAGAGGAATCCGGTGTCGATGGACACCGTACTCCGAATCTTCTGCGCGGTTGCCCGGGCCAAAAGCTCCTGCAACTCCTGAGCGTCTACCCTATTTGACCCGTAGACCGGATTTCCGGCCAGGGACTCGTGGACCGTTTCAGCTATCTCAGCCAAGTCCTGGTTGCCTAGCTGGAACCGGCTCAGGATGCGCATGGAAATGTCCTGGGCCTGTTCGCCGGTCAACAGATTCTTCACTGTGGGGTCGTCGCTGTCAAAGGACCAATGGTCGGCGTCGGTCACTTCTTGGAACAGGCGGCCGCCGGCACTGGCCAGACGCCTAAGATCAACCATCAACTCCGTCCAACTGGCGGAATATTCCGYCAGTTCTTCCAGGAGTCCGTTGATGACCTCTCCTACGTGATTGAGGCAAACCGTTTCCAGGTATTCGTCGGTCTCCAGCTGCCATTTGCYCAGCCGCTTTTTACGGTCGTTGGGCGAGACATCGAGGTTGCTATGATTTGGCTCGGAGACTACCGGCAGGTCGCGTCTGATTGCCCGGTCGGCCAGGGCGGCCCAACGTCTAACGGGCGGCTCCTCTTCTGGCGCGATGATCAGCCTTTGAATGAACAAGCTTTCCAGAGTGTTGCCGATGCTGATCAGCATCTCGTCGCGCTTTACGTCTGCGAAGGTGTTGGCGCGGGCCAGTTCTGTCCGCAGTTCGGCATTGGCCTCCAACACCATTCTATCGCTGAGATTRMCGTCGGGCCGCAGCCGCTCGAACAAGGAACTGATCGACCGCTCAACCTCGCCCAGGACTCCGTGGACCGCGCCATGGATCTGCGCGAACGCGTCTCTTGATCCGGTACGGCCGGTGCCAAGGAATTCCAAGGGRTCCACGGACGTTGGGACCCGGTTGGTCATCTCATTGAATGACAGCCGTTTTCTTCTAAAACTAAACCTGGCCATTCCTCTTCCTCCCTACAGCTGGGTCCGCCATTGGTTTTGCAGGTACTGCTTAGCGGTCTGCACGAAGAACCCTTCCAACAAACCGACCTCACGGGAACTTATCGAGCCGAAGCGTGCGTCCATATTATTATTGGCCTCACGCATCGTTTCGTGGTAACGGGCCCACCAGTCCTGACCGGTGCCCCAGGCGTCAGCCACCAAACCCTCAAGTATCCTCGCTACATGGACCCGCTGGACCGGCAATGAGTCCTTGGGTGAACGGTGCAGTAATGCCACATCGAAATGGGGTCCGGGAGCGTTGATGATCTTATCCGGATAAACGGTGACTTGGTAACTATCTTTGCCGGTGTACTGGGCCTTGCCTACCTCAACGCCGCTGGCGGCGCGGAGGAACTGCAGTGTGGAATAAGCGTTCCTAAGCTGCAGCGGGTAGGTGGTTTCAGGGTCGCGCGACATGCCCCGCTGGGGCAGCACCAGGTGGAGGACCACGCTGAAGTTGTAGGAGGTGCCGCGGGCTTCAGCCAGCGCTGCAAGCAGCACGGGCAGGGCGCCTACCGTCCCACCGCCCAAGAAGGCGATCACGTGAATCCTAAGATAGGTCACGCCCTCGTAATAGGGGCAGACCTGTTCGATCGTTGAGTCGATGTGGCCGCGCAGGTTGCCGTAATTGAATCTTGCGGCGACTCCGGCGTTGGCCAAGGTCCCCAGCGCTCCCTCACGGGACAGGCTGAGATTTTTTAACTCCGGCACACACTCGGTGATCCAYGGACGCATGTCGCGTAGATTCGAGAAATGGGGCAGGGTCAATGGGATAAACCGGGAGGACCTGGAAATCTCGCCCCTGGTCGCCTCGCGGGTGTCCATATAGAGGAAACCAAGACTCTTACGGTCGGAGAAGCTCCATGACGCGGACACCTCATCCAGCCTCCGGGCGATCTGGCAACTGGTGGACCCCAAGCCAATCACGACGGAAGGCGATGCGATCCGGTTCGCGTTCTTGTTGGCTCCCGGCCTCGGCGCCTCTGTGTCTCTAAATGCTTGTGAAACCATTAAGCCTCCTGCTCACTACACACCCCAGTCCAACTATGAATCCCACCGGCAGTTGTGTAATGGATATACGGGTACCCATTATAAGGTATGGCCGTACAATATCGTAATTTATAATTTTCGCTGCCGTGATGTCAAATTCAGACAGGGTATCCCACTAGTTCCGTTTACCTGGTCTATTATGCTTGCTGATTACATAACCTRATAGACATAATTAAAACGAAAAGASCTTATACCTACGGTTTAGCTCCCTGCCAGGCCTTCAGGCTTGCATGGGTATCATCTCCGGCGATGGGATTCCCGGATATTTACATCTCTAGGATACAGTTATTCTGCCAGCCATCAAACGCTAAAACTCCCAATCTTTTGGGGAAATCTAGGAAGACGCAAAACGGCGTACAGGATACCTTTGCCGGTGGGATGCTATCTATTGAGAAGAGGCGCGGAATTTCCAAGTTCTGCGCTTCTATCRTTCACCTACGGGCGTTCACCTACGGAAATGTGGCCCCGCGCCTAAATCGACACCCTTTTGTTAAAGATAGATCATCCATTCCAGCAGGTTGTGGTCGGGGTCCCGGGCATACATGCTCACGGCGGSCRRSRMGYYSYSCKYRSSGGCSMCYWTGNCGCGSWYCSKKSCCKCGTWYKMKSYSGMSMMSGRCRKCRTYNCAGCMTCKWTYRGCWMKSCTCGGCCGTGCCGTCCCAAACGAAGCATATATCAGCGGAACCAGGCACGGCGGTGTCTCCGCGCAGGTCGGCGGTGAACCCTTCAGGGTGTACGTTTATCTTGGAGTCCCCCGCCTGTATCGAGAAGATTTTGGCCTCGCCGGCCCTCCATTCTTCTTCGTCATTGATCGCGAAGCCCAGCTTCTTATAAAAGGCGATGAGTTTCTCCGCATCGGCGGTGGGCATGGCCAGGTGGTCGATTCCAACGGTCGCCATTTGGAGCCTCCCTCAGGTTGAGTTTTAGTCTGATAACCAAGATGAGGTCGCCCTGTTTGGCGGTCAGACCYTGATTTMCCCAATATTATATTCAACCACGGTCTCTGACAAGATTGGCGGCTCGACCTGGTCGTCCAACTTTGTGGTACTTTAGGGTGCGCCTGCGCGACTAGGCTCAGGAAGAAGCATCTCAACAGATTCCGGGGACTATAGATTAGGGAGAGACCATGTTCGACCTGCTACTCAGAAACGGCCGGATCGTAGACGGCACCGGACAGACCTGGTTCCGGGCCAGCCTGGGAATCRCCGGAGACACCGTTACCGTGCTCAAGGGAGACACCTCCCAGGTCCAGGCTGGGCGGACCATCGACGTTGCGGGCTCGGTGGTCTGTCCCGGCTTYATCGACATGCACTCCCATTCGGAACTAAAGCTCATGACCGAGCCCGAGCACCAAGCGAAAATCAGGCAGGGCGTCACCACCGAGGCCATCGGCATGGACGGTCTGTCCTACGCCCCCATCTCGYCGCCGAAACTGGAGCAACTGCTTATTTTCCTGGCGGCGATCAACGGCACTCCGCCAACCGACGCCCGCTGGAGCACGGTTGCGGAGTTCTTGGACCTGCTGGACGGCCGTGCCGCCTGCAACGTGGCGTTCATGGTGCCCCATGCCGCCATCCGCATCGAAGCCATGGGTTGGGAGGACCGGGCGCCTACGCCTCCGGAACTGGAACGGATGAAGGAATTGGCCCGTCAGGGGATGCGGGACGGGGCCTTCGGTTTCGCCACCGGCCTGACCTATCCACCAGGGGCCTACAGCGACACTGATGAATTGGTGGCCATTTCCGAGGCCATCGCCGACCTGGGCGGGTTCTACATGACCCACGCCCGCTATACCAAGGGAGACCAGCTTCTTGACCCATTCCGCGAGGCCATCGAGATCGGCCAGCGCAGCGGTGTGCCGGTGCACATATCCCACTTCCACAGCCCGGTGGACGGCATGGGCCAGCGGATGATCGGCCTGGTTGATGAGGGACGGAACGCCGGGGTTGACGTAACCTTCGACCAATACCCCTACGCCGCCGCCAGCACGATCCTGCACTCGCTGCTCCCGTATTGGGTGCATGCCGGCGGGCCGGCGGTATTGCTGGAGCGGATTAAGGACCCCGCGGTCCGCGAGCAGATCGCCGACGCGGTGAACCCGATGTGGGGGTCGACTCTGGACGACTACATCTTCAGCCACATCGGCTCCGATAAGAATAAAGAATGGGAGGGCCGGTCCATGACCGACTTGGCCGACTTCCAGAGCAAGAAGATGGTGGACAGCATCTGCGACCTGCTTATAGAGGAGAAYCTGGAAGTGGCATTCGTGGCCCGGACGGGAAACCCGGAGAACATCCGCACCATCGTCCGCCATCCCGCCCACATGGTCGGCTCCGACGGCGTTCTGACCGGGGAGATGCCCAACCCCCGGACCTTTGGCACCTTTCCTTATGTACTCGGCCAGTTCGCCCGCGAAGAAGGGCTGTTCCGGATGGAGGAAGCGGTCCGCAAGATGACTGCCTTACCGGCCCAGCGGCTGGGGCTCCAGGACCGGGGCATCCTGCGGAACGGTATGAAGGCCGACGTGGTGGTGTTCAATCCGGATACCGTGGAGGCGAAAGCCACATTTGAAGACCCGAAACAATACCCAGTGGGCATCGACTACGTCATTGTTAATGGCAAGTTAGTCATCGATAATGGTACCCACACCGGCGCCCTGCCCGGCCGGGCGCTGAAATCGCAGTAGTAGCTGTCAGCTTACAGCTATTGCCAGGTTCAGACTTGTTGGGCCATCGCTCCATAAGGCATAATCCTAAATCGAATAAAGCTCCAAAACGCTGACTGCTGAAAGCGGTTAGCTGACAGCTAAAAAGGAAYTACCCATGGACTTYGAACCCCAATACACCACAGAGCAAGAGGAGTTCCGCCAAGAGGTCAAGGCCTGGATGAAGGACAATGTGCCGAGTGGCATCGTTCACCCGGCCGACCCCATAGACCTGACCGAGGAACAGTATCAGATGCGGCGTGATTTCGGCCGCAGCCTTGGGGAGAAAGGCTGGCTGTGGGCGACCGCTGAAACCAAGTATGGCGGAGGCGGCCTAGACGTTGACCACGCGATCGTTCTGGAAGAAGAKGMSGAGSSMRMMGKYMYSACCATCCCTCCTTHBTACGACTCCGGCGGVAGRCTGGGCGGMGCGTCCATMGTWGTCTGGGGYACCGAMGAGCAGAAAGARKMCTTCYTGCCTCCCATATTCAAAGGACTGGTCCGCACCTGGCAGTTGCTATCTGAACCAGAAGCAGGTTCCGACCTGGCCAACGTCAAGAGCACGGCGGTCAAGGASGGCGACGACTACATCATCAACGGCCAGAAGGTCTTTGTCGGCAGTTCTTTGGGCTGCGACTACATGTGGACCCTCACCGTGACCGACACCGAGGCCAAGCGCCACGAGAACCTGGGTTGGTTCATGATTCCTTCAGACCTGCCTGGCATCACGGTCCAGCCAATGGACTTGCTTATCTCCGGCGGAGAGTCCGGAGCTGGGTCGGGCGTAAAGAACACCGTGTTCTTCGACAACGTCAAAGTGCCTGCTTTCAACCTCATCGGCGGCCATAATCAGGGCTGGAAGGTAGCCACGACTCACCTGGAGCTGGAACACGGCACCGGGGGGAGGATCTCCCGCAACGTGGTGGTCGACAAACTGTTCGAATACTGCCGCGAGAACAATAGGCGCGGTGAGCCCATCACCAAGGACCCGGATGCCCGCGAAAAACTGGTTGACGTCTATATAGAACAAGAGATCGTGAGGTTGCTGCAACTGCGCAACTATTGGATGCGCCACAGCGGTGTAACCACGACCTACGAAGGCCCTCAGGCGTCATACCTGCGGAAGACTTTGGGCCTGAAGATGTCCAGGCACATCTTGGACATCCTGGGACCGGCCGCGTTGACATTCGACCCAGAACTTGGAGCGTCGGAAGGCCACATGGAAGCCCACTCCAGGGCCGGCATCATCGCCATCCACCCCGGCGGCACCACCGACATCCAGAAGGTGATAATGTCCCGCCGCATCGGCATAGGCCGCGAAGTAAGAGAAAAAGCCGGTGCCCTGGCCTAGCGGCGCCTGCCCTCATTCCCTTAAGGGTAAGGGCAATAATCCCCTCTCCCTCCAGGGAGRGGGNTNNNNTNAGGGTGAAATGCCAGCCTCTCCAAATTTCGCAAAAAGCTAACAACCTGAGGATAAACCAATGGACCTGTCCCTAACCCCAGAMCAAGAGATGCTGAAAACCGCAGTGCGCCGCTTCGTGCAGCAGGAGTACCCCAAAGAGACCCTGTTGCAGATAGCATCGCCCACCGAACCCACGCYCGAAGGCCCATGGCAGCAGCTAACCCAGACCGGTTGGCTGGGAATCTTGATCCCCACCGAATACGGCGGAGAGGGCGGGTCGTTCACCGACGCCGGCGTGCTCTTTGAGGAATTGGGCCGCGGCCCAGTACCCGGTCCCCACATCAGTTCCGCCGGCTTGGCGGCGCTGACGATYCTGGAAGGCGGCACCGAAGAGCAGAAAAAGGAATGGCTGCCTCGCATGGCCACCGGCGAAGTCCGGATGGTGGCCGCCATCACCGAGGCCGACTACGGCTGGKYGGAGGGCGATGTCCATCTAACGGCCAAGGCCAACGGCGGCGGGTACTCTCTGAACGGCAAGAAAGCCTATGTGTATGACGGCGAATCAGCCACCCACCTGCTCTGCGCCGCCCGGTCCGAAGAGAGCAACGACGTCGGGCTGGTGATCATTCCGGCCGACGACTCTGGCATCAGCACCCGGAGCCTTCCCGGTTTCGCTTGGAACCTGTCGGAGATCGCCATCGAGAACGTATCCGCAGACTCCAGCCAGGTCCTGGGGGGTACATTCGCTGGGGGCTGGGATGCTCTAGAGCGGGCGGAGGCGAAGACGATTCCCGTGCTCTGCGCCTATCAGGTCGGCGGGAGCCAAGCCATCTATGAGCTGTCGGTGGACTACAGCCGCACCCGGCACCAGTTCGGAACTCCCATCGGCCGGTTCCAGCGGGTTCAAGACCAAGTCATCAACCTGTTGAACGCCCTGGATGCCGCCCGATGGACCGCCTACGAGGCCCTTTGGAAGTTGGACATCGGCCGGGACGCGGCTGATAGTGTCCATCTCGCCAAGGCGGTGGGCAGCGAGGGCTACTACGAAGCCTGCAACTACGCCCACGAGGTCCATGCCGGCGTTGGCAGCATGACCGAGTACGGCCTGACCCTGCACACCACCGCGTCCCGCACCCTCTACCACTACCTGGGCGACCCCAAGTTCCACCGCCGCCGTCTGGCGGACRCGCTGGGGCTTTAGAGGAGGATAGGACATGGCTACTCCCGTTGAAGATTTGTTCAGGCGGGCGTCTTACCTCGATCAGAACGACCGGGCAACATTGGCTGGGTTGCTACTGGATAGCTTGGAACCGGAAGTCGACAAGGATATTGAATCGGCTTGGCTTGGGGAGATTGAACGGCGGATTCAAGATCTGGATGCCGGTGATGTCGATCTCGTTCCTTGGGAAGACATAAAAGAAAAATTGAAGAAAATCTCCGGTGGCCAGAATTCGGATTAGGGTTCACCCCGACGCGGCCGCTGAGGTTGAAGCAGCTTTACATTGGTACGCCGAGCGTAGTCTTGTGGCGGCGCCTGGCGGGTGCGCTGGGGTTGTAGAGTAGCAGCCCCAAACCACACAGGTTTCGGTTCAGGTATGACCGATGYCGGTCCTTCGACAGGCTCAGGATGAGCGGTGGTCGRATCTACAGACAGCCAATCTGGTTATGGCCAGCCAACCGGTCCGCTCATGGTGAGCCTGTCGAACCACGTAGTTGTTCCGAGGTCAATTTCGATCCGTATGGCGCAGACCTGGATAAACGTACCAACTTCTCCCAGTCATTCGCCATCAACGCTTCTTTTTCGAACGCGACCAGCCTTTGATTTGACGCTCGCGTCTGAACGCGTCATCCCTCGAACTCAGTTCTTCCGGGAACGCTAGCTTCACCGGAAGTCGCTCAGATGTGTACCCCGAGATTTGACCTGATTGGTGGGCAACCAACCGGGCTTCCATCTGATCGGTGTGCCCGGTGTAATAAGAGCCATCAGAGCAACGTAGGATGTATACGTAAAATCCCATCGGCGCAATCACGTCCTTCGACAGGCTCAGGATGAGCGGGAGAGGRGCCGCCTCAGGCATGGAAAATTGTCATGGSCACTTGATGAACCGCCCTACCCCACCGGCTCTCCCTGCTGCCGCATGTCCATGCGCACTACCGCCAGTTCGTCCCAGGTGTAATCGTCTCCGAGGAATTCGCGAACGGGAGTGAGTCGGGCCTCGCCCATCTCTTTGAATGCTGATTCAATCTTGACCCGCCGGTCTTCGGTCGGCATCAGGTGTCCCAGGTCTATCTGGCCGCCTTCTTGGATGAACCGCTCCAGGTGACTGCGGATAGTCGTCTCGCTGATTCCCCGCTGCTCGGCCACTTCCTCGAATGACAGACCCTGGGCCACCAGGTCCTTGGTCTCACGGATGCTCATGCTGATGCCGCGGACCCGCTTCTTGGGAGCGGAAACGGGGACAGGGTTGACGGCCACCGGCTGACCGTTGGCCTGCATATATTCGTTGATCACTTCCAAGAATCTCTCGCTGAAATCGCGGAGTTTGGCGTCACCCACTCCGGATATCTTGGAGAATTCGACTTCGTTCTGGGGCATGTGGAAGGCCATCTGCTGCAGCGACTTGTTGCCGAAGATCTGGTAGGCCGGCACCTCCCGGTCCGTCGCGATCTCCAGGCGCAATGCCGCCAATTCGTCGAACAACTTGGTGTYGTAGGCGGTCTCCCGGTCTCCGGCGAGAGCCGTTTTTTGGACAGGAGTAGTCTGCTTGAGCCGGGTTAGGGTAAGCTTCTCCCGGTCATTCAAGAATTTTCGGCCTTTCTGTGAGACGCCCAGCGTCGGGTAATCGCCGCCATTCTGGGCCAGCAGTCCGTTGGTGACCAGGGACCGGACCATCTCTTTCAGCTCATCCGCATCAACGTCACGGGATATGCCGAAAACCGGCAACTCGTGATGCCCCYTAGTGCGCACGGCCTTGTTGGCAGACCCGCGCAGGACGTCCACCAAGTAATTCACKCCGAACCGCTCGCCGGTGCGAACGGCCGCGGACAGTATCTTCTGGGCGATCTCGGTGGCGTCGAATTCTTCCCTGGGCAGCAGGCAGATGTCGCAACCGCCGCAATCGGTCTCCGGCCAGGACTCGCCCAGATACTCCATCAAGTAGGCGCGGCGGCAGGTCTGCAGGTCGCACAACGCCAGGACCTGTTCCAACTTGGTGTGGGCTTTCTCACGTTCATCGTCGTCTTCGATCTGGCTGATGAAATATTCTTGTTTGGAGCGGTCGCCGTAGGAATAGAACAGCACGCAATCGCTGGGCAGGCCGTCTCTCCCGGCGCGGCCCGTTTCCTGGTAATAGCCCTCCACGGTCTTGGGCAGGTCGTAATGCACCACTAAGCGCACGTCAGGTTTGTCGATGCCCATGCCGAAGGCGATGGTCGCCACCACGATCTGGACCTGGTCCCTGATGAACTTCTCCTGGGTCTCCCGCCGCAGGTCCCGTTCCAGGCCGGCATGGTAGGGCAGAGCGCTGAAGCCCCGCTCCGACAACTCTAACGCCGTCTCTTCGGTGGCCTTGCGCGAGAACCGGTAGATGATGGCCGAACCGCCCTGATGTTTCTCCAAGAGGTGCAGCAGGGAACCCAAGGGCTCGGTTTTGGGTTGGATGGTGTAGGTCAGGTTGGGCCGGTTGAAGCTCGAGATGAAAATCTCCGGCTTGTCCAGGGCCAGCTGGTTGACGATGTCTTCCCGGACCGGCTCGGTGGCGGTGGCCGTGAGGGCGATCACCGGCACGCCAGGAAAGTCCTTGCGCAGAGATTTTAGGTTGCGGTAGTCGKGCCTAAAATCGTGGCCCCACTCGGAGATGCAGTGGGCTTCATCTATTGCGATCAGGCTGACGTCCAGAGATTGCAGAAACCGCTGGAATCCGGAGAKGGCCAGACGCTCGGGAGCGACGTAAAGGATCTTGATCTTCCCCTGGCGGGCCTGGTCTTGGACCTGGTTGGCTTCCTGGGCAGTCAGGGTGCTGTTCAGCAGCCCGGCGGGAACGCCGTTGGCCAGCAGACCGTCCACCTGGTCTTTCATCAGGGCGATGAGGGGCGAGACCACCAACGTGAGTCCCTTGAAGCGCAGGGCCGGGAGTTGGTAGCACAGGGACTTGCCGCCGCCGGTGGGCATCAGCACCAGGGTGTCGCGCTTGGCGAGCACCTTGGTGATGATCTCTTCTTGGAGGGGCAAGAACCGGTCGAATCCGAAATATGCCTTCAATTGTTCGAGCACGGCCCCATCCTAGCCAGGAGCAACCCATGCTTCAAGGCTATTTTGTCAGTATTTTTGCCRGTTGTTGCYGGCGATGCCGGTCTTAGGAAACGAACGGACCTTGGCTTATGCAAGTAAATGGTTCGASGGGCTCACCACGAMCGGAGCGAAACCCTTAGGGACTGTTACCGCCCTTTCCACACCGGCGCACGCTTCTCGGCGAAGGCCAAGACGCCTTCTTTGGCGTCCTCGCTTTCCAGCACTTCGTTGCGTTTCTGCCCGGCGAATTTCACCCGCTCTTCGAGGCCCATTTCCGCGCCCTTGATGGAGGCCTCTTTGATGGCGGCGATGGGCAGCGGGGCGTTGGCGGTGATCTTCCGGGCGATCTCCTCGGCCTTTGGCATCACCTCATCCGGCTCGACCACATGGTTGACCAACAGTAACTCCAGTGCCCGTTGGGCGTTGACGAAATCGCCSGTGAACAGGAACTCGAAGGCGATGTTCTTGGGAACGACTTGGGACAGCAGCGCCGGCCCACTGACCGAAGAAATGCCCCGTTTGGCCTGAGGCCAGCCGAACTCGGCCTTGGACGACGCGATGCGGATGTCGCTGCCCAGAGCGATGCCGCAACCCTGGGCCAGGCAGATGCCGTTGATGGCGGCGATGATTGGCTTCCAGATGTTGGACTGGACCACATAAAGGTCGCCGGTGCTGTGTCCCTCGTTGGCGTGACCGGCGGCCATGGCCACCAGGTCATGACCCGTGGAAAAGGCCCGTCCGGCGCCGGTGACGATGGCGCAGCGGACATCAGGGTTGTCCTTCACGTCTTGGAACGCGTCCCAAAGCAGCTCRCGCATRGCGGGGTCGATGGCGTTCAACTTCTCGGGCCGGTTTAGGGTGATGTAGGCGATTCCTTCTTTGATCTCGTAAAGGACTTCTTTCTCTGCCAATTCAGTGCCYCCAATTTATAGCTGCCAGCCATTAGCTTTCAGCGATCAGTCTTTTCAGTGGCCGGTCTGGCCGCAAACATTGTAGCGCCCGGGGCAAGGGGATTAAAGCGCGGGAGTTCCGGCCTTGGTTGCCAAGGGCGCCGGCCTCCTTGCGGTGCTGATGATCACGGCGGCCAACAGGTAMATGGATAGGATCATCCACCAAGACGACACGTAGCTCCCGGTGMTGTCGTGGATGTATCCCACCAACGGCGCTCCGATGGCATTGCTGATCAACATCACCGGTAGGACGATGCCCCGGATGCTGCCGAGGAAAGCACGCCCGAAATACTCCGCGAATATATATGAATGTAGGATCATGCCCGCTCCCACGGATAGGCCGAAGGTGATGCCGGACCCGAAGAGGAAATATTCGTTGCGCCCGGCYAAGGCCAGTCCCATGGCGGCAGCGAGTCCCAAGAACGACCCAGCGCCGATGATGCGGATCGGTACCCGGTCTGCCATCCAACCGGCAAACAAGGCYATCGTGGCGGCGCCGGCCGCGTCGCCGGCAAAAGAGAAGGAAACGAGCTGGGCGTTGAAGCCGTTCTCGATCCAGTATGGGATYCGGTGGACACTGGTCCCGCCCTGGGCGATTCCGGACAAGACGGAGGCCAGCAGCAGCCTCCACATGGCGCCGGTCCTGAATGCTTCCCGGACTGTCCAGGATGTCTCTTCCGTTACCGGCATCGCGGTCTGCCCCGGCACCCCGCCTCGGCTCGCCGCAGGTGGCCCGCCGTCCAACTCCAGGCCCATGTCCTCGGGCTGCCGCCGCAGGAATATCGCCGAGAGAGGGACCGACAGCGCCATGAACACCACGGCCATAACTACCCAGGTGGAACGCCAACCGATGTGGTCCAGCAGCAACTGGGTGATGGGCAGAAAGAACACGCCGCCGATGCCCAGTCCGGTGGCGGCCAATGCTAAAGCCATCCCCCGCTTTCGCTGGAACCACTTGGCCACCGGGACCAAAGTCATAATGTTCTGGGGCGCCGCCAGGCCGGTCATGCCCAGAACCCCGAATATAGCGATCACCTGCCAAGGTGAACCGGCACGGCTCAAAACGATCAAAGCCACTCCGATGATAGCCGCGGAGACCGGGATAAGCACTCTGGGTCCGTAGCGGTCCAGCAGACGCCCGACCATGTAACTGGAGAGTCCGGCGGCCAACCTGCGAGTGGTCACCGCCCAGCCGAACTGGCTGCGGCTCATACCCAAAGCGCCGCCCATGGGTAGCACGAACAGCCCGAAACTGAGGTTACCAGTGGCCATCGTGGAGAAATTGACCAGCCACATCACCGCGACGATYACCCATCCATAGAAGGGGCGATTGGAAGCTCGGCCGGTAGGTCGCAAACTAGTTCCTACTCATGGAATGGCGGTGACTGCGGCGCGTCCATGGKTCGACGGGGCTCACCACGAACGGTTGACTGTTTTTGGGCGTGTTAGTTGGTGTCGAGGGCAGACCGATGGCGTTGGWATCATWCGGTGAGGAAATTCTTGATTTTGAAGGCGCGCTTCTCCTCAATCCGTTCGTCCTGAGCTTGTCGAAGGATGCGCATAAGTCATACTCAGAAATTAAAGTCTTGATATTTTCGATGGTTCGACAGGTCCGGTTCCATCGCGATTCTCGAAATCGGCCGGAGCTCATCCTTGGCGACATCAGCGATATAGATTTGCGCGGTTGCAATCTAGATGATTCGCGAGCCGGTGGGCTTGGTYCCGATCACCCCGGTCTGCTCGAGATGGTCGATCTCCGGTCCAGTCAGACCCAACAGCTCGCCATAGACGTCACGGTTGTGCTGCCCCAACGTCGGCGACGGCCACCTCACCTTACCGGGRGTAGCCGACATCTTCCAAGGTATCCCCGGATACTGCTTTGGCCCAACTTGAGGGTGGTCCACGGTCACAAATGTGCCACGGTCTTTGAAATGAGCGTCGGCCAGCAGGTCGGGACCGCGCAGCACCGGACTGGCAGGCACACCGGCGCCTTGCAGAATCTGGGTCACCGCATACGCTTCCTGGCCCATGGTCCATTCCGAGATGATCTGGTCCAGCTCGTCATGGTTGTCGCGGCGGTTGTCTAGCGTGGCGAACCGTGGGTCGTCGGCCAGTCCGGGCGAGTCCATGGCTTGAGCCAGACTCTGCCATTGCTCTTGGTTGGTGGCGGCGATGGTCACCCACCGGTCCTCGCCGGCGCAGGGGTAGCTGTTGGCCGGCGCGTACCAGCCGGAGCGGTTGCCTCGGCGTTCCGGTTCCTGTCCGGTCATCTGGTAGGCCAAGACTTCCGGCCCCATGAGGGCGACCGAGGATTCCTGCTGCGAGACATCTATGTACATGCCCTTGCCGGTGCGGCGGCGGTGGCGCAGGGCGGCCATCAGCACCCCGGCGGCGTGGGAGCCGGTGATGGGGTCGCCGTGGTTGATGCCCGACTTCATAGGCCCATCGCCCCGGTAGCCGGTCATGTGGGCCATCCCCGAGAGCTGCTCCTGTCCGATGCCGTAGCCCAGGTACCCCTTCCAGGGGCCGGTGTTGCCGAAGGCCGGCATGGAAACGTAGATCAGGTCTGGCCGATGTTTTCTCAGTTCCTCGTAGGTATAGCCCAGACGCTCCAGGCTTCCCTGCCTGAAGTTCTCGATCAAAACGTCGCTGATGGAAACCAACTGCTCGAAAACCCTTCTGCCTTCGGCCTCGGTCAGTTCCAACGTCACGCCGTACTTGGACATATGGAGGCAGTTGAACCAGCCGTTGCGGTTCCAGGGTTCTTCGCCAGGTTCGCCGTCGGGATAGGCCGCGATGCCCCGGGCCGGGCTCACCGGTCCGCGGTGAGAGTCGTAGACGCTCAGAGACTCCATCTTGATGATCTCGGCGCCCATGTCGGCGAAGATCTTGGTGCAGTACGGCCCTGCCCAGATGCGGGAGAGGTCCAGCACACGGTAGTTCTTGAGGGGCATCCTTTCGGGTGGCTGCTGCATGATGTTAGGCCCCGGCGTTCTGGGCGAGAACACCCTGCTGGACGAGGACCGACACCTGCGTTTCCGAGTAGTTCAGCCAAGATGTTAGCGCTGATGCAGTGTGCTCACCCAGAAGAGGCGCACGTCGGAAGACCCAGGCCTCGACACTGGCTTCGGGCGTGATGGGCGCGCCGGGGTAAGTGAGTGTTCCCGCCACCGGGTGGGCCAGCTCTACGAAGTAGTTTCGGTCCAGCAGTTGCTCCATCTCCAGGATGTCCTTCATGGTGGCGACGAAGCTGAAACCCAGACCGCTCTCCTGGCCGGCCTTGAAGATGTCCACCTTGTTGTTATCGATGAGGAAGGGCAGCATGTAAGCGTCCACCTCGTCCGCATGCTCCAGCCGGCCGGCGCGGGAAGTGAACCTTGGGTCGGACAGTTCATCCCGGCCCATGATGCGGGCCACCTCCGGCCAGCGGTGGTCAGGCCCGGCGATGATTCCCACGTGGCCGTCCGCGCACGGGTAGATGCCCCAGGCGGCCCGGCCGTAGCCCCGGTTCCCCACCCGCGTGTATTCCTGCCCTGAGTAGCTGTACTGCATCAGCGCGTTTTCCAGGATGTTGGTGGCGTATTCAGCGATGGACACGTCGATCTGCTGGCCCTCGCCGGTTTCCTCGGCATACATCAGGGCAGCCATCGTGGCGGCGAATGCGTTCTGCCCCGCGCCCAACTGCGCCAGCGGCATGCCCTCTTTCAGCGGTTCTTGCTCCGGCTCGCCGGTGATGTTCATCAGCCCACCCAGGGCATAGAGGTTCAACTCCGAGGCCTTCCAATCACGGTACGGGCCGGTCTGGCCAAAGTTGGAGATGGAAGTCACCACCAGCGCCTGGTTGGCCTGGCTCAACTCGGTATAAGACAGACCCAAGCTGTCCATGCCGCCGGGCGCAAAATTCTCGACCAGGATGTCCGCCTTGGCCGCCAACTCCAGCACAACCTTCCGCCCCGCAACGGACTTCAAGTCCAGCGCAAGACTCTGCTTCGCCGTATTCAGATAAAGAAACCAGGCCCCATCCTCAGGAGCCGTTCCCCCTCCCGATTCGGATCGGGATAAAGGGGGGCCAGAGGGGGTTTCCGCCCCCGACGCAAACGGCCCCAGCCACCGCACCCCGTCGCCCGCACCGAGGCGTTCGATCTTGACCACGTCCGCGCCTAGTCCGGATAGCAACTTGGTGCAGTATGGCCCGGCGATATAGTGGGTCAGGTCCAAGACCTTGACTCCTTCCAACAGTCCTGGCATCAACAAGTCTCCAAAAAAAGTGGCTGCCCATGCAGCCGCTGAAATTGTTGCACCAGCAGTTGGGAATTGCAACCGCGCCTGTGCCGTGACTCCGATTATGGTATTCTTCTGCCCATCGATCCCGCTTCCTTGATTCCGAATTTCGCAGCTATATCAGCTGCTGGAGAAGCCCCTATGGAACGCCCTATCTTCCAGCCGGTGGGCACCCCGGTCGAAGAACTGGACACCCCGGCGTTGGTGATTGACCTGGATGTCATGGACCGCAACATCCGGACTTTTCAAGGCTATTTCGCGGACACAACAGTCAAGGCCAGGCCCGTTGTCACCAGCCACCTCTGTCCCCAGATCGGCCACCGGCAACTGGATGCCGGCGGCACCGTGGGCGGCATCGCCGTGACCACCATGGGCGAGGCTGAAGTGTTTGCAAACTCAGGGTTCTCCGACATTCTATTGGCCAATCAGGTGGTCACCGTCTCCAAGATCCGGCGGCTCTGCGCCCTGGCCGGGCAGACGAGTATAGGAATCGCGGTGGACAGCTCCGACAACGCCCGGCAACTGTCTTCGGGCGCCGTCGCGGCCGGGGTGGAGCTGCGRGTGCTGGTTGAGATCGACGCCGGCATGGGCCGTTGCGGGATATCGCCCGGCATCGAGGCCGTGGCCCTGGCCCAGAGGATCGACGGACTGCCTGGGCTCAAGCTGGAGGGCATCATGGGCTCGGTGCCCGGACCCAAAGGCGATGACGACCCAACTCAACACGAAGCCAAGACCAAGGCCAACCTTCAGATAGTCTTGGACAGCAAAGACGCCATGGAGCAGGCCGGCCTGTCCATCGAGGTGGTCAGCGTCGGTGGGACCCACTGCTACGCCCAGGCCATCGGGATGCCGGGGATAACCGAGGTCCGGGCGGGGCGCTATCCGCTGATGGACCACCGCCTCAAGTCTTTCTTGCCCGAGCTAAACCCGGCGGCCAAGATACTGACGTCGGTGATCAGCCACCCCATCGATGGCATGGCGGTGTTGGACGCCGGACACAAGTCGACGGCCCCCGACCAAGGCAGGCCGGTACTTGAAGGCATCGAAGGCGGTAACGCCACCCGGTTCAGCGCYGAACACGGAATAGTGGAACTGGAAGGCGAGGCCCAGAACAAACTGAAGGCCGGCGACAAGGCCTGGCTCATCCCATACGAGTTGGGCGGCACCGTCAACCAATACGATTACTTCCGGGCCGCCAAGAACGGCAAGCTGGAAGGCTTCTGGCCCATCTCAGCGAGGGGCAGGCTGGCGTAAAAATCCCCCCAACCCCCCTTTACGAAAGGGGGGCTTACCAGTTTCCCTCTTTCGTAAAGGGGGACTAACGGGGATTTCCGCTCCCACCCAAGATTGGAGTTTTTTAAATGAACGAACATTACCGGCCCACTCCCGGAACGCCCATGGAAGACCTGGACACCCCTTGCCTGGTCATCGACATGGACGACCTGGACAACAACATGGATGTCATTGCGAAGACCTACGAAGGACGTACCGCCAAGTTGCGGGGGCACGCCAAGAACCACAAGACGCCCGCCATCGCCCACCGGCAGATACGCCGGGGCGGCACCGTGGGCGGGGTCTGCGCCGCCAARGTYTCAGAGGCYGAAGTSATGGTCCACGGSGGCATCSCYAGCGTGTTCATCACCTCGGAGATCGTGGAGCCSATGAARATCGACCGRCTCTGCTCCCTGGCCGAYCAGGCCGAGWTGCTGGTGGCYTGCGAMCARKCRGCCAAYGCCMGAGAYATCTCYAAGGCGGCSACSGCCMGRGGGGTKGARRTWGGSGTGRTCATCGAACTGGAGACMGGYCTGCGCCGYTGYGGAGTRCGGGAGATCGACCARGGMGTGGCCCTGGCCAAGGAGATCGCATCATTGCCCGGACTGCGTTTTCGCGGGGTCATGAGCCACCAGGTRATYGGCGACATGCCTGACCGGGAGGACCGGGTAGTGGAAGCCAACCGCACCATCAAGGGCGTCATCGACCTCAAAGACGCCATCGAAGGGCAGGGCATCCCCATGGACATCGTTTCCACCGGGGAGACTTGGAGCTACGATGTGGCTGCGGATATYCCCGGTGTGACCGAGATTCAGGGCGGCAGCTACCTGATGATGGAGACCCACTACAGCTATATGACCGAGTTCCGTTACGCCGGGAAGATACTCACCACCATCATCAGCACACCCCGGACGGGTATCGCCATCGGMGACGCCGGCGTCCGCGCCGTCAGCAGCATCTCGGGCATGCCYACGGTGTTCGACCGCCCTGGCGTCAGCGTGGAGTCCATGGACAGCGATCATGCCGTGTTCAAGCTGGAGTCCGGCGCCAGCCTGAAAGTAGGCGACCAGGTGCTCCTGATACCGGCCCAACAGGACGCCATGGTCAGCCGCTGGGACCGCTTCGTCGGCCTCCGTAGAGGCAAGGTGGAAGTGGTCTGGGACATCTTGGCCCGGGGTTGTCATAACTGAGCGGTCAGCGGTCAGCCGTCAGCTTTCTGGCGACGCGCCTTCCCGTCTTTCCAGCGAAAGCTGGAAMCCACTACGCTGCCGGAGATTGCYGGTGGCWGTGGGGGCTGAGTGGATTCCGGCGTGCGCCGGAATGGCGCAAAGACGCGATCTAGTAAACACCAGGTCCTAACGTTGGTCCAAAMMTWCNMWGACCNCCGWCCGNNGMAANYWKCSMSYGCTACWYCGGCACCGGCCCGAACTCCGCTGTGTTCATCAGGTAGGTGTTTTGGGCCACCAGGAGGCCGCGGACCCTGGGTATGTAATTYYCGGTCCACTCGGGGTCGGCGGCCACGGCCTCTTTGCCCTCTTTCAGATGCTTCAGGTCTTCGTAGGCCCAGATGTGGGTCACCTGGTTCAGGTCGCCGACATCGCCGTAATACCAGCCCGCCAGCTTGATGCCGTAGCGCTTTCTGATGGGGACGGCAACTTCACCCGCYGCTGCCATGTAGGCGGGGATCCCGCCCGGCTTGAAGGTGTAGACCCGGAAGTCGAAGACCATCTTGTTCTTCTTGATGAACTCCGGGGTCCCGTCGGCCGGAACGTCTCCCACCACAGGATAGATTGGCGCGAAGTCGGACGAGTTCATCGTCCAAGTCTTCTGTGATTCCACCAGCGGCTGGGCYCTGGGGACGTACTTTTCGGTCCATTCAGGATCGGTGTGGAATGCGCGCTGGGCTTCCGCCATGTGTTTGACATTTTCGTAGCCCCAGATGTGRACCACCTGGTTCAACGCCCCGACTTCGCTCCAATACCATCCTGCCAGAGCGACGCCGTGGCGCTGTCTGATGGGCAGGCTCAACTCTTTCACACCGGCCCGGTACTCGGCGGTCGCCCCCGGCTTCAACGTATACATCCGATAGTCGTAGATCATTTTGTTCTCCTAACAAATCCRATAATCCCCTCWCCCACGTCCTTCCGCGGAAGGAGAGAGGGCTAGGGTGAGGGCGTTTTTYCGCCGCCTACCCGGTGTGCTCCAGCACAAACTCCCCGATTCGGCCGATGGCTTTTCGGGCCTCGGGCAGGATGGGGGCGTAGTGATGCCAAACGTGGGGCATGTCGTCCCAGACCTCCATCTCTACAGAGACGCCGGCTGCCTTGGCTCTGGACTTCAGCAGCGTCGAGTCGTCCAGCAGGACCTCGATGCTGCCCACCTGGAGCAACAGGGGAGGCAGTCCGGTGAGGTCGGCGTGGATCGGCGACGCCAACGGCGCAGTGGGGTCTTTGCCGGCCAAGTATACCTTGGCGATCTTGAGCAATCGTTCTTTGGAGACCGAGGGGTCGGACTCGGCGTTGGTTGTGTGGGATTGGCCGGTGGACTCCATGTCGGTCCAGGCGGATATGCAGACACCCGCCGCCGGCATAGGTTCTCCCACGCTCCGCAGAGCCACTAGGGCCGCAATTGCCAGGCCGCCGCCCGCCGAGTCTCCGCCGATGACCATCTTCTTCGCCGATATACCCTGGTCTAGCAGCCAGCGGTAGGCGGACACCGAGTCTTCCACCGGCGCCGGGAAGGGTATCTCCGGGGCCAGGCGGTAGTCCAGGGCCAGCACCCTAGCTTTGGAAGCCCTCGCCATGTGGGCCAGCATCACCCGGTGGGTGCGGGCTGAGCCGAACAGGTAGCCGCCGCCGTGCAGGTAGAGGATCACCCGGTTCTCTTGCGACTCCGGGGCGCTGATCCATTCTGCGGGGGTCCCATTGACCCCAACCCGCTCGGTCTCGATGTCATCGTCCATCGGCAAGACGGACATGATTCGCTCGTAGGAAAGGCGGTCGTCGTCGGTCGTCTTTCTTACCTCCGCGGACCGGACACGAATCATCTCAAGTACGGTATCCAGTTCTTTGCTGGGCGCCATGGCGCATCTCCTGAGACTGGTGCTGAATGGGGGCAATGATAGTGGCCTGAAGGTAAGGCCGCAAGAGGTGCGGCGTGTTGCAGCGGGGGATTTTGGCTTTCCGCAAGTACATTTCTACCAGAGGTCAAAAAGGCGGGGGAACTAGCTCAGCAGCCGCTTCAGAGTTCGGGCGCTGCTGTGGGGGGCGGAGAGCACCGGGACCGGAGACACCTTTTGCAGGTGAGCCAGGGCGGCCGCGAATGAAAATTGGCTGAGCAGCACCACGTCCACGTCCGGGGCCAGCTTCATGACCTCTTGTTCCAGACGGCGCTCCAGCCCCTGTTGGCCTTCAGCCCGCATCCGGGATCAAGTCCTCGGCCAGGCATAGATGGGGCTCAACTGATTTCCCCGCTTCCTCGGCCGCCAGTTTCAAGTAATACTCGGAGTTCCGCATGGTGGCTGGGACAGATGCAATCAGCCCGACCCTAGGTCCGGCCGCCACCGCGTCGGCCATCACTGGGCCGTAGGAAGACACCGAAGGGACATCGACCAGGTCTCTGGCCGAATCCACCACGGGGGCATAGACCGAACAGGCCAGCCCGATGGCGTCGGCTTTATTGTCCTGGCAGTAGCCGATTAGTTCGCTCATACGGCGGCGCAGTTGCGGCGTAAGGCGGTCGTCGAAGTCGATCAAAAATCCCTCATCCAGGACGTTGATCACCTCGGCTTCCGGAAATTCGTCGCCGAAGGCCAGCCGCACCGGCGGAATGGACTCGGCGATCGCATGGATCATGGTTACTCGCATATTTGTTCCTCAGAAAAGACTGCCATTAAGTATACGCCCGCTCATCCGCCCGACAGCTTGTAGTAGTCGAAATCCCCCAATATCTCTGCCAGTTCTCCGCCCCTTTCCTCCAGTTCGTACGCCACCGCCACCAGAGGCTTGTTGACGCTAACCAGTTGGTCCAGGTCAACAGGTGTGGCAAATAGGACAAGCTCGGCCTCGGTGGCATTCAGCGTCGCCTCCAAGTCCGCCAACTGTTCGGGGGAGTAGCCCAGGGCGGGTACCTCCGACTCCATGTGGGGGTAGGTGTCATAAGCGTCGCTGATGCTGCCAACAGCGAACTGCCGGCCGGAGACGATCTCGGCGGCGCCCAGTTGCCGGGCCGCGATGGTCCCGGCGCCGTAGGCCATGCCGCCGTGGGTCAAAGTCGGCCCGTCGCCCACCACCAGGATCCGCTTGCCCTTGACCTGGTCTGGGTCGGCGACTGTGAGCACGGAGTCGGCCAAGATAACCGGCACGTTGGCCTTGGCAACGGACTCCACGCCAGCCTGGACCTGGGCCAGTTGRYCCGGAGTGGCGCTATCGACTTTGTTGATGATCACCAGGTCGGCCATKCGCAGGTTGGCCTCKCCYGGRTGGTAGCTGGTCTCRTCKCCSGRACGGTGGGGGTCRACCAGYACSACGTGGAGGTCSGRCCTSAKSANMKGGGAGGTCGTTRTTGCCGCCGTCCCAGATGAYCAGGTCGGCSTCKWYTTCSGCSYGRTGRAGWATGGMGWSRTAGTCWASYCCAGCGAACACCGTGATGTCCATCTGTAGCAGCGGCTCGTATTCCTCCCGCTCTTCGATGGTGGCCTCTAAGCGCTCGAGGTCGTTCATCTCGCCGAACCGCTGCACCCGCTGGGCCTCCAGGTCACCATAGGGCATGGGGTGGCGTATGACGCTGACCTGCCTGCGCCGCTCCAAGAAGAACCGTGCTATGCGGCATGTGGCGGAGCTTTTGCCAACGCCAGTCCGGACCGCGCAGACGCTAATCACCGGCTTGCTGGGAGCGATGGCCGTGCTTTCCGGTGCCAAGAAGGCGAAGTTAGCTCCGGCTGCCAGCACCGTGGACGCCGTGTGCATCACGTCCTGGTGGGAGACGTCGCTGTAGGAGAAATATACCCAATTCAGGCGGTCCCGCTTAATCAGCGAGAGCAGTTCGGACTCCGCGACGATCGGTATCCCGTTGGGATAGAGCGGACCGCTCAGGACCGGAGGGTAGGTCCGGCCGGCGATGTCGGGAATCTGGGCCGCGGTGAAAGCCACCACGCGAGTCAACGGGTCATTTCGGAATACAACGTTGAAGTTATGGAAATCGCGCCCGGCGGCCCCCATGATGATGACTTTATTACGTCTGTCGTCCTGCATCTAAATTCCCTGTGGTTGGGAGAGTCGTCCTACACGAGAGGTCCTTCGACAGGCTCAGGATGAGCGGGCCGGTGGAGCATACCTAATAATACGGCCCATCAAACAATGAAGCGAGATTCCCCAACCGCTCATGGTCAGCTCCGGCCGAAGGTCGAGAGTCTCAATGGAATCGGACCTGTCGGACCATTGCTAGCTCAGCCCCAGCACTTCGCCATCCGGACTAACGTCCATGTCCAGCGCTCTGGGCCTGGACGGCAGGCCGGGCAGGGTCTCGATGCGGCCGGCCAGAGCGTAGAGGAAACCGGCACCCACCGATGCCCGGATGTCGGTGATGGGGAAGGTGTAGCCACTAGGGCGTCCCTTCAAGCTCTGGTCGTGGGAGATGGACAGGTGCGTCTTGGCCATGCAGATGGGCAGACCGCCCCAGCCCTTGGACTCGAAGTACCGCAGGCGCCGCCGGGCCTCGGGCGACCAGCTAACGTCGGCCGCGTTGTAGATCTTTTGGGCCAGCGCCAGGACTTTGTCTTCAGCGGAAGCGTCGGTGGGATAGGCGTAGGTTATCTGCGGATCGCCTTGAGACGCGTCGACCACTGCCTGGGCCAGTTCTTCCCCTCCGGCCCCGCCTTGGGCGAACCCGTCACACTCCACCGCCGCATCGGCCCCGGCATCCAGGGCGATCTGTTTCACGGCGGCCAACTCTTCGTCACTGTCGTCGCCGAACCGGTTGATGGCCACCACGCAGGGCAGGCCAAATCCCTTGACGATGCCCACATGATGGGTCAGGTTGTCACCACCGGATATCAGGGCAGCCGTGTCGGGGTTGGCAAGGTCGCGCCGCCGCACGCCACCGTGCCATTTCAGGGCGCGGGCGGAAGCCACCAGGACTGCCGCGCTGGGCAGCAACCCACTCTGGCGAGTCTTGATGTGCATGAATTTCTCGAAGCCCAGGTCCGATGCGAACCCGGCTTCGGTGATCACGTAGTCGGCGTAGCCCAAAGCCATCTTGTCGGCGATGATGGAGCTGCAGCCGTGGGCGATGTTGCCGAAGGGTCCGGCGTGGATGATGGACGGCTGGCCCTCCATGGTCTGGACCAGGTTGGGCATCACCGTCTGATGCAGCAGGGTCATCAACGCCCCGGCGAACCCTAATTGCGCAACGGTCACCGGCTCCCCGTCCGAGGTCTCACCCACCACGATGCGGGTCAGACGCTCCCGCAGGTCTTGGGGGCCATCGGCCAGGGCCAAGATGGCCATGATYTCGGATGCCGAGACGATATCGAACCGTGCCTCCCGAAGGGGACCGTAGCCCGAGCCTCCAACCCCGGATACCACCTGGCGCAGACCCCGGTCGGAGGCGTCGGTCACCCGGTTCCACATAAGTCCGCCGGCATCCAAACCGGGCACGGCGCCCCGGAACACGGCGTTCTCCACCAGTGCGGCCAAGAGGTTGTGGGCCGACCCCACGGCATGGGCATCGCCAGTAAAGTGGATGTTGATCTCGTCTTCCGGCACCACCCGGGCCATGCCGCCCCCGGTGCCGCCGCCCTTGATCCCAAAGATCGGCCCTAGGGTGGGCTCACGTAGGTTGACCGAGACCTTGTGGCCCAAACGGCCCATGCCTTGGGTCAGGCCGATGGCCGTGGTGGTCTTGCCCTCTCCGGCGGGGGTCGGGGTGATACCTGTGACCACCACCAGCTTGCCCCGGTAGTCGGCCGGATCTTTCAGGGCATCCAGGGAAATCTTGGCCTTGTACCGGCCATAGGGAATCAGGTGGTCCGGGTCCAAACCCAGCGATTCGGCRATCTTTGTTATTGGCTCCACTTTGTCTCCAGGCGGAAATTTCACGGTTGTCGYCCTCGCGTATTTAAAGAACGCTGAGGCGTTATGACTATATGCGGTTGTTGGGTAATGTCGCAACTTCGGCGTCGTACGAACCATTCAAGGACTACTCGAGTCAACAAAATCCGTGGAATTTGTGGCAATCAATCTTCGCTGCAGAAGGCATAGGAAGTAAAATATATTCTGCGATTCGGCACACCATTTACTGCGATGCACCGGTAACCTACGATGAGTTCGACTATCACCGATTCTGTGTAGATCGCACGACTAAAATTGTATAATCATGATGCCGGGARAAGTAGGGTATTATCGGCAGYTCATAATTCTATTCTAGCCGGGGTGATATCAYGGTTGATCCATTTTCGCTGGTGATTACCGCAGCAACTTNATGGGTAATTGGGCGYATGCTCGACACCGTAGCATCATGTGTCTGCGRATCAGACAGMCAACGAAATATTGACAACAATTCAACTACGAACTTGTATTGCTCTAGCTGCAATGATGGACTGGACCAATTCACGAATGCAACTCAACACRCCGTCAATCGAAATGGATCGGTTGCGGCAGCACACATTTCTGACCTTCACTGGGGCAGTTGGGRAGGCCTATTCTCCCCTAGATTCAATCCGCATTTTTGAGTAGGAACTGTGAACTYGAAGTACGAAAATATCGTGGTTCGGTTCCAATTAAGCAAGTTTAAGGGTGGAACCTTTTACAAAGATGAGTTGATCCTACGGCCTACTCGTGAACGGACACACTTCGACGACGTGTATTGGAAAGTGTCACGTGATACTTTCCCAGAGGAGGGTGGSGCTTTCGCTATCGATTTGACGGTATYCAATATGTGGGGCGATGAACTGCATTCAATAAGACAACTTGGCGATTTGCATAAATGAAATCGAAAGTTGCCACTCGCGAAATACCCCAAATCTATGACGTGGTAATTTCCCCTGCGCCTGGGCGRTTGAACCACGTGTTCAAACTGTGTCCCGCAATTCGATAATGATTTGGACTYCGCCTAAAATAGCTGGATTCGAAGCTGTCTAGCGCTGGGAGAATTCCTGCTCCAGCCGCTCGATGTCCCTTTCGCTGAGTTGGAAGTACTTGGCGTCTGGGTGGTGGAAGACTAGTGCCGATACCGACGACTCAGGGTCCATCATGTAGCCTTCGGTCAATTCCACGTCGAGGTTGGCCGACACGTCCAGCAGCCGGAATAGCTGCTCTTGGTMTTCCAGCCGGGGACATGCCGGATAGCCGAACGAGAACCGTTTCCCCCGGTATTGGGTGCGGAACAGGTCCTGGGGGGTGGTGCCCGCTGGGTCGCCGAAGCCCCACATCTGMCTGATCTGCTGGTGGAGATATTCGGCGAACGCCTCGGCGCTTTCCAAGGACAGGGCCGACAGGATGTGGGAGTTCAGGAATTCGCCGTCGGCCATAAACTTTTCGGCCAATGCCCGAACTCCGTTGCCGATGGACGTGACAAACATGCCGACATAATCGACCTGTCCGCCGATCTGGGGCAGCAGGTAGTCGGCAAGACAGAGTCCGTCCCGCTGGGACTGGCGGCCCATATAGAATTCTTCAAGGACATTMCGGTCTCCGGGTTTGTCATCTGGCCCGTAGACCAAGATACGCTGGCCGTCGGAGTTGCARGGGAAGAATTTCAGCACAGCGTTGGCCTTGATGTCTTCTTGGGCCAACATCAAGTCTTCAACCCGCCTCACGGAWTCATGAAGTTCGATCGCTGACTGGTCTCCGGATTCCAGGTCGTCGGCGAACCGGCCCTTGTATCCCAGATGCCTCACGTATAGCATCTGCGGGTTGATCAAAGGGAATATCTCCTCCAATGGGTGGTCGTTCAGGACGTGCAGCCGCAGGTCAGGCGGGTTCGGGATGYCAAAGTCGTGCCGCACCTGGGCCGGTGGAACATCTTCACCGGCGTCTTCCTCGCRGTCCCGAGCCGCTTCGTCGGCGGCCAGCATGGACCTCGCTTCCTCGTCGAAGGAGGCCACCAACTTTTCCCGCTCGTCGGCGTCTTGGATGGTATTGGCTAACGCCAGCCCAGTCATGGCGTCGGGGGCGTAGGCCACCAAGCCGTCGTATTCGGGGGCGATGCGGAGCCGCGTGAACCGGTTGGACAGGGCGGCGCCGCCAACCAGCACCGGACAGGATATGCCCGCTTGCCGGAAATCTTGCGCTGTCTCGACCATCATCTTGGCGGATTTCACCAGCAGGCCCGAAAGKCCGATCATGTCGGGCTTGTGCTCTTGGTAGGCGGCRATCAGGTCCTGGGGCGGGACTTTGATACCGAGATTTATCACTTTATAGCCGTTGTTGCCCATTATGATCTCGACCAGGTTCTTGCCGATGTCATGCACATCGCCCTTTACCGTCGCCAGCAAGACCTTGCCCTTGATGGCAGACTCTGTCTGTTCCATGTGGGGCTCCAGATGGCTGACCGAGAACTTCATTGATTCGGCCGACTGCAGGACCTCGGCCACGATCAATTGGTTGGCATTGAACTGGCGGCCAACCTCGGCCATACCGTCCATCAGGGGCCCGTTGATGATCTCCAACGGGGTCCGTTCCGTGAGCGCTTCGTCCAGGTCTTGCGCCAGCCCCTCTTTGGTGCCCTCGATGATGCACAGCGCCAGTCTTTCGTCCAAAGACAGGTTCATGCGCTCTTCGGTCGTGGCCTTGGGCGGCTTGTCGCGGAAGTGTTCGGCGAAGGCCGCCACCGGGTCGTCTCCCCGGTACCAGATCAGGTCTTCGGCCAGCTTCCGCTCTTCCTCAGGGATCGACGCATAACGCTCCATCCCCTCGGAGTTGACGATGGCCATGTCCAGCCCAGCCTGAACACAGTGGTAGAGGAAAACCGAGTTCAAGACCTCTCGCCCTTCCGCGGGCAGGCCGAACGAAACGTTGGATATCCCCAGCACCGTCTTGGCGCCGGGCAGGGCTTCCTTGATCAACCGTACGCCCTCGATCGTCTCAGCTCCGGACCCGATGTAGTTCTGGTCTCCGGTGCCCACGGGGAACACGAGGGGGNTCGAAGATGATGTCTTCGATGGGGACGCCGTACTTCTCGGTGAGGATCTTGGCGGAGCGAATGGCCACCTCAAGTTTGCGTTCCTTGGTGATGGCCTGGGCCTGTTCTTTGTCGTCGTCGATACAACCCACCACCAACGCCGCTCCGTAACGCCGGGCCAAGGGCACTACCGATTGGAACCGTTCTTCGCCGTCTTCCAGGTTGATGGAGTTGATGATGGACTTGCCCTGGAGCCGCTTCAGCGCCAATTCGATCACCTCAGAATCGGTGGAGTCGATCATGATGGGCGCTTTTACTTTCTTGGTGACAAGGTCCAGAAACCGGGCGACGTCGGACGCCTCGTCCCGGTCGGGGTCTTGGAGGCAGATGTCTAGGATGTGGGCGCCGTTTCTTATCTGGCGGCGGCCAATCTCGGCAGCCTCTTCAAATGAACCCTCTTTGATCAGACGGCGGAACCGTCTGCTGCCCAAGACGTTGGTGCGCTCRCCGACGATGGCCGGCCGGACGTCGTCGTCCACCAGCAGTGATTCGATGCCGGACACGCGGGTCTCATCGGATTCGACCCCTGGACGGACGGGCTTACCAGAGGCYATCTCCACCAGTAACTCGATGTGCTTCGGGACAGTGCCGCAGCAGCCACCGATGATGTTGACCCATCCGGACTCGGCGAACCGGCCAACGGTCGTAGCCATGGCTTCGGGGCTCTCGTTGTAGTTTCCGTCTTCGTCGGGCATGCCTGCGTTGGGGACGCAAGCCACCGGGAATTTGGAAAGCGAAGCCAAAGTTCTGACGTGGTCGGTCATAAACGTGGGGCCGGTGGCGCAGTTCAGCCCGATCCAGAGCAGGTCACGGTGCGCCAAAGAGATATAGAAAGCTTCGACATCCTGACCAGCCAACAGAGTACCCATGGGTTCGACTGTACCCTGGACCGCCACCGGCACTTCCCTCCCCAACTCAGCGAAGGCCCGGTCGATGCCTTCCAAGCCCGCTTTGACGTTCAGCGTGTCTTGGCTGGTCTCTAACAGCAGCAGGTCAACGCCGCCTTCTATGAGCCCGGCTGCCTGGATTTGGTAGTCGCCGGCCAGTTCCTCAAAAGTGATGCCGCCGGTGACCGAGATGGTCTTGGTGGTGGGGCCCATGGACCCGGCGACGAACCGGAGTTTGTCCGGTGTCGACGCGGCATCGGCGACCCGCCGGGCTAGCTCGGCAGACTCGCGGTTGAGGCGGCGCGCTTCGTGGGCCAAGCCGTACTCGGCCAGCACCACTGGCGTAGCGCCGAAGGTGTTGGTTTCGATGATGTCGGCGCCGACTTCCAGGTAGCTCCGGTGGATGTCCTCGATCACGTCGGGCCGGGTGACGGTCAGGTATTCGTTGCAGCCCTCATATTCGAGGCCGCCAAAGTCATCGGGGCCCAGGTCGCGGTCTTGGATGGCGGTGCCCATGGCCCCGTCGATYACCAGCATGCGTTGGCTTAACGCCGATTTCAGTTCATCTATAMGGGAATTTGTTGTCATAAATGTTTATGGTGTGTACGGGATTCGAYTACTGCACGCCTACGATTGTAGCACCGGAGCGTGGCTNTGTGAACCGGATCGAAGAGTTTGCTATCACGAGATGATGGCGGTTGGATCAGGTCTGACGAAATTTGGCCAACTCCTGTCCCATTTCTCTTAATCGGTCAAGGGCTTCCTGTTTACGCAAGAGACTCATCCGAGCCCTTCAGCGATGCCATTTTTCCTTCTCTCGGAACGCTAGTTCCCCGAAGCCCTTGGCGGTATCCCGCAAGTGTATTTTCTTCATCGATTCGTTCTTAGATCAGCCCGAGCCAGCCTACCTCGCGAACCAGTCGGTCAGTTCCTGCCGGTTCTGTTCCAGCCATTTAATGTTCAGGCGGACCCGTTCAAGGGCTTGGCGGATGGTCCGCTCGGCGGCCGGGACCGGGTGCTCGGCGAAGAAGCTGTCGAYCTCGTCGGCCTTCTCCTGCGAATTGAAATGACTGCAGATCGATACCAGACGCATCAGGCCGAACCCGCCGCCGCCGTAGCGCCGGTCGAACTCGCCCCAGTTGGATTTAACGAACTCCCAGGCCAGGTCGCGGCCCTTGGGGTTGGCGGCGACACCGCCCACCAGTGTAATGGTGTCCTGAGACCGTACCTTGGCGGACAAGGAGTCCTCCAAGGCCGCGTTAAGCAGCTCCGGTTGCTGGAACCTGGTTAAAGACATCAGCAGCCGGATCTTTTCCTCTGCCAAGTCTGTCTCGTTTTCCAACTGCCAGATCTGGTCGTAGACCTCCTTCCCGCCAGATTGGGCCGCCAGGGCGAACACCACACCGCGGAGGTCGGGCGCCAAAGAGTCCCGGTCCTCCAGGTACCGCTGGAACCGCTCGGTTGCCTGGGCTGTGACGTCGGTGTCGTGGTAACTGCCGGCCTGGCTCAGTACCGTGGAGCGGAGCAGGGCGTCCAGATGGCCCTCGCCGGACTTTGGTTCCCAGCCGATCTTCCGCGCCGCTGGGCCAAAGATGTCGCGGGCGAAACCTTGGTACGCCGAGTGCACTGGTTCTTCAGAGATGAGCTGCTCGATGTCCCTGAGATTGCTGGCCAGGTCGCTCCACACCGAGGCGTCATCCTCGTTCCGGTACGCCTTGGCCAGGGAGAGGAATTGTGTCAYCGGCAACAGCCCGGCCCGGGAAAGGGCGTAGGCGTCGWTCTGAATCCCCAGACGGTCTGTGGCGTGTAGCTCCAACGACTCGATGGCCGGGACYAGCCGTTGCCAGTCTTCGTTGCTGTAGTTCACCCGGTAGAAACCGGTCTGCAATGGGTTCAATTTGACCCAGCCGGCGCCGTCTCCCGGCACGTCCAATTGGGCCTGCCGTCCGTCCATCACGATAACCCCGGATTCCTGTCCGCCCTGGCTGGCGCTGATGGGCACGCGCCATACTTCGGTGTCGATGTCCGGCTCGCTGTCGCCCAGAAGACGGTCATAGACGAACCGCTCTTGGGTGACCGATAGCCGGGTCTGGCCGCCGCTGCGTTCCGATTCAACCTGCAGCACGGGGTATCCCATCTGCTTGACCCAAGAGTCCATGATCGCGGTGACCGGCTGGCCCGATTCCGTCTCCAGGGCCGACCACAGGTCTTGGGTCCGGGCGTTGGCGTACATGTGGGCCGACAGATACCGGTTCAGACCCTTCCGGAAGGTCTCCTCGCCCAGGTAGTTCTCCAGCATGCGGATCACCGAGGCGCCCTTGCTGTAGCTGATGGCGTCGAAGAGCTGGCTGACCTCCGCCGGATTCTTGACTTCTTGCTCGATGGGGTGTGAGTTCTTCAGGCCGTCCAGGCTGAGCGCCCKGTTGGTGTCCATGTTCACGAACTGGGTCCACATCTCCCATTCGGGGAAGAGCCAGTCGACCGCCTTGTTGCCCATCCAAGATGCGAAGCTCTCGTTCAGCCACAGGTCGTCCCACCATTYCATGGTGACCAGGTCGCCRAACCACATGTGGGCCATCTCGTGGGCGATGACTTCAGCCACCCGCTGCCGGGTGCCGGCCGAAGAGTTGTCCGRGTCGACGAGCAAMGCCGTTTCYCGGTAGGTGACCGCGCCCCAATTCTCCATGGCCCCGGCGGCGAAGTCGGGTATCGCGATGTGGTCAAGCTTGGCCAAGGGATAGGGGATACCGAAGTATTGATTGAAATAGCCCAGCAGCTTTACCGACGTATCCAGAGCAAACCCGGCCTGGTTCTCCTTGCCGGGAGTGGTCCACACCCCGACAGTGGTGCCGCCTTCCGCCCGTTCTTCTATCGAAGTCAGGTTTCCGACGATGAAGACCAGAAGATAGGTCGACATAACCGGGGTCTCGGCGAACCGGACCGACTTCAGGCCGGGGCCGGGGACGGCTTCTTCCACGACTGGCGTATTGGAAACGGCCTGGTATTCGTCGGAGAAAACCAGCGTAACTTCAAAAGTCGCCTTCTTGGCCGGTTCGTCCCAGCAGGGGAAGGCCCGGCGGGCGTCGGTGGCTTCGAATTGGGTGGTGGCCAGGTAGCGGGTCTCCCCGTCCTGGGACGTGTACTCAGACCGGTAGAAACCCACCAATTTGTCGTTCAGTTCACCGGTAAAAACCATTTCCAGACGGGCGTCGCCGGGCTGGACGGTGTCCCCGAAGTCCAGGGTCGCRGTCTCGGCATCTTTATCCAGGACTATGGAGCGGCTGGACAGTGTGGTCCCATTGGCGTGGAGAGTGGCGGAGCTGATCTCCAGATCGACCGTGTTGAGCACGATCGTGGAGGTTGGCTCCAAGACTTGGATATCGACGCTTTGCTCGCCTGTGAAGGTGAAATTCTTAAGGTCGGGCTGGAGCTTGATGCGGTATTTGCTGGGGCTGGCTGTTTCGGGCAGGACCACCGCTTCAGATGCGGGCATTACGATATTCCTCCGTGGGTGTGGGCCTGGGATTTCGACCGGGAAAACAGACGCCAAAGTGTCCGGTGGCCGGAGAAGACGGTGGCTATRAAACGGGCTTTGGGCCTGTTGTCTAGGCGCAGCGCCAGTGTACCATTAACCTGACAGCGGCTCTACCTGTAACGATAATAGCGGCAGCGGCGTAGCCGGCCTGGCAGCGAGCCCACCTGGTGCTATATAATACAGCCCGGATTTTGTCCCCCCAGTTTAGGCGTGGGAAGGGCATGTGGCGTGCGGGKATAAACGATGGGGAGGCATACCGCTCACGGAATCAGATTAATGCTAAGGAAGTCCTAAATGCCTCCCAAGACCATGTTCGAAAAGATCTGGGACGACCATGTGGTCGCACAAGAACCAGATGAGCCAGCGGTCATATATATCGAYCTGCACCTGGTCCACGAAGTCACCTCTCCCCAGGCCTTTGACGGGCTCAGGGAAGCCGGCCGGAAAGTGCGTCGGCTGGACCTGACCATTGCCACCGCCGACCACAACACGCCCACTTGGGACCTTTCCCTCCCGGTGACGGACGAGATCTCCAAGAAACAACTGGACGCCCTGGACCGCAACTGCGCCGAGTTCGGAGTCACGCTCTACGACCGGTTCAGTCCCCTTCAAGGCATCGTCCACATAATCGGCCCGGACCTTGGCTACACCCAGCCCGGCAAGACCGTCGTCTGCGGCGACAGCCATACCTCCACCCACGGCGCTCTCGGRGCCTTCGCCATCGGCATCGGCACCTCCGAGGTCGAACACGTTCTGGCGACCCAGACGCTGCGAGCGTTCAAGCCGGACACCATGGAAATCAGGGTCAACGGACAATTGCAGAGAGGCGTCACCGCCAAGGACATCATCCTGGCCATCATCGGCAAGATCGGCGTCTACGGCGGCGTTGGCCACGTCATCGAATACGCYGGCGAGGCCATCCGCGCTCTGTCTATGGACGGCCGGATGACGGTCTGCAACATGAGCATCGAGGCCGGGGCCCGCGCCGGAATGATCGCCCCCGACCAGACGACGTTCGACTATCTGAAGGGACGCCAGTTCGCTCCCCAGGGCGCCGATTTTGACGCCGCGGTGGAGCGGTGGAAGGCCCTGACGACCGACCCCGGCGCCAAGTACGACYGGGTGGTGGAGCTTGAGGCGTCGGAGATTGAGCCCCATGTGACCTGGGGGACCAACCCAGGTATGGTCGCTCCCATCTCCGGCAAGGTTCCGGACCCGGCGGACATGGAAGACGAAGCCCAACGGGAATCCACCGCCCGGGCGCTTCAGTACATGGACCTCAAGCCCGGCATGGCGATCACAGACATCAAGATCGACCGGATTTTCGTGGGCGCTTGCACCAATGCCCGRCTGGAAGACCTGCGGGCCGCGGCCGAAGTTGTCAAGGGCAAGAAGGTCCACGACGATGTCTACGCCATGGTTGTGCCCGGTTCAGCCAAGATCAAGAAAGAGGCYGAAGAAGAGGGACTGGACAAGATCTTTGAAGAAGCGGGCCTGGATTGGCGTATCGCCGGCTGCTCCATGTGTCTGGGGATGAACCCCGACATCCTTGCGCCGGGAGAGCGCTGCGCCTCCACCTCCAACCGCAACTTTGAGGGGCGGCAGGGCAAGGGCGGCCGCACTCACCTGGTCAGCCCCGCAATGGCGGCGGCGGCGGCCATCGCCGGCCACTTCGTCGACGTCAGAGACCTTTAAAGCCAAGCAGTTAACRACAACCGCTGAATCACYYAGGGAGATAACTCATGGACGTATTTACGAAATTAACCGGCGTGGTCGCACCCATCGACCGCATCAACATCGACACCGACCAGATCATCCCGGCGGTGTTCTTGAARAGCATCGAACGCAGYGGSTTYGARGACGCYCTGTTCTCGTCYTGGCGYTATAACGCCGACGGCAGCCCCAACCCCGAWTTCGTGCTGAACAAACCCGCCTACAAGAACGCCAACGTCCTGGTGGCCGGCCCCAACTTCGGCTGCGGCTCGTCCAGGGAGCATGCCCCCTGGGCGCTACGGGACTACGGGATCAAGTGCATCATCTCCACCAGCTTCGCCGACATTTTYTATAACAATTGCTTCAAGAACGGSGTGCTGCCCCTGGTCCTCCCAGCCGAACAGGTGCGGGAGATCATGGACAAAGCCGAGTCCGACCCCGGGATCGAGCTGAACGTGGACCTGGTCAGCCAGCGCGTCTGGGACGAGAGCGAAGAGATATCCATCACCTTCGAGATCGACGCCGCCCGCAAAGACGCCCTGGTAAACGGCTTGGACGACATCGGCCTCACCCTCCGCATGGAGCAAGACATCACGGACTTTGAGTCCAAGCACGGGCTGTAGGCGCTTGCGCCTGGCKGTCAGCGGTCAGCTTTCAGCTTTTGAGGGCGGCCTGGTAACGAAAATGTAAGGGCACGCTATTGCGTGCCCTTACATTTGTGTTTCATGTCATTTCGAGGCGTCAGCCGAGGAATCTCGTTGCTGGTGGTAGAGCACAGTGGAYCAAAGCAAAGACACCCGTCGCTGTACACATGGTGACAGGGCTGAGGGCAGGTTTGGGGGCTCGGAACGGTTTGCGGAAAAAGGTGCGTGAACCCCCCAACCACCAGCGTGCCCACACCATGTCATTCTGAGGCCGCAGCCGAAGAATCTACCAAACAACAATCTGGCAGACCCATCGCTTCACTCAGGGTGACATTGCTGGGATTGGGTTTGGCGGCTCGGAGTGGTTTTCGGCGAGAGTGCGAAAATCCCCCAACCCCCTTTACGAAAGGGGGCTTCCTGGGAAACCCTGGAATTACAATCTTCCCTGATAGCTGATAGCTGATAGCTGATAGCT
>NVWX01000003.1:0-60266 GCA_002746355.1 Dehalococcoidia bacterium | reverse complement strand
CNNGGCACTACCCCGGAAACGCCCGCCTGACCTGCTCTTCGTAATCCGTCTCGTAGCGTTGCATCCGGCCCTGGCGGACCTGTTCGTCTAGGGACGGGCGTTGGACTGGGCGGGGGTTGGTGGGGCCGTAGCCGATGATTCCAGCCTCTTCCAGCGCCGTCATTTCCTCAGCGGTCTTGCCCAGTAGGTCCGAGAGGACCAGGGTGTTGTGCTCACCCATGAGCGGGGCGGGTTGGCTCTTCACCGCAGGCGTTTTCGACAACTTCCAAGGGCGGCTGGCGTAGGGTAGGGGCGGGATGCCGGTGCTGTCGTGGTGGGTAACCACCTCGTAGAAATTCCGCTCGCCAAGGTGGGGGTCGAAGAGCAGGTCCTTGCTGTCCAGGACCGCCCCGGCCGCTACTCCTTCTTTTTGGAGAGCATGCATCAGTTCATGCGGGTCCCAGGAGCTGGTCACAGGCCCGATCAGGGCGTCCAGATCGTCCCGGTTCTTCCACCGGCTAAGGGAGTCCTCGAATCGGGRATCGGTTGCCCATCCGCCCTGCTCCAACACGCGGCAAACGGCCTGCCATTCAGTATCGGTGGCGACGGCAATGGTGATCCAACGGTCGTCGCCCTGGCAGGGATAGCAGCCGTGAGGCGACATAACTGCGTCCTGGTTGCCCAGGCGCGGGTTGGTGCGCCCGTTCGCCGAGAARTCCATCAGGACCTCTGGGRTGGTAGAACTGGTGGCCTGGGTCTGGGAGATGTCCACGAACTGGCCCTGCCCGGTGCGCAGCCGGTGCATCAGGGCGGCCATGACCGCGAATACSGTKTGCTCGSCGGMGGTGTAGTCGGTATAGGGAATCTCGGACATCACCGGCCCACCGCCAACATAGCCGGTCTGATATGCCAGACCCGCCGCTCCCTCCGTGGCCGGTCCGGTGGCCCCGTAGTTGTTCCACGGGCCGTAGAACCCATAKCCGGTGGAGGACACCATGATGATGTCCGGTTTTATCTTCCGTAGGTCTTCGTATTCCAGCCCGAAGTTCTTGATTACCCTGGGGGTGAAATTCTCCGAGAATATATCGGCCACCGAGACCAGGTCTTTCAGTATCTGCAGTCCCTCGGGTTTGCTCAAGTCTAGGGTGACGCCCAGTTTGTTGCGGTTCTGCTCGTAGAAGTTGGCGCCTTTGTTCCAGAACTCGCCCGAGATGTCGTTCTGGTAGACGGAGTCGCTGCGGTAGCTCTCCAGTCGGCCCGCGGACTCCAGTCGTATCACCTGGGCGCCCATGTCGGCCAGCATCTTCATAGCGAAGGGGATGGCGATGAGCTGGCCCATCTCAATTATGCGGACGCCTTCCAAAGGACCTGGCATGTATTAAAGAATCTCCATCAGATGACCGTCTATCAGATAACCTTCTATCAAATAACCCCTAAGGCCCGCATCTGGGCCAATTGTTCCGGGGTGTGGCCCAGCCTGGCGCCGAGGACTTCCTGGTTGTGCTGGCTCAGCGTTGGGGCGGGGCTGCGGGCCTCCCAAGGTGTGCCGCTCATCTCGAACGGAGCGCCCGGATATTTCAGTGTGCCCAATTCCGGGTGGCCGATATCGACGAAGTAGTTGCGAGCCTCGAATTGGGGGTCGGCCATGACCTCTTCGGGCGACTGGACAACGCCGAAGATGAACCGCTTCTCATGGGCGGCGTAGAACCGCTCGTACTTGTTCTGTTTGATGAAATATTCGTCCAGTATCCGGCCCAATTCCTCAGCGTTGACCAGCCGCGCTGAGGGCGTTTCGAACTTCTCATCATCCAGCTCAGGTAGGTCCAGGAATTCCACCAACGTGTTCCAATTCAACCCGGCCCCGATGCCCGGATTTGGGGTCAGGTGGCCGTCGGCGCTGGCCCGGATACGGCTCAGGTCGCCGCTATGGTTCGGCTGGCGGCGGCGGACGGCGCCGCTGTAGGTGAAGTTGTTGACCACATCTCGGAGCCCGGTGGCCACTGCTTCTTGAATGGATACATCGACCCGCTGCCCATCCCCGGTGAGGCGCTGGTGGTACATGGCCATCAGGGTGGCGGATGCGGCGTCGGTCCCCGCCTTGAATTGAGCTTGGTTGAAGGCGTGCTTCAGCGGTTCCCGGTCGTAGGCCCCCGAGATATAAAGCAGGCCGCCCATGGCGTACTCAACGATGTCAGCCGCTTTGTAGTCCCGGTAGGGCCCGGTCTGCCCGAAGTTCGAGATGGAGGTCATGACCAGGCCGGGATTTATCTCTTGCAGAGCCTCGAAATCCAGCCCCAAGGACGGCATCACCTTGGGGGCGAAATTCTCCACCAAGACGTCGGATCCTTCGACCAACGCCTTGAGGATCTGGATACCCGTCTCGGATTTGAGGTCCAGGGTTATGCTCTGCTTGTTGGTGTTCAGGTATGCGAAAACCAGGCTTTTTTCCGGGTCCGCCTCGTCGTTGAGAAATGGGGCCATGCGCCGGGCCGGGTCGCCGCCGGGCCGCTCGATCTTGAGCACTTCGGCGCCGAAATCGGCCAGTAATTTGGTGCAGTATGGTCCGGATATGTGATGGGTGAGGTCCAAGACCTTCACCCCTTCCAGGGCGCGCTCAGTCAATGGTTATCCTTACAAATAGCTACTGGAGATATTTGCYGGGCGGACGATCACTCGGGAAAGGTCAGCCGCAGCAGGGTGTGTCGACGGTTGGTGGTATAGGGCCTGACCTGCTCCGGCCAGCGGCCCAGTTCCACAGCCTCGCCCCATTCGGGAGAGCTAAGTATCTCGGGGCTCTCGATCTCGTACATGGCGTGGAATTTGGGCTGGCCGTCCGGCGAGATGGTCTGGGTCTGCCCTCCGATCAGCACCTGAAAGGCCTGGGCCTCGAACCGGGTRATCTCACCCACTCCGRCCAGYTTGCCCAATTCAGGGCAATGCTCGGTGTTGTAGACCTCGTGGAACAGGGCCTCCTTGGCCGGGTCTACATCCATGCTCGCTATGAAGAGGTATTTCGATTTCGGGGCCATGAGAAGCCTCCTTGGATTCTTGATCGAAGTTGTTTGCGCACTACCAACGCCCTCATCCTAACCTTCTCCCCGGACGGGAGAAGGGACAAAACACCCTTTTTTAAGGGGGAATTGGATGGGGCTAGAAAGCCCTTCTGTGGGAGAGCTCAGTCTCTTCGCTGGTTATGAACTCTAACAGGACGGCCTTGCCTTCTTCCTCGGTTACTTTGCGGGCCCTGGTGAAGGCGGCGCTGATCTGGTTGGGGTCTTCGATGCGCTCCGCATACCCGCCCATGGCCTTGCCCAGGTCGGCGTAATTACCGCCCAGGTCGCGGGTGCCGTAGAGCCCGTGGGAGTCGGCCATCTGCCGGGTCTCAACGGCCATGGTGGAGTTGTTCAACACTACGGTGATGATCGGGATGTTGCTGCGGACGGCGGTCTCGAAGTCCAGGCCCACCATGCCGAAGGCGGCGTCGCCCATGAAGTTGACRCASANCTTTNTCMGGWKYSGCCAGYTTGGCKCCMATGRTCARSCCSAGACCGGTGCCCAGGCCGTGGGACTTGCCCCAGCCGATGTAGGTCCGCGGGCCGTTGGACCGGTAGAACGGGACTATCTGGTCGCGGGGGCTGCCCGAGTCGTGGGTCACGATGGCGTCCTCCGGCGGGATGGTGTGCATGAAGTCCCAGATCACCCGGTAGGGCGTCATGGGCACTTCCGAGGATGAGAGTTTGGCCCGCCACTGGGACAGCCAGGCGTCCCGCTCGGATTGCACCTCTTTGGCGGTTGCCTGATCGTCTTTGCGGCCGTCGCCGACAATCTCCCGGCAGGCGTCGATCATCTGGCGTAGGACCAGTTTGGCGTCGCCGACGATGGGCAGGTCGATGTTGTAGTCCTTGTTGATGTCTGACGCGTCGTTGGTGGCCTGAATCAGCGTCTTTCCCGAAGGGATGTTCATCACCATGCCATGTTTGGTGAAGCTGGTCCCGATGCCGAAGATGAGGTCGGCCCGGCGGATAAAATGGTAGGCGTGTCCCGACATCGTCGTGCCGGTGCTGCCAAGGGCCAGAGGATGTACTTCCGGGAAGGCGCTCTTGCCCAGCAGTGTGCTGCAAACGGGGACTTGAAGCAGTTCCGCCAATTCCACCAGTTCGTCGGTCGCTTTACCGTACAACACTCCCTGGCCGGCCATGATCACYGGGAAATGGGCGGCGCACAGGGCCTTGGCGGCCGCCTGGATGTCGCCGGGGTTGCCCTGGCTGGCGACGGGCCTGCTTGCGACGTAGTAGAAGGACTCTTCGCTCACGTCTTCCAATGCGATGTCGGCTGGAATCTCAACCGCCATGGGCCCGCCCCGCCCCTGGCGCAGCCCGGCAAAGGCGCGGCGCATGATGTCTGAGGTACGGTTAGGGGCGTTCACCTGTTCGATGGCTTTGGTGATCTCGGCGTAGCCCTTAAGCGAACTGTAGTGGGGCGCGATGCCGGCCCGTTCTCTGGGATGGCCCAAAGGAAGGAGCAGCAGCGGCACCGAGTCGGAGAACGCCGAGGCAATGCCGGCATAGGCGTTCTCGGCCCCCGGGCCGTACTGCATGGCGAATACGCCCATCTGATCGCCGTTGGAGACCCGGCTGATGCCGTCCGCGATGCCGACGCCGACCCGTTCTTGGCGGCAGACTATGGGCCGGATCCCGCCCAGGGCGGCTGCTTCGATCACTGGTGTTGTGGGAAAGCAAGGAAGATATTTGACGCCTTCCCGTTTGAGAATCTCGGTTATGGCTTCAATCGTATTCAATGGGAGCCGCCTCCTGACCCAAAATGGGTATCTAGTATTAGGTTAAATCGTGCGTCAGTTCTGGGATATCGGCTGTTGGCTGACGGCGTGGGGAAATTACCCGCTCCGAGCCTAGTTTTTGGCCACGGGGAGTATACCACTGCCCAGGCGCGAGGGCATCAGGGGGACAGCGAACAAGGACCGCCACCCGTCCCGTTCGTCGTGAGCGCGCTGAAGGATGCGCATAAGTCATGCTGCTGCTGGAAACCGGCCCGACCTCAGGCGTGTGGTTCGACGGGCCCACCACGAACGGACAGGGTACGGGGCTCACTACAAACGGACAGCCAGAAATCTGGGCTGCATGGATTCCGGCTTTCTCCGGAAAGACAGTTGAAACTGCGAGATAGTCCGCACGCAACCGTTCATCCTGAGCTTGTCGAAGGACCGCTCTGGTATGCCACGGCAATCCTCGACGGGTGGTTCGACGGGCTCACTACGCACAGACAGTGGGGTCACCACGACCTGGCGGAGAACATGGGTTGCRCTGCAAGCGGGCGGCAAGAGATCTGGGTTGAGYGGATTCCGGTTTTCGCCGTAAAGACGGTTGCGTGCGTGCCGAACAGATTCCCTTTCGGGACCGTTTAAGTTCCCGCGCTGTGCATGGCTTCTATGCGGTCGGCGCCGGGTTTTAGTAYGGCGTAGAGGAAGTCGTTGGCGGGGGTGGGTATGTCCAGCTCCCGGGCCATGCGGACCACGGTACCGGTCAGGCCTTCAAGCTCCACRGGACGTTGGTCGGTGAAATCCTTGGCCATCGACGCCCGGCCTTGGCCAGGGAAACGGTCCAACGAGTCCATAGCCCAAGCCAGCGAATCGGACATGATCGGCGCGCCGCGGGCCTGCCCTACGGCCAGCGCTTCTTTGATGGCGTTCTGAATAAGCTCTCTGGTCTCGGGCTTGGTGCGCATCTCTTCGTAAACGCAGTTGGCGGCGGCGCAGACGGAGGCAGACCCAGCGATGTAGGCGAACTTCTTCCAGAGCATGCCGGGCATGTTTTCATGCAGGTTGACCCGCCAGCCGGCTTCCTGAAATCTCTGTAGCAGGTTCTCGCCACGCCGGCTGATGCCGACCTTCATCTCTCCGAAAGCCGCGATTCCCGGCCCGCCTTGGACTACAACGCCGGGCTCGGAAATGCGGCCTTCCATGTAGGCCGAACCGATCATCACGTGATCGTCACCCATCGCCTCGGCCAAGATGTCGCCGTTATCGATGCCGTTYTGCAGGGTTAGGACCACCGTTTCCGGTCCGATCAACGGGGCAAGATGYTTGATGGCGTCTTCGTTGTGATACATCTTTACCGTGAAGAGCACCAGGGCTTGTTCTCCGCATTCGGCGGTGTTGTCGGTGGCGTTTCCGGGCACGGTGAAGGTGCCGTCCAATTGGCTCTCAACCCGCAGGCCTTTCGCTTTTATGGCCTTCAGATGAGCGCCCCTGGCGATGAATGTCACATCATGTTCGGCCTTGGCCAATAGCCCGCCGAAGTAACCGCCGACTCCGCCGACGCCAATCACCGCCACTTTCATGTGTTCGCTGGGTGCTGTGACCATGAATCACCAATCTCCAGCCCGGAAAATCGTTTCCCGGACCGTTCTTTTTTCTTAGTCCCGGTTTTCCAYCGGATAGCCATACTCTTCCCTCAGGTCGCGCTTCAGCACCTTGCCCATCACGTTGCGGGGCAGTTCCCCGACAAAAACGACCGAGCGTGGCCGCTTGAATCCAGCCAGCTTCTCTCGGCAGAATTCGATGATCTGCTCCTCGGTGANCYTGSTCKKMSCSASCSACSAYSAMRKCCCTCACCTCTTCGCCCCATTCCACATCCGGCACCCCGATTACCGCCGCGTCGTCCACGTCCGGATGGGAACGCAGCACCATTTCCACTTCTTCCGGGGAGACCATCTCTCCGCCCCGTTTGATGAAGTCCTTGGCCCGGCCCGACAAGAATATGTAGCCRTCCACGTCCTGGTAGCCCAGGTCCCCGGTGTAGATCCATCCGCCCCGCATCGTTTCGCGGGTGGCCGATTCTTCTTGCCAGTAACCGGCCATCATCCGCGACCCCCGGGCAACTATCTCGCCGGTCTCGCCCACCGCCACGGTCTTTCCCCCTTCGTCCACGATCTCCACTTCGACATCATCCAAAGGTTTTCCAATAGACGTCAGACGCTTGAGTTTGGTCTCGATCTCTTCTGGACTGCCATCTAAAACGTGGTCATCCGGCGGCAACATGGTGATGGTTGAAGCGGTCTCCGTCTGGCCGAAGGCATTGATGAACCGCGCACCGGGGAATTTCCCGATGGCCTCGCGGATAACCTCCAAGGGCATCGGCGCCGCGCCGTAGGTGATGACGTTGAGCGACGAGAGATCGTGTTTGGCGAAGTCCGGGTGMTCCATGAGATGTTTTAACATGGTCGGCACTAGCATGGCCCGGTTGACCTGGTTCTCTTGGGCCAGGCGCAGCCATTCGCCAGGTTCGAATTGCCGCATCACCACCAGCGTTCGCCCACCATAGACGGCGGCCAGGGCGGCTTGGAGTCCGGCGATGTGGTAGAAGGGCACGGTTATCAGATTGCTCTCTTCGACCTCGGGGTCGGCCGGTTCTACGGTAGCCAACAGATAGGAAGAAAAGCTGTCGTGGGTTAGCATCACGCCCTTGGGCACCCCGGTGGTGCCAGCGGTGAACATGATCACCGTGGTGTCTTCGTCACCGGCCACCGGGAATTGCATCTGCTCCGGTGAAGATTCAGCAAGGAGGGCGTCGTAGCTCCGGTGGCTGCCAGTCGCTTCCCCATCCAGAAGTACGATCCTCACGGACGACTGGCTGCTCTCGGGGACCAAGGAAAGGTACCGTTCGCCAAGGAGCAGACAGGTGGGTTGGGCTATCTTCAGCATCTGCGCCAGCTCGTCGGTCTTGGCCCGGAAGTTGATCGGGACATAGATGGCGTCCAACTGGGCCGCCGCGAAGTAGGCCTCGATGCATTGGTTGGTGTTGACCTGCATGGTGGCCACCCGGTCTCCCGGGCCGACTCCCATCTCTGATAGACCGTTGGCCAGCCGGTTGACGCGCTCCGCCAGTCCTTCAAAGGTGATAGTTTGGCCGTCGAATATGATCGCGGGCCGCTCTGGGACGATGGCCCCGGCGATCATCAAGAATYCAGAAGTATTCATTTATCCATTCTCGCAACTCTCTTTTTAACTGGCCGATTAAACAGCCAAGCGGGCGGCGACCCGGCTTTCCAGGTCCAGCGCCTCAGGCAGGTCCAGGTCCATTCCGTGGCGGAGCAATCGCTTCAACGCCGCGACGGCCTCAGCGGGACGCTCGGCCAGTTCGTTGGCCAACCGCCACGCTTYATGCCGCAGTGATTCCGGGGCCGCCAGGCGGGTCACCAAACCCATGGCCAGGGCTTCTTCCGCCCCGATGCGCCTTCCCGTCAGCAGCAGGTCCAATGCCTGGGGCCTGCCCGCCGCTCTGGGTWGAGTCTGCGTCCCCCCAGCCGCCGGAATCATCCCCAGTTGGACTTCCGGAAGGGCGAACACTGTACCCTCTGCCGCGATTCTCAGGTCGCACAGCAGGGCGATCTCCAGACCGGAGCCGATGCARTACCCATGCACCGCCGCGACGATCGGTTTGTCCAAGTTTACCAGTTGTCCCCAAACATCCCTTTCCCAGCGCACCCGGCGTGCGATTACCTGGGATGGGGCCGAGCCGAATTCTGTCAGGTCGGCCCCGGCGCAGAACCCTCGGCCTTCGCCGGTGATCAACACCGCCCGGACCTCTGGGTCAATTTCGACGGCCAACAGCGCCTCTGAGAAATCGTCCCGCATCTGGATGTTATAAGCGTTCACCACCTTAGGACGGTTCAAGGAGATATGGGCCACAGCGCCGTCCTTCTGGAACAACAAAGTCTCGAACGGCGAGGACGTGGTCATAAAAAAATCAGGCCTGCGKCACAGCGCGRGCGTAGAGTTCGTCTAGTTCGATCTCGGTGTAACGGAGACCGATGTTTTCCAGGTTATGGGCGTCGCTCACTTCCATCAGCATCAGGTTGTGTTCCGACGCGATCTCCGCCACTTGGTCCTTCCTGATGTGCCAGTTGTGGATGTAGTTGTCGATCTCGATGGCGTGGATATCCGGTTCGATCAGTATCTCCGGGGAATAATAGCCGGGATGGCAGTAGGTGCGGAACACCCCGCCGCCGGGAAGGAAAAGCTCGGCCACCTGGTACTCGGCAAAGGGATTGGCTTCGGGCCGAATCTCGATCTCCCAGCCCGGCAGGATGTGGACCTGTCCGGGAAAGTGCTTCTCCACCAATTCGCGGAATTCAAAGGCCCATTCCTTATTGTGGTGGTCGGTGATGCCGATGCCGTCGATGCCCTTGGACTTGATCTGAGCAACAACTTGTTCCGCGATCTCAACAGACGGCGGCACGAAATTGAACGCCTCCCACACGTGGGTGTGGAGGTCCAGTTTTAACTTCACAGGGTTTCCTTATTCATGTAGGTAATCGTGTGCAGAATCAAGACCCAGTAAACTTCGGGCCGCGTTTTTCCAAGAACGAATTGATTCCCTCGGCGCGATCGGACGTGGACTGAAGTATAACGTTCAGGTCGGCTTCTAGTTCCAGCCCTTGGTCCAATGACAAGTCCATCCCCTTACCCACAGCYTCCTTGGCGTAGCGTGCGCCCAGGGGACTTCCCCCAACGATCTGGGCTGTCAGCTCCGCTAACACGGCGGCTAGTTGGCCGGTCTGTTCGGCCACCCGGTTCACCAGACCGATGGACAGCGCTTCTTTGGCGTCCACCATGCGGCCGGTCAGCAGCATGTCTCTGGCCCAGGACGGCCCTACCAACCGAGGCAACCGTTGTGTGCCGCCGTCTTGGGGTAGTACGCCATTGGCAAGACCGGGAAATCCGAAGTGCGCGGAAGGCACGCAGATGCGCAGGTCTCCCGCCAGCGCCAGTTCCAGACCGGGGCCGGTGGCATCGCCGTTCAACACCACCAAAACCGGAATCGCCAGAGCGGAGACCGGCGCGCCGGACCTTCCGGGAGCAGTACTTCCGTCTTCTATGGAAAAGACGTTGCCGTTGCCCGTCAGCACCACCAGCCGGAGACCGTCGTCCTCCGAGACGAGACGGCAAGCTTCGCCCAGGGCGGCAGCCATCTCTTCGTCGATCCGGTTGCCGTTATCCGGCCGGTCTAAGGTGATGGTCGCGACATTTGCATTCAGTGAAAGGAGCACAGGCCCGGTTGTTAGAGGGTGGATGGCGATGCCGGCTTCTCCTTTGGATTTCTCTACGATTTTAGGTATATTTAATATCKGATCAACGACGGGGRAACGGCGCTTAAACGCGGCCTTGAAACAACCCCTAAATACTAGGCCGGACACGTCAATCTTGACAAGGTCTGGTGCCCGTTCTAACATAGCTTGGCACTCTCAATACGAGAGTGCTAACCCCATCTGAGTTTAATGCCGGGCTACCATAATGTCCCGGCTATATAAAAGGAGGCCGCGGTGGCAAACTTTACGCCATTGGGAGAACGTGTGGTGGTGAAGCCTAGTGAGGGCGAACAAACAACTAAGGGCGGGATCTACCTGCCTGATACCGCCAAGGAAAAGCCCCAGGAGGGCGAGGTCGTCGCAGTTGGACCCGGCCGGGTCAGCGATGACGGCAACCGGATTCCCATGGAGCTCGCCAAGGGAGACCGCGTGATCTATTCCAAATTCGCCGGCACGGAATACAAAGAYGGCGATGATGAGCTTTTGATCCTTCGGGAAAGCGATATTCTAGCGAAGATCAGCTAGTCCAAGGACCACCCAAGCAATTTCACTCCGGAACCATTAAACAGGGCGGGCGGCAGCCCAGCCTTGACCCACCTACAGGAGGAACAGGATGCCACCAAAGAAGTTGGCCTACGCCGAGGAAGCGCGGAAGGCACTCCGTGTCGGAATCGATATCTTGGCCGATTCAGTGAAAGTAACCCTCGGCCCCAAGGGCCGCAACGTGGTATTGGACAAGTCGTTCGGCCCACCCCAGGTGTGCAGTGACGGCGTTACCATCGCCAAAGAGATCGAACTGCCCGATGCTTTTGAAAACATGGGCGCGCAGCTTCTGAAAGAAGCCGCCACCAAGACCAATGACGCCGCCGGCGACGGCACCACCACCTCCGTTGTGTTGGCCCAGGCCATCATCAACGAGGGGTTCAAAAACGTTACCGCCGGCGCCGACCCGATGGCCATCAAGAGGGGCATCGAGAAAGCAGTGGCATCCGTCGTTGAGCAAGTACAGGCCATGTCCCAGGTCGTTGAGACCCGGGAGCGCATCGGCCAAGTGGCCAGCCTCTCCGCCCACGAAGAAGCCATCGGCGAGACCATTGCCGAGGCCATGGAAAAGGTCGGTAAGGACGGTGTCATCACCGTCGAAGAGTCCAAGGGCTTGGCCGACGAGATCGAATATGTAGAGGGGATGCAGATCGACCGCGGTTACATCTCCCCTTACTTCATCACCAACCCCGACCGCATGGAGTCGGTGATGGAAGACCCCACCGTAATCATCACTGACAAGAAGATCTCGGCCGTGGCCGATATGCTTCCCGCCCTGGAGAAACTGCTCCAGGTTGGCAAGAAGAACGTGGTGATCATCGCCGAGGATGTGGACGGCGAAGCTCTGGCCACCYTGGTGGTCAACAAGCTCCGCGGCACCCTCAGTGTTCTGGCCATCAAGGCCCCTGGCTTCGGCGACCGCCGCAAAGCTATGCTTGAAGACATCGCCATCCTCACCGGCGGCACCGTCATCAGTGAAGAGACCGGCCAGAAGCTGGATAGCGCGACCATCGAAGACTTCGGTTCCGCCCGCAGCATCACGGCCACCAAGGACGAGACCACCATCGTCGAGGGTAAAGGCTCCGAAGATGCGATCCAGGGCCGGATCAACCAGATCAAAGCCCAGATCGAAGACACCACCTCTGAATTCGACAAGGAAAAACTCCAAGAGCGGATGGCCAAGCTGTCCGGCGGCGTCGCCGTAATCAAGGTTGGAGCGGCCACCGAGATCGAGCTCAAAGAGCGCAAGGCCAGGGTCGAAGACGCCCTCTCCGCCACCCGTTCGGCGGTGGAGGAAGGCATCGTTCCCGGAGGCGGAGTCGCCCTTGTCCGCGCCAGCCGCGGCTTAGATGACCTCACCGGCCTTACAACCGATGAACAGGTTGGAGTGAACATCATCCGCCATTCCCTCGAGCAGCCTCTGAAGCTGATCGTTGAGAACGCCGGGTTCGAGGGCGCGGTTGTCCTCAACCAGGTCAAACAGCAGGCTGACGACTACGGTTACGACGCCGAAATCGGTGAATACGGTCCCATGATGGAACGTGGCATCGTAGACCCGGTAAAGGTGACACGGTCCGCCCTTCAGAATGCGGCCAGCGTTGCGGCCATGGTGCTAACCACCGAGTCTGTGATCAGCGAGATACCCCAGGACAAACCGGCCATGCCGGCCATGCCCCCTGGCGGCGGGATGGACTTCTAAAGACCTTCCCAATCACATCGCAAACAAAAGCCGCCCCGGTCATATCGGGGCGGCTTTTTTGTTCTGCAGGCATCCGYCGTTCCCGCGCCCGACACCGCCTTCCCCCCTGTCATTCCAGCAAAGGCTGGATCGATCGCGGGTACGGTTTGTAGGGGCAGGTTTCTAACCTGCCCAACTACGGGGCCAAGATGCCGGTTAAGAAAACGGACTCTCAGGTGATTGCAAAACCAAGAAGTCACTGACCAGCAATAACGTCATTTACYAGCGGCAGGACGGGTTGAAAACCCGCYCCTACGGCCAAAACCTGTTATTCGCCCGGGGGTCCCTGGATTCCGGCTGGCGCTGGGATGACATAAGTCTGTAGGCGCGGGTTTTCAACCCGCAATGGTTGCCCTGCAAAACGGTCGTTCAACCAATGACCTTCGGGTCCCGCGAATTTCTGGGAGGCCCCGGAGACTGCCTGTTTTTGAGGATATTGACTGCGGAATACGGCGGGTTAAAAACCCGCACCTACGGGCACATTTCGGAAATTTGGCTGACTAACCCAGCCCTACTAGATTCCAGTCTGCGCTGGAATGACGATGGGGGTCTTTCGTCATTCTGGCGAAGGCCAGAATGACGTGACCGCCGCCGTGGTATATCCACGTGACTGCCGCTATAATGCGTTGCTGCTGTAAATCGCCAGGCTTGCAGATACAAGAAACTAACCATGACCAGCGTCCCCGAAAAACCAAACGCAAAAGGCAAGCTCTACGCCTCYGTCCAATCAGCTTTGGAAGGTATCTCCGACGGCGCTTCCGTGCTGGTGGCCGGCTACGCCGGACGCGGAGTGCCGGAGACGTTGCTCCGCGGGCTAGCCGAGATTGGCGTTGGCGACCTGACTTTGGTCTGCCAGGGAGCTTGGGCCCAAGAACCGGGCAAATTCGRGATCTCCGATCTGGTCGCAACCGGTCAGGTCAAGAAGATGGTCTCGCCCCTGCCGTTTCACCCGGAATATGGCGGTCCGGTGAAAGACCTGTGGGAGTCGGGCGAGTTGGAACTGGAGGTCGTGCTCCAGGGCGTCTTGGCCGAGCGCCTRAGGGCCGGAGGCGCGGGTATCGGCGGCGTTTTTCTACCCACGGGCGCCCGGACCAGGTTCGCCGAGGGCAAAGAACTGCGTCCCTTCGACGGCAAAGAACACGTCCTGGAGTTCGCTTTGAAGGCCGATATTGCCCTGCTCCGTGCCAAGACCGCCGATACATTGGGCAACATGGTGTATGACGGGACAGGCCGCAATTGGAACCCTATCATGGCGATGGCCGCCGCTCTTACGGTGGCCGAAGTCGACGACGTCTTTGAGCCGGGCGGCATCGATCCGGAGATGGTCATCACCCAGGCTATATTTATCGACCGTTTGGTCCTGGCCGCCTGATTAAAGGAGATTCTTTCCAGATGCCCGGTACACCGCTAGACGCAGACGCCATGGCCCACCGCGCCGCCCAAGAGATGTTCTCCGGCGCCGTCGTTGCCCTGGGTCYGGGGTTGCCCTGCCGTCTGCCCGATCGATTGCCGATCGGCGGCGTATGGTTTCTCGCCGACAGCGGCGTTGYAGGGGTYCGGGGAATGGATACGAACACCAGTGCGGTAGACGCAGAGGGCGATTCGGTCGCCCTAATCTTCGGCGGAGCTTTCACCGGCCTGGTGGAGATCGCCGGGATTCTCCGAGGCGGGCACACCGACATCGCCGTTCTCCAACCGGCACAGGTAGCCGCCAACGGAGATTTCGTCCACTGGACAACCGCMGCCACCAATGGGTTATTCGCACCAGGTTCAGCCGTCGATATGGCCTACGGCGCATCGAAAGTGGTGGCGCTGATGCCCCACCGAAATGCCGATGGCTCATCCACTATCGCCGGGGAATGCAGCCTGCCGGTGGACGGTGCTGGACAGGTAGACATAATCATCACAGATGTCGCGGTGATCAACGTCGGCCAAGACGGCCTTGAGTTGGTGGAGACAGCGCCTGGCTGGACTGCTGACGAGGTCGTGGCGATGACCGATGCGCCGCTGGCCGTCTCGTCCGATCTGAAAGARATGACATTCCAGGTCCCGACCCTGGAAATCCCCGACAAGGTATACGCCAGCGCCGTGGAAGCYTTGAAGGACGTGCCTGAAGGAGCGATCATCAACGTTGACGGCTTCGCCGGACCCGGCGGRATGGCKCACTACCTGATGGTCGGMCTGCGCGACCTWGGCGTKAAGGGCCTGCARCTGATCAGCAACACKGCGGGCGTCGCYMGGGTSAGCGGCTTCGGCGCGCCYAACATCATCGACCACAGCATCCTGGTGGAGAACAATCAAGTGGCCAAAGCCACTGCGTCCTACCCCGTCTCTCCGTCTGCCTCCCGGCCCAGCGCCTTCGAGRAGGCCTACAACCGGGGCGAGACGGAACTGGAAGTGGTGCCCCAAGGGACCCTGGCGGAGCGGCTGCGCTGCGGCGGGGCCGGGGTGGCGGCTTTCTACACTCCCACCGGGGCCGGTACGCTATTGGCCGAAGGCAAAGAAGCCCGGACCATCAACGGCAAGGACTACATCCTGGAGACGGGGCTTAGGGCCGATTTCTGCATCATCCGGGGGCACAAGGCAGATACCCTGGGCAATGTGGTTTACAAGGGTACTTCCCGGAACTTCAATCCGGTGATGGCCACCACCGCCAAGATCACTGTGGTTGAGGTCGATGAGATCGTGGAGCCGGGCCAACTGGGGCCGGAAGAGATCGTCACCCCCGGCTTGTTCGTTGACCGTATCGTCGTCCGGCCAGCGGATTTCTCGGCCTATCTGTGAGCAAGAAAAGGTCCAATCKATGACTTCGTTAGCTGACAAAGAACGCCTGCCCAGAGAGATCGTCGCCATGCGGGTGGCCAAGGAGCTGCCCGACGGCGCGTACGTGAACCTGGGCATCGGTATCCCCACCTTGGTATCCAGCTTCGTGCCCGAGGGGCGGACCGTCTTCTACCACAGCGAAAGCGGCATCCTGAATTGCGGGCCCGTTGTCGAGCCTGGGGATGCAGCGGACGAGGACATCGACCTGATCAACGCCGGCGGGCAGTACCTGCAGAGCGTCGGTGGGATGTCGTTCTTCGACTCGGCGGAGGCCTTCGCCATGATTCGGGGCGGCCATGTAGATGTGACGGTCCTGGGTTCACACCAGGTGTCGGCCACCGGGGACCTGGCCAACTGGATGCTCCCCCAGCGGGGCGTGGGCAACGTCGGCGGCGCCATGGACCTAGCCACCGGGGCCACCGGTGTCATCGTCGCCATGGAGCACACCGACCGGAACGGCGAGCCCAAGATAGTCGAAGAATGTACCTTCCCCCTGACCGGCAAAGGGTGCGTCTACCTGATCGTCACCGACCTGGCTGTGATCGAATGCGACGGCAAGGGACTGACACTGAAAGAAGTGGCCCCCGGTTGGACACCCGAAGAGGTGCAGCAACTAACCGGGGCCAAGTTGACCATATCACCGGACGTTGGGGAKTTCCAACTCTAGTTATTATCCTTCGATGTAGAGCAATTGCGTATCGACGACCACGAATCTGGTGTCGATGAGTTGAGCTGTTTCGGTAGMTGTGTCGAAGACCAGCAACGGCCGATCTCCACCTTGGTAGAAGGGTTTGATCAACAARTAGCCACCGTCGGCACCRATYATCGAGTYGAACCCGATGATCTGATTGTCAGAAGCCGGCGCCCAAAAGCAGCGCAGCCTTCCAGATTTTGAAAAAGGAGACTTTGTTTGATGTGATCCCTTGTGCCATGACGCCTCTCAAGAGGATCTTCCCTTCATCCAATCATCGGCTGGAATGCCTGTTAAAACAACGCCGCACCAAGATTCYGTGCCGGCCGTCACACGATTTTTAACGATTTTTGCGTCGTAAARTCCCCTTTAGAAAAGAGGAATTCGAGGCTGATTTCTTCGTTGACACCCCTCGAGGCCGGTGCTATTCTTTCGGTAACAGAGCGGTAGATACGTTCTGGCGGGAGCTTGGGTAAGCCAGGCTGAGAGGGCGGCCAAAATCGCCGCCGACCGTCTGTACCTGACCCAGGTAATACTGGCGCAGGGATTAGACGCAACAGCAGACTTACCAAGCAGCCTCCAGGCTAGATACCTGGTGGCTTTTTTGTAGCCCCCGAAAGGAGATTGGACCTGATGTCCGATGAGCTAGTGATCGGCGGAAAGACATTTAACTCCCGGCTCATAGTCGGGACTGGCCGTTACCGAACCATGGARGAGATGGTGGCGGCGGTTGAGGCTTCCGGGACCGAGATGATTACGGTGGCTATTCGCCGCCTGGACCTGGACGACCCCACCAGCAAGACCCTGCTGGACTACATAGACTGGAGCAAGTACCAGATACTGCCCAATACGGCCGGTTGCGCCTCAGTTGAAGAAGCGATGTTCGTCGCCAAGCTGGGCCGTGAAGTGGGCCAGACCGACTTCGTGAAACTGGAGGTCATCCCCGACCCAAATTACCTGTTCCCCGACGGCGCCGCCACCCTRGAGGCCGCCCGCCTTCTCGTGGAAGACGGGTTCAAGGTGCTGCCCTACATCCACGCCGACCCGACACTGGCCAAGAACTTGGAAGACGTGGGATGCGTGGCTGTGATGCCCCTGGGTTCGGCGATCGGCTCGGGCCAGGGGATACACACCGCGGAAGAGATCAAGATCATCATCGAGCAGGCCAACATCCCAGTGGTCGTGGACGCAGGGCTGGCAGTCCCGTCTGACGCATCCCAGGCGCTTGAGATGGGGGCTGATGCCGTACTGGTGAATACCGCCATCGCTCAAGCCCAGGACCCGGGCYTGATGGGCACTGCTTTCAAGCAGGGCGTGGCGGCGGGCCGCAACGCCTATCTGGCGGGACGTATCGGGGTGCGCCGCGAGGCCATCGCCAGCAGTCCCACCACCGATGTGCCCCAGCCCGTGCCGGCCACCAGCTAATCCGGTGACTAGATCCCTGCCCCTACCGTGCCTATGTCTGGTCACTGACCGCAACGTGACCTCCGGCGATCTGGTAGAACGAGTGACCGAAGCGGTCTTGGGCGGCGTTGACCTAGTGCAACTAAGGGAGAAGGACCTCTCCGACGAACGATTGCTGGAATTGGCCGGGACTTTACTGGAGGCCATCCGCGGGAGGGCCAAACTGATCGTGAATGAAAGCGCGGAAGTGGCCCTGGCTGCCGGGGCCCAGGGAATCCAATTGGGCGAAGCTGGGCCGCCGGTGAGCGAGGCCCGGAAGACCCTCGGCAGCGACGCCCTGATCGGAAGGTCGGTCCACTCGCTGCAGTCGGCGACACAGGCCGAGGCCGACGGTGCTGACTTCCTATTGGTCGGCACCATGTTCGCTTCCCGGTCTCATCCCGGAGAAGCGCCCTCAGGTCCTGGGCTCATGCGGGAGGTATCGGCCGACACCCGCGTGCCCCTCATCGGCATCGGGGGAATCACCCCGGAGAATGCCGSCGAGGTGATARAGGCAGGAGCGTCCGGGGTTGCTGTGATCACCAACATACTGGCGGCCCAGGATCCGCAAGCCGCCGCGGCAAAGTTGAAAGAAGCGATCTGCGTAGAATGGCGGGTGTCTGAAAACCCGGCCGATGTGCGATAGGCCAGTCTAAATCATGATCAATCTAACAGTGAATGGAAAACCCCGTCCCATAGATGCTAGCGTGGACCTTGAGACCTACCTGATGTCGTTCGGCCTGAACCTGCAGTTTGTGGCGGTTGGGTACAACGGGGAAGTCATCAGGAAGGAAGAGTAYGCCGGCCTGACATTGAAAGATGGCGACGTTCTGGAGATCGTGCGGCCCGTGGGCGGCGGTTAGGCCCAGACTGACTTGGCGGACCCAAATCTCAAATGGCTATCAGTCGTCGATCGACCGGTAGAAAAATCGTCGTTATGACTGAGCCATTATCAGTAACCAACGAAATAATAGACCCCTTGTTGGCGGACCTAGTGACGGGCAACCAGGACAAGGTTGTCGGCTGGATGAAGGGCGAACCGGGCGCTTGGGGGTTTCTGGCAGGACAGGCTGTGTATGCYGTGCGGACGCATGTCGGCCGAAGTTTAGGCGACATGGAACGAAGGCTGGTCTGGAGCCGCATGTGGTGGTGGCTGGAACAARTGAAAGCCAGGACCAACAACCCTTTCTAGCAGGGCGATCAAGGCCCAGATGAAAATCCGGCCTACGGAAAACCGCCGATGCCGTTGCAGTCGTATATACTGGCTKTGRGAGATTCGCAGTGAAAGGCTGCGGTCAGGCCTTATATCTGCGAAAACATGCCCGATCCCATAATTACCGCCACCGGTATACATAAAACCTACGACACCGGCACCGTCAAAGTGAACGCCTTGCGGGGGGTTGATYTGACTGTGGAACGCGGTGAGATGGTCGCCATCATGGGCCCCAGCGGCTGTGGCAAGACCACCATGTTGAACTGCCTCTCCGGACTGGACGAGATCGACTCCGGTCAGGTGGTGATTGACGGCGYCGTGCTACATGACCTACCCGACGACGAGCGGAGCGACTACCGCGCCCGCCGGATGGGATTCGTTTTCCAACTCTACAATCTGCTTCCCGTATTGTCGGCTGTCGAGAACGTGGAGCTCCCCCTGTTAGTGTCCGGAACCAAGCCGGCGGAGTCCCGCAAAAGGTCCATGGACCTTTTGGAAATGGTGGGACTGAGCGACCGGGCTCAGCACCTTCCCGGCGAACTCTCCGGTGGACAGCGCCAGCGGGTGACCATCGCCCGGGCCTTGGTCAACCAACCGTCCATCGTCTGGGCTGACGAACCCACCGGCGACCTGGACAGCGAGACGGCGTCGGAGATCATGGACCTGATGTGCCAAYTTAACGCCGAGAATGGCCAGAGCTTCGTATTGGTGACTCACTCGGCGGATGTTGGCGACCGGGCCCACCGCATCGTCCGCATGCGGGACGGCGAGATCGTGGACGACGGTAATGGGCAGTCCCCTTAGGTTGGTTGCCGGGACGAGTTAGGTTAACGCATTACATTCACCCTCATCCTCACCTTCTCCCAAAAAGGAGAAGGAMCAGTCCCCTCTCCCGCCGCAACGGGGGAGGGTTACGGTGGGGGCGCTGCTCGGGGAAAGTCGATTCAGAGTCGGAGCAGGAGGCCGCGCCAGGTAGTAGATGGAAGAACTGTTCGGCGTCTCCATGGACATCATCATGGTTGTCCTGTTGGCGATTTTCCTGCCGGTGATCGCCATCGTGGCTGTTGTCGCCTGGCGCAACCCCGTCATGTTCAAGTTGGGACTGCGCAACGTGCCCCGCCGCAAATCTCAGACCGCCCTGATCATCGTGGGAATCATGATGAGCACCCTGATCATGGCGGCCGCCTTCGGCACTGGCGACTCCATCACTTACTCCATCCGCAAGAATGCCATCGACGCCCTGGGGACCATCGACGAGATCATCGTCTCGGCCCGGGCTGATGAATCGGATACCATCGGCAGCTTCAATTACTTCCCCGAGCAACGCTACGAACAGCTGAAGGTTGAGCTGGCGGACATGGAAACCGTCGATGGACTGGCCCCCGGCATCGGCGAGTTTGCACCCACCATCAACACCAGGACGCAGTTGAGCGAAGGCCAGATGCAGGTTACCGGGGTGGACCCCGATGCCTTAGACGGCTTCGGCCGCTTCCATCTAACGGACGGCCAAGAGGTCCGGCTGGAGACCCTGGGCCCGAATGACGCACTGATCAACGAGGAGGCGGCCGACGAGCTGGACGCCGTGGTCGGGGATGAGTTGGTGACTTTCATAGCCGGCTCCAGCGTAAAGTTCCGGGTCCAAGGCATAGTGGATAGCGGCGGACTGGCGGGGCAGGGGTCTACACTGCTGGTGCGGTTGGACCGGGCCCAGGAGATTTTCGGGAGGGAAGGCCTGATCAACTCCGTGGCCGTTTCCAACAGGGGCGGCGTCTTCGCAGGCGCTGAGGTGAGCGATGAGGTTACCGACGCACTCAGGGTCTTGTTCGCCGACCGGGCCATTGCCGCGCAGCTTCAGACTCTGCTAAACCGCATCGAAGTCATCGAGCAGATCGACCTCTTGAGGCTCTCTTCCGGCGGGGAATTGGCCGACGATCTGGGCGAACTGGTCAAGGGGCTCGGGGAATCAGGGCTGTCAGATGCGTTCATCGGCGCGCTGGCCGATGAGGATGTCCAAGAAGAGGTGCTGAACGCCGTAGGAGACGCCGAATTGCCCGAAGTGGAGCGCCAGGCCAGCACCCTCTTCGCCGGTCTAGCTGAGTTCCGGGTGTTGGACATCAAGAAACAGATACTGGACCAGGCCGACCAAGCCGGTTCCGGCGTGACCAGCATCTTCATCATCATGGGACTATTTTCCATCATGGTCGGGGTGCTGCTGATCTTCTTGATCTTCGTCATGCTGGCGGCGGCCCGACGCGCCGAGATGGGGATGGCCCGGGCCGTAGGCGCCAAACGGCGGCACCTGGTCCAGATGTTCATCTTTGAGGGCACCGCCTATTCGCTGGTTTCGGGCGCGGTGGGAGTGTTGCTTGGCTTGGGCGCCAGCACCGTGATCGTCTTCGCGGTCAACCGGATCTTCCAATCGGGCGGCACCGGAGCGCCGGAGAACTTCACGATGTTCGCCCACTTCGAGATCCGAAGCGCCGTCGTCGCCTACTGCCTGGGAATGGTGATCACGCTGGCCACCGTTGGGATATCCGCCTACCGCGTCAGCCGTCTGAACATCGTGGCGGCGGTCCGGGGACTGCCTCCTCCGGTCCAGCGGTCGGATACCCCATTTCGGACCAGACTGCTTGCACCGCTACGGGCGTTAGGCCGTCCGGTCATTCTGGCCGGGACGGGAGCCTGGGCTTTGGTCAGGCTGGACGGCAGCCGCGGAATCGGCCTGTTGCTCGAGGCGGTCTGGGCCGGTTTGACATCGCCGTTGGCATTTTTCGGCGCGGTGATTCAGGCCCTGTGGGTGCCCATGAGCCACGGGTGGCTCACGGCCGTAGTCGGAGTCTTGTTCACCTGGCTTGGCACGTCATCCGACGAGGCCGCCCCACTGCGCATCGGCATCACACTGGTGATCGTCGGCGTGGGACTGTCCATCAGGACATTCTCCCACCGCATCGGGCTCCGGGCCGACGTGGGAGACCGCATCGCTTATACGTTCATGGGTGTGGGAAACTTGGCATTCTGGGTGCTGCCTTTCAGCGCCCTGCGTTCGATCTTTGGTGACATCGAAGGCGGAATCGAGATGTTCTTCATCTCCGGCATCGCCATGGTGGCGGCGGCGGTCTGGACGGTGATGTACAACGCCGATCTGCTCTTGAAGTTACTGACATTCGTCACCAGCCCATTCGGCCAGCTCCGGCCTATATTGGTGACTGCCGCGGCTTATCCGATGGCCGCCAAGTTTCGGACCGGTCTCACCCTGGCGATGTTCGCGTTGGTCATCTTCACCCTGATCGTGATGTCGATCCTAACCGAGGCCTTCAGCGCCGCCGTGGGCGACTCCGACAGAGTGGCTGGCGGCTGGGACATCCAGGCCACGGTCAATTTCAACACGCCCATCGATGATATCCGCGCGGCCATCGACGAAAAGCCCGGCCTCAACAACGAGGACATCACGTCCATCGGCGGGTACACGACCATCCCCGTGGAAACCCGGCAGGTGGGCGCCGACGAGCAGCGGTGGCGGTTCTACGCCATCAGGGCCGCCGATGACCAGTACCTTCGGGAGACCGGGGCCAACCTGAAATTGTTCGACGCCGAGTACGGTGAAACCCAAGAGGACATCTGGGCCGCGGTTATGGAGGACTCGAACTTGGTGGTGGTCGATTCTCTGGTGGTGCCGTCTCGCGGCGGGTTTGGCAACGACGAGATACCGTTCGAGCTTGAAGGTATCTTCTACGAGGACACCGAGATGGAGGCCATCGACATCGAGGTCCGCGAGCCCCGGACCGGCCAGGTGATACCGCTGAAGGTCATCGGTGTCATGGACCGGCTCACCGACGCATTTGGCGAGCTGGGTCTCGGCATGATCGCCTCGCGCCAAGAACTGGACGAAGCCATACCCTTCCGGATACCGACCACGACGTTCCGCTTCAAAGCCGCTGATGGCGTGGATATCGCCGCGCTCTCAAAGAACCTGGAATCGGCCTTTCGCGAGAACGGCATGGAGACCGACGTGCTGTCGGAATTGGTGGACGACATCGCGGCGGCCAACCGGGCTTTCAACAATCTGTTCACCAGCTTCATGGGTCTGGGACTGCTGGTGGGCGTCGCCTCCTTGGGCGTAGTCAGCCTGCGGGCGGTGGTGGAACGCCGCCAACAGATCGGCGTGCTGCGGGCTATCGGCTACCGCAGGCGGATGGTGCAGTTGAGCTTCCTCACCGAGTCGTCATTCGTCGTCCTCATGGGCACCGCCATCGGGATTTGCCTGGGCACCATAATCTCCTGGAACATCGTGAAAGACATCCAAGAAGAGGTGGAGACCGTCCGGTTCGCTATCCCCTGGCTCCAGATAATAATCATCGTGGCCATCGCCTACGTATTCTCCCTGGCCACGACCTTCATGCCAGCGCGTCAGGCCTCCCGCATCTACCCAGCCGAGGCGCTGCGCTACGAATAAACGCCCGATTCTTTTGAACAAGGAGCCCCGCCATGACTGCCACTCCAACGGCTAATAACAGCGGATTCAAGGTCATCGGCACCACGCCTATCCGCCACGACGCCACGGACAAGGTCACTGGCCAAGCCCGTTACGGCGCCGACATCAGCATGCCTGGTCTCCTCCACGGCAAGATACTGAGGAGCCCCCATGCCCACGCTGTAATCAAATCCATCGACGCCGCCAAGGCCCTGGCGTTGTCCGGCGTCAAGGCCGTCGTGACCTCGGCCGATCTGCCGGTACTGTCCGGCAGACCGGTGGACGTTGCCGAGGGCTCGCCCCTGAACCCCAGGTTTCTAAGCAACAACGTGCTGGCCGCCGACAAAGCGTTGTACAAAGGCCATGCCGTGGCCGCGGTGGCGGCCGACAGCGTGCATACCGCCGAGGCCGCGCTGTCCCTCATCGAAGTCGATTACGAGGTCTTGACTCCCGTTCTGGACGGCAAAGAAGCCATGGAGCCGGACTCTCCCATCCTCCACGACCGGCTGTTCCGCTCTGAGGGTGAGTTCTTCCGGCCAGGCGGACTCCGCGACGATGACGATGATAGCGTACCGACCAACATCGCCAGCCACTTCGTATATGAGCTGGGCGACCCGGACCAGGGGTTCAAAGAGGCCGACGTTGTCGTGGAAAGGGAATTCCGCACCAAGCCGGTCCACCAGGGTTATATCGAACCCCACAGCGCCACCGTCCGCTGGGACCGGGACGGGCGGGTGACCGTCTGGGGCAGTTCTCAGGGGCATTTCGCCATTCGGGATTTCACCGCCCTAGTGCTGGGCATCCCGATCTCCCAGGTTAAGGTGATTCCCATGGAGATCGGCGGCGGGTTCGGCGGCAAACTGGTGGTCTACGTCGAGCCGGTGGCGGCGCTTCTATCCAAGAAGACCGGCCATCCGGTGAAGATAACCATGACCCGGGCCGAGGTGCTGGAGGGAACCGGCGCCACTGCCGGAGGCCACATCCGGGCTAAGATCGGCGCAACCAAGGACGGCCGGATCACGGCTGCCGACGCACATTTCGTCTACGAGTCCGGCGCCTTCCCCGGGGCCCTGGTCAACCTGGCGTCCATGACCATCTTCGCGTCCTACGACATACCCAACGTGCGCTCGGAAGGCTACGACGTGGTGGTGAACAAACCCAAGGTCGCTCCCTACCGCGCGCCGCTTGGTCCGCCCGCCGGGTTCGCCGGGGAGACACTGATCGACGAACTGGCCGCCAAACTGTCCATGGACCCCATCGATTTCAGGCTGTTGAACGCCGCCAAAGAGGGCACTCGCCGTGTGACCGGCATCCCCTACAAGAAAGTTGGCTATGTTGAGACGTTGGAGGCGGCCAAGGCCCATCCCCACTACAACGCCCCCCTCGGCGGGCCGAATAGAGGCCGCGGGGTGGCCACCGCCGTGTGCAACAACATCACCGGCCCGGCCTGCGCCGTCGTCAGCCTGCAACAAGACGGGAGTGTCGGCCTGGTCGAAGGGTCCGCCGACCTGGCGGGCAGCCGCACCGCCGCGGCCATGCACGTGGCCGAGGTGTTGGGTATCACCGCCGAGGAAGTACACCCTTCGGTGGGCGACACCGACTCGATCGGCTACACGGCCATCAGCGCCGGCAGCAGCGCCGTCTACAAGACCGGCTGGGCGTCCTTCGAAGCCGCCCGCGACCTGCAGCGGCAGTTGGCGGCCAGGGCGGCGCTCATCTGGGACGTGCCGGTGGAAGAAGTGGACATCGCCGACGGCGTATTTTCCCACCGGTCCGACCCAGAGTTGCGGCTCACGTTGAAGGAACTGGCCGCCCGGCAGAACACCACCGGAGGGCCGTTGTTGGGGCGGGCCGGTGGCGCCTGGGGAGGGGAGAGTCCAGGTTTCGCCGTGCATATCGTGGACGTGGAAGTAGACCCGGAAACGGGCAAGACCGACATCATCCGGTACACGGCCCTTCAGGACCCCGGAACGGCCGTTCATCCGCAGTACGTAGAAGGCCAGATCCAGGGCGGGGCCGTCCAAGGCATCGGCTGGGCGTTGAATGAAGAATACTTCACCGACGAGAAGGGCGGAATGCTGAACTCCAGTCTGCTGGACTACCGCATGCCCATCGCCAAGGACCTGCCCATGATCGACACCCAGATCGTGGAGGTCCCCAACCCCGACCACCCAACCGGGGTCAGGGGCGTGGGAGAGGTGTCCATAATCCCACCGGTCCCGGCCATCGCCAACGCTATCAACCAGGCGGTGGGCATCCGAATGTCCCAGACGCCCATGTCGCCGGGCGCGGTGCTTGAGGCGCTTTGGGAGAAGGGTTAGGGTTGGCTCTCGAGCCTGACTGATGCGCGGTCCTTCGACGGGCTCAGGATGAGCGGTTCTTTAGTCCAAAGATGCCCTGCTCCGCTCATGGTGAGCCTGTCGAACCACCGTTGATGGGAAAGCCGTTCGTCTCAAGGGAGGGCCTCTACGGCGTAAGAATAACCTTGCCGCGGGCGCCTCGGCTGGCCAGGTGTTGGTGGGCCTTGCCTACCTCGGCCATTGGGAGCACTTGGTCCACGATCAGTTTTGCCTGGCCGGACGCAATCATGGGGAACATCTCGGCCATGGCGCCTTGGTGGTCCAGGCTGCCGCGCGGTGAGCGCCCCATGCTGAAGCCGATGACCGTCCGGTTGTTCGATGTGATGTCCGACGACGGGAGGTTGGCTTGGGTCTGTGACGCGTTGCCGTAGCTAACCAAACGCCCGTAAGACGCCAAACAACGCACGCTTTTCTCGAGAACTTCGCCGCCCACGCATTCGGCCACCAACTGCACGCCGTCGCCACCGGTCTCGTCTTTGACCACTGCTTCGAAATCGGCCTCGGTGTAATTGATCGTCACGTCGGCGCCCAAGGACCGGCACAGATCCAGCTTGTCCTGAGTCGAAGAGGTGGCAATCACCTTGGCGCCCCAGGCCTTTGCAAGCTGTATCAAGACGGTCCCCACCCCGGAGGCACCGGCCTGTACCAGGACGGTGTCGCCCGACTGCATCTGGCCCCTGGACTTCAAGATGTGGTAGGAAGTCAGGAACACGATCGGCATGCCGCCCGCTTCCACCGGGTCCAGGGAGTCGGGGTAGGGAAACACCAGGCTACCATTGATTGCGACGTACTCCGCCTGGCTGCCGGGCCCCATGCCCATGACCTTCTGGCCCACGGAGATGCCGGTGACGTCGGAGCCCACTTCCATGACCGTGCCCGCCGCTTCCAACCCCATGGATGACGGCAGGTCCGGGCCGGGATAGTTGCCGCCCCGGCGCAGGACATCGGCAAAGTTCACCCCGGCAGAGTCCACCTTGATCAGGACGTGATGGGAACGGGGTGTTGGCTCGGGCACGTCTTCGATCTTGAGGACTTCTGGGCCGCCGAACTCGTTTAAGCGGACTGCTTTCATTTGGAGTTTCTCCCTGGCTTTGACAGACTTGGTCGGTTCGTAGGCAACGCCCCCATCCTAACCTTCCCCCGTTGCGACGGGAGAAGGGACACGTTCCGTCCCTGACAGCTCGTTCCCTCTCCCTTTGGGGAGAGGGTTAGGGTTAGGGTGAAATGTTGGTCTTCAGTCTTGGTTCTCTTCGAAACTACTCGTATCCCCGGAACTGGGGCGAGGTGAGCACGTCGGRGTTTATAACTCGCAAGGGCTCGCCGCTGGTGAAGGCTCGGACGTCCTCTATTATCCCGGAGTAGAAGGCCCGGTAACCCTCTTCGGTGACGTAACCCAGGTGGGGGCAGATGAGGGTGTTGGGGGTCTTGAACAGGGGATGGTYCAACGGCAGCGGCTCGATGTCGAAGGTATCCAATGCCGCCCCGGCGATGGCCTTCCGCTCCAGAGCGTCGATCAGGGCTTTTTCATCGACGATCGGACCACGGGAGATGTTCACCAGGTAGGCCGTGGGTTTCATCAGGTCCAGTTCGGCAGCTCCGACCAGACCCCGGCTGCGGTCGCTCAGCACCAGGTGGACCGATACGATGTCCGCCTCTTTGAACAGGGTCTCTTTRTCCACCAGAGTRGCGTCGCAYYCCTYGGCCYGCTCGGCGGTCATGTTCTGGCTCCAAGCGATGATGTTCATATCGAAGGCCGAGCCGACCTTGGCGACCAGAGACCCGATATGACCCAACCCGATCAGCCCCAGTGTTTTGCCCTTGAGCCCAACGCCGACCGTGGTGCCCCAGGTCCCTTCCCGGGAACGCTGTTCCTCTTCATGGATGTGGCGGAGCATGGAGATTATCAAGCCCCAGGTGAGTTCGGTGGGACCCTCTCCGGAACCGGAGGCGCCGCACACAGGGATGCCGAGCTCGGTCGCCGCTTCCATGTCGAAGGAGGCGTTGCGAAGGCCGGTGGTCATCAGCAACTTCAGTTTCGGCAGCTGGGAGAGTATGGAGCGGGTGAACGGAGTGCGCTCCCGCATGCCCATGACTATGTCGAAGTCCTTGAGCCGTTCCACCAGTTTGGCTTCATCGGCGATATGGTCTTGAAAGAACTCGACATCGGTCCCCGGGGATAGCTGGGCCCAATCGCCCAGGTCCTTGGCTGTCCCTTGATAATCGTCCAATACTGCTAGTTTCAACTCGGTCAACTCCCTATCTGTYTATATCCTGGCGTTACTTGAAGGCCGGCATGACCTTCTCGGTAATTATGCGCAGGCTGCGGAGCACCCTTTCCTCAGGGATCAGGCCCCCTGGGTTCAACTCGGCCACGACTCCGTCCAGGCCCAGTTCTTCCTTGAGTTGGGCGAATCGGTCCACCAGACCCTCGGCGGTGCCGAAGGCAATCTTGTTCTCCAACATCTCGTCATAGCTCAAGGCGGCAAGCCGCTCGGCCCGGCCGTCGGCCAACTCGGTGACTCCCAAGCCCGCCTTCCCGGCCCGTTCGCGGTAGAGATTACCCATGCGGCCGAAGTAACCGCTGATGCTCTCGAAGGGCTCGTCCATCGCTTGCTGCTGGGTCTCTCCGGCATATACCGGGATGCGGAGAGATACGTCGCCCTCGCCGGGATGCCCGGCATGCCGCCAGCACCGGCGGTACTCTAAAACATTCTTCTGGAGTTCCGGTACGTCCATACCCCGCAGACCGACGAATATCGGGTGCCCGGCTTTGCCTAGTCGCGTGAAGGTTTCCGCGGAGTTTGCGGCGATGCGCAGGGGTGGGTGAGGCTGCTGGTAGGGCACCGGCGTGACGGTGGCGTTCTCCACCGTGTAGTGGGCCCCCTGGTAGGAGAATTCTTTGCCTTCCCACGCCTGTAGAATGATCTCCAATGATTCGGCGAAGCGTTCTTGGCTCTCGTTGTAGGGGATGCTGAAAACATCGTAAGAACGGGCAAAACCGCTGCGGCCGATGCCGAACTCGAAGCGGCCTTCGCTGATATGGTCGACCGTAGCCACTTCCTCGGCTATGCGCAGTGGGTTGTTCAGGGGCAGCACATACACAGCCATGCCAACGCGGAGCCGCTTGGTGCGGGTTGCGATCGAGGTCGCGACGATGATGGGAGACGAGAGCACCGACCTGGCCGGGTTGAAGTGCAGTTCGGCCAGCCAGACGCCGTCAAGACCCATCTCTTCCGCCGTGTCGACCATCCGAAATCCTTCTTGAAATGCCTGGGCCTCGGGGACGCCGGCCCGGTTGCCAAATTCCATGAATGCGCCAAAGTGCATGCGGTGCTCCAAATTTCGGTCAGATGCGGCCACGTGAGTGGGGCCACGTTCCAAACTACTTCATGGCGGCCCAAGGGTCAAGAAAATAAAGGCGCCGCCCCTTCTTGACCGGCCCAGCGCGGCGGACTACCCTTAGCGTCACCTTGGCCTGTGTTGGCCGGGCTAAGCGGATTAGATGAGGCGATAGATGGAATCTGGTCAGTATGACATCGTGATAATCGGGGGCGGCATCCTCGGGCTCTCCACCGCGATGCAGTTGCTGGAACGCGCCCCCCAATGGCGGGTGGCCGTCGTTGAGAAAGAGGATGAGCTGGCGACCCACCAGACCGGGCATAACAGCGGCGTGATGCACTCGGGCATCTACTACCGGCCCGGCTCGCACAAGGCGCGATTCTGCGTGGCCGGGTTGAACAACATGGTCAAGTTTTGCGACGAGAATGAGATCGAATACCRACAGTGCGGCAAGGTCATAATCGCTCTGCACGAGTCGGAACTGGGACGGCTGCAAGACCTCTACGAAAGAGGAACGGCCAATGGAGTGCCAGACCTGGAGATCGTCGGCCCGGAAAGGCTRAAGGAGATCGAACCCCACACCGCCGGAGTGCGTGCCCTGTGGGCGCCTCACACCGGGATAGTCGACTTTTCCAAGGTGGCCATCGCCTTCGCCAATAAGTTCCAACAGGCCGGCGGAGACATCTTCACCGGGGCGGCCGTCAAGAAGATCAACCGGTCCACCGGCTCGGTGGCATTGGAGACGACCAAGGGGACCCTTCGGGCCAAACATCTGATCAACTGCGCCGGGTTGTTTGCCGACAAAGTTGCGTCGATGACCGGCGAGAATGTCGGCGTCCGGATCATTCCCTTCCGGGGTGAGTATTACACCCTSCGCCCCGAGAGCCATCATCTGGTGTCCGGGTTGATCTACCCGGTCCCTGACCCYCAGTTCCCGTTCCTGGGCGTGCAYTTCACCCGCAACATCAAGGGCCACGTGGAAGCCGGACCCAACGCGGTGATGGCACTGMGCCGGGAAGGGTACCGCAAGCGGGATTTCAGCCTCGGCGATAGTCTGGGCAATCTGGCCTACCCTGGTTTCTGGAAGATGGCCCTCAAGTATTGGAAGATCGGCTTGGGGGAGGTCTACCGCTCCTACAGCCGACGGGTTTTCCTGCGCGACCTGCAGCGGCTGCTTCCGGAGATACAAAACTCGGACCTGGCCAGCGGCGGTTCCGGGGTACGGGCGCAGGCGGTGACCAGGGACGGCTCGTTGCTGGACGATTTCAGCATCATCCAAAGCGGCGACGCCATCCATGTGCTGAACGCGCCGTCGCCGGGCGCAACCTCGTCGTTGGCCATCGGCGAGCACATCGCGGGACTGGCCATAGAGAACTTCGGAGCCGCCGTTTAGTATCGGGAATCGCATATCCAAGGCGTGCATCAAAGCTGACTAAGCCGGATGTACATAATGTTGCTGGGGAGCCTGAGCGTGGGTATAATCGGGCCTGCCGGAAGTACCGGCGGTTGATAGGGGGATACCCAAGGTTCGCTGGTGATTCTTTGAGGGTCGGCGGCGGTCCAGCGCGGGGAGGATAGCGGGTATTGCTGGTAGAGGCTGAGCGCAACTTGGACTTAGGCTCATTTGATGCGACACAGGACTCGGTTGACGAGTACCTGTACTCGGTCGGCGATGTCCTCTCCATCTATAAAGAGACCGGTTTAGCGCCGCCTTTGTACTCGGCCGCATCGGCATTGGGCGCATTGCTGCGCGAGCTGGCGCTGCCACCGGGCGCCATCCATAGTCTCCAAGAGGTTGAAACCCTGGCACCGGTGGCCATCGGCAGTAGTGTAAAGATCAGCGCGTTGGTTGAGAAACCTCGCCGCCGCGCCGGGCTCGAATTCATAACTGTGGTCTGTAGCGTGGAGTCAGGTGGAGCGTTGGCGCTGACCTCGAAAAGCACCGTTCTGGTGCGCAGCGAAGACCTGCAAGCAGCTACCCCTAGAGACGCCAAGGCGAAAGAAGCTGATTTCGTAAAAAGCGGCCTGCCTGTTATCTCAAAAGAGATCAAACAAAAAAACTTGAATGCCTACGCCAAAGCGTCCGGCGACGATAACCCGCTGCATCTTGACCCGGAATTCGCCGCCAAGACCCAGTTCGGCGGAATCATCGCCCACGGCATGCTGACATTGGCATTTGTGTCCGAGATGATGGCCGCCGCCCACGGTCGTGACTGGCTGGAATCCGGGGGCYTACGGGTCAGGTTCAAGGGCGCCGCCTATGTGGGTGACCGAGTTGACGTATGGGGTAACCTGGCTAAGGAAGACGGACTATCCCGCAACTATTCGGTGGGAGTGAGAAATAGCACCAGCGGACAGGAGCTGATAACCGGGACCGCCGGTTTAGACATAAAACAGGGGTAAGAACCTTTAGCGAATGACCAGCCGTTTTCTGGAGAGGCGGCGGTCAAACGAGGAAGGAACAACATGCAGAAAACGACTGATAATGGAACGGGTCCGGTTCGAGTGGCAATGGACGCCATGGGTGGCGACCACGGGCCGGCCGAGACGATCAAGGGCGCCCTGGCCGCTGCAAAAGCGGTCAATGCCGAGATCATTCTGGTGGGGGACCCAGACCCGGTAGAGCAAGAACTGGCCCGGCACGATACAACGGGCATCGCCGTCCGGGTTGTGCCATCCGAGGATAAGATTCGCGACGACGAGCACCCGATCCAGGCCATGCGCACCAAGCCGAGGTCCTCGGTCGTGGTCGCCACAAAGTTGGTCAAGACAGGCGACGCTGACGTCATGGTTTCCATGGGGTCCACCGGCGGTTCCATGGCSAGYGCGGTMCTGAMKCTGGGCCTGATGRAAGGRCTGGMSCGKCCCTGCYTGGGCGGTCCGTTCYTGGGKYTGGCKCCCAAYACCGTKYTGGTGGAYATCGGSNGCAAHYWDNGACTGCCGYCCSGRWCTGCTGCTCARYTTCGCGTCCMTKGGYGTCACTTGGGCCCGCACCTATATGGGAATCGAAAACCCCCGGGTCGCCTTGCTCAGCGTTGGCTCCGAAGCGGCCAAGGGCAACAAGCAGGTCCAGGACGCTTATCCGGTATTCAAAGACAGCGGCATGAATTTCGTCGGAAACGTAGAAGGGATGGACTTCTTTACCCAGAAGGCGGAGGTGATCATCTGTGACGGGTTCGTCGGCAACATCTTGATAAAATTTACCGAGGGTCTCGGCGCCGCTTTCGCTGCCTATGCCAAAAAACGGCTGGCCTCCGACCTGGACGAGACCAATCTCTCTAAGTTCGCCGCTGAGTTGGTCCAATTGACCAACCGCACCCGGACCAACGGGGGCCCATTATTYGGGGTCAAGGGGCCGGTGATCCTTGGCCATGGTTCCAGCCGGGCCGAGGAGATCACCGCCGCCGTCAGCACCGCCATCCGCTATGTTCAATTGGATCTGGTCGACATCATGCGCGCGGACCTGGAAAGCATGAACAAGAATGCTGCGTCGAAAGCCACCGGCAGCGGCGCGGGCCGGTAAAGCCACCCGATGTCTGGCATCGACCTAAGCGGCAAGATCGCGCTGGTGACCGGGGCTTCCCGGGGAATCGGCGCTGTTGTCGCCGCCCGTCTCGCCGAGGCTGGGGCCAGGGTCGGCGTCAATTATCACGCCAGTTCCGAGGCCGCTACAATCGTCGTCGACTCCATCAACAAAGCCGGCGGCGARGCATTTCTGGTGGGCGGGGATGTCTCCCAAGAAGAGAAAGCCGAAGCTGTCATCAAGAACCTGGTGGAGCACTTCGGCGGCATCGATATCCTGATCAACAACGCCGGCATCAACAAGGACCAGCTCCTGATCCGGATGAAGCCCGAAGACTTCGACAGCGTCATTAACGTGAACCTGCGCGGCGCGTTCCTCTGCACCCGCTTCGCCATGACCCACCTGATCCGGCAGCGTTCAGGGCGGGTGATAAACATGTCCTCAGTCGTTGGTTTATCCGGCAATCCCGGCCAGGCAAACTACGCCGCCGCCAAGGCCGGATTGGTGGGTCTGACCAAGGCAGTGGCGCGGGAAGTCGCCTCCCGCAACGTCACCGTCAACGCCCTGGCCCCCGGATACATCACCACGGCGATGGTCGATGAACTAACCGAAAAGACACAAGCCAAGATACTGGAGCGGATCCCCATGGGACGGTTCGGCACCCCCGAAGACGTGGCCGAGGCCGTTATCTTCCTCTGCAGCGACGGCGCCGGCTACATCACCGGCCAAGTCCTGACCATCGACGGCGGCATGATCGCCTGATGCTCGTTGGGCGGGGCCTTCTCGTTCTGTCGTCATTTACCTGTTTGGGAATCTTSGCAGCCGGGTGCGGTGGGTCTGGGATCTCAATTACTCCAGAGGCAACCCTGACTCCTACAGGCGCAGCAGCCTCTAGCCCCACCGCCACGTTGGCGCCGACCGTTAYGCCGTCGCCCACGCCCCAGCCAACCAGCGCCCCGCAGGCACCGGCTGCCACAACAACGGCCGTGATCGCTCCTACGCCAGTTTTAATTCCCACGCCCATAMCGMCTCCGACCCCCGACCCCACACCCACACGGATGCCGACTCCCACACCGACTCCGACTCCTCTGCCCCCACCGGCGCCCATCGGTCAGCGCACGGTCATCGACCGGCCGGACGACTCGGACTTGCCCCAGATACATCTGGTCTACGCGATTCCAGCCGATGGGGTCGACCGGTCTTTCGACACCAACGGAGCGATYAGGACATCCGTGGAAGCCGTGAGCTATTGGTTCAGAGACCAGTCCGGCGGGCTGGATCTTCGGTGGGATACCTRCAACGGAGAGTTGGACATCACATTCTTACGGTTGGTGTCCCMCGAGGCGCTGATCACCGCCGCAGGGGCCTTTGTGCGGGAGGCGCTGGAACGGGAGTTGAAAGCCGCCGGCGCCATCCAGCCCAACAAGCAGTACATGGTCTATTACGACGGCGGCAGCACCTACTCTTGTGGCGGCGGGGCCTGGCCTCCCTTGATCTACGGTGTCGTGAGCGCCATGTACTTGCAGGGCGAGCCGCCCGGAGCGGCCGGGTGCGGCAMAAACGTCTTGGGGGCATCACCGGCCGCCACTGGATACTTGGATATCGCCATGTTCCACGAATTCATCCACTCCCTGGGCTTGGTGTCCACCTGCGCGCCCAATCAGCATCTTGCGGGCCACGTTTCGGACTCTYCCAACGACCTGATGTGGGCTGGGGACGCACCGTGGGAGYTGCCGCCGAGGTTGGATATCGGGAATGATGACTATTTCCGCCACGGAGATTCGGACTGTCCCGACCTGGCCAAGGTGGGCTACATCGTCCCGTTGCMCCAGAATTACTGGCTGCCRCCTGGTGTTTCTCCCTAGTTTTGKCCCTTTTCGCGAGCCGGTGGAGTATTTGCCGCCGGACGGCTAAAATTKGGCATCCTCATCCGTTAACCCACGCCGACCGGAGGCCCGTATGCGCACCACCACCAGATTTCGCCAGTTGCTCAACGAACCGGGGATCATCCAGGCGCCGGGGGCTTATGACTGCCTCACGGCCCGATTGATCCAGAAAGCCGGGTTTCCGGCGGTTTATATGACCGGGGCCGGGACCTCCGTGGCGCAGCTTGGGTACCCCGACCTGGCTCTGGCCTCCATGACGGAGATGGTCCAGAACGCGGCGTCCATCACCGAGACCCTGGACGTTCCGCTGATCGCCGACGCCGATACGGGCTACGGCGGCGTGTTGAACGTGCGGAGGACTGTCAGGCAGTACGAACGGGCCGGCGTGGCGGCCATCCATATCGAGGACCAAGTATCGCCTAAGCGCTGCGGCCACCTGGACGACAAAAAGGTCATCCCCACCGAGGATATGGTCCAGAAGATACGGGCTGCCGTGGACGCACGCACCGACGACGACTTCACCATCATCGTGCGCACGGACTCTATCGCCGTTACGGGCTGGGACGACGCCATGCACCGCTGCGATGAGTACGTGAAAGCCGGGGCCGATGTGTTATTCGTGGAAGCACTCCGTACGCCGGAAGAGGTGGAGCGGGCCGCCAAGAACCTAGATATCCCACTGCTTTTTAACTTCGTCGAGTCCGGGAAGTCTCCATTGCTATCGGCATCAGAACTTGAGAATCTTGGCTTTAAGATCGTCATCTATCCGGCCAGCGCCCTGTTGTCGGTGACCCACATAGTCGGGCAGGTGATGGCCCAGTTGAAAGAGAAGGGCACCACCGCCCACCTGATGGACAAGATGGTCAGTCTGGAAGACTGCTTCGAAGAGATGGGGTTGTCCAGCATGCTGGCCGAGGACGCCCAATTCGCCAGCCCTGTGTAGGCGTGGGGGAACCATCCGGAGCATCGCAATACTCAGCCGCTTCGGTACGGTGGGAACTTATTCCCAAGGCCTTGCGTCTCTAATATATAGATATGGCACAGAATCGATCTGATACAGGGCCAGCGGCCGGACCCTTTCTGGAGCGGCTGCCCGGCGAATTATCTCGCTGGGAGTCCGATGGCATCATCACGGCCGAGCAAGGCCAGGCGATCCGCGCCCGTTATTCTCCCGCTGAGTTRGTCCCTAAGACCGTCCGGTCCCAAGGAAGACTGGTCACCGGCCTGTCCATCATTGGGGCGGTATTAGTCGGATTGGGAGTCATCCTTTTCTTCGCGTCCAATTGGGACGGTATCGACCGCTGGCCGAAGCTGGCCATGATTCTGGGCGCCATCCTCTTTGCCCACGGCTTGGGCTTTTACCTGTATTACTACCGCGATCACCGCCGGGTTGGTTCGGCCATGGTCCTGCTGGCCTGCCTCATCTATGGAGCGGGCGTGCACCTGGTGGGGCAGGTCTACAACGTAGATGTGAACGACCCAAGATTGATGCTGTTCTGGTTCTTAGGCGTGTTCCCTCTGGTCTACATAGTTAAGTCCCAGCCCATCCAATTCCTGGGCTTGGCCCTCTTCTTTTTGGCTTTGGGATTCCGTCTGCCAGATTGGATCGACGATGTCTCCCGGGGCGAGGCGGTATTGGGCGCGTCCCTGTTCTTGGTCCTGGGACTATTCGTCTTGGCCGTGGGCCGGATGAAGGACGAGATCACATTCCTCCGTCCCTATTCGGAGGTCTTCCAATTGGCCGGCCTGATCACCGCATTGGGGTCGGTTTTCGTCCTGACCTTCAAAGACGTTTTCGATTCCTTCGATAAAGGCGTGTACATCCAGGGCGAAACTGAATTGGGGTTTCGAATATTGATCGGGGCGGCTGGRGCGCTGACTCTGGCATTGGTCATCGCGGCCGCCTGGCTCCACCGGCGCARCGGAAAGGGTTTCGCGTTGAACGGGATCGAAGGTGTCGCCATCGCGGTCCTGCTGGCGGCGGCCTTCATGGTGATTACCGTTGATACCGGCRGCGAAGTCCTGTATGCCGTGGTCTTCAACGCCATCTTTGCGGTCGCCCTCCTTGGCGTGTTGGTGTCAGGGTATCTGCGCGGCCGCGAGGCCTGGGTCAACATCGGACTGATATTCATCAGCATCAACATATTTGCCCGTTACTTTGAATACAGTTGGGACCTTCTGGACGGGTCGCTCATATTCGCGGCGGCGGGCGTGATCCTACTATTGGGCGGGTATCTGGTGGAACGGGGCCGGCAGAAGATGCTGGAGCGAATCAGGGCGTCGGGAGGCTCCCGATGAGCCGTACGCTAAAGATCGCGTTCTGGGCTACGGTGATTGGGCAGATAATCCTGCTGCTGGCCTTCATCGCCGTTAAAGAAAACACGTTGCGCTCGGGGACCAGCGTCTTGCTGCAGACCGCGCCCATCGACCCTCGGTCAGTGCTCCAGGGTGAGTTCGCCATATTGGACTATGAGATCGCCGAGCTGCCCGACTACGCTAGACCGGCGATACAGGGCGACAGTATCTACGTCGAGTTACGCGAAGGCCCCGAGGGCGTTTGGGTGGCAGGGCAATACCTTGAAAGGAAACCTGACTCAGATGTGATCTTCATCAAAGGCACGGTTAACTCTAGAGGGCGGCTGGGATTCGGGATCGACACCTTTTTCGTACCCGAGGGCTCGGGGCAAATCATCGAGAGATCAAGGGACGTGAAGGCTCTGGTGGTTGTGAGCTCATCTGGCACAGCGGTCCTAGAAGACCTGATCGTGGACGGCTTCCCATTCGACCCYMGRCGCMCRCCGGMKRASMRKMCMGSNCAWSNAKAMSANTSAGSCRMCSCCAACAGCCGCCGGAACGTGYTGATCTGCCTCCCGGGCAGTCTCGGCCGATGTCCGGGAKGGACAGGCTGGTGGGAGTGGRCACGTTCGAAGTCGATGTGAATGGCGATGTGTTGGAATTCCGCCATGATTTCATGTTCGCGTTGCCTGACGTTGAGATCACGGTGACTTTCAACAACTCATCCTCGGTCAACTCGCACAACTTGGTGATCGTCCTTTCGAGGACCAAAGACGCGGTCGCTGCTGAAGGCATCACCGCCGGGCCGGCCAACGATTGGGTGCCTCCGAGCGACAACAGGGTTATCGCCCACACGAGCTTGGTGGGTCCTGGCGAAACCGGCGAAGTGAGATTCCCGGCGCCACAGCCTGGTGTTTATCAGTTCGTTTGTACCTTTCCGGGGCATAACTCAACCATGTTCGGTGACTTTATCGTTTTAGATCGGGCACAGTAAATTGGGCCGCAGCGCAAACCGTAGAGCCCAACGGTAAGCAAGGACAGAAGCATGTCTAACGTAGTGTTGGTCATCGACATGGTCAAAGGGTTCCTGGAACCGGGGCATAATCTCTACTGCGGCGATGAGTCGCGGGAGATCATACCCAGGGTCCACGCCCTGCTTACACGGGAACGGGAGGCGGGCTCCGAGATTCTGTTCATCTCGGACCACCACGACCCCGACGATCTGGAGTTCCAGGTGTTCCCGGTYCACTGTGTGAAGGGTACTGAGGAACCTAACGTCATAGACGAGTTGACCGAATTCGTGACTGGGGAAAACGTTATCCCGAAGAACCGTTATAGCGGATTCTTCAACACTCACCTGGAAGCCAGGCTAGCGGCCGCGAGTCCGCAAAAGATAATCATCTGCGGCGTCTGCACCGACATCTGTGTCCTCCACACCGCATCCGACGCCCGCAACCGGGACTACGCGGTTGAAGTTCCGGCCAACTGCGTCGCCAGCTTCAAYGCAGAGGCCCATGGGTGGGCGATCTCCCACTTGAAAGACATCCTGGGCGCAAAGGTTGTTTAAGCCGGCGCGTGCTACTGGATGGCTTCGGCGATTATCGCCTCGGTGATCTCGTCGTCGGTCATCCCTAAGACCTCGCGGAGCACCTGCTCGTTGTGCTGGCCCAAGACCGGCGCGGGGAAGCGGGGCCCGCTGTCGTAACCCTTGATCCGGAACTGGTGGCCGGCGTAAGGGATCGTGCCCATCTCCTGGTGCTCCAAATGGCGGAAATAATTGCGGTGGGCCAACTGAGGGTCGGACTYCAAGTCGCTGCTCCGCTGCACCACGCCGGCCGGTACTCCGTGGGATAGCAGCARTTGCATCAACGCCGCAGGCTCTTGGTCCTTGGTCCACTCACCGATGTGCTGGTCGATGGCGTCGTGGTTCTCCAACCGGCCTTCCATGGAACCGAATTTGGCGTCTTGGGCCCAGGCCGGACTTCCCATGGACCGTTGCAGCCCCTCCCACTGTTYTGCTGTTTCCACGGCGATGGTGCACCACTGGTCGTCTCCGGCGCAGGGGTAGGCCCCTTGGGGCGCGAAGTATTGAGACCTGTTTCCGTTGCGGGTGACGCTCCGTCCGCTCGTGCTGTAATCCATGATYTGCGGCGATAGGTAATGCAGTGACATCTCAAGCTGGGCGGCATCGATGTACTGGCCTTGGCCCGTCCGGCGGCGGTGGTCCAGAGCGGCCATGATTGTAGCCGCCAGAATCCGGGGGGACACGCCATCGGTGTAGGCCACCCATGGTCCGTCGGGCGCCAAGTCAGGCCAGCCAGTTGTTTCGTAAAAACCGGCGATGGACGCCGCGTGGAAGCCATATCCGGAGAATGCGGCGGCGGCGCCGGTCTGCCCCATGAGGCAGGTGCTGGCCATCACGATGGATGGGTTAATCTCACGGGCCGCCTCGTAACCGATCCCCAGGGAGTCCACGATACCCGGCCTGAAACTCTCAATGACAACGTCGGCCCAGGATATAAGTTTTTTGGCTATTTCCAGACCGGCCGGGTTTTTTAAGTCCAGAGAAATTCCCAACTTRGAAGTGTTGAACTCTCCGAAGAATTGGGTGCGGTCGGCGCCTGGAACGCCGTCTTTGAACGGCCCGGCGGTGCGCAGGATATCCAAGGGCGCGGCCGCTTCCACACGAACCACAGTCGCGCCGTGGTCGGCCAGGTATTTGGCCGTAGTGGGTCCGACGAGCACCCACGAAAAATCAGCCACCTTGAGTCCGTCAAAGGGCAACGGAACTGCCATGATTCGCTCCTCTAACCGGCCTTGCCGCCGGTTGCCAGATTTATTTCCTCGTCGCTCATTCCCAGCAGGGCGTTCAGGACTTGGCTGTTATGCTCACCCAGCGCCGGGGCCCAACTCCTCRCGCTCATGGGGGTCTCGGATAACCGTGCGACTAACCCCGGCGCCCKGGCTTCGGTGCCGTTGGGCAGGGGCGCCGGCAACCAATAGTCTCGCTCTTGCAATTGCTGGAACCCGGACAGGTCCCTCATGTCGTTGACCGGGGCTAGAGCTACTCCCTCCCGCAATCCTCGCTCAAGTAGATGCTGCTTGGTGTAATTGGCTACATATTTCGTGATGGCCGTCAGCACCTCTTCCGCGCTGTGGGAGACTGGCTGACCCTGCAGCAAACGGACGTGGTAGGTGGGCCACTCTTCATCGCCGAGCCAACTTTCAGGGACCACCCCGTCTTCTACGAACCARGGGACAATCACCACCAGCGTAGGGCCACTAGGAATAAGCACGATATACCCGTCGGAACAGTCGAACACCACCGGAAGGTTTGCCTGTCCCAGTTGGAGCAGACTGCCGGCACGTTGGTAGTCCCGCCCTTGAATCGCATGAGCTGAGATCCCTTGAAGCATAGTTGAGATCATTGCTGTCTGCGCGGAGACATCAACAGATTGGGCCTCCCCCGTGCGCAGCATCAGGGCATGGGCAATCAGGGCGGCGGTCGCTGCTTCCGACCCGGCGTGCAGCCAGACTTGGGGCACCGAGATACGGACCGGCGCCCGCTCGGGCACGCCCTGGAGGCTCATGGGACCGCCCATGGCGGCGATGGTCAGGTCACTGGCCGCATAATCGGCGTAGGGGCCGTCCTGTCCGTAGGCGGAGATGGCCACATGGATTATCTTTGGGTTGATCTCTTTCAGCACATCGAAGCCCAAAYCCAAGCTGTCGAGCGTGGCGGGTTGGCCTGATTCAAATAAGAAATCCGCCTTTTCGACCAGGCCTTTCATGGCATTTTGGCCCGCTTCGGTCTCTAAGTCCAGGGTGATTCCCTGCTTATTCCGGTTGAAGGCGAAGAATGACAGGCTGCGTTCGGRCTCGGGRGCKCCGTCKAWGAACGGCGGCTCGCCRCNGCCCGSCSSASCSMCMSGRGGNTTCCACCTTAATGACCGTGGCGCCCATGTCGCCCAACAACATGCTGGCCAGGTCGCCGTGRCCGCCGGTCAGGTCCAATACCGTGTATGGACTGAGCAAAATGAATACCYCGAGATTGGCGATTCCAGCTTTGGATGCGCGATTATAGCATGGGAAAACCCAACGGACGGAGTTCAGACATACTCAGAATGTAATAAAAGTCCACGCACCGGCCTTCCAGACTACCTTGCTATTGCCGGAAACCGCCAGGTATCATGGGCCTAACTCTAGGTTTCGGTCTGCCAGGGAGCTGAGGAAGGCACGATGCTTTACCGCACATACCGGTACTCCCAATGGGACGGCAGCCAGCGGATCTTCGAATTTGACGCCGATCAGTTGATGGACCTTCTCTCCGAAGACATCCTCAACCACGGCGATGTAATGCAGGCGCTGCGSGACAYGTTGCGTCAGGGACTCCAGGACCGCGACGGTCAACAGATGCCCGGACTCCGGGAACTGATGGAGCAACTCAAGAACCAACGCCGCCAGCAACTGCAACAGCACAACATGGACTCGGTCGTTGACGACCTTAAGGAACGCCTGGAAGACATCGTTCAGACCGAGCGCGACGGCATCAAGCGCCGCTTGGATGAGGCCCGTGAACAGGTTGATGCCCAGGCTGATTCCCAAGATGGCGAAGACCGGGCCCAGATGGAAGGCCTCCTGGACCTGCTACAGAAGCGGGCCGACAACAACCGTGGGAAGCTGGATGACCTTCCCGAAAGCCCGGCCGGACAGATCAAGGAACTGCTGGAGTATGACTTCATCGACCCCGAGGCCCAGCAGAAGTTCCAAGACCTGCTGGACGCTCTGAAAAGTCAGATGGCCCAGAACATGGGCCAGCAGATGATGGACCAAGTCAAGGGCATGTCGGAAGAGGACATGGCCGCTACCCGCGAGATGATGCGCCARCTCAATCAGATGATCAAGGACAAGCTGGCAGGCCAGGAACCCGACTTCGACGGCTTCATGCAACAGTTCGGGAAGATGTTTGGGGATAACCCGCCCCAGAGTTTCGACGAGTTGATGGAGCARMTSCARCAGCAGYTRGCSCAGRYGCAGTCSATGCTGGACAGCATGTCGCCCGAAGCCCGCCGCGAGATGGAAGATGCCCTGGCCCAGGCGCTGGACCCAGAGACCCAGCGGGAGATGGCCCAGTTCGCCTCCCTCATGGAACAGTTGATGCCCATGGACGACCTGCGGCGTCAATATCCCTTCTTGGGGGACGACAGCCTGACCATGGAGCAGGCCATGGAGATGATGCGCGGCCTGCAGGAACTGGACCAGCTGGAACAGTCGCTTCAAGAAGCCATGCGCACCGGGAACATGGATGACATCGACCCCGACAAACTGGCTGAACTGCTGGGCGAGGAAGCGCGGAAGATCTACGACGAACTGGACCGCCTGCGGAAGCTGCTCCAAGAGTCGGGATACGTGACCGGCGACGATAAGATGGACCTCACCGCGCGGGGCATCCGCCGCATCGGCCAGAAGGCCCTGAAAGAGGTGTTCACACATCTCAAGAAAGACCGCATAGGCAACCACRTGATGGATGCCCGCGGCGCCAACGGAGACCTGCTGGGCGAGACCAAACCATACGAATTCGGAGACCCGTTCCAGGTGGATCTGCAAGCCACGGTTAGGAACGCGGTGCTTCGCGGAGGCCCTCAAGTCCCGGTAAAGCTCAGCCCAGAAGACTTCGAGGTGTTCCGCAACGAGCACATGACCCGGTCCGCGACCGTCCTGCTGCTAGACCAGAGCCGGTCCATGGGCCTGTTCAACAACTGGCAGGCGGCAAAGAAGGTAACGCTGGCACTGATGGCGCTGATGCGCAGCCAATACCCGAGGGACAGTCTCCACATCGTCGGGTTCTCCGATTACGCCCGGGAGATCAAAGAGGAAGACCTGGCCAAGTGCASCTGGAACKCCTGGGTKTCGGGCACAAACCTGCACCACGCCTTGATGCTTTCCCGGAAACTGCTCTCCAAAGAGAAGGGCGGCAACCGCCAGATATTGGTGGTGACCGACGGCGAGCCCACCGCTCATCTGGAAGGCGACCGGTCGTTCTTCGCGTATCCGCCCAGCCACCGCACCGAGTTGGAGACATTGAAAGAGGTGCGCCGGTGCACCCAAGAAGACATCGTGATTAATACCTTCATGCTGGAGAACAACTACCAGTTGGTCAACTTCGTGGAACGCATGACCCGCATCAATAGCGGCCGGGCCTTCTACAGCAGCGCCGCCAACCTGGGCGAATACCTCCTGGTAGACTATGTGACCAACCGCCGAAAACGAGTTTCGGCCTAGGCTGGAGTTCCAAAGAGAATTGCAGCCTAGCCGACAAGTCCCTTCTCCCGTCGCAACGGGGGAAGGTTAGGATGGGGGCTACCGCTCTTCGGAAACCAAACTTCAAGGCCGAAAGACTCCAAGTGCTCAGATTGCCCTGCATCGCCCCTTCTGCGATGGCGTTGGCTCTGTTAATATAAACGAACAACCGAATATTCGATGGGTCGTGCGGCCGGTCTAAATAAGACCCAGCCACACTTTTAAAGACGGTCCCGAGAGGCTGGCAAAGTAGAGCGTCCCGAATCTCCGCAGAGTGCATTCCAAGCACTCTCTGAGTGGGTCGTTCACGCCCTTGCCAGCAGATGGTAAGGGTTTTTTATTGCCACCCGATAGCCCCTGGAGACCGCCCAGGTGATGCGATGCAAGAACGACAAATCATGAACCATGAGGACGTGCGCCGGGCCCTGGCCAGASWGSCKMWCGRSRWSMKCGARMKCWAYCKGGKMGCGRASGGMMKKKKSMTSSTGRRCWWYCASWYSRSMGRSKYSCAYSWTRMYCGSCRWATCGCCGCCAACCTGGCGGAGTTCGAGGGTATCGAAGTGCCCGTGGCCACCCTGGATGTCAGCCTCTACCGCGACGACAACCGGGTGCGCTCTCAGTCCCATACCAAGCTCCAGCCGACGGACATCCCAATGGGTATCCAGGGCAAGCGCGTGGTCTTGGTCGATGACGTTCTCTACACCGGCCGGACCATCCGCGCCGCCATGGACGCGTTGGTGGACTTTGGCCGGCCGCAGCAGATCCAGTTGGCCATCCTGCTGGACCGGGGCCACCGGGAGCTGCCCATCCGGGCCGACTAYGTTGGCCAGAACCTCCCCACCGCCTTCAACGAACGCGTGAAGGTCCGGCTGATCGAGACCGACGGCGCCGACGAGGTTGCCCTGATATTTGAGGACCTGGAAGTGCCAGAAGAATCGCCAGAAATTTCGAAARATGAGCAAGAGGCTTAGGAATCACCGATATGAGCCTGTCTAGAACGATTGAGACCCCAGAGATCATTGGGGCGCAGGACCCAAAGTCGGCGCCGCGCAAGCATATTCTGGACCTGGACGATTACTCCCGGGAGGAGATCACCGATGTCTTGGAATCCGCCCGGGGTATGAAAGAAGTGCTGGGCCGGGATATCAAGAAGGTGCCCGCTCTGCGCGGTAAGGTAATTGTGACCTTGTTCTACGAGGCCAGCACCCGCACCAGGATCTCCTTCGAAGAGGCCGGMAAGGTGCTCAGCGCCGACGTGATAAACATGTCGGCTTCGGGCAGCAGCGCCGAGAAAGGCGAGTCCCTGCTGAACACCGGCCTGACGATCCAGGCCATGGGCGTGGACACCATCGWGATCCGCCATCCCCATTCCGGCGCGCCTCATCTGCTGGCGCAACATCTGGACAAAGTCAGCATAATCAACGCGGGGGACGGCCTCCACGCCCACCCAACCCAGGCCCTCTTGGACCTGTACACGGTTCAGGACAAGCTGGGAAGTCTAGAAGGCCTGAAGATCGTCATCGTTGGCGATGTGCTCCATAGCCGGGTCGCCCGCTCCGACATCTGGGGGTTCGCCAAGATGGGAGCCAAGGTTGTACTGTCCGGCCCGGCCACCCTGATGCCGCTCGACCTGATGCGCACCAGCAAGAGCATCGCCCGGTCGCCATTCGCCTCCCTGGTTGAAGTGGATAYTGATCTTGACCGGGCCTTGGAAGGCGCCGATGTGGTCATGGCTCTGCGTTTGCAGCAAGAGCGGCAGAAAGCGGGATTCCTGCCCAGCATTCGGGAGTACATCCGGCGCTGGCAGGTCACTGATTCGCGGATGGAGCTGGCGAGACCCGGCGCCATGGTGATGCACCCCGGCCCCATGAATGAGGGCATCGAGATCAGCAAYAGCATCGCCCACGGTGRAAGMTCGGTGATCGAAGACCAGGTGACCAACGGGGTCGCCGTGCGCATGGCCCTGCTCTACCAAACGACTATCGGGGCGGTACAGGAGTCTTAGACGATTGACCGCCAGTAATCACGAAGCGGGAGAGGTGTGTGGAAACCGTTAGCATATTGATTCGCCACGCCAGGATTGTCGACCCCAGCCGTCAGTTGGACCGGGTGGGMGACCTATTGATTGGCAGCGGGGAGATCACCGCCGCCGGAAGGCTGGGGCCCGACMGTATCCCGGWCGGCTGCCGGGTCATCGACGGCACCGGACTGGTGGCCAGTCCCGGTTTCATCGACCTCCACTGTCAYCTGCGAGAGCCGGGCTTTGAATACAAAGAGACCATCGCCGCCGGGTCCAAGGCCGCCGCCAAGGGCGGGTTCACCACACTCTGCGCCATGCCCAACACCGACCCGCCCGTCGACAACGCCGCGATGGTCGACTTCATCCATCAAAAGGCGCGCCAAGATTCATTGGTGCGCATATTGCCCATCGGTTGCGTCACCAAAGGGCGGAAAGGCCACGAGCTGGCGGAGATGGAAGAGCTGGCCAGCGCCGGCGTGGTGGCCTTCAGCGACGACGGCGACCCGGTCTACGACGCAAATCTGATGCGCCTGGCCCTGATCTATAGCTTGGACCTAGGCCTGCCCATCAGCAACCACTGCCAGGAGCGTTCTCTGTCCTGCAACGGCGTCATGGCCGAAGGCCCTGTGGCGACCCACCTGGGCTTGGACGGGATCCCCGCAGCGGCGGAAGAAACGATGATCGCCAGAGACATCGCATTGGCGGAGGCCACCGGAGGGCGGCTCCATGTGGCCCACCTCAGCACTGCAGGCAGCGTTTCTTTGGTGCGAGAGGCCAAGGCCCGGGGCCTTTCAGTGACCGCCGAGGTCTGCCCGCACCACTTAACCACCACCGACCAATGGGTGTTGGGCCGCAAGGGGGAGCCAACGACCGCCGCCGGCGGACTGGCCTACGACACTAGCACCAAGGTCTATCCGCCGCTACGGGGCCAGGGGGACGTCGATGCCCTCATACAAGGCCTGACCGACGGTGTCATCGACTGCATCGCCACCGACCACGCGCCCCACGACCTCACCAGCAAACAAGTCACCTACCAGGATGCGGCATTCGGCATCAGCGTGTTGGAGACGGCTTTGGGGTCGCTGCTGCAGTTGGTCCACTCCAAAAAACTCAGCATGGGGGCCATGGTCGACCGGTTGACCACGGGACCGGCCAGGGTACTGGGTGAGAGCTACTCGGACCTGGCTTCTCTACAGCCCGGCACTACCGCCGATATAGTCCTGTTCGACCCGGAACAGGAATGGACGGTTGATACCAGCGAATTCGAATCCAAGGGTAGAAACACGCCTCTGGAGGGGACGACTCTAAAAGGACGGGTGGTGGCGACTTTCGCCTCGGGCAATCTTATTTACCAGAGTGCGGGGCTGAAGTTCGAAGAACCCCACGTCAGAGCTTAACCGGCTTTATGCGGCAAAATYTTATMAACGGACGGGTGCGCTAAATTGGGCGAGCCAGCCTATCTGGYCTTGGAAGACGGTTCCATACACGAGGGCGTTGGATTTGGCGCCGAGGTCGACGGCCTCGGCGAGGTGGTGTTCAACACCAGCATGACGGGTTATCAAGAGGTACTTACCGACCCGTCCTACGCCGGGCAATTGGTGACCCTTACCTATCCATTGATCGGCAATTACGGCATCAACGCCCAGGACTCTGAATCGTCCCGGATACAGGTGGGCGGACTGATCGTTAGGGAGAATTGCGACCTGCCCAGCCAYGGSCGYAGCGASCGCACYCTGCAYGAATTCCTGGCCRGCCARGGCATYCCCGGCATCGCYGARATCGACACCAGAGCGGTGACGCGSCGGCTGCGTTCTAAAGGCGTGATGTTGGGAGTGATCACCAGTGGAGACCCCGACGCTGCATTGAGACGGCTTCAAGACTCCCCAGCCTACGGAGACCAGGACTACGTTGCAACCGTCACATCGCCGGAAGAATACGATTGGGATGGCGGGGACGATGACCTAGGAGACGCCAAACATCGGATATTGGTCACCGACTGCGGCCTCAAATACAGCATCCTGCGGCAATTACGCCGCCGGGGCTGCCGAGTGACCGTGGTGCCGGCGGCCATACCCGCTGAGGAACTGCTGGCCATGAAGCCCTCTGGGATCCTTTTTTCTCCCGGTCCTGGCGACCCGAAGTTATTGGACTACGTGGTAGACAACACCCGCAAGGTCCTGGGCCGCGTTCCGGTTATGGGGATCTGCCTAGGCCACCAGATCATCGCCCGGGCGTTGGGCGCCGATACCTTCAAACTAAAATTCGGCCACCGGGGCGGAAACCACCCCGTGAAAGACCTGGCCGACGGCCGCGTTTACATAACCGCGCAGAACCATGGTTATGCTGTGAGTCCCGAAAAATTACCCTCAGGCTTGGAAGTCTCACATATCAACTTAAATGACCAAACTGTGGAAGGATTTCGCCATAAAGACCTTCCCCTGTTTACCATACAATATCACTCCGAGGCTTCACCTGGACCCAGGGATAACGAATATCTCTTCGACCAGTTCATCGATATGGTCGAAGATTTTCACGGCTAAAGACCAGCCAACCCCTACGCGGAAGCCAGAAAAATCAACTACCGGGCGCATCTGCGCCCATCAAACAAAGGAGGGCGCCACTGATCCAACGGCGATCTACGAATAGGGCGATCTAAAAAAGCCCAACTACTTATTCCGACCCCGACAGGCGTGTTATTTTTTGGAGGATTATTAATGTCTTCATTCGCCATGTTTTTACTGGAGGGGGGTGTGGATGTGGCGGTGGCGGTTGATTTTGAACGGGTAGCCTCTTTACTGGAAGAGGAAACGGCCCAATATTCATGTGGTGAGTACATTTACAARRTSAGAGCRGGSAAAGGGACKMTRGGMMGRCGYTGGGACCTGGTGATCAACGCCATGGACCCGAACATGGAGGGCCAGCCCCTGTTTCCCTTGGGCCGGATCGTGATCGAACCCGACGGCGAAGGGATGGTGAACATCAAGGTCCCACCCCGGACCGAACAAACGGTCCACGGAGAAGACGCCGCCGATTGGGACGGTAGACTCTTCGGTTCATACGTCTCGCAGTTATTGAATTCGTTGCATTCGCGGCAGTTGATAGACCTGCCGGGTGCGCTTCCGACTAGCTAACCCGTAGGCTCGTTAAACAGCACCAAAACCCGGTAGTGCCGACTGGCTGTATAGCCAAATTTCGCAGCCGGGTATAACATCGATAGGCACATATCTCAGACCCCAGATGGGGCCGTGGCCGCAGAGCACTGCGGGARGGGTGGCTAACATACCAGACAAGCCAAAAAARGTGCTCGTGATCGGTTCCGGCCCCATTGTTATCGGGCAAGCAGCCGAGTTCGATTACGCGGGCACCCAAGCTTGCAAATCCCTCCGTGAAGAGGGCGTTACCACAGTCCTGGTGAACTCCAATCCGGCCACCATCATGACCGACCAGGGCATCGCAGACCGTGTCTATATCGAGCCACTGACCGTGGAAGTCCTGGAAAGAATCATCGACCGRGAGCGGCCCGATGGCATCTTGCCCACCTTGGGCGGCCAGACCGGCCTGAACCTGGCCGTGGCTCTGGCCGATGCCGGCATCTTGGAACGCTACAACGTCGGCTTGCTAGGCACCCCTTTGGAGACSATTCGCCGGTCCGAGGACCGCGACTTCTTCCGCACTTTTCTTCATGAGATCGATGAACCTGAGCCAGAGAACATCAGCGTAAACACGATGGACGAGGCCAGGGCCGCAGCCAAGCAGATGGGTCTTCCTCTGGTGGTCCGGCCCGCCTACACCCTGGGAGGCAGCGGCGGAGGCATCGCCAACACCGAAGAAGAATTCGAGAGCTTCGCCAATTCTGGTCTCGCGGCCAGCCCCATCTCCCAGATACTACTCGAACGGTCGTTGGTCGGTTGGAAAGAGATCGAGTACGAGGTGATGCGGGACAGCGCGGACAATTGCATCACCATCTGCAACATGGAAAACCTGGACCCCATGGGCGTCCACACCGGCGACAGCATCGTTGTGGCCCCCAGCCAGACACTAAGCGACCAGGAATACCAGATGCTGCGGTCCGCCAGCATCAAGATAATCCGGGGGCTGGGCATCGAGGGCGGGTGCAACGTCCAGTTCGCCCTGCAGCCTCATCCCAGAGTCTCCAAGGCTCTGGGGCAGGAATGGAAGCCCGAGTCCCCCTATTTCGTGATTGAGGTCAACCCTAGGGTTAGCCGCAGTTCGGCCCTGGCCAGCAAGGCCACCGGCTATCCCATCGCCAGGGTTGCCGCCAAGATTGCAGTGGGCAAGAAACTGGACGAGATTGAGAATGCCGTCACCAAGCAGACCACGGCCGCCTTCGAGCCGGCCATGGACTACTGCGTACTTAAGATTCCGCGCTGGCCCTTCGACAAGTTTCCCCACGGCGACCGYCGCACCACCACTCAGATGAAATCCACCGGTGAGRTCATGGTGATCGAGCGGTCGTTTGAAGCCGCCTTACAGAAGGGCGCACGTGCCCTGGAACTGAGCGGACGCACCCTCCTCTGGGAGAACTCTAGCTGGCGGCAAGAGGGGGAACTGTCCCTTGACCGGCTGCCTCTGGGACCCAATGACGAACGGCTGTGGGCGTTGATGTCGGCCCTGCGCCAGGGCGCAACGGTTGACGCCCTGGTAGATCACACCTACATCGATCCCTGGTTCATAAACGCCCTGGAACGGATCGTGAAGATGGAGCGCCGGCTACTGGGCGAAGAACTCACCCCCAGCCTGCTTAAGTCGGCGAAGCGCATGGGGTTTTCCGAYGGCCAGGTGGGRACTCTRGCCGAYATGCTGCCGGAACAGGTKCGGAACCAACGYCACGAGTGGGGCYTRAGGCCGGTTTACAAGACRGTGGACACCTGCGCCGCCGAATTCGAGGCCGTSACTCCCTACTACTACAGCACCTACGACCAGGAGAATGAGGCCCCGCCGCTGGAAGGCAAGAAGGCGGTGGTCATCGGCAGCGGTCCCATCCGCATCGGCCAGGGAATCGAATTCGACTACTGCAGCGTCCACGCGTCTTGGGCATTATCCGAGGCCGGCGTGAAAAGCATCATGATCAACTCCAACCCGGAAACGGTGTCCACCGACTTCGACGCCAGCGACCGGCTCTACTTTGAGCCGCTGGACGAAGAATCGGTGCGGGACATTCTGGAGAACGAAGAGATAGATAACGTGGCGCCGCCTTCCGTGGTCCAGTTTGGCGGCCAGACGGCCATCAACTTGTCCCAGTCGTTGGCCATGGCCGGCCTGCCCATCCTCGGCTCCAGCGCCGAGGCCATCGACATGGCCTCGGACCGGCATAAGTTCGAGGATTTCTTGTCGAGATTGGGTATCCCCCAACCGCCGGGCGCGGCCGTGACCTCTGTGGAAGAGGCCCTGAAGGTGGCCCAGAACATCGGGTATCCCGCCGTGGTACGGCCCAGCTACGTGCTTGGCGGCCGCGCCATGGAGATCGTTCAGAACGCCACCGAGTTGATCCACTACCTCACGGCGGCGGTCGAATTGTCCCCCGACAAGCCGGTGCTGATCGACCGATATCTRGAGGGCAAAGAGTGCGAAGTCGACGCCATCTGCGACGGTGAAGAAGTCCTGATTCCTGGAATCATGGAGCATGTCGAGCGCGCCGGAGTCCACAGCGGCGATTCCATGGCAATCTACCCCGCGCTGAATCTTAGCTCTAGAGAAGTGGATACGATCGTCGACTACACCACCCGGATCGGCTTGGCTTTGGGTGTGAGAGGGTTGATGAACGTCCAGTTCGTCATCCACGGWGGGCCCGCCTACCGGAGCCCGATGACCCCCCAAGACAATACCGAACCCACCACGGTTTACATAATCGAAGTTAACCCGCGAGGCAGCCGCACCATACCGTTCATCTCCAAGTTGACCGGGGTGCCGGTGGCCACGCTGGCGACCCGCGTGATGCTGGGGGACACCCTGAAAGACCAGGGCTACCCAGGGGGCCTATGGCCGACGCAGGACCTGGTGGGCGTAAAGGCCCCGGTGTTCTCGATGGCCAAACTGGTAGGAGTGGACTGGCACCTGGGCCCCGAGATGAAATCGACCGGGGAAGTGATGGGAGTTGACCGAGACTTCCAAAAGGCCCTCACCAAAGCCCTTTTGGCGGCCAATCTGAATCTGAAGCCGGGCACGGGAATACTGCTCAGCATCGCCGACCAGCACAAAGCGGAAGCAGTGTCTCTGGTGCGCGACTTGGACCGTGCGGGCTGCCGCCTGTACGCCACCGAAGGGACCGCCGCGATGATCTCGGCCATGGGACTGCCGGTGAGCATGACCACCAAGCGGCTGAGCGAAGGCCACCCAAACGTGGTGGATGTGATCGAAGACGGCAGCGTGAGCGCGGTGGTCAATACCATCTCCGGCGCGCCGGAGGTCATGCGTGACGGGTTCTACATCCGCAGAGCGGCGGTGGAGAAACAGATCCCCTGTTTCACTTCTCTGGACACCGCCAGGGCTGCGGCTGAGAGCCTGCCCGTGGAACCGGCGGCCTACAATATCGCGACCATGGGCGAATACCTTACCGCCAGGTAACCCCTACCAGTCCATTTCAGTGCCTGGTTTTCTAATCTCGGAGTGGATGACGCCATTTGAGTCCACTGAAGCGGCTGAAGCCTTGGTTCGTTGTTACCCATTCGCTACCCGATTCTATAGCCAACGCGGCAAGAAAGGCGTCTGGTATCAGATTCCCCCTAGCGCCCGACTCGCGGCACAAACGGTTGAAAATATCCCAATGGCGAGGACCCGGCGCAACGATCACGGCATTTGACTGTCCCCTCAACCGGTCAGCAAATTCCAGTGCGGCATCTAGCGCGCTTGGAGGGTCGTAAATGGAAGGATGTGTGACGATACGTAGAAAACCCGCCAAGACGTGCTCAGATACGGCATATGCCCGATCGTTATTGACGACGCTTTCCAGCCATTCTTGGTGCGCTTCATGGTCTGGCGAATCTTCTCGGTATGCATAGACCAGGACGTTAACGTCAATCAGGTACATCAACCTGCTCTAGGAGGTCCAGTAATTTGGCGGAATCGTCCAGATTTACTCCAGGCCTAAGTCCACGCCCTGAGTCCGTGGGCAACTTGATTCGTTTGCGCCTCGGACCGTTTGTCTGGTGAGAAAGGGTTTGCCGGAGACTATCTTCTATAAGCGAGGTTAGACTGCAGCCTGTGCTTGCCGCGAGCGCCTTGGCCTCTCGGAGCAATTGGTCATTGATTCGAATAGTAGTTCTCATACGTCACAATTATCTCAATATGACATAGATATGCCAAAATTTTCTGTGAATCACCCCTACCAGTCCATCTCCGTGCCCAACCCTTGGGCTTTGGCCGAGTCATAAGCCAGCTTGGCGGCGGCGACATCGGCTACTCCAGTCCCCATRATCTTGGCGTACACGATCTGGCCCTGGTCGTCGCGGCCGGTCACAGCTCCTGATACGACGTGCCTGAGCTCGTGTACCTTGCTCCACTGGATGATCCCCTTRTCCACCGCGCTGCAAAGGTCGCCCGCCTCGATCGCTGCCTGTTCCGTTGAATCCACGATGAGCTTTCCGGCCCGTTTCAAGGTTTCTTCATCGACCTCCCGGGCTCGCCAGGTGGTCGGTCCGGCCCCGATCACGGTACTGCCGTCTTTGAGCCAAGTCCCTTCGACAACGGGCTCCATGTTGGCGGCGATGCATAGGACGATGTCGCAGTCCCGMACCGCGTCTTCGTTGCTGGCGGCGGCCGAGACCTCGACACCCATGGTGTCGGTAATGCGGCGTGCGAACTCCTCCCGGCGGTCTTGGGTCCGGCTGAAGGCTTTGATCTTATTGATCCCCCGGACTTTAGAGACTGCTTCCAATTGTGTTGCGGCCTGCCCGCCGGTGCCGATTATCCCCACGGTGGCGTCTCCGGGATTGGCCAGGTATTTCACCGCCACGCCCGTGGTGGCCCCGGTGCGGAGCTGGCCCAGACGGTTTGCCTGGGTATAAAGAAGCAGCTCGCCGGTGTTGGCGTCGTAGAGGCTTACCTGGAAGGAATACGCCCCTTTGACCACCGTGTAGGTCTTCACGCCCAATAAGCCTTGGTGAAAGAGGCCGCCGCCCATCACGGACAGCATGCCGCCTTCGGCGATTATCTTTCGGCGGGTCATATTGTGGGCCTGGCCGTCGCCGTATTGGTGTTGCATAGATTCGATGGCCTCAAGCATAGCGTCCATGGTCACGCACTGGGCCACATCTTCGTCTTTTAGGAAAAGGGTCATCGCTGCCTCTCTCCGCTATCGTCTGGGGCGCGGAACGCCCTTGGCCGTTTGCCTTTTCGAATGGATGGCTAGTATACGGCCCGAAGCTGGCCGTGGCTATATTAAAAGGGACCGTGTAACCAGCGAGAAAACGGGCGCAGGAGGAGGGTTACTTGAAGAATTCCCGGTTCTTTGCGATGAAGRTGCGCCACTCAGAGGGGATGTTGAATTCGTCGAAGATGGCRTTCACCGGACAGACCGAGACGCAGTAAGCGCAGTCGATGCAGGTGGCTGGGTCGATGTAATACATCTCTTCATTGTCTGTAGTCGAGATGCAGTCAACGGGGCAGACATCCACACAGGAGGCGTCTTTAACCCCGGAACAAGGCTCTGTTATTACGAAGGRCATACCACTCTCTAGGCGGACCGTTCAGGGTTCTTTCTCTAATCTACAGAYTCGATGATACCCTAAATCTGACCGGTGGCCAGACACGCCAGTGGGCGCGAATCTATCCCAAATCAGACCGTTGGCCGGTCTCATTTTCAAATCAGCGTCTTATWTTGTCAAGGGATAGTATATGATATATTATATCGGACTTCAGTGGTGTTCGCAGGGGGATCGATGGAACTTCGGGAACTCATCAGTTTTTACCATGTTGCCAGGGTGCGCAGCGTTTCCAAGGCGGCCCGCACTTTGGAGCTTGGGCAGCCGACGGTGACGACGCACCTTAGGAAACTGGAAGATGAGTTCGGTATCACTCTCTTCGACCGCATCAAGCGGCCGATCCAATTGACCTCTGAAGGACTCACCCTCTTGGAGTTGGTGACTCCCGTGGTCACTTCCATAGACGYCCTCAAGACGCAGATGGACTACGCCGAACGGCGRGGGTCTTTCGTGGTGGGCGCCTACCCAGACCTGGTGACCCATCATCTGCCTTCTGGCATTCAGAAGTTCAGGGACGAATACCCTGACGTGCGCATCCGGCTGCTTGCCCGCTCTTACAACCCMTTGATTCAATTGGTCCGCTCCGGCGAGATCGATCTGGCATTTTGTTCGTCACCGCCGGCCGACGATTCCACCCTTGAGTTCAAAGAACTCTTCAAATACAACACTGTCCTCATGACGCCACCGGATCACGAATTACTGAACGGCCAACCGGTAGGTTTAGAGGACATAGCCAGGTTCCCGCTGATTCTTCCAGCCCCGGAAAGCCAGCTACGGCAACGGGTGGAACAGGCATTCAAGRCCCATGGCCTCACGCCTGACGTGGTGCTGGCTTTGGACGACACCGAGTCGATGAAGCGGTACGTTGAGATTGGCATGGGTATCGGGCTCGGCGCCGATTTCACATTGCATGCGGACGACCACCATAGGTTCGGCGTGGTCCGGCTCGATCACCTGTTCCCTGGTTCAGTCATAGGTGTCTGCACCTTGAAGGGCAAGTTTGCTGGACAGGCGGTCCGGAACTTCGTCGAGATGATGTCTGACCAGATCCGAGGTTTCCACGCTGAATTGTGGCCCTGGTATGRAGAAAACCCCGTTCGTACCGGGTTGGCTGAAGTCGGCTCCCGGGACAACTAGCCGGCAAAGTCCCCGCGGCCGGTCAATCTCTCGGCGCGRGTTCATCCGGCGGCACGATCTGCTTCAAACGACGCGCCAACTGCGACCTTGCCAGCAGTATGTAGCGGCCACATTCCTGGCAATTCATCCCGATATCCGCGCCCAGTCTGGTGACGTCCCAAAGTGAGCCRCCGCAGGGATGGGGCTTCTTCATCCGCAACACATCGCCGATTCTTAATTCTAAGACCATCCCTTTCCGTCRGCTTCARGCACTTCGTTGATGTTCGTCCTGAGTTTGTCTGCTTCCCGGGCTGCGGCTTGTGCAAAATCGGCCCCGCTAGAAGCGTMGATGATACCGCGCGAGGAGTTGATCAACGCGGCCCGGCCCCGGCTATCGGCGCCCTGCCGCACGGCTGCTTCCAAGTCACCGCCTTGGGCCCCCACCCCCGGTATGAGCAGAGGCATGTCCGGACAGGCMGCCCGGACCTCCCCAAGTTGTTCTGGCACCGTTGCGCCCACTACCAGCCCCAGGTTCCCTTTGGTGTCCCACTCCCGGCAAGACAGGGCCATGCTGCGGTAGAGGGGCATTGGGCCGTCATCCGTGGCGATCTGGGCATCTTGGAAATCGGCCGAGCCGGGGTTCGACCCACGGCACCAGACGAACACTCCCTTGGACTCATCCTCTATGAACGGTGTTACGGTGTCCTGTCCGCCCCAGGCGTTGATGGTGATGGCGTCGAACCCCCATACCTGGAACATGGCTTTGGCGTAGGCCTGGGCCGAGGGGCCGATATCGCCCCGTTTGGCGTCGCCGATGATGATTACCCCCGGCGCGGCGTCCCGGATGTGGGCGATGGTCTTTTGCAGGTCCTCCAGTCCGGGCAGACCCAGGGCTTCATAGAAAGCCAGGTTGGGCTTATAAGCGCAGACCAGTCCGGCCGTGGCGTCCACTATGGCCCGGTTGAATTCGGCTACGCTGGACACAGGCATCCTGGCCGGGTCTGGGTCCAACCCCACGCAGACCAAACTTTTCGCCGCCGTCGCTGCCTGTTCCAGTCGTTCGGTAAACCCGCTCATCGCTCTCCTTTTGCCCGTCGATGGCCAAGTGGAAAAAGTATACACGAGCGCTCGGCGCGCGGTAGCTGGATTTTTGGTSCAGGAACYTGGATTGGATTCCGGCATGCTCCATCTGTCCAATCGTAACCAAGTGCTCTGCCCAACTGTCACCCTGRTYCTTCCGCGAAAGGAGAAGGGTCTGCCAAGYTCTGCTCGGCAGATTGTTCGGCTGGCGCCTCAGAATGACAGTAGTGGGCAGTGGCTTGGCATCGGAACCCATATTTCTCCGCTGTATTGCTAGAGGTGAAACCTGGTTGTTAACATAGCGGGGCTAATGGCGGGAGARCGATTTTGGACCTGGGCGACGACTTGGTTGAGGGTATCTTTCTGGAGCGGGTCAACCGCTTCCTGGCGCGTGTTGAGGTAGACGGGYGGGAGGTGGGCGTGCACGTGGCCAATTCGGGGCGCATGAAAGAGCTGTTCGTTCCTGGCTGGCGGGTCCTGGTCCGCCCCGTGGCGGGCGAGCACCGGAAGACCAAGTACGACCTGGTCCTGGTGGACATGGGCCAAGCGTTGGCCTCCGCCGACGCCCGCGCGCCCAATGCGCTGGTCGCTGAGGGCGTGGCCAACGGGCACCTGGAACAGTTCGCCGGCTACACCGACATACGCCGGGAGGTTACCTTCGGCGACAGCCGTCTGGACCTGATGCTGGAAGGCTTGCTGGGAAAGTGCTACATCGAAGCCAAGTCGGTGACGCTGGTGGAGAACGGAGTTGCTCTTTTTCCGGATGCTCCGACCATCCGGGGAGCCAAGCACCTCCGGACCTTGGAAACGGTGCTTCAGGCMGGCCACCGGGCCGCGGTGGTATTCGTGGTCCAACGACCTGACGCCAACGCCTTCGCCACCAGCGACCCGTCCGACCCCAAGTTGGCCGACGCGCTTCGGTCTGCGGTAGCGGCGGGCGTTGAGGCTTACGCCTACAACTGCGAAGTGACCGAACGGTCGATCCGATTGGATCAGAGCCTGCCCATCCGGCCCTACGCGGAAGCGGTGGGCGATGCCTAGAGTGACTATCAACCCCATGGCCGCCCGGCTCATGGACGTATACGAACGCTTCTACGCCGCCTATGGCCCCCAGCATTGGTGGCCGGGCGACGGCCCATTCGAAGTGATTGCCGGGGCCATCTTGACCCAGTCGGCGGCGTGGACCAACGTTGAGATGGCTCTGGCCGAGATGAAGGCCGCTGGATGTTGGTCACTGGACGCGGTGCACCGGATTCCCGAAGAAGAGCTGGCGGAATTGGTCCGCTCCTCGGGCTACTTCAACGCCAAGGCCCGGAAGCTCAAGGCCTTCGCGGCCCATGTGTACGAGAATTACCAGGGAGACTTGGACGTATTTCTCGCCAGGCCATTGGAGCCGCTGCGAGAGGAGTTGCTGTCAATCCATGGCATCGGCGAGGAAACGGCTGACGATATCATGGTCTACGCCGCCAACCAGCCGTCATTCGTGATAGACACCTACACCCGCCGGATCATGGACCGCATGGGCATGGCCCCCGACGCCTCCAACCCCAAATACGCAGATTACCAGGCCATTTTCCACGACAACCTCCTCCAAGAGCCCCAGCTATACAACGAGTTCCATGCCCTCTGGGACCGCCACGCCAAAGAAGCATGCGCCAAGACCCCGGTCTGTGAGGGTTGCTGCTTGTTGGATGTCTGTCCTACGGGTCAGAAGCTGACAGCTGACAGCTGACAACTGAGAGTTGGTAGCTGCCACGACGGAGGCGCGGGACCGGTCCATGGCCACTGAGTCGCGGTGTTGAATCTTGCACTAACTTCTGAGACAGTACCCAAGTATCGTTACAAGATTCTGCCATTGAAAGAAGAGAGATTTTGCGAAGATTCCTAAAATGGTTCGGCATCATAGCGGGTGGGCTGCTCGGCGTATTTATTGTGCTTCTAGTTGTGCTGTTTTTCGTCGGGTCTCGAAAAGTGGACCGTACATACGATGTTCAGATAGCCTCGGTGGCGGTCCCCACTGATGCCGCGAGTATCGCCAGAGGGAAACACTACGTAGAAGCCATCGGTGTTTGCCAGGTATGCCACGGCCAGGACCTAGCGGGGCCTGTCGTTGACGATTGCAAAAACGACCCTTGCACCGGCTTCTCAAACGACCCGATTTTCGGGAAATTGATGCCCAATAATCTAACCTCCGGACGCGGCGGCACCGGCAGCGTCTTCACCGATGCGGACTACGTCCGGGCTATCCGGCACGGGATCGGCCGCGATAACAAGTCGCTGCTGATCATGCCATCGGAACAATACAACAAGATCTCCGACGAAGACCTGGGCGCTATGATCGCCTACCTGAAAACCCTTGATCCAGTCGATAACGAATTGGGCGAGTCGAATCTGGGTCCATTGGGCCGCGTCATTGCGGTGATCGCGGGTGGACTGCTCCCGGCGTCTCAGATCGATCATAGCGCCGCCCGCGCACCGTCACCGGTTGTTGGGGTGTCCGTTGAATATGGCGGGTACCTTGCTGAGGTCTGTACTATTTGTCATGGTGATGGGCTGACCGGAAGTAAGGTGCCCGGTAATGAGCGCGTTGATGCCCTGAACATAACTCTGGACGGCCCTCTCGGCGATTGGACGAAGTCCCAATTCATCAACACTATTCGAAGCGGTATAACCCCTCAGGGCGACCTGTTGGACCCTCGGTTCATGCCGTGGAATAGGTTCACTCGGATGACTGACGACGAACTGGACGCGATCTGGTTGTACATCCAGTCGTTGCCAGGGGGATAGGTCCTACCGCACCGATTTCACCGGGTGCATAGAACTGGTTTGTCAGGACTGGATGCCGTTGGTCTTAGGTAATCAACCCTCCAGGAATCGCTGATTACCTATCGCCACCTTCAAATTGACGCCCACCACGCCTGCGGTTATGATGCGCCAGTCACCCCATTTCCCCCGAAACCACGGAGGCCCCATGCAAATTGTTCGCCTGTATACCGGAGACGACGGCGAGTCACATTTTGAAGAGATCGACCTTCCTTACGAGAAGGTAGCCGAGGCCGAACGGACGGTGGTTGAGAACGCGGAGAATATCCATTTCCGGCGCTATCAGCCCGGCAATTTCATCGATTGGCACGTGGCTCCCCGCCGCCAGTATGTGATCACTCTGGAAGGCCAGGTCGAGGTTGGCCTGGGCGACGGCACCAAGCGCGTCTTCGGCGCTGGTGATGTGCTGTTGGCCGACGACCTGACCGGACGCGGCCACACCACCGCGGTCTACGGAGACAAGATGCGGGTCTCAGTGGCCATTCCCCTGTCTGGCTAGAAGCTACCGCAAAATCATGTACGGTCGGCGGTTAAGCCCTTCGACAGGCTCAGGATGAACGCGCACCACCTGCAACATGCTGACGCCATAGCGCATAGGCAAAAAGTGGTGCGTATCTGGGCCTGGGTCTGACCGCGACCAGCCGGCCTTCTCTCAAGCGTACCTCCTGGAACACCTCCCGGGCCAGTCCCCGCTGTTGCGCCGGTGTCACTCCTGGATGGTTCCAAAGCGCCGGCAGGTCCTGCAACAACCTGGAAGCCCGGTCAAGGTTTGGCATCATGAGCTGAGGAGAAGAAGGTTGGATGCTCTTCACCTGTCGTTGCAGGACCTGGTGCTCTGCCTTGAACGTTCCATCATCTATAGCTCCCCAGAGGTGTTGCTTCCGGAGGTTTGCCAGGGCCGACTCTATCCTTTTGACATCCAGGCTGTGGTCTGGCCGAGGGCCTTGGTTCGCCAGGGCCTTAAGGACCGTCTGGCGCCAGTCACCGTCCAGCTGCACGCAGGCCAGGACCTGGTCKGCGAATTCTTGCTCTACCTTGGCGGCTCCCACGGAGCTGGGTCGCATGGGACAACGGTGCCAGCTATGGGTCATGCGTGGAGACTGTCTACCTCTGGAACCACTGGTGATGCCGTGAAAGGGCTGTCCACAGCCGTCGCAGACCAAAACCCCGGTGAGTGGGTATACCCGCTGCTCCCTTCCCGGTGGGCTGTGTCGCCCTGGTGTCGATCGTTCTACCCTCACGTCCTGGCATCTCTGCCACAACTCTTTCACTTCTTCGGGCACATGRTGMAGGCCGTCCCTGATCACTTCATCGGGTTGGCCCCTGTGGTAGACGGCCTTRCCATCGTAGAACCGGTTGTTCAAAACCGTGCTGATGGAACTTTCGGTAAATGGTTTGCCGCTGGCTGTACGGTGACCCTTGCCGTTCAACTCCAGGGCCAGGGTCCGGAAGGAATATCGCCCCGATGCGTACTCTCTCAGCAACTCGGTCAGTACCGGCATCGTCCTTTCATCGGGTACGATCCTGGCACCCCTACCGCTCGTGGGCTTCTCCTGCCGGTAGCCCAGAGGCGCGCGTCCGATGGCGTGACCCAGGGCCGCTTTCTCGTACAGACCAGCGGAGACGTAACGGGAGGGGTTCCGGCTGTATTGCTCGTCCAGGGTCTCGTTGATGCGTTCGGCCAGGAAGTCCCGGTCGCTACCGCTGATGATGCTCTGGGGGACGAAGACCACCGTCTTACCCAGCAGACGAAGCTCTTCTTTGTAGCGGATGCACTCGGCCTGGTTCCGCCCTAA
>NVWX01000067.1 GCA_002746355.1 Dehalococcoidia bacterium | reverse complement strand
GGACCCTTCGGCAACATCGCCCACGGCTGCAGCTCCATCATCGCCGACAAGATGGCTTTGGGCTACGCCGACTACGTGATCACCGAAGCCGGGTTCGCATCGGACCTGGGCTTCGAGAAATTCATGCACATCAAGACTCGCCAGAGTGGGTTGCTGCCCAGCGCGGCAGTCCTGGTGGCTTCCGCCCGCGCCCTGAAATGGCACGGTGGCGTCCGGCGGCGCGACCTTGCCAACCCCGACACGGCTGCCCTGATATCCGGTGGTGACAACCTGACCCATCACGTGGGCATCGTCAAGGGATTTGGCCTGCCCTGCGTGGTGGCCATCAACCGGTTCGGCGACGACAGTGACGAAGAGTTGGCCGCCGTGAAACAGATTGCCCTGGATGCCGGGGCCGATGCGGCGGTGGAGTGTGACGGGTTCGCCCAAGGCGGGGCCGGAGGGGAAGAACTGGCCCAGGCAGTGGTCGACGCGTCTCAAGGCGATCCGCAGATAACCTACGCCTATCCCACCGACGCTYCCGCTGAAGACAAAGTCCTGGCGCTGGCCCAAAAGATCTACAACGCGGCCGACGTTAGCTGGTCGCCCGAGGCCCGGCGGCGCCTGCGGTACTTCGAGTCCAAGGGCTGGGGCGGTCTGCCCATCTGCATGGCCAAGACGCACCTGTCCATCTCCCACGACCAGAGCTTGAAGGGACGCCCTAGTGGCTACACCTTCCCCATCACCGACATCCGGGCATCGGTGGGTGCCGGTTTCCTCTACGCTCTGGCCGGCCGCATCGAGACCCTGCCCGGCCTGCCGTCCAGGCCCAGAGCGCTGGACATGGACGTTAGTCCGGATGGCGAAGTGCTGGGGCTGAGCTAGCAATGGTCCGACAGGTCCGATTCCATTGGGACTCTCGACCTTCGGCCGGAGCTGACCATGAGCGGTTTGGGAATCTCGCTTCATTGTTTGATGGGCCGTACTATTAGGTATGCTCCACCGGCCCGCTCATCCTGGGTTGAGCAAACGCCACCTGCATCCATCTTAGCATCAGGTATTGGCATACTCTCAATCAGCACTTGGCTCGACCAGATATCCAGAGTCGCCTAGAGATGGTTGTTTATGGTAGAGACGGGGGAGAGTCTAACCGCCCAGCAACGAACTTTCCAGGAATCTCGGTGGATTCAAACCGGTTCAATTGCCTGGTTGAAAAGAGCGGTTTAGGTATTGAACCTCGACGATTACTAAGCCCTATCAAACAAGTCTGATCCCGGCATATCAGGGTGTAGCGCAGCGGCTAGCGCGCTGCACATTCGGCACATCCTAACTAGGGAGCCGAATACTCAAGAGAATCGCAGAGGAGTAATTGCCTACACGTTGTCAGGGGCACGGCATGCCGTGCCCCTAGAGAACAATCAAGATGGACCGGGGAATTATCGCCCTTGTTTTATGAAGTCGCTGACCTGCTCCCCGATCACCATCGTAGTGACATTGGTGTTGGCCCGGATGCAGTCGGGCATAATGGAAGCATCCACCACCCTCAATCCTGTCACGCCGTGCACCTTGCCGTACTGATCTACCACCGCCATCGGGTCGGACGCAGATCCCATTTTGCAGGTGCAGGAGATGTGTTGAGAGGTGGTTACCTCCCGCATCATCCAGCGGTCCAGGGCTTCGTCGGATGCCAGGTCGGCGTCGGTGGGCTCAACCCGCTCTTCTATAATGTCCTTGAAGTCCTCGTGCTCTCCCAGGTTTACAGCAATGCGCACGCCTTCACGCAATCGCTTGCGATCGAAATCCTCTTCAAGGAAATGGTACTCCAGTATGGGCTGGACCGTAGGGTCGGCGGATGCCAGACGAAGCTCGCCGGCGCCAACCGCCAGATAAATTGAGCTAATCATTCGGATGCCCAGCGGTGCCATGCGATTTCCTCCCTGATTGACCCGTCCAGTCGCGTAGGCCTGCATGGAGATTCTCATGTCGTTGCGCAGGTCGGAGTCCAAGGCGGTGTACCGAAGAATCAACTGCGTTCTCGGAGCTAGGCCATCCAGCGGAAATCCTTCCTTGGTACGCCAGGTCACCCATACTGTCGGATGGTCCCGCAGGTTCTGCCCGACTCCGGGACGGTCTGCTACCACAGGTATTCCCAGGCTGCTCAGATCGGCCGCGGGGCCAACCCCGGATAGCATCAGTATCTGGGGAGACCCGATAGCACCGGCGCTTAGGATGATCTCCTCACCTTCGACGACAAACTTCTCGCCACCGCTCTCGACTTCAACCCCGGTGGCCCGAGTGCCGTCAAAGACGATGCGGTTTACCAGGCAGTTGGGACGGATGGTCAAGTTCAGACGGTGCCTGCCCTGGTCAAGGTAACCCAGAGCGGTGCTAATGCGAATACCGTTAGGATTATTCAGAGGAGTTGGTCCGATGCCTTCGGAGTCGGGATGGTTATGGTCCGGACAGTCTGGATAACCAGCGGCGACGCTAGCATTGTAGAAAGCCACTTGTGCCGGGAGCCAGGCTTCCTGCTTGAAACGGTGCATCAAGATAGGGCCATCGTTGCCGTGGAAATCACCGCTGTAGTCGGAGTCTGATTCAATCTTGCGGAAGTAGGGGAGTAGCTGTTGGAAACCCCACTCGTTATTTCCCATAGAGGCCCAGGAATCGTAGTCCTCGGGCACCCCTCGCAGGAAGACCTGGCCGTTGATTGCGCTGGAGCCTCCGGTTACTTTGCCTCTGGGCACCATCATCGGCACCGATGTTTCTGTGGCTTTGCCAACGAATTGCCAATTGTGGTCGCTGGTCATGACGTCCGCTTCGGTGGCATAGCCAAACTTCACTTCCTCGGGAAGCTGTTCAAAGTCCGGGTAATCCGGGCCAGCTTCAAGGAGTAGCACCGACCGGTCCGAGTCCTCGGTCAACCGGGTTGCTAGAATTGCTCCCGCCGACCCTGCTCCGATTACCACTACGTCGTACTTCACGGTTACTCCTCCGAGTCTGAAGGTTAATAAGGTTAATTTAACATGGAATGACGTTTCTGAGTTCCCGGCTGATGGCTTGAAGTGTTTTCGGGCTTGGTCACGGCGAGTTGAACAACCCTCATGGAATAGCTGTAGACGGTGAGGGGAGGGTCTACGTTGGGGATACGCGTGAGCACTGGATACAGGTGTTCAAGCGGGTCGCTTCGAGCGGCTAGGTGCTCATGCCAGAAGAGCAAGAAAACCAAAACTAGATAGAGCGTAGAGAACCCGTTGGCGGCATCGGGCGCAGGTCCGACCTCACGCCACAGGAATTTCCCAGTCGTTGTTGTTAACCGCTATTTTCTGACAAACGCGGGCAATGGCAACTTGTCTGCTCTGATGGGTAGCACATAACAAAAAACAATTCCGTAACGCCTAAGCCTTATATCATTTACACGCCTGTACCGAGCCTGAAAGGCATACAAACACCTTTTTCAGCTTGTAGGCTGTTCCGCAATCTACGGAACCGACCAGATCCTGGCCTCCTACATCAATCCTCGAAGCAATCTCATCAGGTCGTCGTGCCCCAAGGGGGTGGGTAGTGCAGCAACTCGGTCCCAACGGGTATGCTCCACCAGGGTATCCAGGCTGTCGGTTGTAACGCCCAAGTCAGAGAGGTTGGTCTTCAGCCCGCAGTTTTTCATTATCTCTACTATTCGGCGGGTGGCTTCTTCCAGGTCTGTTACGCCCAACGCTTCCCACAGAGCGGAGAGCTTGTTGGCTATCGCCGGCGCGGTCCACCTCAGCATGGTCGCTAGGGTGACACCGACCGCCTGTCCGTGATCCACCTTCCAGAAAAGAGTGAGTGGACTACCTATGGCGTGGCAGACGTTTGGATGACTATTGCTATAGGCCACGCCCGACATAGTCGCGGCCAGAGAGCACCAAGAACGTGAATCCAGATCCGCGTTGTTGCAGGAACTCTCCAGGTAGCTCCCGAACCACCGGATGACCTGAAGGTCCAGCGCATCGGAAACGGGCTCCGACTCCTTAGACCAATAGGACTCGAAGGCGCTGGTGAAAGCGTCTATGCCGGTAATGGCGGCCAGTTCCTTGGGCATGGTCATGGCCAGGTCCGGGTCAACGATGGCTACGTCAGGGAACAGCTTGGTGTGGATGAAGTTGATAGAACGGCGGGCTTCCCAGTCCCACACGGCCGCTCCGGAGGTAACCTCGCTACTGCTTCCAGACGTGGTGGGCACCGCGATGAACGGCAGGCCTCCATGGATGATGGTCCGTTCCCCGGCCAAATAGTTCTCGGGGGGGCCCTCGTGAGCCGCTAGGACGCCCACGAGCTTGCCAACGTCGATAACACTCCCGCCGCCGATGGCCACAACTACCTGAGGTGAAGACTGCCGGCATGCGTCCACCGCCTCGGCTACCAATTGAGGCCCCGGGAACGGTGCGACCCGGTCGAACAACGTTATCCGGGAAGAGCCGATTCCTTCTAGAACTTGGTGGAGGATGCCGGATCGGCGCAGATGACTCTGTCCCGTGACCAGAAAAACTCTGGACTGGCCGCCGGCAACCTGGTCAAGCACCTTAGGTAACTCAGCGAGCCGCCCAGGACCGAATATAACTTTGGTGGGATTCAACCAGTTGAATCCGGGAAGCGGCGGTGGTGACGTGACGGCACCTGCTTTCTTATTGGGTAGCCTATTCTACCACCGGCGGCGGTGGTTATTGTCGTTTGGTAGACTGTCAACGCACCGATACACCTGGTGGCAGCCCAGACGCTCCRCCGCGCCGGAAYCTACTTGAGGAGACCGCCATGGTGAACCRCTCTGAGGCGTTCAAGCTGATCACAGCTGGCCGGTTGATCGATGGCCGGGGAGGACCTCCCGTCCAAGAGGGAGCAGTCCTGATCCGAGGCTCCAAGATTGTTGCGGTAGGCCCGGCCAAGAACGTCCTTCCTCCGGAGGGAGCTACGGTGGAAACATTCGACTACCGAGGCAAGACTGTGATGCCCGGCATGATCGACTGCCATACCCACCACAATGGCTTCGGCGACGGACGTCCCGGAGAGGAGGTGGCGGCGCTGCCCGACGAGGTGCTCACGTTGCAAGCGGCCCGCAACGCCAGAGACAGCTTATACTCCGGGGTGACCTCCATCAGGGACAACGGCGCGAAAAACATGACGATGTTTCGGCTACGGGAGGCGGTAAACCATAGGATAATCCAGGCCCCTCGCATGGTGCTGTGCGGGCGGCCGATAGCCATCGTTGGTGGACACATGGGTTACTTCGGGTCCGAGGTTACTGGACCTGTGGAAGCCACCGCGGCCGTTCGTCAGTTGATCAAAGAAGGGGCCGACTATATCAAAATCAGCGCCACCGGCGGCAGCACCCGTACCTCTTTCCCTTTATTGCCGGCTTTCAATCCGGATGAACTGAGGGCGATGACCCAAGAGGCCCACAAGTTCGGAAAGTTGACCGCAACCCACTGTGCCTCCACTCAAGGAACCATAGATTCGCTGGACGCCGGAGTGGACATGATAATTCACTGCGTGTTCAAAGACAGCAACGGCGAGGCAAATTTCCGTGAAGACGTAGCTGAGCGCATTGGTTCTCAGGGAGCCTACGTAAACCCAACGGTACACGTTGCCAGAGCAAGCGTATGGTCCCTGCAGAAAAGAAAAGAAGCCCGAGGAATAAACTTCCAAGAGCAGCCCGGATTGGACGCGGCTCTGTGGGAACTAGAGATTCGCTGGACACATCTTGCCCGGTTGATCGACATGGGGCTGAAGATTATCACCGGGTCGGACTCTTCCTGGGTGGATTATAAGTTGGGTAACACGGTCTACGAGACCGAATGCCTGGTTCAAGCGGGAATGTCACCTATGCAAGGGATTCTTTCTCTAACCAGCGATGCCGCCAAAGCTCTGGGCATCGATTCGGTGACAGGCTCTTTGGAAGCGGAAAAGGAGGCCGACTTAATCATCGTAGACGGCAACCCGGCCGAGGATATCAATTCGCTCTGGAACATCGATGAAGTTTTCCTGGGTGGAGACCGTGTGGACCGGGGACCGGAGAGCGTCCTTGCGGGTATACGGCAACATCCCCCAACCTCCCGGCCTGAATCCTCAATAGTTAATTCTCTGCAAGCCGGAGGTTGATGCCGGATGTCTTGGAGAAAGACTTAGTCTGCGATCCCCGGATGAACTAGACTACCTTGACCAGCGCGAACAACATGTGAATCCATTCGGGCCGGTTTGTTCACGTTAATCGATCTTAAGGTCGGCTGCACTGTCAGAAATTGAGTCGGATGGTCGCCTCTCAGACCCGTCACCGGAGGCCTCAGACAAACTTAAGATAAGCCGTCCTCATTAAGGCAATCGACGAAGTCTCGGGAGTCCTGCCACAGCTGCCAAGCTGACAATAGACAAGACTGCACCATTCACCAACAAGGCTCCGGGTGCCCCTAGGACACCGGCCAATCCTCCAATTCCCACGTGCCCCACTGGGGCAGCGCCGACGCTCAATACCCATGAACCCATAGCTCGGCCACGTTGCTCATCCGTCACATTTTCTTGCATCAGAGTCTTGTAAAGAGTGTCTACTGCCATTGCGCAGGCGTTGAYAACAGCCAAGACTAACAGGAATACGAGAAGATTGGTGGCCAAAGRGAACAGCATCATTCCRGCACCAAACCCGAAAGCGAGGCCAAACATCAATAGCCCTTTGCTCTGGAARTCCCTCAGGTTAGCTAGGAAGAAAAGCCCGATTAGAGCTCCTCCCTGCCGAACTGCCGTCATGAAACCCAGSCCAACGGGTCCAACGCCCAGCACCTCTTTTGCAAATACAGGCAATAAGGTCAGGTGAGTGAAACCGAATACTTCGGTGATTGATGCCAACACCATTAATGTCAGTAGAATTCGATTACTACCTATTAGTTGGAGGTAGCCCGCTAAATTAGCCAGCACGGGTTCCCGACGGGGTGAGTCCGCCTGGCCGACCTTGCCAATACCCAAAAGCACCGCAGCCGACACCCCGTAGGCGATTCCAATGGCGACATACTGCCAACCGGGGCCCACAGCATGTATGAGGGCGCCCGACAGTATTGCGCCAACAACACCGCCAACTTGCATTGCCATAGAACCCAGAGAGAGCCCGTTTAGTGAGTGTTGCGGCCCTACAATATCAACGGTGTAGGCTTCTCTAGTGGTTAAGACAAATGCGAATACACAGCCCGAGGCAGCTACCAGACCTATGACAGCCCAGACATGGGTGGCTCCTGATAGCAGCATGGCAGCCATGACCGACGATACTAAGATGCCGCCCAAGGTGCTGAACCACAGTAAGGTTCTGCGTTCTAGCCAGTCGGCTATCGCACCGGAGAGAATTCCAAGGAAAAAGAAGGGAGCCATCCTGGCGGCGGCGGCTACGCCCAGCATGAACGGTGATCCGGTCAAATCGTAGACCAGCCACCCGACCGCAACTCGCTCCATACCTGTGCTTAGGGAGTAAAAGACAGTGGAGGCCCAGAGGAAGCGAAAGTCGCGAAACTGTAGAGAAGCTGCCCAGCCAGCCTTCGCGGTGAGCCGATCTATCAACGCTGTACCGTCATTCTAGCCGGTGTACCTGCAAGAGGCGGGCACCGGCCGCACTTTGTCTCTATGTCATCCAGGAGAAGGTCAATTTGCCGCTGAATCCGCTCACTAGCCATTATGAGGAAATCTTAGCGATGGAGAGAGGTCTCGTCCAGTTTCAGCGGCGTCAAGCGGCCATCAACCAAGCAACACCCCCCGTTTCCACCAATTTAGCCTCAAAATAATTTAGTTGTTGCGGGCTTTGAGTAGAGTTGGGCTCCCAATACCCCAACTCCTCACTGGTCACGATAGAGGCGAAAAGCGGAGCGTAGGGCGCTTTGGGTTCGATGCTCATGAACTCGTTACCGTCGATGGTGATGCGGTGGAACACCTACCGAACCAGTTCCTCCCTTTGCTCGTGGGGCACCCCGGGGTGCGACCACAAGACGTCGCGGTAAATCATTCCGGTACAGTATATGTGGCCGATACCAACAACACTCGCATACAGAAGTTTACGTTCAGTGAATAGGTACCGGTTCATTTAGTCCGCCGTGTGAACGCTACGAAATAAGTTAAGATACCCGGCCTTCCTCGGTGTACGACCAGGTTACGTCGACCCCTTGGCGTCGACGTGGTTGGAAATTACAATGCCCTTGCCCAACCGAGCCACGACACCTCATCTGAAGCCTACCGGCCACCGGATAGCCACCAAAGTGAAAACAATACAAGACCAGGAGGACCATGCCAGATTTGACATCCGGTTCTGTACAAGCTAACGGCATCAACTTTCACTACCTGGAAATGGGTGAAGGCCCCTTGGCATTGTGCATGCACGGGTTCCCAGACCACGCGTATTCCTTCCGGCATCTACTACCGGATCTCGCCAAAGCTGGATTTCGGGGAGTCGCCCCATTTATGAGGGGGTATGCGCCCACCGAGGCGCCGAGAGACGGCCGCTACCAGACCGCCCTATTGAGCCAAGATGTGCTGGCATTGATAGGCGCGTTGGGTTTTGACCAGGCCTATTTGATAGGGAATGATTGGGGAGCAACCGCTGTCAGTGGAGCAGCGGTCCTGGAGCCTGAGAAGGTCACTAAACTTGTGACCTTAGCGTCAGGCCGAGCCGACGAAGATTTGCGGATGGATTTTCAGTTCCTGAAAGGGACGTGGCACTCTTACTATTTCCAACTCCCCGCGGCGGAAGCCACTCTGGCCCACAATGACTTCGCGTTCATCGAGGCGTGGTGGAGGGACGCAGCTCCCGAATGGGACATACCCGAGGAGTACATCCGGAGCATCAAGGAGACTTTCCGAAAACCCGGGGTGGTTGAGGCTGCTCTCGGCTATTACCGGGCTACGTATAACCAAGCGATCCAGGACCCTTTACTTGAAGACGTACAAAAACGAATAAGCGCTGGCCCGATTACCGTACCAACGTTGGCATTACACGGCACGAGCGACCGCCCAAAAAGGATCGATGCCTTCGAAAGTGAATCAATGGACCGATTTTTCACAGGTGGCCTTGAAAAGGTGATAATCACCGGAACAGGACACTTCATGCACCAAGAGAAACCAGGCGAAGTTAATCCGCGGATCCTAGAATTCCTCGCACGTTGACGACCTGAGGACTCTTGAGCCATGGAGAACATCGGCTCCAGGTCCGAAATGGCGTCGGGTCGGACTCACCAATACCAGTCCTCGCACAGGAGAAGTATGACTACCGAACATATCGACCTGAACCGGTTCATAGTAGATCGCCTTGATGCTTCCTACCTCTGGATCGAAAGGCTACGGGATGATATTACCGACGAACAGTTCTACTACCAACCCACGGCCGACAGCAATTCGATCGCCTGGCTGGTCTGGCATCTGAGTCGCTGGCGAGACCGGACTAGCGCTATCGTATCGGGAGAGACCCAAGTCTGGACCAGCGAAGGGTGGTCACAACGTTTCGGCATTCCGGAGGAACGGACCGGATTGGGAGATACGACGGAACAGGTGACCGCTTTCCGGACGGACCGCGACCTAGTGTTGTCCTATGCCGATGCCGCCCACCGTACGATCGTCGACCGGGTATTGAAGCTCACAGCGGAGCAATTGAAGGAGCCGGTAAAAGGCCTACCTGGCGAACCCCGGCCTGCGTGGAGGGTTCTGGCTGGGGTAATCGGAGACTCCACGGAACATGTAGGCCAGATCAATTACCTGCGGGGCATGACCTCGGGCCTCGGCTGGCGCTAAGTCGTCTGCAATACCGGGGGTATGGAATAACGCCGTAAAGATCCAATCAGTGGGGTATCTCCAAGCCCCGAGAGGAGCCCATTTCGCGATGACATCCCAAAACTTGACCTCCCTCCAGCACCAGTTCTCAGGCTGGGAGCAAGCCCAAGAATACTATGTAGAGGCCAACCTGACCGACGGCTTGCCCTTCACCAGGGCCGCGATGGACATTGCCAACGAAATCTTCATGGGAAACAACGCGTGACAATGCCCATACCCGTCTAGGGGAGGAAGCTCAACATCTGAACGGCTGAGGGGACTCTATTCGTCACCGGTCTCCTCCCCCGTGCGGAGAACCGCCAGTTCGTCCACGAGGGAATTTGAAACGAAATAACCCTAGCAAACGAAGTTTCGGAATCTTTTACGGCTGGCGGATGGTCACCCTCGGTGGCTTCTTAACTTCGCTCAACAAAACTGCCGTTTCGAAGGGGTTCCCGGTTTTCATCA
>NVWX01000029.1 GCA_002746355.1 Dehalococcoidia bacterium | reverse complement strand
GGAACGTGGGCAGTTTCAGCCGGTCGATGGGCCGGTCTGCCGCGACAACCGGCTCGGGTTCCAGTTCCTCCTCAGCAGGAGCGCGGTAGGCCTGTCCCAGAGCGCGGTCGGGTCCCAAACTACTTATATGTTGGGCCAGAGATTCCAGGCTGTTCAGGTTGTGGACCGGCAGGAAATCATCCACGAACGGCAGCGCGGCCTTCATTCCCTGGGTCAGAGGCTGGTAGTCGGGCGAGCCCAAGAGAGGGTTCAGCCAGACCAGACGGTGGCAACTGCGTTGAAGCCGGGAGGTCTCCTTGGCCAGCAGTTCCGGGTCGCCCCGGTCCCAGCCGTCGGATATTATCAGCACAACGGCCTGGCCCCGGAGGACCCGCCGCAGCCATTGGTAGTTGAAAGTCTTCACCGCGTCGCCGATGCGGGTCCCACCGGCCCAATCGGGCACCGATTTCGAGACCTCGTCGATGGCTTGGTCGATGCTCCGGTATTTCAAGTGCCGGGTGATGCGAGTCAGGCGTGTGGCGAACAAGAAGGCCTCTAATTTGTCGAAGCCGCTGGCAATAGTATGGATGAACTGGAGGAGCATCCGTGTGTAACGCTCCATGGAGCCGCTGACGTCGCAGATGAGCACCAAAGAGCGGGGCTTGTCCTTGGGGGACCGGTGGGCCAATTCCAGGAATTCTCCGCCGTATCTGAGACTCTGGCGCATGGTGCGGCGCAAGTCCAGCGGGCCGGACCGGCCGGGCGCCAACCGGCGGGTGCGGCGTTTACCCAGGTCCCAGGTCAGGCTGGCCATCATGTGGCGGGCATCGGCCATCTCCCCTAATGTGAACTCGGAGAAGTCCTTTTCACGGAACACCTCAACCGCGCTGTAGGCGCGGCTCAGGTCCACGTTCTGTACGGAATCGTCGTCCGGATCGCCTTCGAATGTTCCGGCGCCCTCGGGCTCATCGTCGCGGCCCGTGCTCACCTGGGGCTTCCGGAACCGCTTCTGTTCGCCCAAGGAGCGCAGGTCCATCGTCGTGGTGCGGTCTGAAGGCTTGCGCCAGAACACCTGGAAAGCCTCATCGAAGATTGGCAGGTCTTGCTTGCGATGCACTAGGATGCTGCGGGCGGCTTGGAAGAATTCCCCGCGCTTGCCGATGGACACGTATTCTGTTGCCCGGACCAGGTCCAGCATGTTGCCAGAGCCGATCTCCAGCCCCACGCGGCGCAGCATCTCGCCGAAGAGCGTCAAGCTGTGCAGGATATGGCCGTCGGGGCCTGCATCGTTGGGGGTGATCGGTATGGGACCAGGCATGATGACTTAAGTTAACCGCGGCGGCGGCCGCCACGGCGTGGGCCGCGGTTCTTGGAGCGTTCCAACATCGCCCGCACCGGCTCACCTTTGACGGTCTCGATATCGTCTTGGTACTTGAGCATCATGCCCAGAGTGTCGTCGATCACCGACGGGTCGAGTTCAGTCTGGTTCAAGGCCAGCAGGGCTGACAGCCAGTCCAGGGTTTCAGATATTCCGGGGATCTTGAATAGTTCGGTCTCCCGCATCTCTTGAATGAAGGCCGTCACCTGTTCGGCCAACTTCCTGGGGGCGCCGGGAATCCTGGCGGTGATTATCTGCAACTCCTTCTGGTAGTCGGGGTAATCGACCCAATGGTAGAGGCAGCGGCGCTTCAGGGCGTCGTGGATCTCCCTAGTGCGGTTCGAGGTGATGATTACGATTGGCGGGTGGGCCGCCTTATAGGTGCCTAACTCGGGAATGGTGATCTGGTAGTCCCCCAGAAGCTCCAGCAAGAACCCTTCGAATTCCTCGTCGGAGCGGTCGAGTTCGTCGATCAGGAGCACCGGCGGCCGCTCTTCCGCCTCGTCGATGGCTTGGAGCAGCGGGCGTTTGATCAGGAAGTTCTCGCTGAACAGGTCGGCATTGGCGGCTTCCCGGTCGACGTTTCCCGCCGCTTCCATCAGGCGAATCTCTAGTATCTGACGGGTGTGGTTCCACTCGTAAACCGCCTGATTTATGTCCAGTCCTTCGTAGCATTGCAGGCGGATCAACTTGGTGCCCAGACCGTTGGCCAGCGCGCGGGCGATCTCGGTCTTGCCGACTCCAGCCTCTCCTTCCAGGAATAGGGGCCTTTGCAGCTTCATCGCCAGGAATATGGGCACCGCCAGCGCACGGTCGGAGATGTAGTCTTGGCCGCGCAGCAATTCCTGTACGGCTTCGATGGACTCGGGAGCTTGGTACTCACACGGAGTCTCTTCTGTTTTTTTGGCGGTATTTCTAGGGGTTTTTCCGGTGGTGGTCAATAGAGTCACTGTCTCCGGCAGTTGGCATTTGAGGCCTGGTCAGGCACGGGCAGTAATTGTATCCCAAAGGCGTTAAGCGCACCACCGGCCGGCACAGCCGGGTTGATGCGACGGATTATTCTACCCAAGTTACTCTGATGGAGGAACGAATATCGATCGGAAAAAATGCCGGACTAGGTTGCCCAGTCGGGTCCAGTGGTCGTTCATGGATTCCAGTTCGTCCGGTGTCAGTTCGTTGTATGTTTTTCCAAGTTCTGGGAAGTTCCAAACCGTGAATGCCCAAAATTCGGGTACCGGGCCGGGTTGGCGGGCCTGGGCTATCTCACCAGTAACCCCGAGAAGCTCCCAGGAAGCCAAAAGCCTGCCCTTATAGGCGATGGCCAGCGCCTCGGCCCATGATGCGTTCCTATCGGCCCCTGTGTACGGCGCCATGAGTTCCAACAGCCGGTCGACCCGCTGCGAGTCATCGACCTCCGGGCCGGCGAACCTGCGGGTATGACGGCTCTCCCAGGCAGGCCCCAGAGCCGGGACGACCAGACCGCCGTCAGATGCGATGGCCAACATGGAACCAGCTTTGGACCACTCCACGGCTTTCTCACAGGCGATGGCTTGATGGGTGTCGCCGTCTTCATTAGGCGACGCCGTGAAGCCGAGGTCGTTGGGGGTGACCGGGTGCAACGGGAGGCCGTCTAGCAACGACCTGAAGGCGGTCTGTTTGTCACCGTTCCCAGTGGCTAGCAGGATTGGCGTGGCTTCACGTGGTCTCGGTGTTGCCATCGTGATGAGGGGCTAGAGGATGCGGGCTACGGCCCTAGTCGCGGCGCCGTCTCCCCCTTTGAGTTTCAGCGGCAGAGCCCAGAGTTCAAACTCTTTGCCCACCAGCTTGTCCAGGTTGATCAGGTTCTCGATGAGGGGAATGTTCTGCCCTAGAAGCAGGCGGTGGACCGGGAAGTCCTTGATCGTCGATAGGGGCGTGTCTGGGTGTTTGTCGATGGGGAAGTCCACGGCCACGGCGTTGGCGCCGCAGTCGGCCAGGTAGGCTGCCCCTTCAGTGCTGAGATAGGGACCGTGCCCGTAGAAACGGGGCCCTCCGGACTCGGCTTCCGCCCAGCCGGTGAACAAGATCACGATCTTGTCCTTGACGGGGGCTGGGCTTGCACCGGCGTCCGTGAGCTCCGAGACCGATAACGGCGTCTGGCCTTTGGCCACCGCGCGAAGGTCCAGTAGCAAAGCCGGGCCGGCGTACTTCTCCAGCGGCATATTATCGATGGTCGTTGCGCCGTCGACGAAATGGAACGGGGCATCAACGTGGGTGCCGATATGGGTCGCCAAGCACAGCTTCTGGTTGGACCGGGCATGGGTGGCGTGGGTCTGGATGGACTCGGTCTCCACGCCCACCAACCCGGGCACCAGACTGATACGTTCGCTGCCCAGTGTCAGGGTCAAGTCGATGAGTTCAGCCATTCCTGTTACTCCCAAAATGCTCGGTTCGCCCGCTAGTCCGAGTCCAATTGCTCGATCAGTGCCGCCCGGACCGCTCGTTCCGAGATCTGCGGCGTGGTCTTGGCTTCCGGAGGAAGTGCTTCCTCCCAATCGGGAATCAGGACTTTGGCGCTGGACTCCATGCTGTAGATGACCAGCACGCCGGAGAAGCTGAAGAACATGGACAGCACCAACGCCGGATTGAACGAACCGGTTATGAAGATGGCCAGCCCACCTAAGATAGTCGCTATGGCGTGGCCCGAAAGCGCCCCCATCATCTCAAACCCGTAGAGGGTTGCCAATGGACCCGTTCCGAAGTACTGGCGGTTCACCACCAGGTACGCGGACATCTCACCCCCGAATCCCAGCCCGAACAGGCCGGCGAACAGGTAGAAAGTCCAGGCGTCTTGCGCCCAGAACAGCACGAGGACTGTAAGGCCCTGGACGAACAAGGCGGTCATCATCACGGGCTTGGCGCCCATGCGCTCCGCCAATATCGGGGCCATGAACCGGCCCACGATGCTGAAGATGGATATAAGCGCCAGAATGTACGACGCCGCAGTCAGGCTGACTCCCTGTTCGATGGCCAACGGGATGGAGTAGATCAATACGATTCCGTGACCGGCGCAGCCCAGGCCGTGAATCGTGGGCAGGTTCCAGAATGCCCGGGTCCGGCGCATGGCCTTGTTGAAAACCTTGAGGCGCAAACGATCGATGTCTTTGCCCCGAACGATCTCCGCGGGGTCGCCAGCGCGCGCTCCTAAGGCGGTAACTCCGGCATCCGAGGGCTTGGAGCGGTAAAAGAGGGTCAAAAAAACCATCATCCCGCCGCCGGCAAGGCCGATATAGGTGAATGTTTGCTGCCATCCGACGGCATTCAGAAGGTTGGCGATTCCGGGTGCGACGACCGCGGCGCCGATACCACCCGAGGCCCAAAGAAGTCCGGTGGCCAGGCCCAGCCGTTGTTTGAACCAGCCATTGACCGACGCCAACAGTGGCACCATGGCCAATGACTGAGTGACCGACAGCATCACACCGAAGTACAAGAAGAATTGCCAGAGATGGGTCACGGTGCCGATCAGGACCATGCTGGCTGCGTAGAGGACACCGCAAGCTAACATCATGGGACGGGCGCCGTAGCGGTCGCCGAGCATGCCGGTTATCGGCGCGGCTAGCGCTCCGAAGAGGTAGTAAGAGGCCAAGGCCGCCCCGATCAGGCCGATGTTCCAGCCGAAACCGCCGTCCGGGTCATTCAGAGGAGCGACCATGACTCCAGCCGCCATGCTGATGGACTGGCCGACGATCTGGGCTATGGCTAGGATCGCTAGGATTATCCAGGCGCGGTGGATCCTCTTTGGGGAGCGAGTTCTTGCAGGGGTAGGGGTAGTGGTGACCGCCATGGCGTTGGGTTTACCCGAGGGAGGTGGACCGGCCAATGAGCCGGTCAGGTCTCTCTTTGTCCTTTTTTATTAATCGCGGTGATCCAGTCTGCTCTAATGCAATGGGCAAGCCCTCAAGAATGCGCCGCCCCACCAGGTATCCCTGGCGGTCTCATGATCGCCCAAGCGGGCGATCTGATATGGCCCCGAATCGGTTTCCTGAAGGTTGGCGCCGCTAAGGGTCGGCGTGGTGCCTGGTAGGCCAAAAGCCAGGGTGCGTTGGCCCACGTCGGCCGACACCGCCCACGCCCCGAAGAATATGATCAGGGCGATGACTACGRCCAGCACGATAGAGAACGTGAGCGGGACTGGTATGCGACTTGATTTGGTCAATCTGATTTTGGTTTCCGGTTATACGATTCCCCTAGGGATCCTCCGATAAATCTGGCGATCTTAGTCCCGAACTTCAACCTCGAATGGGAAGACCATGTTGTTGCCGTAGCCCCGGCCGTCCCAGGGATTGGGGAACTCCATGGGCTGGGTGACGCCYAACACGTTGGTGGCGCGGCACATCAGGGTGTATTTGCCTGGAGCCTTGGGCTTCCAGTTGTGCTCCCAGCGGTACCACGAGTAGGCTTCCCGGTCGTGGAGCTTTTGCACGGGGTCCCAGGTCTCGCCGCCATCGGTGCTGATCTCCACCTCTTCGATGTCTTCTTCGCCAGACCAGGCCGCGCCGGCCAGGTTGTACCCGCTGGCGGGGACGATCTCGCCGGGGACCGGACTGGTGATGATGGACTTCACCTGCAGCTTGGTGTAATAACGGTACGGCACTGCGCTGCCAGGTTCGTTCATGGTCATGTACCGCTCGGTCATGTAGAAGCCCTTGAACTCGTGGTCCAACACATGGATGCCCACCAGCCACTTAACCGAGTTCATGCCGTACCAACCCGAGACCATCAGACGCAGCGGATAGCCGTGCTCCTTGGGCAGGGGTTCGCCGTTCATCTCGTAGGCCAAGATCGTATCCTCGTGGAGGGCTTTGGCCATTGGCAGGCTGCGCTCGTAAGTGACTTCGGAGGGATCGCCCACCACTTCGTCGGGACCGTGGTCGGCGCCCTCAAACATCACTTCGACCGCCGAATCTTTGACACCGGCCAACTCCAGGACATCCTTGAGCGAGACTCCGGCCCACTCAGCATTGCCCATGATTCCGTGGCCCTTGATCTGCTCCATGACGGAACTGATGCGCAGGGCCTTGGTGTAGTAATCGGGCACCGGGCTGTTGCCGCAACACTCAAACGTCACCTGGAAGCGTTTCTGGGGCAATTTCTTGAGGTCGTCAAATGACAGGGAGATGGTCCGCTCGACCTCTCCGTCTATCTTCAACTGAAAAGTATTGATATCGATCTCAGGACTTTCAGTCCAGTGATTGCGGATGTAAAACAGGTCGTTGGGAACGATGTTGTCCTGCAATCCCTCTGGGGGCACAGCCCAAGTGCGAAGGCCGGCATTGGTCGGAATGATCTGCGGTTCTGCTTTCGTGCCAATCTGTGGCAGGGCCATGTGGGCTCCTCCTCAAAGATGTTGCGGTTTTTGATTATTCCAGGTGGTCGGTTTCCAGGTCTGCTGAGGGATAGGTGATCAACAGCAGGGCTGGAGTCCAAAGATGGTGTATCAACTTGTGGGGCAYGCCTGGCGGCGCCAACAACGTGGTGCCCGCCCGGACCGTCTTGACTTCATCTCCCAAGATGACCTGAATGGCCCCGGATAATACTTGGATGGAGACATCCACAGGGTGTGTGTGCATGCGTCCCTCCCAGCCGGGAGAGATCTCCACTTCCTTCACGGTCAATGATACCGCACCCAGGTCTTTAGATACCAGATACCGCTCCCGCACCCGTTCCATGGTGGGGGCTAGACGGACAGTTGCATGGTCGATTATCGGCATGGGTTACTCCACAAGTACCAGGTACGCTTTGGTCGAAAGGGTTGTTGTTTATCTACAGTCATCAAGAATCCATTCTTTTTATGGTTTGCCGGCTATTCGACGGTCACTGGGTATCCGACAATGGCGCTGAAGTTCTTGCGCATGTTGTTGTAKCGRGGCTCSCGGGATTGTACCCGGCCCACTTCGTCGGTKGCRCGSGACATGATGTTGTRTTYGCCGGSYTTGTCCRCGTCYCASCGATARGACCAMCGCACCCACATGAACCGGTCGCGGGGCTGTTCTATGTGGGCTGAGTGCCAGGTGTCTCCGCCGTCGACGCTGACATCGACCTCGGAGATGGCGCCGGCGCCACTCCAGGCATAGCCGCGRATCATGTGTACGCCCTTGGTCATCTTTTCGGTGTCGTCGTTGGGCTGGGTCACGATGGACTTTACACCGAGCGTGGTGATGAGTTCTTTGTTGGGRTCCTCAGCCGAATCGCCGTAATAGTAGAACTGGTAGTGGTACCAGCAGTCGGGCATGTGGTCCAAGATCTCCAGATCGGTGATCCACTTCACCGACCAGTTGCCGGACCAACCGGGCACCAGCAGACGGACCGGCGCTCCGTGGAGATGCTCCAGGAGCTGACCGTTCTGGGCCCAGGCCAAGATGGTGTCGGGATGGAGGGCTTTCTGCATGGGCAAGCCCTTGTCGTAGTAGAAAGGCTTCGTGCCTTCGGCTGCGGTGGCGGGCACGCCCTCGTCATTGCCGATGGCCCGCACATAGAGCGACTTATCGTTGAGGCCGGCAGCATTCAACACGGCGGCCAACGGGACYCCGGTCCATTCGCTGGCGCTGAGAATCATGCATTCCTGGGTCCGTGAGGGCTTGGGGCCCTCGTCTTTGAAATACTCGAAGAATGTGGCGTCGCTGCCGGAGCATTCCATGACTGTGCGGACGCTGCGTCCGGGGAAGCGGCGGAGCTGGTCGAAGTTTAAGGTGAGTTCGTTCTTGACCTGGCCGTGGATCTTCAACTCCCATTTGTCCGTGGCCACCACCGGCGGCACGTCGAAATGCTGCACTGTGTAGTGCAGGTCCGTGGGAGTGATCAGCCCCTCMAGGTCCATCACCGGGGTGCGGATGCGRACCGTGCGGCCCTCGTCATCCATGAGCGTTACGGGGTTCAGGTCCTWGGTTGGCCAGCCGTGCCAGTTGCCGGTCTTGTTGGCATTGGCGGGGTCCGAGCCGATCGCCTCGTCCATCCTCAGAAAATCAGGGATCGCTCCTAGGTCTTGTCTCGTCGCCATCGAGTCTCTCCTCAGGTGTTGGTTCTTGACTGGTTGKCTTTGGAACCAGAATTCCAGGGCCGCTTYAATCGGCGGYGTATTTCTCGCCCAAGGCGGTCTCCCATCTCAGGTAATTCATCATCTCGCCGTAACTGCGGGACACGCCCAGGTAGTTGATGTCCGATGGCGGGCGCACGATACCGGTCAATCCCTGCTCCACTTCCAGGCCGGCCYGTTTCCAGGCAGCCATCCCACCTTCCAGCGCCGTGACGTCGGTGTAGCCCATGCCCTGGAGCGTGGCGGCGGCGAGGGTGGAACCGCGGCCGTCCCGGCAGGTGACGGTGATGGGCACGCCTTTGTCCGGRGCAGCATCCACGACCTCAACCTCTAGCCAACTGCGGGTGATCCACTTGGCCCCCGGGGTGTGACCCTGGGAGAAATCTTCACTGGTGTCCACGAACAAGACCAGGTCCGGTTTGCTGGCGTTTAATTCTTTGGCGGMGATTTTTTTAACGGATGCTTCGGCGGCGCCCATCCCTGCAAGAGTCGAAGCTGGAAAACCGGTYTCCAATGTCTGGCCGGCATTCTGCCAAGCGGGCGCTCCGCCGTCCACGACGAAGACATTTTCGTGGCCCAGTTGCCGGTATAAAGAGGCGGTGACRGTGGCCCTGGCCTTGCCGTCGCAGCAGAAGACATAGGTGGCGTTCTTGACCACGGCTATATCGTCGGAACGCTGCACGGCCTGTCCGCCGGGGAACCAGCGGAAGCCGGGTATGTGGCCGGCTTTGTATTCGTCTTCCGTGCGGATATCGATCAGGTAGACCGACTCTTTATCCTGTTTGGCCAGCACTTCTTCAAGGCCAGACATATCCAGATATCTGACGCCGTCCTCACTGGCCAGCCGCGCGGCGTATTCCTCGGCGGCGGCCCGACTTTCTTCGGAAACCTCGGGGAGTTCCAGGCGGTCTCCGCCGTATTCAAGCTCGTAGCCGGCCAGCAGCCAGCCGGAGGTGCCGTTCTTCAGGCCTACCGCCTCAATGCCCATGCGTTGGAGGACGCGGGTGCCCATGATGCTGCGGGTACGCCCGGCGCAGTTAATGACCACGGTGGTGCCTGGTTCCAGGTCCTTCTTGATGTCGGTGATCCGGAGGGCCAGCTCTCCGCCGGGCATGCTGCGTCCGCCGGGGATGCAGAAGTTGTGGTATTCCTCGGGAGTGCGGGTGTCCAAGATGACCAACTTATCGCCGTTTTCAATCCTCTGGTGCAGGTCGTCGGCGGTGATCTCGGGCACATGGTGGACTACTTCCTGCATCTCGCCGAAGTCCTTGCTGGGAACGTTCACGCCCCATTCCGTGGGCAGATCGTCGCTGGCCCAGCGGTTGGTGCCGCCTTCCAGGAAGGAAACGTCGGTATAGCCCAGATTATCCAGCGTTGCGGCGGCCAGTTGGGCGCGGCGTCCGTCGTCATCACAGACGACCACCTGCGTCCCTTTGAACGGCACGGAACTGTCGATGATGTACTCGATGCGCCGACGGGGTATCAGAGCGGCGCCTGGGATGTGCGTGGCGTTGTACTCTCCGGATTCCCGGACGTCGATCAGCGCGAAGGGAGATTTCCCGTCCAGTAGTTCTTTCAGGTCCTTGGAGGTGATTTTCTGGGCCATCKATGTTCACTCCGGTCTTCTWGATTGTGGGAACGGCCGTTCCAGACGAAACGCCAGACTCGCGGTCTGGCGCACAACTCCCAACCCATCATTCACTCGAAAATTCGGGCCGCAACTCGCTAGCAGTTGTCCCATTTAGTTGTTCGGAAATTTGTGATCTTGCCGGTCTCAAGGTTGAAACTACTGCGCTCCAACCCCCGGAGATCTGCGCCGTAGACGTGAATCTCCACTGCGGGCCGGTCGCCGAGGTTGTCCATCTGGTGGATCTCGTCTTCTATGGGGACTAGCAGTGTAATCTCCCCGGGTTTGAGCGTGGCGGCGCGGTCTTTCTCCAGTTTGGCGTAGCCGTCCACGTCGTGGTCGTCAACGCGGCTGTACCTGGTTTCGGTGATTCCATTATCTAGGATTCCAATCATTCCCCAGGTACGGTGGTCATGGGGACCGAGATGTTCGCCGGCGCCCCAGACAACTGCGGTTACCTGAAGGCCGCTTTTGCCTTGATAGAGCAAACGCGAAGCGTGATTGGGGCGAGGCCCCGTACCCAGAGGGAGCCGAAATTCCACGGGTATTGAGTCAGTGTTGCTGACCAGCCTCTCAAGCCAAGCCGATCCTTTGTCGAAGATCTGCTGGTTGCCGGGCTGGCTCTCCAGCAGGGATTCCATGTCGTGGGTGAAATCTTCCAGGGAATACTTGACGGTGGTCACGGCGCTCCTGAGTCTGGGATTTTCACGAATTGTGCCTGGATTCCAGGTAATTATCGTAAAGGGGGCAATGGGTGTCAATAGGACGGTGTTTAGCCTCCSAAGAACGCGTTAGTCCACTGAAATGCCAGGTGCTAGAATGGGACGGAATCTCATGCGCCACCGGCGCGAAACTAGGCTCGATTTATCGGATTAACTGATGGAAGAAGAACCCGAAGGACCGTCCTACCCCAAGCCTTGGTATTACCGGCCGGAATTCATGATTCCCATGTTTATCTTCTGGCCTTCGGGGGCGATCCTGGCCATCCGTTCGCCGTGGAACTCCAACGTGATGTTTGGCGGCGTGGCCTGGGCTTTCATTTTCGTTTTCGGCGTTCTGGGCGTCAGGTGGTTGAACGACGGCGTATATCAGCCRATCATGACTTTCTACGTCCCAGGAGTATTGCTCACGATAATCACCCAGGTGCAATGGGCTGGCTACCGAAAACGCATGGCTGAAGAAGAAGGCCGATCCGGTCAATCACCGGAAGAGTTGGAAGAACCCAGCCCGCCCCGGCCCTCAGCCCGTAGACGCAGGAGAAGTCCGAGGATCGGCCGACCTAGAAACTGACCGATGCCGTGGCGTTGGCCAATAGCACGCCCTTTTGGGATTCCACCGTCACCCGGCACTCCACTGTTCGTACTCCATCCTCGTCCGACTTTCCGGCCACCGTGCCGCACACGCTTACCGTGTCGCCGGGCGAGAACTCGGTCACAATCTCAGTCTCGATGGTCGTCTTTTCGTCGTTGACGTTGTCCGGCGGAAAGGCCTTGAACAGTAGTTCTTTGACGTAGGCGGTCAGCTTTTCCGTGCTGACCGGGGTTTCCGGTGGGGGATCTACGCCGTCTTGAACAGGAGGGCGGAACTCAAMTTNGACCAGTATCGGCAGGTCGTCGCCCACTGAAATTCTGGTGTAGTCGGCGGTCTGAGCCCAGAGAGTGGGCATGGGCGTGCTCCCCTGAAGGATCGATAAATCCGGTATAGGCTTAGGCTATGATACACTGATTTTTGAGCCTGCCGAAGCTAATTAAGTGAACTCGGGCTGAAATAGCGGGAGGAAGATTTTCATGGCGGAAAATGAGGAACCGTTCCGGCGAGGAATGGTGATCATGGCCCACCCGGACGACGCCGAGTGGAGCTGTGCGGGAACGGTGGCCAAGTGGTGTGCGGAGGGCTGGGAAGTGATCTTTGTACTGTGCACCGACGGCAGTAAGGGCAGTTCTGATCCGGCGATGACCGGCGAGAAGCTGGTGAAGATAAGAGAAAAAGAACAGCGGAACTCCGGAAAGGTCCTGGGGCTGAAGGAAGTGGTTTTTTTGGGTTACCCCGACTCCTACCTGGAGCCCACACTGGACCTGCGTAGAGATATCGCGCGCGAGATACGCCGCTACAAGCCCGATGTGGTGGTCGTTGGCAGTCCGTCCCGGGATACTGAAAAAGGTTATTACGTTTCGCATCCAGACCATCTAGCGGCCGGGGAAGCGGCTTTGTCGGCGATCTTTCCAACAGCTCGAGACCGAATGACCTTTCCGGAATTGCTGGAAGAGGGGCTGGAACCTCATGAGGTGCGGGAGGTGTGGGTGGCCGGAGGTGGCGACAACTCGGACAATTTCATCGACGTCGAACCTTACTTGGAAACGGCGATAAGCGCCCTAAAGTGCCACAAGTCTCAGGTCGACCAAGAGCACGCGGGAGAATGGTTCCGCCAAGGCCGCATCAGCACCGGCAAGAAAGTAGGCATGGCCTACGCCGAGGGTTTCAAGCGGATACCGTTCGGGTAGGAGTAATAACGATACTCCGACATGGAACGCACTTGGGGGCAGGTTTCTAACCTGCCCTCTCGTTTTACCAGAATCGTTGTCGAAACGAAACGTGATGCAGGGAAATGCCGGCCCTTGGACCCCACCTTAAGCATAAACATTTCCAACCAGTGCCAGGGCAGGTTGGAAACCCGCCCCTACAGAAACGRGTATTCACGAAAAAAAGGGCGRGGTACCGGAACGATACCCCGCCCTTTCCTTGCCTGGTCCCGATTTATCGGGAGACCCTTTAGCTAGGTTTGTGGGCTACTACTTTGTAGCCGGCTGTGTTGGTCGGGGGCCGCTCGGGGTGTTTGTCCAGGTAGTCCACCTGCTCGCTTGTGAACTCAATGTCCTTGAAGCCGGCCCGCACCAGCCGATCACGGTACACGTCCACGTGCTCCGCGCCCGCCGTGCAGGAGACCCAGTCTTCGGGAGTGGACACGCTGGGGCCTTCGTTGGTCAATGCCATGACGTCGGAGAGGTGGATCCGGCCGCCGGGCGATAGCACCCGGAAGCTCTCGGCGAACACGGCGTCCTTGTCGGGGGACAGGCACACCACGCAGTTGGAGATGATCACATCGACGCTGGCGTCGGGGATGGGCATCTTCTCCATCTCGCCCTGCACGAAGTCAACGTTCTCGATGCCCAGCTTGGCCTTGTTGGCCCGCGCCAGTTCCAGCATGGACGGAGTCATGTCCAGGCCGGTCACTTTGCCGGTCTCACCGACCTGTTGTGCGGCCAGGAAGCAGTCGATGCCGCCGCCCGAACCCAGGTCCAGCACCCGTTCTCCGGGTYGCAGRCCCGCCARGGCCGTGGGGTTTCCGCAACCGGCSGAGGCSGCGATGGACTCCATGGGCAGGCCGGACAGTTGGCCCTCGTTGTAGAGCAGCATGGCGTGGTCCAAGTCCTCAACGCCACAGCAGGCGCCGTCGGTGGAACACCCGCAGCCGTCCGACTCGGTATTGCTAAGCTCGGCCGGGGTCAGGCTGATCACCCGGTCCGCCCGGGCGCCGTAGCGCTCTCTCACTAATTCTTTGATTTGTTCTTGTTCAGTGGACATCTTCTCGTCCTCCCTGATCTATATTTGTCGCCGGGTATCTATCTGCCCTGAGGCAGTGCTTGTTCTATGCAGTCTTCGACGGTCGGCACCATCCGCTGCCAGACGCGGGCGGCGGCCCTGAACGCCTCTTCGCCGGTGCCGGTCAACCAGCACACGCGGCGTTGGCGCCCTTGGTGCTCTTCCATGCGGCAGTCAACGTAGCCGCCGTCTTGGAGCTCTTTCATGGTCGAATAGACCATGGCTTCGGTGGGTTCGCAGCAACCTTGGCAGGCTTCCTTGATGGCCTGGTTGATGCCGTAGCCGTGAACCGGGCCTTTGGCCAGTTGGGCCAGGAGCAGGAACCGGCACAGACTACGCTTCACCAGGTTCTCCCAGTACGCCTCGGTCTGCATGGTGGATTGCTTGGGGGTTTGCTTGGTTTCCAGTTTGCCGGGTTCCAATTTAATCGTGGTCATTCTACTGCGTATTACCTATTCTTGCCTTCTCGAGATTCTGCCGGCGGCTATGATACTAATCCAGGAATACTAAACCTGCTTTAATACTATAGCTTGTTGAGTATGGTATGGCAGCCGCGCCCCATTGTCAACACTTCTCTCGCAAACTTGGCAAAATTGAAGCTAAATTGTGATAGAATCGGGCCTCTCAGGTAACCGGAAGGCCCATCTACAAGGAYCTAAATGAAGATCACCAAATCACAGGTGCAGGTACTGCACGCACCGGCTGACGAACAGCTTGTTGACGTGCAGCCCAAGTCCGGAGGCATGCGCGCCTTCGTGACCGTCAAGATGATGACCGACGAAGGGATCGAGGGCATCGGCCTGACCTTCGCCCCTGCTCTGGGGCTTAGCCCGTTGGCGCCGGCGCTGAAGTCGGCGGTGGACGCTCTCTGCGAACTGGCGGAAGGCCAAGACCCGATGGAGATCGAGGCTGTGATGCAGGGACTGCGGGAGAAGACCGGCGGCTCCGGTCCCGGCGGTATCCTGACCCTAGCCATGGCCGCGGTGGACATGGCGCTGTGGGACATCAAGGGCAAGGCGCTTAACCAGTCGGTGTGTTCTCTGCTGGGCGGCTACCGCAAGCGGGTTCCCACCTACGCCAGCGGCGCGCTGATGCGTCCCATGAACCTGGAGCAACTGGCCGAGATCGGCCCGGCGTTGGTGGAGAAAGGGTTCAAGCAGATGAAGTCGCAGATGGGCGCCGAAGACACCCCTGCCAAAGAGGTACTGCGCATGCGGACGCTGCGGGAGGCCGTTGGCGATGACATCGACATCATGTGCGACATAAATCAACTCTGGAACGTGAACCAGGCCATCACCATCGGCAGCCGAGTTGAGGAGTACAACCTGTTTTGGCTGGAAGACGTGGTTGCCCACGACGACTATCAGGGTCTGGCCCGGGTAGCCGACGCGCTGAATACACCCATCGCGGCCGGAGAGTACGTGTATGGCATCAACCCCTTCCGGCAGCTCATCGAGAACCGGTCCATCGACATCGTCATGATYGACCTATTACGGGTTGGCGGCATCACCGAGTGGCGCAAGGTGGCGGGCATGGCCGAGGCGTTCAACCTACCGGTGGTCAGTCACCTGGTCCCCGAGATACACATCCAACTGATGGGCGCCATCCCCAACGGACTGACCGTGGAGTACATGCCCTGGACGCTGAAGCTGTTCGAGGAGACCCCCAAGTTCGTGGACGGATGCCTGGAGGTGCCCGACAAGCCGGGCCTTGGCCTGATTTTCAACGAGGATGCGATAAAGCAGTATGCTGTGTAGACGCTTAGGCGCACAGGCGTAACTCGCGCAATGTCATCCTGAGTGAAGCGATGGATCTGCCAAGTCAAATGGAGGAGTCGGAGTTTCGGCGCAGAGAAATGGTAGCCTCGGAGCGAGTTGGCAGATTCTTCTCCTTCATCGGAAGGATCAAAATGACAGATTTGAGGATTGTCATTTAGTTACTGGAAACAAAGGAGAGAAACAATGGTTGCACAGATACGCACTTACACTATCAACAAGGGAATGATGGACTCTTGGTTGGAGCTTTTCGACAAGGAGATCCGGCCCATCCACGAGAGTCTGGGGATTCCCATAGTGGCCACCTATGTCAACGCCGACCGCACCGATTTCATCTGGGTGCGGACCTTCGAGACGGCCGAAGAGATACCGGCCAAAGAAGAGGCCTACTTCGCCTCGCCGGGACGAAAGGCCCTGGGAGACAGACCCACCAACCTCATCGCCAGGATGGACGTGAAGTTGGTTGAAGAAGTTCTCGAGACTGCAAAAGCAGCTTAGATAGCTAACCAAAGATAAAGGGAAACGATAGGAGAGAAACCATGGACCAGATGCGCAGCTACACGATCAATAAGGGAATGATGGACTCATGGATCAAATTGTTCGAGTCCGGTATCAAGCCGGCCCACGAGGCCGTGGGAATGCCTGTCGTGGCCACTTGGGTCAATGCCGACCATAACCAGTTCATCTGGGTCCGCCGGTTCCCTGAGGGCGCCGATGTCCCCGCCAAAGAGGCTGAGTTCCGCGAGTCGGAAGGCTTCAAGTCCCTTGGCAGCCAGCCCGGCGACCACATCGCCAAGATGGACGTCCAGAACCTGGAACAAGGGAAGTTGGCGGCCTAGTAGCCGAAAGCTTTCAGCCATCAGGTAACGAACTGGTAGCCAACGGCTCCGATCATTCGGGGTCGTTGGCTTCCTTGCGCATCAGGATGTGGACGATGTCCGCTTCGAGGAWKKCTRYKCCGSKYYSRGYKWWGCCRTSGRCGRYATMGARSTSCYKRMCRWMRMCKKSWRSGWWTAKGAKRKMGGYRRTCWSGCSCWSYGWSSSSGCKYCMWSKKCSRRKAWYTSCMGCAACCGGCCTCCGATACCCTGACGGCGGTATTCGATATCCACGGCCATGCGGCCGATGCGGGCGGCACTGTCTTCGTCCCGGTAGAACACCCGGCCGGTGGCGACCACCTGGCCTTCCTGGCCCGCGCTATTCAAGACGACTATCGCGTGGGTGGCCATGGCGTCGACTTCGTCCAGCTCCTCTTCCATGGGCACCTGCTGCTCGCCCACGAAGACCCGGAACCGCACGCCCAACGCGCCCTCCATCTCCTCTTCGGTCTCCACCAGTTTTATGGTCAGGTCTTGCAATTCAACCTCTGGGGTCTTCTAGGRCCCAAGTCATGGGYTCCCAAGTGCTCTGCGTACGGCCGGATCATTCAAAAAACCNTCACGTACCTCCGGCCTGCCGCAGTGAGTAGCGATGTGATCGATGAGTTCCCGGCATTGCGTTAGCAGCTGTTGTTTTTCGTCGATCCGATTTTCCAATCCCGCAACCTCGCTCAACTCGAAGAGGATTCGCCACAGCSCCAGCCGCGATCCGCGAGCTTCGGCGATTGCTCGTGCCTCATTCAATGCTTCCCGGGCYTCGTCTATGCGATTCAAATTTATCAGGGCTTGCCCTTTGATTCGGAGTAAGTCAGGAAGGACGGGATCTGGACCGATGCCTTCACCCAACCCATGGGATTTGAGGTCGTATTCCAGTACCTGCTGGTAGTCTTCCTGGGCCAAAACCAACTCCGCTCTGATCATGTCAGGCATAGAGGTGAGGATCCCAATGTACTCAATATGGCGTTTAGACTCAAATAGAGGCTGCCTATATATTTGTTGCAACGCCTCTCCGGCTTCGGCGAGACGGCCTGTCTTGACTTGCGCCAGTGCCAACGAAATAAGAAAGGGCCACCCTCGGGTCCCGTCGGCAATTTTGGTTGCGAGAAGAGCATGGTCGATYGCCGGTTCGCCCATACCGATGAGCCCATAGATCGCGGAGGTTGTTGCATGAACAAATGCGGTTACGAATCCTGCGTCGGCGATTTCACTCAGTTTCGCTAGCGCGTTTTCAACGGCTGCCAACGCCTGGTCTATATCTCCGGAATTCATCAGGGATTGAACGGAGGTTAATAAGCCGACCACTTCCAGGTGTACGCTGCCGATCGAACGGCTGATCTCCAGCCCTTCCCGCACGAATTCGCTTGCTCCGCCGAAATCTCCTTGGGCGTATGAAACTCCGGCTGAATTATAGAGATTGTCGGCTAACATCGTCTGGTTGCCAATGGATTGCCAGTATGCGCGGGCGCCCTCCAGGGCCAACTTAGCTTCGGCGAATTGTTCCACGGCGACATGAGCGCGGGCAGTATCTTGCAAAGTGAATGCGGTCTGTTCTTTCAGGTCATGCTCCCGGGCGATCTCCAGCGACCGTTCACCATACTCGAGCGCCTTGTAGTAGTCGTCGCCGTCCAGGACTTCGATRAGAAGGCTGTTCCAAAGATTTTTGGCCTCTGAAGAGTGGTCCCCTAATTGCTGTGCCAGAACGAGTGACCGTTCTGACAACGCCCTCGACAYGACCGTGTCAGGCCGCCCCGAGAGGGTCGAATGAATCGTGATCATTGGAACCAAGGCCGCCATTTCGAGGGCCGCGTCTTGCGCCTTTCGGCCCAGGTCTACCAACTCCCGGTAGCCGGCCAGGGCGTCATCCTGGAGACCACTGACTTCTTGGGCACGGCCCCGGGCCAGATAAAGTGCCGCGAGTTGCTCCGTGGCAGTGTCATCGTTCTTCGCTATCTCTATCGCGAGGGTGTAGTGAGTGATGGCTKCATTGTTGGCATATAATCTGGCGGCCACATCTCCWGCCAAGACTGCATACTTCAGCGCACGTTTATCGTCTCCGCCCTGGTGGAAATGATGGGCCAACAGGTGTGCATTCTCTTCCAACCGGTCGTTAAACAGCTTTTCGACTGCTTCCCCGACTCTCAGGTGGTATTCGCGGCGTTCCCGCAGCAGGATGGAATTGTATGCCGCTTCCCGCGTGAGGTCGTGCTGGAATGTGTACTCCAACTCGGGAACCCTGGCCGCTTCACGGATCAGCTCCGCCCGCTGGAGGCTGTTTAGCTGCCGGTCCAGAACGATTCCCGCGTCTGATATCTGTTCGAGGACCCCGCGGTAGAACGAACGGCCGATAACCGAGCTCAGTTGCAAAGTGCGCCGGGCGTCCTCATCAAGCCGGTCTATCCGAGAGGTGAGCAGAGCAAGCAGGTTCTCAGGGATAGATATTTCGTTGACGTCGGTATCCGCGCGCCAGGCGGCGCCGGTCTCATCGCGGGTGATCACCCCGGTGTCGATGAGCGTGCGGATGAACTCTTCGATGAAGAAGGGGTTGCCGTCGGTCTTTTCCAGGATCGACTGGCGGAGTTGGGGCGGCATTTCCGAAATACCGAGGAGATTTTCGAATAGCCGGTCGCTGTCATCGTCGGACAGCGCCGTCAAGCTGACTTCCGTRTAGATGTGAGGATATTCGGTCTCGRCGGCCTGTTTGACACGCCAGRCCGGTGATTGCCGCTCGGGCCGGAACGAACAAAGGAGCAGCAGCGGGACTTCCTCCAATAAGGGAAAAAGGTCGATCATCAGTTGTACTGAAGCAGGGTCGGCCCAATGCAGGTCGTCCATCACGATGACCGTGGGCGAGTACGCGGCCAGGGCGCKCCACGCACCATGAAACGCGTCATAGAGTTCGCGTTGCGCCCCTTCTCCATTTGCCTACGGGCCGTCAGATGCCGTTTCCAATGCCAACAACACGCCGATGGCATGGACCACCTTTTCTTTGACATCCGACGGCAAGTCCCCTGGCGCCGCGGCGATCTTGGCCCGCACAGTTTCGATGGAGTCGCCGTCAGTTATGCCGATCGCCTGCTGTGTGCCATGGGAGAACAGGCCGCAGGGGCGTGTGGTGTTGTAGGAAACTCCCCGGTTTTCGACCCATGGCGCGTCTTTGCCGGCGATCTTTTCCCATTGGGCGTGCAGTTCACTGAGTAGGCTGGATTTACCGAGTCCGGCCTCCCCCATCAAGCAAACGACTGCGCCGCGGCCGTCTTGCAGCCGCTCCAAGACCCCACGCAACCCGCTGATCTCGCTGTCCCGCCCCACGAGAGGCGTGCTTAGCCCCTCGATACCCCGCAAGGACCCAGGTTCCTTTTTCTCAGACAGGACTCGGTAAGCCGAGACCGGCTCGCTCTTGCCCTTCACTTCGATGGACTCTGGACCTTCGAACTCGAAGAGAGGGGCGATCAGATCATGGGTGCCGGCGGATATCTGCACCGTTCCGGGACCGGCGGTCTGCTCCATGCGGGCCGCCAGGTTGATCGCGTCATCCATGGCCGTGTATTCGACCCGTAAGTCGGACCCGACCTCTCCCACCACGRCCAAGCCGGTGTTGATGCCGACCCGCACGCCGAAGTCCAGTCCCCAGCGAGTCTTTACTTCCGCCTGATAGGAACGGATGYCTTCAACGATGTCCAGTCCGGCCAGCACGGCCCGCTGYGGATCGTCTTCGTGGGCGATRGGCGCGCCAAAGAAGGCTAGGATGGCGTCTCCCATAAGACGGGCGACAGTGCCTTCGTACCGGTAGACCGGCGAGATCAGGTGCTCGAAGGCGCCGTTCATGATCTCCGACCACTCCTCGAGGTCAAGGCTCTCGGCCGCGGAAGTGGAACCGGTCACGTCGCAGAACAGCATGGTCACAACCAGGCGTTCGCCAGATGACGCGCCGGTTCGGCGCACCCCCTCCAGMTTGGCCAGCAGCTCCTTGGGTATGTATTGCTCKMGTCTGGACCTTGAACTGGAACTGGAGCCGTCGGRCGCTGCCGGTTGGGTGGTCCCTGGAGTCTGATCGCGCTCGGCCKCGGCCAGATATGAGAGCGCGTCTTGGTTCTCGGGGTCGAGCCTCAGTACAGACCGGGCGCGTTCGCCGACGGCCTCCCAGTCCTGTCCGGACATCGCCTCTTCAACTTCATCCAAGAGACGGTCGATCTGTCGTTRAATTCGTTCGCTGGGCATGATGCAAGCATACTAATACCGGCGGGATAATCATGTCCATGAGCGCCTAGCAGCCTAGCCATTGGCTTTTGGAACGTCCTGCCAAAAGCGAAGCCATCTGTAACAGAGGGCTTTGTTCTTCTGACAACGTCATTGGTTCCGACGAAGCAGTCTGTCCCGGGCATGTCATTCTGAGCCAGCCGCAGCGGCGAAGAATCTGCCATCTCGCTCTAAGGCCACCATTTCTCTGCGCCGAAGCTCCGGTACCACCATCTGCTTTGGCAGATCCTTCGCTTCACTCAGGATGACAAATGCGCGGGGTTGTCATTCCAAGACCGCTACTCTTCCGCACTGTCATTCTGAGCCAGCCGCGGCGGCGAAGAATCTACCAAGTGACACGGAGGAGGCGAGAGTGCAGCATCAATGGTTTGGTTSGTGAGCTGGACTTTGGCAGATCCTTCGCTTCACTCAGGATGACAGTTGCGGAGGATGGTGGTAGCCAAAGGACCGGTTGACTCCAAAAACACAAAGCCCYCTGGATAAGGGAGCTTTGTGTTTAGAACCAAAGTAGAGCATCCGGAAACCCGGTTGCACCGGCCTAGGAATACATAATCACGCCGCGGCCAACTTCGCCCTTGTCCATGTCGTCGTAGGCCTCGTTGATCTGGTCCAGAGAGTAGTGGCGGACCACCAGGTCGTCCAGGTTCAGCTTGCCGGCCAGGTACATGTCCACCAGCTTGGGCATCTCCACGCTGGAGTGRGTGGAACCGTAGTAGGTGCCKCGYAYSGTCTTYTCSWTCCGCACCATGTCCACCGCGTTGATGCCGGCTTCGGCGCCCACCGGGGCGATGCCCACGATGGTCACGACGCCCTTCTTGCCGGCCATGTCGTAAGCGGCCTTGGTCGTGTCGGCCGAGCCGAAGACCTCGAAGGTAAAGTCCGCGCCCTTGCCGTCGGTCAGTTCCCTGACCTGGGCCACGGGGTCCTTGTCCGAGGCGTTCACCGTGTGGGTGGCGCCGAACTTCATGGCGAACTCGAGTTGCGATTCGCGGATGTCCACGGCGATGATCTTGCTGGCGTTGACCAGGGCCGCGCCCATGATCACGTTCAGGCCCACGCCGCCGCAGCCGATGACCGCCACGGTGCTGCCGGGTGTGACCTTGGCGCTGGAGGTGACGGCGCCGACGCCGGTGGGCACGCAGCAGCCGATCAAAGCGGCCTTGTCCATGCCGATGTTGACGTCGATGGCCACGCAGCCGGTCTCGGGGACCACGGCGTACTCGGCGAAGCAGGCAGTCTTGCCCATGTGGTGGATGCGCTGGTCGCCCTTGTGCAGGCGGGTGGTGCCATCGTACATGTTGGGGCCGGTGGCGGCGTGGTTGTCGCACAGGTGGGAGTTGCCGGTGATACAAGACTTACATCGCCCACAAGACGGCACAAAAGAAAGGATCACCTGCTGGCCGGGCCTGACCGAATTGACGCCGGGGCCGACCTTCTCGACGGTGCCCGCGCCTTCATGGCCCAGGACTACGGGGAGGGCGATTGGAGCGTCACCGTGCATGAAATGGCGGTCGCTGCGGCAGATGCCCGCCGCGCCGATCTTGACCAGGACCTCTCCCGCTTGGGGGTCGTCCAGCTCCACGTCTTCAATCACCAACGGTGAACCAACTTCGTACAGTACGGCGGCCTTAACCATCAGGAAGTGCCTCCTCTAAGAGTCTAGATAATTACAATTTACAGGCGGTGGGTATCATCGCGCGGGGGCGGGGGTGGTGTCAAATTTGGTTGGGGATTTGTTGTTTCTGTGTCCTTAGTGATCATCCAGACGCCTTTTTGGGCTTGAGGAGGAGAAGCAACTCGTGTGATTTATTTCGTGCTGATCGAACATTGTTGTTGCCGCCAAGTGTACTAAATGTACCAGAGATGTATTTTATTCCCTGACAGCSCATTGCTAGATTCGCCCACAGGGAAAGTNAAAATTACCGTCGCACCAGTTTCNGCGAGAGTTTCGAGTAATGTARACRGGGCCTTTGAAGACTGGCCTTTGTTCGAAAAAGAAGATTGAGGTCGATTCTTCAGTAATGGATATCTACCAACCCCGCTAACCGAATCGACRTTTCCTTCAGCGACCGTCTCTAGCACATGGTAAAAACGGCTATATTGAACACCAGAATATGGCGGATCAACTATGACGAGGTCAGAGGAGTTCAAAGTTGCCGCGGCCGCTGTCGCATCTTGAACCTTGGCTTCACCGACTACCTTAGCGTGTCGCAAACACAAATCGGGAAGTACACGACGAGCAATATCGATTGGAGATTTCCTCCACGCTTCCATCGAGAATGGACTCGCTCCAATCGTCGGTTGAAATGGTTGAGCCGTGTGACCAGGCGCCGCCGCACATTGACTAGCGCAGATTATTGAGGCGGCAATACAAATTGTTCTGGCTGGCTCTTCAGAAGGAAGATATTTCAACATATAGTCAATTGATATGGCTTGGGTGGGGCTAARGTAATGGCCACCGTATGCGTTCCAGATGGGCCCCACCGCTGATGGCTCTTGACAGAGTTCTCTCGCCGACGACACAAAACTAGGAATATCTACTACGTGTGATTCGAGCCGAAGAGCTTCGCGCCATTTTTTTGAGGCATTTCTAAGTCGAATCGTGGAGTTCAGCCAAGAAGACGAAATATCGGCGGCGCGGGACAACGTTGGGTCGGCTGCCCAGGYTRCCGCTGGACTTGGCRRACCACCTGGYGACGCCCTGAGAGAAGCGGCCAACATCGCTTTCATGGACGCGATCGGAATCGCGTTGCTCGCCGCGGCGGCTTCATCTTTCGCTGGGGCTCTACTCTTGCTGCGATTTGCCCGCCAGGGACTTGCCCAGTTCAAGCTAACACCGAATCACMSMWCYYKMWMAAYCWCTKCSKYMMRYMCYBSMRKMWYSYWRYYKKWMWYMYWGKMMRMWSGMMKWCCCCCTCCGCCCGCCGCAACCACAACGATGTCGTCCGGYGACGARMAGATGGGAACTAGAGTGTTGGGGTTGGTCTGGTCGGTCCAGTTGGGCTCTACCTTTCACAGCCCCAACTCCCCCAACCCCGCGTGCCCCTCCGGCCGCGGCCCGAGCTCCCAGTGGTACTTCCTGTCCGACTCTAGGATAGGCAGGTCGTTGATGCTGGCTAGGCGGCGGTGCATCAGGCCGTTGGGACTGAACTCCCAGTTCTCGTTGCCGTAGGAGCGGTACCAGTTGTTGGAGTCGTCGCGCCACTCATAGGCGAAGCGAACGGCGATGCGGCTGTCGTCGTAGGCCCAGAGCTCTTTGATCAGGCGGTAGTCCAGTTCCCGGTCCCATTTTCGCCGGAGGAACTCGGTGATGGCCTCGCGCCCCGAAAGGAACTCGGCGCGATTTCTCCAGACGCTGTCTACGGTGTAAGCCAGCGCCACCCGTTCTGGGTCGCGGGTGTTCGAGCCGTCCTCAGCGCCCTTAACCTTTTGGGCGGCGGTCTCATTGTTGAACGGCGGGAAGGGTGGCCGTGATTCCGATTGGGATGACATATCTCAACTCCTAAGTTAGCTCGTCATCTGGGATSACATCCACGCAAAGAAGGGTGCAACCCGCCGGCTACCCCACCACCAAAACCTCCTCCGTGCACACCCGCGTAACCCAGCCCGACATCCAGGCCGAATGCCGGCCGCCGCCGCCGGCCACGACTACCACGATATCGTCCGGCGACGAGCAGATGGGGACCAGGGTGTTGGGGTTTGTTTGGTCGATCCAGTTGGGCCAGACACGGTTRCCGTAGTGGGCCAGGTCTTTGAGTTGGTGGACCGGCATGCGGGCGTTGGCGTAGATATACTCCCGGACGTCGGCCTTGGACAGACCGGACCCGGAGATCTCCTTGGCGTGCTCGGGGCAGAGCACCAGCACGATCTGGGAGCGGGTGCCCAGGTGGTAGTAGCCGGGTATGCCCACGCCGCGCATGTTGGCCGTGATAGTGCGCAAGACCTCGATGCCCGTGCCCACGGTGCTCTCCATGACATTGTAGACGCCCAGGATGGCGGCGATGGTCACCGTGCTGGCCGAGGGCTCGTAGCCCAACTCCACGTGCCGGGGCTCCCAGGGACTTAAGTCCTCGTTCTCGCTGAAACAGAAGCTGTAGCGGTAGGGCGTCGAAAGCGTGGCCTTGTCCATGTCGCCGGGTATCAGTCCGCCCAGGTTCCGGACAGCCAGGCGCAGCGCCCGGCCGATGACGGCGTTGGCCCGGTAGCCGGGGCCGAAACAGGCGGCGTCGCCGTTGATGCCAAGCTCCTTGGCGATGGGCCCGTTGACGATCAGCACCTGGGCCGCGCCGCCGGTGGTGACCGCGTTGCCGGCCAGRTTGAACTCGTCCSGGAGCGCAGCTTTCAGGGCCGCCACGACCACGGGGAAGTGCTCGGGCAGGCAGCCGGCCATCACGGCATTCACCGCCAGCTTCTCCAGGGTCACGTTGGAATTGCCGGGCTGGATGCGGCCCAGGGAGTCGGACGGTTGGCCGCCGTACCCAGACAGCATCTCGCGGACCAGCGGTTCGGTGGGGGCGACCACCGGCAGGCCGTCGGTCCAGCCTTGCTCCCACAGGTAGTCCTGGATGGCGCGTTGGGAGTCGGGGATGCGGACGCGGGTGGACTGGAAATCGCTGGATGAGTCAGGCATTTGTTGTGTGGCCCCGTTTTTGTGGTTTGGTGTCAAGGATACCTGGTCTRCCGCCGTGGCGAAGCTCGGAAAGATGGCGTAGGCGCCGGTTTTTAACCGGCCTTGCTCCGGGGAGGTCAAGACCGCCAGGACCGGCCGGGCCAGCCTTGAATCTGCACGCGTTAGGGAAATCAGAAATTGATCTGTTGCAAAGARGCGGGTTAAAAACCCGCGCCTACGGGAATTTGATTGGCTCRGCTGGCAATCTGGATWCTGGCCTTCGCCAGAATGACGGGGGAATAAGAAGGGGCATCCCGATGAATCGGAATGCCCCTTTTCGTTTGCCTGGTATCTCCCTACMCCACCGCTTGGTATTCCTTGATGGCGGGGATCACCTCTTGGCCCATCAGGTCTATGCAGCGCATTGCCACATCGTGGGACATGGGACCTTCCCGGCCCCACAGCACGATGTAGCCCGGATCGATCAGGTCRATGATCTTTTTGAGCTTCTTGATAACCGTGTCGGGGTTGCCCGTGATGATCTGGACCGTCTCTTGGGCTTCGTCGTAGGCAAGGTTGGGTCCGCCGGGGGTGATATTGGAGGCCGCTCGCCTGTTTGCTTCCCGCGCGCCTTGGGCCGACGCCCTCGAGATATATCCGGGGGGAGCCTGCCAGTGGGGCGGAGTTACGCCGAACGAAGTCCCCAGTTGCCAATAAAAGTTCTTGCCTTCTTCATAGGCCTTTTCGTCGGTGTCGGCCACGTTGATCCTGATGGCGTAGGCGCGGTGCTCTGCGGTCGGCGTCCATCCATCGGCCTCGGCGGTCTCGTCATACAGATCATAGATACCCCTGAGCAGGTCCATCGGTGGCGCCAAGGCCACGTAGGGGTACTTGTGCTTGGCGGCCCAAACGATCGATTCAGTCGAGGCCACGCCAGGTATCCAGAYCGGCGGGTGGGGTTTCTGCAGCGGCATCACCCAGGGRTTCACGACCCGGTACTGGTAATGTTTGCCCTCGTACCGGAAGGGGCCGGGGGTGGTCCACGCCTTGATGATGACATCGTGGGCCTCGTCGAACCTCTCCCGGTTGTAGATCGGGTTGGTGTTGGTAGCGATGCTTTCCTGGCCGATGCCGCGTACGAAGCCACAGATCACCCGTCCACCCGAGAGGATGTCGATCATGGCGATCTCTTCGGCGATCCGCAGCGGGTTCTCGTGGATGGGTAGGACGTTGCCCAAGAAGGCTATCTTGCCTTTCTTGGTGATGCGGGCTAGCACCGAGCCGATCACGTTCACCGACGGCATCATGCACAACGGGTTGTTGTGGTGCTCATTGATCATCACGCCATCGAAGCCTGACTCRGTGCAGTACTGGAGCTCATCAAAATACATCGARTAGAGCTCTTGCGCTTTTTCGGGGCTGAAATACTCGTTTGGGAACATCAGGTTGTTGTAGCCAAGTTTCTTGGCTTCGTCCTGAGGGTACGCCGTGTACCCCATCTCAGTGAAGAACAGCACTTCCCGTTGCATGTGACGCCTCCAGCCATCGAGTCGAAACCATGTTTCAGGTTTGGGCCAGTATGGAATCGTCCGAAGTGAGTGTCAATATGGCCCTATTACCCCGTGGATACCTCCGCRCCGGAAGGTATGCAACTTGACAGGCAATTACCATGGCAGCAGAATCAGCACCTAGCTAGGCACCAATTTCGGGAAACACCGCCAGGAGGCAACCGGCGTGGCTTACAACACCATTTTGCTGGACAAGTCAGATCACATCGCCCGGCTGACATTGAACCGTCCGGAGCGACTCAACGCAYTGAACGAAGAGATGTTCGCCGAGCTTAACCACGCTCTGGAAGACGTGGCCTCGGACCCGGACCTGAGAGTGTTCATCATCACCGGCGCCGGCCGGGCGTTCTGCGCCTCCGCCGACATCAAGGACGAAAGCCGGGGCGGCGAYCAAYTGCTGGGRCATAAAGACYCATACGAGACMTWYCRGTTCATCCGYGAGATGCCYCAGGGWGTCACGTCCAAGYTSCACAACCTGGARATTCCRACCATCGCCATGGTCAACGGCCTGGCYATCGGCGACGGGTTCGACTGGGTCCTGTCCTGCGACATCCGGGTGGGCTGTGAGAACTCCCGGTTCATGAACGCATTCCTACAGATGGGCCTGGTTTCCAACACCGGGTCCACCTGGCTCTACAACCGGGCCATGGGCATCAGCAAGGCCCTGGAACTCCTTTACACCGGAGACTGGTTGGAGGCYGAAGAAGCCAAGCAGTGCGGCGTCTTGGCCCATTTGGTCACCGCCGATCAACTGGAAGAGACCACCATGGAACTGGCGCGAAAGATCGCCGGCAAAGCGCCCATACCCAACAGGATGGTCAAGGGAATGATGTACCGGGGCCTGACCCAGACCCTGGACGACCATCTGGCCGAGGCGGCCCAGGTGGAAGTGCTAACTCTCACCAGTAAGGACCACAAAGAGTCTTTGGCGTCCTTCCGGGAGAAGCGCGCGCCCGTTTACAAGGGCGAGTAGCGAGGTGACTGAAGTGGCCAGTTTGCTGGAAAGACTGAAAGAGACCGTGGGGCAGAAGATCGTGATTCAGGCCCCGGACGAGATGGGCCGTTCGTCATTACGCCAATACGCCCTGGCGATCGGCGACTTCAACCCGCTCTATTCCGACCGTGATTTCGCCCTGGCCCACGGACTGCGTGACGTTATGGCCCCGCCCACGCTGATCTGCGACACCTGGCAGTACGTGGACAGCGATATGGACGACCGTGGCGACCTAATTGGGAGAGGGCCCATCCGGGAGTTGGAGGGGCTTCGAGCCGGCAACGAATACGAGTTCTTCCGACCCATCCACCCCGACGATGTGATCAGCGCCCACTGGACCGTCAAGGACGTCTACGAGAAAACCGGCCGCACCGGCTCCCTGGTCTTCCAGGTRATCCAGACAACTTTCTACAACCAGGCTGACGAATTGCTGGCGCGGAATACCGAGACCATGTTCTACCGGCCCGAGGCTTAAGATGGCCAACGAGATTAGACACTTCCAAAGCGTGCAGATCGGCGATGAGATCACGCCCCTCGTCAAAGAGATCGGCCTGGCCCGCATGATGGCCTACGGGGCGGCGACCTGGGACTTCATTCGGCTGCATTACGACGCTGATTACGCCCGCGAACTGGGTTTCGAAGCCCCGTTTGTTGACGGCCAGATGATGGGCGGTTTCTTGACCCAGCACGTACAGGACTGGGCCGGGCCSGRAGCKTTCCTGCGCAARYTGSMKTTTCGMAACMGGGTSATGGYYTACCCYRRSGACWYSMTWACYTGCCRCGGAGTGGTCACGGACGTTTCAGCGACAGATGAAGGCGGCATGGTCGAGTGCGATCTGTGGGTGGCGAACCAGAGGGGCGAGAAAGTCGTCGACCCGGCCAGCGCGCTCTTGCGGTTCCCTCTACGGTCCGACGGTTAACGGTATGCTCCAAGAAGGCGCCCTGGCAGGCCTGAAAGTTCTGGAGCTTACCGACCAAGTATCGGGCCAGGTGGCGGGCTCATTTTGCGCCAGGCTGTTGGGTGATGCCGGCGCCGACGTTGTGAAGGTCGAGCCTCCCCAGGGAGACCATTACCGCAGGAGCGGCCCCTATCCGGGCGGCGTCCCCGACCCGGACTGCAGCGGGATGTTCCTCTACCTGAACTCCAACAAGCGCGGCGTGTCCCTGGATATCGAATCGCCTGAAGGGCGGGCCGCTTTTCAGGACCTGGTGGCTGCCTCAGATTTCCTCGTGTCGGGGCAGAACAGCGCAGAGGTTGAGCGGTTGGGGCTGCGCCGGGAACGGTCGGCGGCGTCGAATCCGGGGCTGATCGTTGTGACTATCACCCCATTCGGTCTCACCGGTCCCAACAGCGCCTACCTGGGCGACGATCTGATCGCCATCAGTTCCGGAGGCATGGCCTACGCCACCCCCGGCATCCCGGACCGGGTGGAAGACCCCGGCCGGGAACCGCCCCTTCGTTCCAGCACCCATATGGCCGGCTATTTGGCGGGAGTCCAGGGAGCGATGGCCGGCGTGGCGGCGCTGCTATCTCGTTCGATCACGGGCACGGGCTGCGAGATCGACCTCAGTATGCAGGAAGCTGTGGCCGCGGTCATGCCCTTCGAGTTGGCCCACGCCTCTTACCACRAAGCCAAGCCACGAAGACCKSMGGTCTTCGGCGTGATGCCAAATACTTATCTGCCATGCCAGGACGGGTACGTGGTGGTGATGGCGGTGATGGACGCCCATTGGCGGAACCTGATGGACATCGCAGACAATCCAGACTGGGCCGAACTGGAGGTGTTCTCGTCTGGCGTCGAACGTGCCCGGAACTGGGACGCACTGGAACCCCTGCTTCTGGAATGGACCATGGCGCACACCGGCGCCGAGATCGCCCAACTGGCCCAAGAACGAGGCATCCCCTGCTTCCCGGCCTACACGGTGGGGCAGATGGTGGATTCAGCCCATGTGATCGAGCGCGGTTTCATGATCGACATGGAAGGAYCCGGCGGACAGAGATTCAAGCTGCCCGGCTACCCGGTCCGCCTTGAGCGCACACCCTGGCAGTTCTTTAGGCCAGCCCCGAAGCTGGGAGAACATACCTCCGAAGTGCTAGGCGAGTGGCTGGGATATACGGCGTCCCAGGTATCCACGGCAGGGGTGGAGGCTAGATGACCAAGCCGCTGCTCCCGCTGGAAGGGGTCCGCATAGCCGACTTCGGCCAGATAATCGCCGTCCCCTACACCGCGCAGATGCTGGCCTGGCTAGGGGCCGAAGTGATATTGATCGAGACCGAAGACCGGCTCACGACACGGGCTTGGCCACCCTTCGCCGAGGCCGAACCGGGCGTCAACCGCAGCGGAGGGTTCAACCTGGTCAATTCCAGCAAGATGAGCTGCACTCTAAACCTCMGGGACCCTGAGGGCGTGGCGCTGGCCCGGCAGATCATCGCTGTGAGCGACGTAGTGGTCGAAAACTACTCCAGCGGCACGATGGAACGCATGGGCTTGGGTTATGAGGATGTACGGGCTCTACGGCCCGATGTGGTCTATCTATCGCTGGGGGCTTTTGGCCGCACCGGGCCCATGAAAGACCTGGTCGGGTTCCACAGCGTCATCAACCTGTTCAGCGGATTGGCCTCAGTGACCGGCCACAAGGGGTCACATCCACGGATCATGGGAGGACTGTTCCCCGACGCCTTCAGCGGCTGTTACTGCGTGCTGGCCCTACTGGAAGCCCTGTACCACCGCGCCAACACCGGAGAGGGGCAGCACATCGAAGTGGCCATGACCGAGGTTCTCGCCACTATCTTGCCCGAGGCGGTCATGGAGTACAGCCTGGACGGCACCGAACCCGAGCGCGTAGGCAACCGCCACCAAGAAAAAGCGCCGCATGGCGTGTTTCGTTGTCCGGGCGACCAAAATTGGGTGGCGATATCGGTGGAAAGCGACATTCAATTTCGAGCGTTGGCTAAAATTGCAGGAAGCCCGAGGTGGGCCGACGACCCCAGATTTTCGACCACAGAGGCACGATTAAGCCACCAGGACGAACTTGAGCCATTGATCGAGCAGTGGACCGAGGGACTTCCTGTTCAAGAAGTGGTGGAGAGTCTCCAGGCTGCCGGGGTGCCTGCCGGGCCGGCGTTGGACTCGGCTCAGGTGTTGGCCGACCCGCACATGGTCCAACGAGGCTTCGTGCAATCGCCCGACCATCAAGTCGTGGGGCCACGGCCCATGGGCGCATTCTCTTGGACGGTTAACGGAGTTCAGCYCGCGATTCCCCGGAGTGCGCCGCTCTTGGGCGAGCACAACAAGAAAGTGATGCAGGAGTTGCTCCAGGTGCCGGACGAAGAGTTCGAGCGTCTGCTGGAGAACGGAGTAATCAGATGATTCGGCGTAGGGGTATCCCGATTACATCGGGACCGTGCCCCTACGGCGGACGCCAAAATTAGCGCCTGAAAGACCCGGAGAAGAGATGAGCAAGAACATCATTGAAGTCGACCCGGCCAAGTTCCCTTGGTTGGATCTTAACCGTTACACCTTTTGCATGGGTGCCGAGAACGCCGGGATCCTGTACCTGTCCGGGCAGACCGCCAGTGAGTACGACCCAAAACAGGGACGGGTGGTCTGCAAGGGTGACCTGCTGGACCAGACCAAGGTCATCTACGAGAAGCTGGCAGTGGTGCTGGAAGCTGCGGGCATGGGATTCGACAATGTGGTGCAGACCGTGGACTACATCGACGCCACGGCCTTGCCGCTGTACCGCCAGACCGGCGACATACGGAAGCAATACCTGAAGGATAGCCCGGTGGGCGCCACGGGCATCGTAATCGAGCGATTGTTGCGGCCCGATGCGTTCATCGAAGTGAGCATGGTGGCCATGAAGGGCGAGAAGAAGCCCATCAACCCCGGTTGGGACCGGTACGGCCAGCTAACCTATGTGCCGGGTGTGGTGGTTGACGACGAGATTGTCTGGACCTCCGGGTTCGTTGGTAGCGAAGATATCGATGGCCAGTCCAATTATCCCCAGGACACCGCCAGGCAGGTGGAACTCACCTACGGCATCATCGGCCGGGTCTTGGACGGTGCCGGGGCCGGGCCCGAGGACGTGATAAAGACCCTGGATTACATCTCACCCCAATGCCTGCTTCAATACCCCAAYACGGCAGACGTCCGCCGTGGATTCTTCGGAGACCGGTTCCCGGCGTCGACCAACATTCCTGTCAACCGGCTGCTGCGGCCCGAGGGGCATGTGGAGATCGAAGTGGTGGCGGTGAAGSGTGGAACCAGGGAGGAGATACGGGTCCCAGAGTGGGAGCAGCACTACGGCGGCCTAACCCAGAACGCCGGAGTCAAGAAGGGCCGGTTGCTCCAGATATCCGGGCAGTCGTCAGTGGACCATGCCACGGGTACTCCGGTGGGCGGCTACGATATCGTTGCTCAGACGGAGCAGGCCTACAAGAACATCTCCCGGATCATGGACGAGGGAGGCTACTCCATGGACGACATCGTCAACACCATCGAATGGGTCGCCCCCAACGGAATGATGGACTACCGGAAGGTGGGGGGGGTGCGGCGCAAAAATTTCGGCGACCGCTTCCCTTCCGCCACGGGGATAGTCATGCACCAGATTTTGGGCCGTCCCGAACAGTTGATCGAGGTCACCGCTGTGGCGGTCGTGTGATCAACGAATCTGGCTGTTCCGTTACGCTGTTTCGTCACAATATGTGGGCGTGACCGAAATTGGAATCGGATTCGTCATGACAGGCGCAGGATATTGTGATGCAGGGCCATTAAATGACATTTGGTCACTGCCAGGCTAGCTAACCGTTAACCAAAGCCTCTAGAATAAAATGGTTGCGAGTCGTCAGGCGCTGCAGCGATCCCCAAAATTCCTAGTGGTGCTGGGAAGAATCAGGCGATTATTCGATGCTGATCCTTCGACAACTCGGGTGCACCTTGGCGGCGGCCCAAGCCGGCGAAGGTGCTTAAAAATGATTTCCGGTCGAAGATTCAGATGGGCGGTGAAGTTGATCGACTAAGGGGTATTGGCCGTCAGCTCCACGTTGCCAGACATCGTTTACAAGAACTACAGACCATGATGATCCGAATTCTTTACTATATTTTCAAATACACCATCGGGGCTGTGCCGAGGCGGAATCGATTCAACATTCAGGGGACAATCGAGAAAGTTTCGTTCGCCAGCACCGTAATCATCGACCGGCAAACACAGACCGTCACCAAGGTCTATACGCCATCAAGGGCTGTTCGGATCCTCTACTGAATCGCATTTCAGGCCGAATACCCCYACGCATCAAATCTGGCAKCCCTAATCGCCGCAAAGTACCGGCGAAACGTCGCCAGCCGCTTAACTCTCCACCGATACGGCAGAGAAGTAGTTGCTCCGATAATTGACAYCACGCCAATCGGAATATGGTTCGGCTTGAGGAGTCAACTAATCATCGGAGATGAAGTGGTACGGGACGATGAATCGCAGCAATTTCTTACGGAAGTCGCAAATTTTTCCCATTCTACCGGTCTCCCTGTTTGGCAGATAAACCCAAACAGCCCAACGGCATACGGGAATTTGATCAAAACGCCAAAGGGGTACGTGATTATTGATCTCGAGTCAGGTTTGCCTTCGCCGACGCCGATTACAAATAGTTGGTGCCGGACCGTCGAGGTTGGGTTCATTCCTATGTTCGACGACGTCGACTTCTACAAACTTAGGGAATACGTCGAAAAAANCCAAAATTCCTTAATCGAATTCTTAGGTGAAATTGGGGTTTCAGCCCTTAGATCAGATGTTGATTCCTTGRATCTGGCCACCTGGCTTTGGAAGTCGGGAGAAAGACGACTCTGGGGCCGTTTATTTAGCTGGCTGTATCGGCGATCCGCAGGCATTGGCTACCTAAAGGAGAGACGTAGCCGACAAGACCCTTGCGCTCCTGTTCCTGAAAGCGTACGTAATCATGAATCCGAGAAATCGCCAGGGTGCTAAACCGGGCGGTTCGGGAATAGGCTCGGAATCGACTGCCGCCTACATGTTGGCAGACCGCATCAACGACCGGATCTCGGGGGAATGCGTGATGCCGAACGATCTTGGTTTCGACGCGTTTTGGCCTGAAATATGGAAGAACTCACGAAGGCAAATCTAAAGTTGAATTCCGGTTAGTGTTATTCAAATCCGTGTGTTGAGCTACCTGGAACTCGGTATCCAAACACCTATTCACGTGTTACGTGAATCATATATTTGGATTGATTCCCCCAACTTTGATACGGGGAGATGAGTTTGAAAGAGTTTCTGATAAACCTAATACATTCCGACTGAAAATGGATTCGGAGCCAAGGTAAATTGCATTAATGACGATGCCGTGGAGGGACGAAATCTAAATGACAGAAAGCGCGCCGAGCGTTCAGGAGCTCATAAAGTCCATTTCCGACAAACTTGCCGCAAATAGAGAATTAATCGCCAAAGCTAAGAGTGGTCGGCTCGACTGGCGTTGGGACAAAAAACTGGAACGGTGGATATCAAAATACACCCCGAACTTTAGGTTACACCAGACAATTCATTAGTATTCGMTCGGAGCGGCACAGAGGCTCCCAGCATCTCTGGARTAGGAGATGCGGGACCTCTTTTTTATGCCTAAATCAAGACCCGACATTAGTAAACCTAAGATTCGCGAGCCCGAATTCCAAGCCGATTGGAAAGCCGGTCCGAGAACACTGGCATGGGATCAACTTTGGGCGCTCATTTTATCGGGTTTGCAAACCGATCTAGAGGATGGGATTGATCGCTTTTTCCTATGGCGACGTGCTGAGATTGTGTTTTGATTAATGCATCTTCTCGTAGGATTATGGGCCACGGACCTGGGTTTCTGGACCCGAATTCCCATCCAATGTTATTGAGCAAGACTCGGAACAACACCTTGAGAGCAACTCAATCCAACTTTGAGGGCGTGTGTTAAACCCGTTAGCTCAAATTGAACCAACCGGTCTCAGTGGCCATAGAAACAGATTGCTAAGGCCAAATGCTCTGTTGCGTCCATTCGGTCGGATAGACCGACGATTGCTTGCTTCGATAGGGGTAGTCGTCGCCATCGTCGGAACGTTGCTGTTAGTCGGCAATGCATCAGCCATAAATATCACGGTCACCCAATGCGTGCCGTCGTCGGTAACTCAGGGCGATTCGTTAACGTGCGATGTTACCCTTACCGTCGTAACCGGCGAACGCATCCCRATCACGGGCTTTCAATTCGATGTCGCTGGTCCCACACCCCTACAAGCAACATTTGACCCATTCTTGAATTCTATTTCCTCGCCGTCCAAGATTTCGATCACAGCTTCGGAACTCCCGGCGTCTTCGACCCAGTTTGGCTATGCGTTTGGAACTGGTTATGGCGGAGGCTACACTTTCTTCGGTGGTGGGAGWKRTKRYSGSWMYKSKTRTYAATWSAAMKCCAACGCGGCGACGTAGCATCAAGTTTTACCTTCTCGACCAGTGTTTGTAGCCCGAATGCCCCAAGATATGCGTAAGCCAGCGCCAATAGCGCCRCGAATTTGTGGGTGTCGCGAAAACCCCGGTAAAGGGGGATCTCTTCCCAGAGCAAAGTGAACAAGCCGTTCACAAATTTGATTCCCGGTGCTGCCGCCATGACCATTCCAATGACTCCGGCTAGGGCAATTCCCAGGACCAACTACCGTAACCTTTGGTTTTCCCACATGGAGATTGACCCGTAGACCGCCAGAACCATCAGCGGCAAGAACAACACCCACCATACAGGCACCAAGTTGGAGATGTCCACGAAGGCGCCGCTGAACCAGACCCCACGCAGGGAAATGACATCGATCGCTGGAAACGCCGAGAAATATCCTAGCTCCCCAACCGGCATGTTCTTGGTCACGCCACCACCGAACATCATGAAGCGCACGATCCAGAAAGAATTCACCAACAGAAACAATCCACCGRACCACAGGACCGCTGGGAGCGRTCTTCTGAAACTTTCYGGCCGAATGGCGCAATTGGCGMCATACAACGACCCCACAACCAGCAACGCGAGGGCCAGACCGTGAATCTGAAGGTGRCTGATCAACGTTAGGAGCAGCACAAAGATCGCGATCTGCTTTCGACTTGGCTCTTCAAGGAGGAGGAAAAAACTGGTCACTGCGAAGGGTATAAGGGCATAGGCCCCCAACATCCCCCACTGTCCCGACACGAACCGGATATAAGTGAAAGGGTTAACCAAGTAGAAAAATCCGGCGTAAAACCTTCCGGATTCCTCTAGATAGGGCAAACGGGAGGCGCCAACCGCGCAGAGAAATAGGAGCAGCACCAACCACATCTTCTCTACAACCTGAAAGGGTAAAAGTAGTTCAAACCCGCGTAGCACGGCTGCGAAGGGCGCCGAGTTGTGGGTGGCGGCGAAGACGCTTTCCGCCCCGTCTGTACTCCAAGAAAAATACTCGGCAAGGTTAAAATTCAGGGCGAGAGGCGAATCCAATGTCAGGATCTGCCCGGGACCGAGCAGCGGTCCCATGATCACCAACGCCGTGAGGAAGAATACTAACTCCCGAGTTTTTAACCGACTTTCCCAGATTTGGTATGTCGGTGTCGATCGCTGCCGGTTCCACCAGCAAGTTACCGCAGAGCCCAGAGCCCTTATCTTCAGGTCAATGCCCGGCTTGAACGCCATTGKTCTAATCGGTCTCTGGTTCTTCGGATGCTTCGTCTTGACCCGCTGCTTYTTCTACTCCGTATATCTCGTCATCATTCACAGCGACTTCTGCGTCTGTTCTGGTGGGCTCGCTTTCCGCCGCGGTCGCGGATTGTTGCTGTTCCGTCCAGTTCCGGAGCCAGCGCCGATAATCGTCCAGGGCTGGCGGCGACACGTAGAATACCTCGATGTCACTGGGAAATTGCACCTGGTGGCGTTCGCTGATCATCAGCAACCCCGTTTCGTTCTCACCTAGGGTGCTGTCAATCTGGTTGGCGATGTGCTCGTAGCGTTGCCGGTTGCTATCTGAATGCCATTCTTGAAGCTTGGACGCCACGTTGGTGCTGGCCAACGGGATCATCATGCACCGCTGCAGATCCAACGTCTCCAGCAGGACGTCCATGTCCTCGGTTGCCTCCAATACGGCGCCACCTTCGGCCATGCCGGCTATGAAGCTGTGGCTGCGTTGGTCGGCGGCGCCAAGTTGTTCCAGACCCTCGTCTCCGCCGACGGTCAGACTCTCGTGATAGATGTGTTGCAGGCCTCCTAGTGCGGTTTCCAAGGCCGCTACCTGGGTCTGCATCTGCTCCCAATAGTTTTGGAGGACGGCGGCACCCTCGGCATTGTCCGCCTGGGGCCCATAGATCAACGGCACCAGCAATAACTTGCGCCGCCCGTCGTACTGACTTGCTGGGGGCCGCTGAATTCGACCCAGTTCTTCAGCCATGATGCCGTCTCTCGGTTTGCCGGCTTAGCGTAGGTTTCTCATTGGGCGTGAGGTACTATCACGGATTGTATTGACCGTCTTCGATCAAAGCAAGTGGTGGAAGTTTGTCAAGCGTTACCTGGGTCAAGAAGGAGAATTCACAGATGCCTCTCCGATCTCGTCAAAATCGAGGAGCCTTCCTTGTTTGTGAGCGACGTGCAGATAACGACATTCGAGTCCACGATAAGGTCGCTGCCATACCGGGTTAGGGACATGGTTACCGGTCGGACTCGTCGACTCGGTCTTCGGGTGCGATTGTTAGTCTGGCGGCGAACCAGGGTTCGATTTTTCTGCGATACCACGGCTCCCATAAACGCCCAAGCGGGAGCTTATTTGGGAAGTCCTCATAGGACTGCCTGATCCGTTTGCCTGGTTCGATCTTCCGGGCATCGAACCGTAACCATGTCCGGCGGGAAATGAAATAGGTCAACGGGTTCGGGCGGTGGTGGTAGTGGTCTAGGGCCACATGGCCTAGATGGGCCACGGTCGCAGCTAGGAGAATCGGGTGATAGTAGATAAATCCAAGGACTAGCAATCCAATGATCGAATATTCCCAGGCGTGAAAGAGTTTGAGGACCAGATGTGGGCGGCGCTTCACCCACTCCTGATAATAATCAACCGAATGGTCGATATCGACGAGCACTCCCACGCCCAAGGCGACGCCCCCAGCAGCGGGCGAACCGGTCACGCCCCAAATTGAAGCGCCGATGACAGTGGAGACGACGGTGTGGCCTATGGGACCCATAGGCCAATGATACCCGCTGAATGGGCGTGAGAACCAGACGGAAGACGCAAGCGTGGCGGAGAGAGTGGGATTCGAACCCACGATGAGGTTGCCCCCATACCGGTTTTCGAGTTCGACGCCGGTCGTTTTACCCTGTCACTCCCCGTCCCAAATAGTCCCGTTTCGTAGCTAAAATGGCCGGTCTATCTCCCTGCCGGTACCAGCCAGTACCACTCTGTTACTGGGAGTTGGTCGGCAAAATGTCGGCAAATGTGAGGTGTGCCATCCGTTAGCTGGTTAGTAGGGTTATGCTCTTGCCCAAGTTGCAATATCGGCACGCTTCGAAATAATTGCCCTCACGGTCCCTCCTGCGCCCCCTAGGCTCTAATTTACATCCTGAGCCAACATAGCTTTGGCCAAGCGGGTTACAGTGCCTCGGTCCAATGCGCCGGTCCACTTTTGAAAGATTCGCCCTTGCCCATCTATAAAGACCGTGGTGGGCACAGCCAACACTTTATATTGTTCCACTACRTCCCCATCATCTGTGAAACCAGYWGGGTAGGTGATTCCCATAGAATCCAGAAGCTTACTGGCGTCTCGAGGGGGGCCKAGGCCGGTGAATTGTCCAATGTCGATGCCTAGAAGAATAATCTGACCTTGGAACTCCTCGCTGAATTCTTGAAGCTCTGGCATCTCGGTCCAGCAAGGTGGGCACAGCCGCGCCCAGAAATTAAGCACGACAGGCGTTCCTCTTAGTTGCGACAATTGTTTAGTTTCAGAACCGAGGATATCTTCCCCTTGGTAAAGGTTGAAACTGAAGTTTGGGGCAAGCCCTTCCTCAGATGTGCTAGCAGGAGCCGTAGCCGGGGGTACTGGTGTAAGGGTTGGAATCGGAGTCTCAGTTGGTATTTTAGTAAGTATCTGACCTACYCGTGCTTCTATCGTTGCATCAATATTGGGCGTAGGTGTAGCACTAGAACAAGCAASTACWAGRGTTCCRASRAGYACCGSTAGAAYTACWGRTARYTTCATRCSCYTNACTCCGTRACTACYTGSCCMTYCCCRTCAAYCACCACCCCGCTGCCTTCCTCAAGCTGCCTAGCGTTCTCAACCAACAGCCGTAGTGTCTCGTCAGACAGGTGCTCCAGTGGCCTGTCAGAGACACTGTGGGCTATGTCTAGTTGCTGCGGAGATCTGCCGAAGCCGCGGTCTAGCAGCATCTCTATGGCCTTCAGCTGGTCGGCGGGTCGCACCTGCTGGTCCTTCCTTGGCCTGGGGCCTTCTTGCACTGCAACGTTGGGCATGACACCCCTGGCGATGCACACCAGGGCATCTATCAACTCCTTGCCATCACCAGTGGTCTCAAGCACATAGCCAGCTAAGTCGCGGGTGCCTCTGGGCCTGCCGCTAGGGTTACCAGAGTGGCCTGGCTGCCAAGGGCTTAGGTTGTTATTTTTGCTGTTAGCAGTGGTCATATACCGGTTTCTTGCAAACGGTCTTGGGCTTACTTTGGTGGCGGAGATTGCACTTCGGGTCTACCCGACTCGAGAATCTCTGCACGGTCCTGTGAGCGCGGTGGATAGATCCGATCCCGATTGATATGGATCTTGATTGCTTTGGCATCCAATCCTTTCTTGACTACCTTGCGTTCCCACCCTTCCGTCCTCACCGCGCCCCATGGTCCGAGGTCTAGACAAGTTCCATAAGCGCTAACCTCTAAGGGAATCATGTCATGTCCTACTAGGTCAGCGACGGCATTATGACCTGCGAATCTYCCCATRGGTCTGCTGTGTTGGCATGACATGACACTTACATACCCATCCTCAACGGGTGCGGCTGCGATATCACCGGCTGCAAAAATATCCGCAGTTCCGGATACCCTCAAATATTTGTCTACCGATAGCCGTCCCAATCCGTCAGTATTAGCAGGAATATCCTTTGCGAGGTTGTTAGCTTGGAGGCYACCTGCCCAGATTATCGTATCCGTTTCGATCCGTTCCCCGTCAACGAAGAGGACACCGCTATGGTCAAAAGACTTCACAGACACACTGGTGCGAGTGCGGATATCCAGTTTAGAAAGTGCTTCCTCAATAATCGGTCTTGCATCGTCTCCCATATGGGAYCCTATGTTAGGAAGTGCATCTATAAGAGTCACTTTACCTTGAGGCAAACCGTTCTTCTTCAACCGCTCCGGCATCTCGCAGGCTGCTTCGATCCCAGTGAGACCTGCGCCAACGACCACGACATGGTCCCGTCCGRCGGAGGGRCTCCTCGTGCCGAGATCATGCAGATGGGCSTYGAGCCTAACCGCTTCAKCRTAAGTATCTACGTTGAATGTCCACCTATCAAATCCTGGTATGTTCGGGTGACGCAACTTACTACCTGCCGCTAATATCAACCGGTCGTATGGCAGTTTGGAGCCACCTCCAAGCGTCCGCACCGAAACGACGTGCCCAACATGATCGATATTTTCGACTTCGCCAACAACTAATCTCACACCGATCGGGTCGAGAATTCCGTTGAGCGGTATCCGAGCATCTGTCAAATCAGATTCGTAATACCGAACCCGTACTCCGTGCCATTTATCCCTGTTAACAACAGTGATTCGAACATCGTCTTCACGGAGGTCATCCAACGATCTAGCTGCTGAGATGCTGCTCCATAACCCAGCAAACCCAGCACCAATCACGACTATATCTCTCAATTCTGGTTCTCCTAATATCAAATAAAGATCGTGATATCAGTGTTTTACGCTCCCTTGGCCGGTTGGAAACACCGTGGGGTATGTCTAGCTGCTGCGGTGACCTACCGAAGCCACGGTCTAGCAACATCTCGATGGCTCGGAGCTGCTCAGACGGCCGCGCCTGCTGGCCCTTCCTTGGCCTGGAGCCTTCCTGCACCGGTACGTTGGGYATGAAANCCCTGGCGATGAATACCAGATCGTAAACAAGCTCCTTGCCGCCATCTGTGGTCTCCACTACATAACGAGCTAAGTCACGGGTACATCTGGGCCTGCCTGACGGATTGCCACTCTGCTCTGGCTTCCAAGAACTTAAGTTGTTAGCAGTGGTCATGGTGAAACCCGAAAACTCCAGATCAGCCTYATCCAAAATGAGGTGTGCAATACTATCAGAATTGCCCTCTATCAATCCCATTTCGCATGCGTCCGTACTCAGAACTAATCTCGGCCCCCAAAATAAGAATGAAAGCAGAAACATATGCCCAAGWCATTAAAACCATCATTGAGGCCACCGAGCCATATATCAGTTCGTAGTTGGCAACATTAACCAAATACCACATGAAAATTCCCTTGCTAGCTTCGAAGAGAATGGTTGCAACCACTGCTCCTGTCCAGACATACCGCCAGTATGTTTTGCAATTCGGGACAAAGCGGTACAGCAGCAAAAACACAGCAAGGGTTATAGCCCACGGCACCGCCTTTAACATCAAATTTCCTAACCCAAAGTCGAGGAAAAACTCATGCCCAGGGAGCCCTAGGTCACGACTGTAGTTTGAAAGCAGTTCRATCGCTACGCTAGCGAACGACGATAATAAAAAGAGTATCCCCACGCTTARCGCTATGATTATATGTAAGGTTTTGGCCACATAGAAAGGGCGGTCTTTCTCGACGTCCCAAGCCCTATTGATAGCACGACTCATTGCCCCRAAGGCTGAACTTCCAGACCAGAGCAATCCTAATATGGCGCMTATCCCCAACGCCCCTCGAAACCGCACCAGTTCTTCTATGTTCTTTGAAACAAATTCCTCTGAGCCTGGCATGCTTTCTGTTACATAGTCCAGGAATTGTTCCTGTAGTGTGATTGAGGTAAACACTGTACCCGAGATAGCTAAGAGCCCCAGCAACAATGGGAAAACAGAAAAAACGGAGTAATAAGCGACCCCGGCAGATAGATGAGTCGCATCATCATCGCCCAACTCCTTGAACACTCGCCACCCCAATGCGACCACAGAGTTGTCTACTACAGAGCTATTACCCACCCAATGGGTAATCATAGCGACTATGCGCTTAACTTTGGTTGGGAAACTAATCTGCATTCTTACTTGCGATATAGGCTTTATTACTGGTCCACTAGGTCTCTTGCAGGAGCGCAGCCCGCGGTAGMTATCTTCGGAATATCAGCGGTCACAGTCCAGAGTTCCATTATGAGTTCTGGGTTGCCGAAGAAGAAACCAACTGCCCATTCCAGGGGCTGGCGCGTATCACGTATTAGGCCGGTTCTCGGTCTGGGTTTAGGGAGGTCTATCCGAACCTCATTGCCCTGGCCTTGGGCAATTCGCCCCGGAACTCTTGGAATAAACGATTAACGTTGATCAGGATTCTCTCCGGCTCCACCCAGTCGGCATATTCGCCCAGGCGGATGGCCCGGCAAGTTTCTTCGGCGCTTGAGCCCCGGTCAAAGTGCAAGCGGGACGTTCGCTTGACCAACCGAAGATACTTCAAGGTTTTGCCAACCGCCTCCTTGTCGCTCACAGGACCGTGCCCCGGCATCAGTGTGGTGACATCCAGATGATTCAGGATACCGTTCGTTATCTTGATCCAATTGCTTACGTGCCCGTCCCGCGCCAACGGAGTCAGGTAGTGGAATGCAACGTCACCCGAGAACAACACCTTCTCTTGGGGCAGGTATACCATGGTGTCCCCATAGGTATGGGCCGGACCCGGATGGAGCAATTCGATCACCCGGCCACCCATGTGGACGATCATTTTATCCTCGTAGGTGACGGTTGCGGGAGTAAGCTGGGTCTTGAGCCAGTCCTCTCGGTATTGGGGCCATCGTTCACTCAACAGGTTGATGTCGGCGCCCCTCGTGAGCATGGCTTCCCGGCATCCACGGTGAGAAACCACCTCCGTGGGCAGATAGAACTGGTTGCCAAATGAGTGGTCCACATGATGATGCGTGTTGACAACGTATCTGATTGGTTTATTGGTTACTTTGCGGATCTCTTTTATATATGGATCAACCAAACTAGCGACCATCATGGCGTCAATCACCATCACGCCGTCATCTTCGACTATGAACCCAGAGTTGCAGATATCCCATCCGACCCCACTATGGACGTAGGCGAAGACGTTCTCGGCAATCTCTTGCACCCCAGACTTCCAGGAAGGTATCGGCATTGTGCACCTCCGCCGGTCAAAATATAGCGTGGGAACTCATCGATGTTTTCGCGGACACAGCCAATAATTCAATAAGCGATAGCGCCGTCAGGCCGCCGTACAAGCCAAAGCCATCAGCACGCCGATGGACAGCAGGACATGCACGATAAGTGCTAGTGATATGGAAGATAGGTAGCGCATAGGCGGTAGTCTACACGGTTAACTAAATGTGTAAAATGCGGACATGAAATTGTTCCAGTTCGTCGGAGACAGAACCGCTGAAGCCATCTTAAAAGACGGCTTTCAGGATTTGCCTTTTCAAGACCTCACGGAAGACGGCCAAGTAATTAAAGGCGTCTGGCTGTTCGATAGCCCAGACGGATCGAATATGGAACTTGGTGGAGTCGCTGTTGACGGCGGCAACGTCATGCTTGCAATCGAAATCCCAGAAGACGCTTTGAGTGGGCATGAGATCATGATGATGGACGATGAACCGGAGATTCGGGAATTCCTAGTACCAGCGTCGCTGGTCAACTCCTTCGGCCCGCCAAAGATAGCAGACGTAGAACTCAACTGGCCGGGGCTTCTGGACGACATCTACACCGACGACATTGGTGAAGACCCCGAATAGGATGCCATATATCGTTCTGGGAATAATCGCCTTTGTAATAGTGGTGTCGCTCGTCAACCGTGGCTGAAGTGTCACATGTATGTGACTCCTACTTATCTCTCCCGGGAGACATGTTGCACATGTGTAACAACCTAATCATCGAAGCCGGAAATCCCAGCGATCACTGTCCAAAGTTCCATGCCAAGTTTGGTGTTGGCAAATAGAAAGCCCCCGTACCATAGTGGTCGGGGGCTTTAATCACCTAGCGCATGCCTTTGGCTCTAGACGTATCCTGTTTCCTTATTTTTCTCGAGTCGACTTAGCAACATTTTAACTGTCTTGTCGTCAAGGGGTATTTTTCAACTTGAATAGCACCCTGGCGASAATCGCTKTATAGAACCACCCACTTAACCGTATTTTTCGACGGCGGCCCCAATGCCCGGGCCAGCCTTTCCGAGGTCTTCTCCATTCATAACTGGGGTCAACTCGATGCTAGCGTTAAAGGCAAGAAACCAGGGTTCTAGAATTGCTGGAAGCTGCGATGCGTCTTGGATGTCAAGAAATATGAATCCCGTACGCATCCCATTGTCCAAAGTGAAGTAGGCAGCTTCTGGCTTTTGTTCGGCCAAAATAGATTCTATGTTACTTCCCAGGGTGCCACTCTTGATGGTCGCATTGCCTGCTTCCACAGGTATTGATGCTTTAAGCAACATTCGCATTGCAGGTGTCCTCCAAATCTAGAAGATGATTGGGAGACTATACGATAGGTCAGGCTAATCGTCGAACCCAGAAATCCCCGCAATCACAATCCAAAGCTCCACGCTGAGTTCGGTGTTCCCGAAGAAGAAACCGACGGCCCGAGGTTAGCACTACCGTCGGGTCCGCTAACACACCCCCACCGCCACCAGTACCCCGCCCCTGGGCCTTCCCGATGTGGGGTGTCTCTGAAACAAGAAAGTTCCATCGAATGAGGAAGTTTTTGGCATCTTTGGTACTGGGTAAAGGTGGTTACAGTGGTTTCTTGGCCAACAAGAAGAGCACCCCACTCATGGATCCCAAGCCACCTAATATCAGCCAAGCAATCATGTAACTGCCTTGCGTGTCAAAGATAAACGCTGCGAACAGAGGTGCCGCTAACATGAATAAATACATCGGCGCACTGGAAATGCCAGTGATTGTTGCGAAGGCGCTTGGCCCAAAATACTCAGCTCGAATAGCTACAGTTAAGGGATTACGGCCGCCAAAACCAGCACCGAATAATACCGCAAACAGAATAGCCATCGGCATGCTTTCGGTAAACACAGCTACAGTAAAGCCAGCGGCCTGGATGAATCCGAAAACGGCGATGGCCACTCTGGTTTCCATCCGGTCACCCACGTATCCACCTATCAACTGAAAAACTGCCGCCACTCCCATCATCGCTGAAAACACGTTGGCTGATGATTGCAAAGACAACCCCTGATCTGTAAGCATCGGTACTAAGTGCACGGTCAATGTCGCAAAAAGCATGCTGGAGAAGGCATGGCCAAAAGTAATTAACCAAAAAGCACTGGTGCGAATTGCTTGACCCGCCGTGAAGTCAGGTTGATCTCTACTACCGATATCTCGTGGAGGAGTCCTGACAACCTCAATTTGACTCATCGAGGCATTCGGCGATGAATCACCATCGGCGCGTTCGCCATAATCTTCGGGCCGTTCACGAATGAACCTGGATACCGGGAAGGCCAGGGCCAGGAAAACTATTCCTATCCATAGGGCTGTCGTACTCCAACCGAAGTGGCTAGGAGTGACCGCCCACGCGAGTACCGGTAACAACAATAGGCCGCCCAACGGAGACCCTTCAGCCGCTACCGCCATTGCCAAACCGCGTTTTCGTATGAACCACCTGTTAACTACCGTCATGAGCGGGAGCCAACTCCCTGCTGCCGTGCCTAACATGATCAGTCCATAGGAAACATAAAATGTCAGTAAGTTGTTGGTACGGCTGAACAAGACAAAACCCAGACCGGTGATCACTAGTCCAATAAATACCATGCGCCGGGGACCCAAGCGATCGATGAGGTAGCCGAGTAAGGGGCCAAATATGCTGCCTTCCAGCTGGGCCAGAGAAAATGCACCTGTTAACTGCGCCCTACTCCAGCCAAATTGCATCTCGAGAGCTTTGACCCATACACCAACTCCGCTCCATACCGGACCGCTGGCCAGGCCAATTACCAGTAGAGAAAGCCCGGCTAGCTTCCACCCATAAAACATTCCTCGCATGCGGCGGTTGACCTCTTGCAAAACAGTAGTGCTGGTGACATAGAAGGTAACCAGCGCAGCTCTAGTTTAATACCGAGATGTGAAGTCCGCCTACATTTGATTAATCGCAGACCAAGTCATGAAACTTCTCCCTTCTTCAGAAAGGGCCCCAAGAATCGACAGGGCGCACCCAGAAGGTACGCCCATCAATATCGACCTCGATTACCTCGATTTCTTGAACCATGATCATTCCTTATAAGCGAGGTATTCGCTGGGTTTCATGCCCTGCTTGTAGGCTACTTCCAACTCGTCGTTGGTGAGTTTTTCCATCGCCGTGACCTCCTGGCTCCAGCGGTAAGCGATTTCCTTGTTAACGGCTTCGCGGGACGGTTTGGGGGACGGAAACCGATTCGACAATATCTTCTTGAGTGTGGTTAGCTACGTTGAAGCATCAATTTTCATCGTCCAAAGATTCACTAAACTAGAGAGGAGCCTGATGACACCTAAAGAAATAGTTATGGGCGGATACCAATCTTTTGCTGGCGGCGACATGGAAGGTCTCGGCAAGATTTATCACAAGGATGCGTTAATTAGGGTCAATGGGAACCATGCATTATCCGGAGAATACCGCGGGTTTGATGACTTTTTGGCTAACTTCTTAGCGCAGATACCGATCAGATTTCCGAATTTCAATTTAGACATCCTGAATGTAACTGCTGAAGACGACAGGGTTCACGTGAGGGTGCATTACACTGCGGATAATTTAGATGCAGAGTCGATGCATTGTTTCGTGGTGAAAGAAGGGTTGGAAACAGAATTCGACATATTTGACGATTCCCAAAAAATGGCAGCGGCCCTAAATGGGTAGCACCATCGACCTGTACTCCCATGTGATACCGGACATGCAAGATGAACTGGCCGACGCCGTGGCCGATGTGTTGAGCGGCTAAAACCGAGCAAATAAAAATTGGTCAACGTTTGGTCAACGCCGGGCAAAAAAGCCCCCGATTGTGATGGTCGGGGGTTTTCTTATCGGCGGAAATCGGTCGATTTCATGCCTAAAATCGTTTGGCGGGAGTGCGAGGGAGTCGAACCCACCTACCCCGCTCGTCACGAGGCATAACGGATTTGAAGTCCGTTCCTATTCGTACCAATAGGTTTATCTAGCCCTGTTTTCTTCTCCAGTCCGTACCTGTAATGTACCAATGCGTTCATTCGCTGCAGTTCGTGAACTACCGGGATTAGCGCCCTGCTAGCTACGCCGCGAAGTTGGGCATCACCTCTTTGGCGAAGAGGTCCAGGGAATTCAACACCTTTTGGTGTTCGATTCCTCCGAAGTTGATGAAGAAGATGATCTTGTCCACACCCGATTTTTCCAGGTCTTTGATCCGGGCCGTCAGGTCATCTGGCGTGCCGAACAGCATGACGTTCTCGTACATGTCGTTGTAGTCGAAGGTGATATCCCGGGCGAACCTTCCCCGGTAGGCGCGATATTCCTCCGGAAGTAATTCCACGTTGTTGTCCCGGGGCGCGCCAACCTCTTGCCCGGTCTCCTTGAACCACATGAATGGAGCTTCCGTGTCCTGGCGCGATTGTTGCAAGGTTGGCGCCGTATACATGGCCCGCGCCACCACCACCCGGTCCTGCTCGTACTCATGTCCAGCTTCCGCCAGCGCGCCCTTGTAGTATTGGATCTGCTTGGCCACTTCACCGAATGGTTCCCCCTGCCCGATAAGAAGGTTCCAGTCGTTGCGGGCGACGCGGTTGACGCTGGCCTCGCTGGATGCGGCTACAAAGATAGGCGGATGGGGCAACTGGACCGGCTTTGGCTGCACCGTCATGTCGTTGAACAGCCAGAACTCCCCGGCGTGGTCGAAGGGCTCGGTGGAGGTCCAGGCCTTGTTCAAGACCTCCATGGTCTCTTCGAATCGCCGGCTGGCCTCATCCATGGGGATGTTCAACTTGTGGAACTCACCCCACTGAAAGCCCCGTCCCACGCCGAAATCCATCCGGCCGTCGCTCAGCAGGTCTACCGTCGCCACCTCCTCAGCCAGCTGGATGGGATTGTGGAATGGCAGGACAATCACGGCGGTGCCCAGACGGATGCGCTCGGTGACCCCCGCCAGATAGGCCAGCAAAGACATGGTGGACGAGACGATTCCGTGGCGGGAGAAGTGGTGTTCGGTGATCCACACCGAGTCAAACCCGAGTTTTTCGGCATGTAGCACCTGGGCCAACGCATCTTTGTAATACTTCACTTGTTGTGTGGGGTCGGGGAGCTGGATCGAGTGGAACAGACCGAATTTCATTTTTCATGACCTTTGGAGTTAGATTAACGCTGGCGTCGCCGTACAGGCCAACGCCATCAGCACGACAACTGCTAGTGATATGGAAGAGAGGTAGCGGATGGCGATAGTCTACACGGTTAATTAGACCCTTCGGTCTCAGAGTCCTCATTGATTACTGTCTTGCTATAAACATCTGATCCCGACGTGAATGCGGCGGACACCATACCAGTCCCAATGACTTGCGCTAATTCAGGAGTCAAATCAAGTCTGATGGCATGCGGTTCGTTATCGTCATAACCTTTAAAACTTATGAATACCTCAACTGAGTCCCGTCTCAATGGAAAGCCAGGTCTGCCGTGTTCGTCCGTTTCGTTATTCCACCTACGGTTTTGAACAGAAATTCTATCCGGTATCCCTTCGAGGTTTTTTTCCAGCACCATTCCCATCCCAAATACGGGCACCTTTTTCAGGCCTAATTCTGTCCGCTCAATATATTGCTCAGATAAATTTTTCATAGCGGTCTCACCACCATACTGTCCTCTCACTTGATAGCATGGATACATGGTACGCAGACGAAGGGCGGAGTTAGCAACCCCCGGATCTAGGCACGGAATTGCCGGTTATTGAGGCTAACGATACACGTCGTAATCACCCCGATAATCATCGAAGCCTGATATCCCTGCAATAACCGT
>NVWX01000066.1 GCA_002746355.1 Dehalococcoidia bacterium | reverse complement strand
GATCACGAGAAGGGAGGTGAAAGCTCAGACCTTAGCCCAACGCAAACGCTACAACCGCCTGCTCCAGGAGTCCCAGAACACGGCCATTTCCCCCTGATCTTTCCTTTACGAAAGTGTCCCACTTTTGCTGGTTGCCAACAGTGCGACTCGAGGGTGTAAAGGTACGATCGCCACGTTTAGTTTTCCAAAGTTAGGTGCACAATTGGGGTTACACAGAACACCACCGAGCCCTCCTTCCATTCTTTCTGCAAAACCATCGATAGCGTTGTTCTCCAGGTAGGTGTTGTGTGGTATGGCGATTCGCTGGCTTTCTCGCGCGCCCAGTCTTAAACTCTTATCTGTTAACGGAGCATCGACTGAGTACACTACGCAGGCACAACCGGATGCCTAGCCTGAAGGAGGCCGGACGGCCACCGGAAGGTCCACTCGTGCCAAGGCGCCACACAAAAAGTGCAGTGCGATCAGGCTATTTCCGCATGCCAACAGGAGGAGGAACAGTGCTCGAATATCAGCCAAACATGGTTTTATCAACCGAGGAATATAGCGTGGTAGGTACCCGTCCGATCCGGCATGACGGTCCCGACAAAGTGATGGGCCGCGCCCGTTACGCCGCCGATATACACCTGCCCGGGATGCTGCACGGCAAGATATTGCGTAGTCCCCACGCCCATGCCCGTATCCGAAGCATCGACCCCAGCCGGGCATTGGCGCTGCCGGGAGTGAAAGCCGTCGTCACATCCGCCGACCTGCCGGAGGTCTCTGCTGAAGTGGCCGACCAAGAGGAAGGAGCCACCGTAAATTACGGGTTCTACAGTAGAAATGTCATGGCCCGCGAAAAGGCTCTGTACCAGGGCCATGCCGTTGCGGCTGTGGCAGCCACCAGCCCCCACCTGGCCGAAGAAGCGCTCGCCCTTTTAGACATCGATTACGAAGTCCTCTCGCCGGTGTTGAACGCATTCGACGCCATGAAGGACGGGGCTCCGATTCTCCATGACCGGCTCCTTACCATGAGCAGTCCGGCGATGCGCTCCGGCGGCTGGGGAAACGTCGAAGATGGCCTGCAAACCAACATTGCCAATCGGTTTGAGTTCCGCATGGGAAACGTGGAACAAGGGTTCAAGGAGGCGGAATTAGTCCTGGAGCGGGAGTATCACACAAAACCCGTCCATCAGGGTTACATCGAACCTCACTCCGCCACCGCTCAATGGAATGCGGATGAAACGGTGACCATATGGGCGAGTAGCCAAGGCCACTTCGCACTTCGCGACCATACGTCCACGCTGCTCGGTCTGCCCGTCTCCAAAGTAAAGATCATACCCATGGAGATTGGCGGGGGATTTGGCGGAAAGGGGCAGGGCGGCTGTTACTTGGAACCGGTGGCGGCGGCGCTGGCTCGCAAATCAGGCCAGCCGGTCAAAATCACCATGAGCCGCACCGAGGTTTTCCACGGCACCGGCCCTACTTCAGGCACCCAAATTACGGTGAAGATGGGAGTCACCAACGCTGGAAAGATCACAGCAGCGGAAGCCCATTTGGTCTTTGAAGCCGGAGCGTTCCCCGGATCGCCGGTCCCTTCCGGTTGCCGTACAATATTCGGTCCCTACGATATTCCCAACGCCTATATAGAAGGGCTTGATGTTGTCATCAACAGCCAGAAGTCGGCTGCCTACCGGGCGCCGGGCTCTCCACCCGCYGCATTCGCCRSCGAGTCATTGATCGACGAGATCTGTGGCCGAATMGGCATGGAYCCAATCGAATTCCGCCTGATAAATGCCTCGGCKGAAGGAACCAGACAGGYWGCSGGACCCACGTACCGGCGGATCGGAATGGTKGARGTGCTGCAAGCTGCKCAGCAACACCCTCACCTGGCYGCTCRGSTGGAAGGCCCGAACCGTGGYAGAGGCATCGCGGCCGGTGCMTGGTTCAATGGGACCGGCCCTGCSAGCGCRACAGCMAGCGTCAATTCAGACGGGACCATYAGCCTGGTAGAGGGGTCTCCAGACATCGGCGGKAGCCGGGYCGCAATGGCGATGCACGYTGCCGAAGTTCTTGGRATTCCGGCCACYGAKATCAAMCCATCCATCGCYGATACCGACTCCATCGGYTACAGTTCGGGYGCGGGCGGTAGCGGCGTYACMTTCAAGATGGGCACCGCTGTATACCAGGCTGCGGAGGACGTGCGCAACCAGTTGATCGAGCGCGCAGCCACCATATGGGACGTGAACRAGGCKGACGTGGAATTTGCGAAYGGCGAACTRAGCCACAAAGAAGACCCCGAGCTGAAGATCACCCTGAAGCARATCGCCCGCCGGCTCAACGCTACAGGYGGCCCCATCGTGGGCCGGGCMACCGCGAACCCGGGCGGGGTGGGTAACGCATTCGGCCTCCACATAGTCGAYGTGGAAGTCGAYCCSGAAACCGGCAAAGTGGATATCCTTCGCTATACCGCATTACAGGACGCTGGCAAAGCCATTCACCCGAGCTACGTCGAAGGCCAGATWCAGGGYGGCGTGGTCCAAGGYATCGGCTGGGCCCTCAACGAAGAGTATTTCGTGGACCACGAAGGGGCGATGCTGAACTCCAGTTTCCTGGACTATCGAATGCCCACGAGCCTCGACCTCCCGATGATCGATACCGTCATCGTAGAGGTAGCCAACCCCGGCCATCCTTTCGGGGTGCGGGGCGTGGGCGAGGTTCCATTGGTGCCCCCGATGGGGGCGGTGGCCAATGCCATCGCCAAYGCSRYCSKMRKTCRGAMTMWSCWMMWTMYCMWGRYMSYCGGKMYCSYMMTKGWMRARKWKKGSRAGMKRKYGMKSGWYGSSRYCTMSSGGCCAACCGGCCGGCGGGGGGAGCGGRATTTGGGAATCGCAATCGGACGCCGGCACTCTGAGTCAGAAATTCGGTAGGAGATTCGATGAGATACGACGTGATTGTTATCGGGGCGGGGTCGGCAGGCGGGACCATCGCCACCAGGCTGTCCGAGAACCCGGACCGGTCGGTCCTGCTGCTGGAAGCCGGGCCTGATTACCCGGACTTTGAGTTGGTGCCCGACGATGTCAAATTCGGTTATAGCCCTACAGCCTCTGAGATGGGCGCGCCCCACAACTGGTCGTTCGTCGGCACCGCCACTCCGGCCCAACCCAACGAGRTTGCCGTGCCCCGCGGTAAGGTGATGGGCGGGACAAGCGCGATCAACGGCCAGGTTTTTCTTCGGGGGGTTCCCGAGGACTACGACGACTGGGCGTCCTGGGGAAACGATGAATGGAGCTACATCAATCTCCTCCCCTACTTCCGAAAGTTGGAGACCGACACGGACGTTCAAGACGACTTCCACGGTTCGGAGGGGCCGGTGCCGGTCCGGCGTCATAAGCCAGAGGACTGGCTGCCGCTGCAACATGCATTCAAACAGGCCTGCCTGGACCGGGGCTATCCCGAGGCCTACGACCACAATAACCCGGACGCCACCGGGTTCGGCCCATTCCCTATGAATAATCCCAACGGAGTGCGGATGAGCACGGCCCTATCCTACGTCAATCCGAACCGCCACCGGCTCAACCTCACCATTCGCGCCAATGTCCTGGTGCGGCGGGTCCTGATCAAGGGAGGCCGCGCCACCGGAGTGGAGGTGGATAGTGGCGGAGAGACATTCCGCTTGGACGCGGGGGAGGTCGTTCTCKCRGCKNGRMGYCAYNCRMYWMGSMDYRGKTCTTGATGTTATCCGGAGTGGGGCCGACCGCACATCTCCGTGAAATGGGCATCGACGTTGTGGCAGACCTCCCCGGAGTCGGCAAGAATCTCCGGGACCATCCGCTTGTGCCGGTACGGGTCAAAACCAAAGATGACTTTCCCCTGGACCCCGACGCCCCGCGGTTGCAGACGGTGCTTCGTTACACGGCCACGGGGTCCCGCAACCGCAACGACATGCAGATATTTCCTTCATCGTTCTCGACTCCGTTGGGTGGCGACCCAATGGCCGAGGAGGGAATCCGCTTCACCTGCATGGTCGAGTTGGCCCAGAGCGCCGGAGAGCTGCGGCTCAATTCAGATGATCCCCACGAACAACCCTTCATTGATTGCCGATTTCTAGAAGAGCCTTGGGATCGGGAGCGGTTGCGGGAAGGGGTGCGGATCATCCTGGATATGTTGGAGCAGGRATCGTTCAAGGACATCGTGGAGGAACTTATCTCGCCGGTGGAATCCGACCTGGTTTCGGATGACACTCTGGACCAATGGCTCTTGGAGAACGTGTGGATCGGCCAGCACCTTTCGGGCACCTGCAAGATGGGGCCGGATTCGGACCCTATGGCGGTGGTTGACCAGTACGGGCGGGTTCACGGAATCGCCGGACTTCGGGTTGCTGACGCGTCGATAATGCCCAATGTGATCCGCGCCAATACAAATGCCACCACCATAATGATCGGTGAACGGGTGGCAGACTGGATCGCCAATACTGCGCCTTCGGCAGCCGCGGAATAGACATACTCTACGTCAATACTGATGGCGGCCATCTATTCCAGATATCGAACATGGGACGGCGGAGGTTAGTCTTGTACCCTCCGTAGGGGAGGCCAAACGTTCCAGGCCGATTGCCCGAGTGGAGGGCGATGGCTATACTTGCCCACCGGCCTTAGCCAGGCAGGGGCACGCTGGCCGAGACACGGTCACCAACAGAGCGGGTGGTGTGGCCTTGTCCAGTAACGTCTTCCACTTGCAATATGTCTCCCGGGTACAACAACCGTTTGGACCCGTCTCCGATTCCAATCTCCATCTGACCAGATAGCACGATGACGTATTGGACGCGAGGGGCGTTGTGCCAATCGCTGAAGCTCCCATCCTGGAACCGGCGATAGGTCATTTCGGCGCCGGCTTTGAGGGCGACGGTTTCGGTATCCCCGGCGGGCACGTTAAGATCCTCGAAGTGAGCTTGGCCATCTTCGCCGGTGTATAGGCGTATGATCATTTGGCCTCCTGCGTTTCGGGTAGTGAATCTCCTTCAGTAGGACATGAGGCTAAATCAAGTTAAGCTTTCAACTTTGGGCCCAACTTGCTCCATCAGCAACCGTTGGGACCGCTGCACCAGCGTATGGTCATCGGGGTCCTGGGTGGTGTTCAGCAGGACGCCAAAGCCCCCAGTATCTTCATAGGTCTGATGAATCTTCTCGGCGCACTCCGAGGGGTCGCCGACGATCCAGACATTTTCAATCATGTAGKCCACGTCCACATCTTCATCAGTCATCGAAGGATCATTCTTTAGATATCCTAGGATTCCCCCGGCTTTACGGTTTTTCCACTGGTGGTCTTCGAAGGGCTGGCCCAAGACGATACGGGCTTCCTCTCGGGCGGCCTCCGGGGTCTCACCGACGTAGATTTCCCTTCCCAAGCGCAGTTCGCTTTTGTCTGCGATCTTCCCGGTGCTCGCAGCGCCTTCTTCAACGATGTGCCAAAGGTCTGGGATGAAACGGTCGGGCAGGTTGCTCATGGGAATCCAACCACGTTCCCCTGCCATCCTGATACTTTCTGTATTAGGCGTTGAGGCGGCTACGCCGATKGGYGGATGMGGYTGYTGATAGGGCTTRAAATRRAGCCTGCGTCCCARCTCCACCGACTSYTCCGGRGCGTGYACCTGRTAGTAYTTGCCYTCGAASCCRAARYGKCCGTCCTCGGCGGCCCACARCCCYAGKATSACYTCCAARGCTTCCCGGCCTTGTTCMCGAACGTCGTCCATRGTGTCGTAATYGATRCCRTAAAGCTGCARATCTGTGGGSAGSGACCGGAAYCCRATKCCCCARTAGATGCGRCCMCGTGCCATATGRTCCAACATTGCRATWCGGTGGGCGGTGTCAACCGGATGGTGCARYGGCARCATGGTKACACCMGTRGCCAKRAYRATGTTCTCKGTCAGGGYYAAYGCCYTGGCCATKAGCAACTCGGGCRCMGGSRYGTTYTCCCARGTCTCSGTGATRTGCTCRCCGATCCAYGCCTCGGYRTASCCGAGCTGGTCYGCCTGTACRATCAAYTCGATRTCACGRTCGTASGAGTCTGCGWARGAMCGCCTSGGSGGRTGCAASGGCATCATRAAYARTCCGAATTTCATATTTGATCTCCGATTCTAAGTTTGCTGTCCGGTCGATGATTGACTAGAACCGATAACTCGGTCGGATTGTGGCACATTATCGCAGATAGCGACATCGCCGATCACCAGACGTGAATTTCTTACTGTTCTATTGGTTATTGAATATATGGTTTAATATCTCGTGTGGCTGCGGCAGTCGACATTGAGCCGTTGATAAGTACGAGGATTCCTACTCGGTCTCACACGAGAAACTCGCTGACCTGTAAGGACCATAAAACATGGCCTCCCAAAATAGAAAGGGAACCGTATCTCTGCGTCAAGTGAGCGGCTCAGCCCGCTCGAAAAAAGTTAGAATCGACCTGGGGGAAGAGGCTACATTTACCAGATTCCCGGCTCCAGTGAAAGTTGGTGACGCTTCTTACTTCTTGGTCCGGGGGCGGGACGGATATAAGCTGTTGTCTACGGTCTGTCCCCACCAAGGCGGAGAGGTGATGGACGAAGGCGACAATCTGTTCGTCTGCGATGGCCACGGTTGGCAGTATCATAAAACTGAAGGGACCTGCGAGGGCAAACCCGATTTCCGTATGAAGGCCTTCTTGGTTACGCTAAATGGAAACCATCTTATCGCCTTGGTACCCGACGAATAACCCGACCCAGGCGCCGACAGGCGAAAAGCGGGCAATCCTGTCTCTACGAGTATCGCGACGCATTTCCCCAATACGATCCAAAGGCCTCACCACACTAGGTGAGGCCTTTCAATTTGAACCGGTCGTTGGTCCGGGAGCCGCATGCTCTCGCGGGTTAACCGACCATATCGTAGCTGCGCAGGAGCTTGCCGGGGAGAGCGTTGGTACATTCGTTTTCCACGAAAGTTACAGTCCCATTTACGACTATGTAGCGGATTCCCGTTGGCTTCTGGACCAACCGCTTCTCTCCACCCGGGAAGTCGGTCTCGAACCGAGGTTTGTCGTACAGTAATCCCAGCTCGTCCATGTTGTAAATCATGATGTCGGCGAAATCTCCCACACGCAAAGTCCCTCGGTTCTTCATGTCGGAGAACCAAGCTGGGAGGGCGCTCATTTTTTGATGGGCCTGTTCCAGAGTCATGAGTTCCCTATCCCTGATCCAATGGGCCAGGAAATAGACCGGCCACACGCTGTTAACCAAAAACCGGGTGTGAGCGCCGCCGTCTGAAACCGAGATGTGGACGAAAGGGTTGGTGAGGCGATCGGCCCGGACTTCGTCACTTTGTGCCGCAGCCGGATGGGCAAACTCCGTCTCCAGGTCCTCGTCCAAGGCGATATCCAAAAAGGCGTCCAACGGATGTTTGCYTTCGGCTTCGGCGATGTCCGCGATGCTCAACCCCTCGTACTTGAGGTTGCGATCTAAAGCCACCTCGACCACTTGGACCTGCGCCCAATCGGTCCTGGGATGAGGGCGATCTAAAACGTCTCGCTTCATGCCTTCCCTGATACCATCTTCCGAGAGTTTGGCTATCCGTTCCTCCTTGGTGCCGACCAATGGTTGCACCCAATTGGGCATGTAATCGAACAAGTTGTACTCGGATAGCTTGAACTCGGCGACCGTCGGGACCGAACCTAGTTGTGCGAGAATGGGCAGCCCCTCTTTCCGCATCTCCTCCAGCCATTCATAGCCTTCTTCGTCACCCAATACCACATGGAGCGGACGGCCGCTGATCCTGACCATCTCCGCCAGCATGTCGCGTTGTTCCGGACGGTCATCTGAGATTCCAATGGTCCATCCGATCTGGCCGACTCCGAACTCGCTCATCACCTGAGCCAAGGCTAAGAACTCCTCCTTGGAGGCCACGTGGCTCGGTAGCCAGCTCCCGTCTTCGGGCCGGTCCTCCAGGTTCTTATCCGCGGATATGCCAAAAGCTCCGGCCTTCATGGAGTCATGCAGGATCTGTTTCATCTGATTCAACTCSGCTTCGGTAACGGAGGTCCGTTCCCGTGCCGGAATCATGCCCAGTACGTATCCTCGCAAGGGAGAAAAGGGCACCAGCGCCCCCACGTTGACCCCCAACCCTTGGCGATCCAGGCTGTCCATGTACTCTGGGAATGTCTCCCAGTCCCAGCGCATGCCTTGGCGCATCGACTCCAAGGGTATCGCCTCGATCCGGTTCATCATCCGCATGTTCAKSTCCCGGTCCTCSGGYCTGGTSGGAGCAAASCCAAARCCACAYTGGCCYAYSGTRAGCGAGGTCACGCCGAACCACCCCGAAAGCGAGGCGTAGGGGTCCCAATTTAGTTGAGCGTCATAGTGGGTGTGAAGGTCYATCGCGCCCGGCGCTACTATGCACCCGCTCGCGTCCAACTCCTTGGCTCCCGACGCGGTTATCCTGCCGCTGACCATGGCAACCCTGCCGTCCCTGATGCCAACGTCCGCACGGATTTTCGGGAGACCGGTGCCATCGACAACGGTTCCTCCACGAATCACCAAATCAAATTCGGGCATTAGGAAACCTCCTAAATAATGATTGAYCCGGGCTCATTCGAGTTYCGCCCACTGATCTGAGRGTTAGGAGTATAACTAGYCTGCTTTTGCCGAGCAACCACTATCTCTACCCCCGATAGATACGAGTTCAGGGTAGTTTGGCTGTTTTTCCGGAATTCTTCGTCATGCTGAGTCAGAGGAGGTTGCCGAGCCAAGTAGAATTTCGGCATGCCGGTACCGGAGATTCTCCTGCTTTATCGATGCTCACCCCACCGAATTCATTCTCGTACCTGCTATAGTATTGCCGCTCTCAAAGGCTTTGTGGAGCGTGCCGACCTGGACGGGGCCGACCTRTYCGAGGCCAACCTGWMCSGKGCCGACCTRKCMGRGRCCARCCTGDWCRVRGCYAACCTGAYCGRGGCCAACCTGTCCGGTGCCGACCTATCCGAGGCCAACCTGTTCAAGGCCAACCTGATCGAGGCCAACCTGAACCGTGCCGACCTATCCGAGACCAACCTGGACGGGGCTAACCTGTCCGACGCCAACATGCCCAATGCCAACCTGACCGGGGCCAACCTGTCCCATGTCGACCTGTCCGGTGCCAACTTGGACGGTGTTATCGGTGCTGACTTTAGTCGCGCTAAAAACGTTCCACCTAAATACCTAAAAGATTAGGAATCGTCGAAGCCGGAAATCCCGGCAATCACAGTCCACAGTTCTAGGCTTAGTTCGGTGTTGCCGAAGAAGAACCCGATACAGTCGGAGGCTTCTTTTTGGCCATTCTGCCAAACACAGACCAATTTACAGACCAATTCACTTGGAAAGTGGTTTGGATTAGGTAGCCGTTCGGACAACCCTGCACGAAGAAATTTTGTCGCCCCTCTTTAAGTAAACAACCATCGCTACGCCATCGTTGTCGCCCCTGTTAGCACTGTGATGGACGACGGCTACCTCATCGTTCTCGTAGATGACTTCCAAATTATCTATAGCCATTTCTCCAGAAGAAGTCCAATCCAACGTCTCTTGTTTGCCTATATCACGTATGTTGGACACGAACCTGAAATCGTCGGTRAAGAACTCTCCGACTTTGCTGGAATCTTTATTGGCAAAGCCTYCCTGCCATGCCTTGAACACTTCGGAAACTGCAACCATTGGTATCCCTCCGATTAGCAAGATGGCGGGACTTTACTACAGTGACACCTAATCATCAAATCCTGATATCCCAGCAATCACCGTCCAAAGTTTCAGGCTGAGTTCAGTGTTCCCGAAGAAGAACCCGACAGCCGAACGCTAGGACCTTGATGCTCCGTCTGCCGATACCCCTATCCTCTACGTACCCCGCCCGGGTATGGTTCCTCGATGGGGGCAGTTTTACGCTTGGAAAATTCGGCGCGGAAAAAGTTCGTGGCCAATCCGTGGACATTAGCAAAGAAAAAGCCCCGCAGATTTCGGTCTACGGGGCTTCTTCGTGCCTAGAAACATGGTGCCGAAGGTCAGAGTCGAACTGACACAGGGTCACCCCTACCGGTGTTTGAGTGCGGTTCCTTGCGTAGTGTGAATTAGTGCCACGTGTTGCCATGTGGTGAAAAGTTCGTGCACATTTAGACCTCCTGTCGGACGGTTCTACAATGAGAGAATTTGTCGCCCCTCTTTGTGTAAAGAGCCATCACTACGTTCGGTCTATTAGCACTGTGGTAAATGACGGCTACCTCATCGTTCTCATACAGCACTTCCAGATTATCCAATACCGTCGGGTTGCCACCAGCGGCAGTCCAATCCAATGTCTCCTGTCTATTCTTAGTTCCTGACTTGGAAACGAACTGGAAATCGTCGGTGAAGAACTCTCCGAGTTTGCTGGAATCTTTATTGGCAAGGCCTTCCTGCCATGCTTTCCACGCTTCGGTAACTGAAGACATTAGTATCCCTCCGATTAGCAAGATGGCGAGACTTTACTACAGTGACACCTAATCATCAAATCCTGATATACCGGAAATCACCGTCCAAAGTTCCAGGCTAAGTTCGGTGTTGCCAAAGAAGAACCTGACGGCCCAAGGGATACGAGAAAGCCCCCTGGTTCATCGCCGGGGGGTCTTTTCGTGCCTACTAACCAAGGTGACTGTTTGATTCGCCCCGTCCG
>NVWX01000028.1 GCA_002746355.1 Dehalococcoidia bacterium | reverse complement strand
ACCTAACGCTGGGCCAGGTGCGGGCGGCGATGGCCGCCATGATGGAACAGGTCCAAGACACCTCTGAAACACCGGTATGCATGGCCATGGTGGACGCCTCGGGGAACATGGAGGCCTTTGCCAAGATGGACCATGCCCGGGTGTTTACCCGTCGGCACGCTGTGCGCAAGGCCTACACCTCCGCCATCCTGGGTATGAACAGTGGCGACTGGGGGCTGAGGATGGCCAACATCGGCCAGAGCGTCAGTGAGAACGGCGACCCAATGGTCACCTACGAACAAGGCGGCGTCGTCATCACACAAGGCGGCGCAATCTTGGGTGGGATCGGCGTCGGTGGGTTGCGCGGGCACAACGCTGATGAAGACTTGGCCAAGGTCGGCTTGGCGGCGATGGGGCTCTAGACTGGGCTACGGGAAACTATGCGGAGGGGTCCGGTACGTCGCCGGTTATTCCCTGCTCGACCAGAGCATCGATCTCGCTGGTGGGCAGGCCCAGCAAGCCGCCCAGCACCTGATAGTTGTGCTCCCCCAGTCCCGCCGCTGGCACAGCCGGCTGTCTGGGGCTTTTGGATAGTATCCAGGGTGTGGTCGTCTGCTTGTAGATACCCGCTTCCGGGTGGTTGACCGTGTCCCAAAATCCCCTAGCCTCGAGGTGGGGATCGACGATGGTCTCGCTGCCTTTGAGGACCGCTCCCGCAGGCACGCCCTCGGCTTGGAGCAGGTGCATGACCCGGTAGTGGTCCGATCCTCGCGTCCAGGATGAGATTATCTCGTCCAATACTCCGTGATTTGCCCGGCGGGACCCTGTGTCCTTGAACCGGGGGTCATCTGCCAACTCGGGCTGTCCGATGGCCAGGCACAGCCCCAGCCATTCGTCATCAGTTCCGGCTGACACCGCCACCCACATATCTTCACCCAAGCATGGGTAGACGCCGTGGGGCGCCATGTCCCGGTGCTTGTTCCCCATGGCGCCAGCCACCCGGCCGGTTACGGAGAAATCCAGGACTGACTCGCCCAGCAGCATGGAGGTGACCTCCCGTTGGGACAGGTCAACCAGGCATCCAAGCCCCGTCTGCCGCCGCCGCCGCAGGGCAGCCATCAACGCGCCGAAAGACAGGATTCCCACCACCGGGTCGGGGTAGACCTCGTTGGTCATCAGGGGCAAGCCGTCCTCGTAACCGGTGATCGATGCCAGGCCCGCGGTCTGTTCTAGTGTCGAGCCAAGGGAACCGTAGTTTGCCTCGGGCCCAGTGGCCCCCTGGCTGCTGATCTTCAGGTAGATCAACTGGGGATTCGCTTCGGAAACGGCGTCGTAACCCAGTCCCAGCCGGTCCATCACCGAACCCCGGTAATTCTCGACCAGCACGTCGCAGACCCGAATCAGGCCAAGGAACAGTTCTTTTCCTTTGGGCGCCGCCAGGTCCAGGGTCACCGACAGTTTGTTGATGTTCCGGTGCACATGGTGGGCGGTGCGGTTATAGGGGCGCTCACCCTGTTCGCCGTCGGGATAGACCCGCGGGTCGCGTGGGCCCGGTTTGGCCCTGCCCCGGTTGATGTCCATGCGGGAGCGGGACTCCAGCTTGATGACCTCCGCGCCCATGAAGCCCAGAAACATGGTGGCGTAAGGCCCCGCCGCCACCTGGCTCAGGTCCAAGATTCGCAGGCCCTGCAACGCCGGCTTGTTTGTTGTGGCGCTCAAGCTACGACCCGCCAATGTCAGAGACTTGGGCCAATTCCTCGTCGGAAAGCCGAGGCGGCCGTTCAAGATCTCTTCGTTGTGTTCGCCCAACCGGGGCGGTGGGAGCAATCGCCAGGCATCGTCAGCCATCCGGAACGGCGCGCCTGGGTGGACCACATCGCCGTGCACCGGGTCCGGCAGGGTCTGAAAGAACTGCCGGTCAACCAACTGCCGCGCCACCAGCAGGTCTTCCACCGTGGCCACATATCCGGTGATGGTCCGCAACGCCTGAAGGGTGTGGTAGATCTCTTCTTTGGGCTTGGTGGCGGCCCAATCGCCGACGACTTTTAGCAGGTCTTGCTGGTTTGTCCGGCGGGCTTCTTGGGTGGTGAACCTGGAATCATCCGCTAATTCGGGCACGCCCATCAACTCGCAGACCTTGGGCCAGGTTCCTTGTTGCACCCCAGATTCCAGTCCAGGACTGACCCAGCCGTCCTTGGCCCGGACCAGGTTGGTTGGGCGGCGTACCGGAGTATGCCCAAACTGCTCATTGATGGACGAATGTATCTGGGCGACGGTCATCACATCCATAGCTGAGATGTCCACGTGCTGGCCAAACCCCTCGGCGTCCCTGACGTGCAATGCCAGCATGGCGGCGGAAAAGGCGCTGATGCCTGTGGTGTAGAGCACCGACTCGCCACCGACCTTGAGCGGTTCCCGGTCTGGCAGGCCGATGGTGTACATCAACGCGCCGATGGCCTGGGCAACGATGTCCCCGCCTTTGTAGTCCCGGTACGGCCCGGTCTGGCCGAAGGGTGTGACCGACACATAGATCAGGCCGGGGTTGGCCTCGGACAGGGTGTCATATCCCAGCCCCAGCGATTCCAGGTAGCCAGGGGCGTAGCTCTCCACCAAGATATCGGTCCCCTGGGCCAGTTGCTTTACGGAGCGCGCCTGATCAGGGATATCCAGATCCAGCGTCACGCTCTTCTTGCTGGTGTTCAGATAGGCGAAAAGCGCGCTGCTCTCAACGCCATCGCCCTCTCCCAGGAATGGCTCTGAATGGCGAGAGGAGTCTCCCGTTCCCGGCGGCTCGACCTTGATAACCTCGGCGCCCAGCCCGGCCAGAAACTTGGCGCAGAAAGGCCCGGACACGCCCTGGCTCAAATCCAAGACCTTGATATCGCTGAGAACTCCGTCGCTGCTTGCCGTCACGCGTAGATCCGCCTGAGGTCCAGATCAGATAGGCCATCATACCTGAAATTCTGGCGGGCAGACGTGGTTCACAGTGGACATTCCATTTGCCCATCGCTAATATCGCCTTGTGATGACCAGCCACCAGATAATGCAACGAGCCGCCCAGTGACAGCAGCCGGATTATTGCCGGGAGTTCGGGTGCTCGACGTGGGCCAGGGTATCTCCGGGCCCTATTGCGCCAAGATACTGGCCCAGATGGGCGCGGAAGTGATAAAGGTGGAACCGCCGGAAGGCGACGCAGCCCGGCACATGGGCCCATTCCCTGGCGACGACCCGCACCCGGAAAAAAGCGGCCTGTTTTTGGCCCTGAACGCCAACAAATACGGCGTGACTCTGGACCTCGCTTCGCCCGGTGGGGCTGAGGCGTTTCGCAAGCTGGCGGCGAGCGCCGACATAATCATTGAGAATCCGCCACCCGTCAGCCTGGCAGACCTTGGCCTGGGCTACGATGCCCTGCAAAACATCAATCCCGGACTCATCTTGGCCTCAATCACGCCCTTTGGAAACCGGGGCCCCTACAAGGACTTCAAGGCCACTGACCTGGTGCTCTATCACATGAGCGGCCATGCTCACGGATTGCTGGGTGCGGTCGAGGACCCGGACAGCGACCCGCCCATCAGGGCCGGTGGGCACCAGGCAGAGTTGGTCGGCGGAATGGCCGCCGCCACCGCGGCCATGATGGCCCTGTACCGCAAGCGCATCACCGGCGAGGGCGCCCGCATCGACATCTCGTCCTTCGAGGCGATGGTTACCCAACTGATCAGCGGCCTGGCCAACTCAGCCTACGGCAGGCCCGCGCCGCCCAGGGACCTCAGCAAGGTGGAAGAGGCGGCTATCGGGGGCATGGTGGGCGCGATCGGCGGCATATTGCCCTGCAACGACGGCTACGTGGCCATATCGCCCAGGGAAGATGCCCAATGGGAGCGGTGGCTTCAGGTGATGGGTGGTCCGACGTGGGCCACCGACGAACGCTATGCCACCCGCGACGCCCGGCAGAAAAACTCTCCCGCTTTGTGGAAACTGCTCAGCGATTGGAGCGTCAATCATTCCAAGCATGAGATCGCGCGCATGGGTCAAGAACAACGTGTCCCCTGCTTCCCGGTAAACACGGTCCAAGACCTGCTTAGCGACGAGCACCTGGCGGACCGCGAGTTCTTCGTGGAGATAGACCATCCGGTGGCCGGCGTGCTGAGGTACCCGGGAGCGGCCTACAGGTTCTCCAACTCCCATCTACCCCTCACAGCACGGCCCGCGCCCCTCTTGGGACAACATAACCGCGAGATTCTGGGCAGCTCGGCATAGACCATGAATGAACTGCCGCTGCACGGAATAAGAGTACTCGACCTAAGCTGGATCATCGCCGGGCCCACCGCAACACGGTTCCTGGCGTCCATGGGCGCTGAGGTGATCAAGATTGGCAGCGCGCGCCGGCCCGACCCCTCAACCAGGGGGCCGGCATTTCAGGCATACAATCAGTCCAAGTTGTACGCCTCACTCAACCTCTCCACGCCGGAGGGTCTGGCGCTGGTCAAGTCGCTGATCGCCGTTTCAGATGTCATGATTGAGAACTTCGCCGCCGGCGTCATAGAACGCTTGGGCCTGGGGTACGACGTAGTCAGGTCGGCAAGGCCGGACATCATCATGCTGGCCTCCTCCGGGACAGGGCATTCCGGCCCGCACAAAGATTATGTGGCCTATGGGAGCCTGCTCCAGCACTATACCGGCTGGAATTCAATCTCCGGGTATCCAGACCGGGAGCCGGTCACCGGYGGGTTGTGGGCCGACCCTTGGGTGGGGATGGAGTTGGCCATGGTCACGGCCGCCGCGCTGAATAACCGGGCGCTGACCGGGCAAGGCCAATATGTCGACTTCTCCATGGCTGAGGCCCTGAGCGCAAGCATCCCAGAACCGATCCTGGATTACCAGATGAACTCGCGGGTAAAGGCACCCATGGGGAACCGGGACGACTGGTACGCGCCCCATGGCGTCTATCACTGYGTAGGCGCCGACCGTTGGGTCGCCATCGCGGTCACAAACGACGCGGAGTGGGWCTCGCTGTGYCRRCTGATMSAGMGGYCTGATYTGGCGGCCGACCCAATGTACGCGGATGCGGCGGGCCGCCATGAACATCGAGACCATCTGGACGCCGCTATCACCGCGTGGACGATTCAACATGAGGACCACGAGGCCATGCAACTGCTACAGCGGGCTGGAGTGCCCTCGGGGCCGTCCCARGACATCCTGAGAGTGTTCAATGAACCGCAATTGCGCGAGGCCGGGTATTTCACCGAGCTTCAGACAAGCGACGGTGAGTTGAGGGACCTGCCAGGTCTCCCGTGGCGGTTGGAAGGCGGACCGGGGCCGTACCTGACCGAGGCGCCGGTCCTGGGCCAACACAACGCCTACGTCTATCAAGAGTTGTTAGGATTACCGGAAACCGAAGTTGACCGGATGATTGAAGACCAGATCATTTACTGACCGCCGGGTCGATATATCGGACTCGGTCCGCATTGGAGTTTAATCATGGGCATCATTTACGAAAAGAAAGGCCACATCGCTTACATCACCATTGACAATCCCGACAAGGGCAACATCCTTGATCATCAGACGTCCGATGAGATCAGCGAGGCCTGGAAAAATACCTGGGMRGNCCGKKAYSYCSGCRYCANSCRTYYYKRCCKGKAMSGGCGACCGGCACTTCTGCGCCGGGCATAACCTGGCCCCGCCGCCTGGCGTGTCGGAGGAAGACCTGAACCGGATCAGGACTGAGAATATCTTCTGGCCGCTGGCTGGGACCGTCAACGGGGCCAAGATCGGCGCCGACGGAAGTCTGGGCGACCACTATCCGCAGATCTGGAAGCCGGTTATCGCCGCCATCAACGGCTGGGCCGCGGGCGCCGGTTTCTACCTGATGCTCACCTCCACCGATATCCGCATCGCCTCCGAAGAGCATGCYCAGTTCAAGTTTGCGCTGCTGAGCCAGGGATGGGTMGGGAACGGGCCGGGAGCGAGCTATCTGACGCGGCAGATATCCCACGCCGACGCCATGAGGATACTGCTGACYGACGAAGCTTTCGACGCCAAAGAGGCGTTGCGGATCAACCTGATCAACGAGGTTGTGCCCCATGCCCAGTTGATGACCCGGGCGGAAGAGATAGCAGACCGCATCGCCGGCATGCCGCCGGTGGCTGTCCGCATGATGAAGGAGTTCGCCATCAGGTTCAGAGACATTCCGGTGTCCGRAGCCTGGCGCGTCCAAACCCTTTTCAATACCCTGCTCACCCAACTCACCACCGACGGCGATGAAGGCCGGAAGGCCTTCTTGGAGAAACGGCCGCCGGAATTCACGGGCGGCATCAGACCCAAGGCGCCAGGGTTCCCAGAATTGAGCGCCGAGGAGCGGGCATCGCTGGATGAGACCCGCCGGGAATTGTACGGCTGACATCGAGCCAACCAAAAAGAGGCCCCAGACTCATCTCGAGCTGGGGCCTCTTTTTAACAGCATTGTCTGGGCCGGTCTAATTCATCTGGCGCAGCCGTGGGTCCAGCTTGTCCCGGAGCCAGTCGCCGAAGAGGTTCAGCGACATGACTGTCAGCATTATCGCCAGTCCTGGGAATGTTGCGATCCACCAGAATCCGGCCAGCCTGTCCCTTCCGTCAGCAACCATCGATCCCCAGGCGGCGGTGGGCGGGGGCACCCCGGCCCCGAGGAAGCTCAACACCGACTCCAGCAGGATCACTATTCCAACTTGCAAGGTCGCCACCACTATCAGAGTGTTGATCGTGCCGGGGAATATGTGGACAAAGAGAATGCGCGGCGTGGAGGCGCCGGCTACCTTGGCCAGCGCCACATAGTCTTGCGTCTTTAGCGTCAGCACTTCGCCCCGCACCTGGCGCGCGAAACGCGGCCAGATTGTGACTGGTGGTGGGGACGANCTCAGTTTCCGCAGAATCTAAGGCACTCTGGCTACCGGGCAGGCCTAGATATCAGAGATTCAGATGGGCTATCTATGCGGCTTTACCGTGTATCTAACTTATGAGACCATCGAATTACGCCGAACCGCACCCGCGGGCGCTATCACCGGTGTTCGATGGCGCTGGATCTGGCGAACATTCAATCTCGAACGAGTTGGGCCCGACCATTAGCTTCCTATATAACAAACGGCAATTTATCTTCCTTTCGTGCGTACTAGGGCTTGGACTAGTCCCGTGGTGAAGACCAGGGTAACGGCGGAGGCGGGAACTCTGGAGGCGGAAATTCCGGAGGCGGCAACTCTGGCAGCGGCAACTCTGGTGGAGGAAACTCCGGTGGYGGNNNCGGCGGTGGTGGTAACTCCGGAGGTRGAGGCGGAGGAAATCCCAACAAGTGATTCTGGGACTGAACCTATCTCGCATGACTAAATAAAAGAGCCCCGACCTTCCGCAGAAGGTCGGGGCTCTTTACGGCTTAAAATCGTGCCGCTGGTGACTTAGAGCGGGCCGCCGTGGAAACTGGCAAYCTGCTTACGATAGACTTGGAGACGCTGGCGTGCGGTTTCGACCACAAATATCCGGCCTTCCTCATCTACTTCTACGGCGATCGGCCCATTGAACAGCYTCTCCCGCTCTTGTAGACCCTGCGCGCGGTCCCTGCCCCGCATCATCCCTGGGTCTAACTCCAGACGCTCCCTGCCCCACTTCGACAGGGTTGCATCGCCAGTGAGCTCGGTGATAAAGCTGCCGTCGGCGTTGAATATCTGAAGACGGTCATTCTTGAAATCGGTGACGTAGATGATCCCTTCTTTGTCGACCGCTATTCCAGAGGGACGGTTGAACTCGCCATCGCCTTGTCCGGRAGAGCCAAACTTCATCAAGAACCGGCCCTCGCGATCGAATTTTTGGATACGGTCATTTCGCCAATCGGCCACGTACACGTCGCCGTTATGGTCGATCTCTATCCCCCATGGATGGTTGAACTCGCCATCACCGGCGCCTTGGATTCCCCACGTGGATATGAACTTGCCGTCTTTAGTAAATATCTGGATTCGATGGTTCGCGCTGTCCACCAGATAAAGCCTATCTTCGGCATCGAAGGCCAACCCTGAGGGGTGGTTGATCTCGCCCTCTGCGTCTCCGAGGATCCCCCACGTGCTGGTGCAGGCCCCGTTCTTGTCGAACACGGAGATACGGTTGAGCCATTCGTCCGCCACGTAGGCTATGCTATCTTTGTCTAGAGCGATYGACGTGGGCCACATGAAGGTCCCGTCAGGGGCGGACGAGTTGGCTTCATCAGGTGGAACTTTGGTGCCAAATTCTCGGACCAATTCTTCGCCCGCCGTCAACACGGTAACCCGTTTGCAGGGGAAGAACGCCGGGGTTTCAGAGCCACGGCTTACCACGTATAGCAAGCCTTCTTCGTCCCGGGTTATCGCCACGGGATAGAAGAACCCGTTCCCACTCCGGTTTTCTTGCCTTCCGATCGTGTGACTATATCCGAACGTTATCGGTGCAATCTCAGTAACCATATTTCCTCATAAAGCGCACATATAGGTAAAGCGGACCGACATGAGCCGGCCCGCTTGTTGCTTCCAGAAATTACTTGATGAAGTCGAACTGCTCGTAGGTGGCCCCAAGAATAGGATTGGCGTCCAAGCCCATCCACTGTTCCAGCAACGTGGCGTAGGTGCCCCGGAAATCGTTGTTCCATTGCAGGTCGCCTGAGTCCAGCTTTTCCGGCTCCAGGGAAGGATACTCCCCGTAGAGGCCGCCCTTCACCGCGTCGCCGATGACGAAGGCCACTCCGCCGGAACCGTGGTCAGTACCCGACCCGTTCTCTTGCACGCGGCGCCCGAATTCGGTGAACAACAAGATCACAACTTCCTCGTTGGCGTTGTGCTCTTTCAGGTCCTCGTAGAAATCGTCGATGGCAGTCGATACGTCGGCCCACAGTTTGGGAAGCGTGGTGCTCTGGTTGGCGTGGGTATCGAACGTTCCAGGATTTACGCCGGTGTAGAAAACGCGCGTTCCGAAGTCGGCGAGATGCACCTGAGCGATGCTCTTCAGCCACTGGGACAGCGGGCTCCCGCCGTACTCGATGCTGGAGGAATATATCTCGGGCGCCGTCTTAAGGATGTCAGCTCCTTTGAGCACGTCCAGACCGGTCTGGGAAAGATAGTCGCTCACGGGGCCGGAGCCGATCATGGGAGCGTACATCCGGGCGAAGATATCCAGAGCTTCACTCCGCTTCTCGGTGCTTTGGATCCCGGTCAGCACACCGTAATTGTTGATGTCGCCGATCGAGGCTACCGAAACTCCGGGCGCGGCCAGCGCTCGAGGGAGGCCACGGCCAAAGTTCACTGCCGTGAGGATGTTCTCTTTGTTCGGGTCGATATCACGGATCGCTTTGCCCAACCATCCGTCGGGAGCCATTCGATCTGGCTCGGCGGTGTGCCAGATGTCCAGGGAGCGGAAATGGGAACGGTTGGGGTTTGGATAACCTATGCCCTGCAAGACCGCAACTTTGCCCTGGTCGTACATATTCTTGATCTGGTCCATGCCGGGATGAAAACCGACTTTGTCGTCCACGGCGAGGACCTGGTCCGGGCCGATCTGCAGATTTGCCCGGTAATCCACATAATGAGGATCGCTATAGGGGACAAATGTGTTAAGGGCGTCGTAGGCCCCTGTCATCTGAAGTACTACCAGGACCGGGTCTTTCTTGTTGGAGGTCATCGTTTACTCCTTAGTTGTATGAGCGGTCGTCTCGTGGCCCACAGATCGGTAGGCGGATAACGCCTGATCGTTCGGTCAGGCGTATAGATATTCTTTAGTAGCTACGATCATCTGTAGCGTCTCAGCGACTTGCTTCGGAAACTCCGATGAATCGGTGGCTGACACGCCGCTGTCTTGAGCGTGCTCCACCAACTCCTGGTGGTTCTCCTCGGTCAGTTCATAGTGACCCAGCATCCGAAGGCAGCCTTCAACCAGCCCCTCAGGCGTGATGGTCGGACCTTCTGAAGCCAACCTTTGGACGATATCTCCGATGCCCGGATAGCTGACATCGCCAACGTAATCAGCRATGAAGTTTATCCGCCGGACCAGCGTACCACCGTCGATCCAGTCCCTGCCCGTATGCCAGCCCTCGACTGAAGGTGGGTTCAAAATCTCCTGCCCCATGTGCTTCATCTCTTCGAAGATGGCCTCGAAACCAGGTTTTGGCGCCGTCCAGTCTCCAGCCAAGCGTAGAGTGCCGATCACGGTCTCGATCGGGCCTTTTATCCTGGCGAAACGTGCGTTCTTGAAGGCGTCGGAGTTGAATAGGACTCGCAGCATGGATCGAATGTTGTAATCGGAGCGGAAATATTCGTCTTCCAGCATCTTTATGGTTTCCGGGTCCCGGGGCGGGGTGTCCATCCAAGTCGGGACCTGAGCTTCATCCGCTACGAAGAAGTCGTAGATGTGGCGCGAGATGAATCGCGCGGTGGCCGGCTGCTTACAGAGGATATCAATGATGTCCTCGCCGTTGAAATTGCCGGTGTGGCCCAGGAAGGTCTTTTCCCCGTCATCGTGGTCATCCGGGTTGTAGACAAACGTCGAAGTGTAGCGGCCGTACGGCTGCGGTGGCATCCCGTTGGCGATGGTCCAGCCGGTGAAAGCCCGGGCGCACTCTTTAACGTCGTCCTCGGTGTAGTTGAATTCGCCGTCCATGCCCACGCCCAGAGAGAATAGCTCCAACAATTCCCGTCCGTAGTTCTCGTTGATCGCGTCTTTATGGCTCAGACAGTTGTCCAAGAAATACACCATGGCCGGGTCTTTGGAGATCTCGATCAACAGGTCCTTGAAGCTGCCCATGCCGCACCGGCGGAGCATTTCCCACTCAGCATGCGATGCGATCTGACTTTGGTTCTTGCTGTCGGTATGGCATAAGATGCCGTGCCAGAAGAGAATCATCTTCTCTTCCAACTGGCTCTTCGAATTGATCATGCGAAACGCGATGTATTCAGGGACGCATCGGACGTGGTGGTTCCATTCGATGAAATAACGTTCGGCTAGGTCAAGGTCCATCCCATGCGTGGTTTCATCAGGATTCAGCAGCTCTTCAACCGTCTCTTCATATCCCTTCGCCGCGCGGGCTTCAAGTTCGTGGTACTGAGCGCCGAACCCGGCACGCCGCATAAGATGACCCATCAAGGCGACATCGTTTTCTGGCATCCGTTTTCTCCTCGGTGCTTGCGCAGCAAATATTAGTGCCTATAGTAACATCTCTAAAATTGTTCATTCAAGCTTTCTTGAGGCCAATCGGGCATTCTGGCCGCCAAGATCGTCAAATCGGCACAGATCACACTCGAACGGAAACTGTTTTGGCTGACCTCCAATCTCCTTTATAATAAYAGTATCAGGCGTAAAACGAGGTCGCTTRCGCCGGACCGTTACCCACGACCGATCACCAGAGGAACAAATAAATGGCGAAAACCCTTCTCCAGTCGGCGAAAAAACTGCTTCCATTGATAAGGGCAAAYCTGGACCGAATAGATTCAGAATGCCAGCTTCCCCCCGAATTGGCCGAGGCCATGTCCCAAAAAGGGCTATTCGGAATGTACGTGCCGAAAGCACTTGGGGGACCCGAGTCCGACCCCATCACCGCTTTCCATGTGGTTGAGGCTATCTCCAGCGTAGACGGCTCCACCGGTTGGTGTTCCTTCAACGGCACCGCGCTCACGGCTGCGGTCTCCCGTATCACCATCGCCGCGGCCAAAGAACTGTTCGGAGACCCGCCGGAGGTAAGCGGCTCGGGATCTGCCCGGTCCGGCGGCACCGCTACGGTGGTGGACGGTGGCTATACGGTGACAGGCCGATGGAATTACCTGAGTGGTGTGGACCACGCCAAGTGTCTGTTTTTGAACTGCGACCTGGTGGACGAGAAAGGTCCGGTCACTACCGAGACCGGCGCGCCCGTGACTCGCGTGGCCATCGTTCCCATCGAAGACGGGAYCGTGCATACGACTTGGATCACGATGGGAATGAGGGGCACCGCCAGCAACGACGCTGAGTTCACCGACCTGTTCGTGCCGGCCAGCCATACCTACGTTCGCACGGAGCCACCGGTCCACGAGAACCCGCTATATAACCCGCAAACCGCCATTCTCTGCAGTTGGACCCTGGCTGCCGCCAACGCTCTGGGCATGGCCCGGGGCGCTATGAACGCGTTCATGGACATCGCCACTACAGGCTCCACCACCTCGCCGAAGTTACTTCGCGACCGCACCACCGTTCAGACGACGGTGGGGGAATGCGAGGCCATCATCGGAGCCGGAAGAAGCTACGTGTTGAGCGCGGTCGGCGCGATGTGGGAATCGCAGGTGGCRAAAACACCCGACCTGATGGACAAGGCGGTCCACGCCAGACTGGCCATCGCCCACGCCATACGCCAGTCGGTCAAAGTGGTGGATATGCTGTTCTACGCGGCTGGCACGGGCGCGATCCACCGGTCCAACGGCCTGGAAAGATTCTTCAGGGACCTGCACGTCAGCGGACAGCACATCTCCGGCCTGCATTCCAACTACGAACTTGGTGGGCAGTTGCTGCTGGGCGCTGAGCCCACCGCGCCGACCTATAGTTAGGGTTCTTTGAGATTCCGATTCTGTGTTGAGGAAAGAAAATGCTGTTCCTTGTGATTAGTACGCCGGCCCCAACCCGTCCGTCGGAGGTCCGAGAGTCCCGAAGGAATTTCTGGCCGTGGATCGAGGACAAGCTGGAGCGAGGCATCGCCCGGTCGGTCTACCCGCGGGCAGGCCGCGGCGTAGTGGCGGTTTTCGATGTCGATTCTCACGAGACGCTGCACCGCCTGCTCAACGAATGGTCCGACATCGTGCCCGCAGAATTCGCGCTCTACCCGCTGATGGAGCCCGAATCCATCGTTGCTTTCCTCGCCGAGAAACCGGTGAGCTGACCTCGTTTGACCCTGGCAGGCGTGTGTGCTGTAATTCCTCCTGTTCTGCCCCCACGATTGGGGCGGGGCTGAACCTACAGTAATCGGGAGACCAGATGAAGCTACTGACTTATGAGACGGATAAAGGACCTCGCTGCGGCGTCCTGCAAGACGGCCAGGTGGTGGATGTCAGCGACCTGTTGGGGGCYGGCGGCCACCCGCTACGCGACGTGCGCGCGCTGTTAGAGCAAGGTGATTCGCCGTTAGACCGGGTCCGCGACGCCTTGGCGAAAGACGATTCCGTACAGAAACTGCCCCTGGCGGACGTTCGGCTTCTGGCGCCGGTGATCCAACCCCCCACAGTGCGCGACTTCATCGTTTACGAAGAACACGCCAGCAACCAGGGGACTCGCGAGCCCAACGAGGTCTGGTACCGGATGCCGGTGTTCTACTTCTCCAATCCACTTTGCATCTACGGYACGGACGCCCAGATTCCCTACCCCTCCGCGTCGTCCCAATTCGACTACGAACTCGAGATTGGCATYGTGATTGGCAGAGAGGGCCGAGATGTGCCGGCGGACGCCGCATTGGACCACATCGCGGGCTTCATGATCTTCAACGACTGGAGCGCCAGGGACTTGCAGGTGGACGAGATGGCCTTCGGCCTGGGTCCGGCTAAGGGCAAAGACACCGCATCGTCCATCGGCCCCTGGCTGGTGACCACCGATGAACTACTCCCATACCTGAAAGACGGCCGGCTGAAACTCAAGTGCGAAGTTAGGGTCAACGGAGACCATTGGCTCAAGGACGGCGCGGCTGCGGACGCCTACTTCACCTTTGGCGACATGGTGGAAAGGGCCTCCAAAGACAGCCGCATCGTGCCCGGTGACGTGATCGGCAGTGGCACGGTTGGCGGCGGTTCCATCAGGGAGGCCATCCGCAAAGGCTACGAGAAAGCCCGGTTCCTGGAGCCCGGAGATGTGGTGGAGCATGAAGTGGAAGCCATCGGCGTCTTGCGCGGCACCATCGGCCCCAAGCCCAAGCTCGACCCCAACTACCGCTTCCAGGTCAAGAACCCAGCCCCGGTACCGGAGGCAGGCATCTCCAAGGACTACAAATACCAGCGCTAACCACCGCCGGTGCAACCGGATTATTTCACCGGATTATTTCACCGGTTGTTGCTGGCGAATATCATTAATAAGTCGAAGATTGGTAGGCGAACAGATGGTGTCATACGACCCAAGAAATAAATGTGAGATCAGCGTCCACGAGCTGGAGTACCAAGACGGGCTGGCCGTTCGGGTCTACCAGCCAGAGGGAGCAGGKCCTTTCCCAGCGTTGGTCGATGTTCACGGCGGGGTCTGGACCAATGGTGACCGTACCGCCAACGAAGTCATGGACCGGGCCCTGGCCGAGAGCGGCATCGYYRWSGCGSYSGYYRAWWYCNSGGCMRWSGCCGGNAYCAYCSMTACCCGGCGCAGGTGGCCGATGTGAACCTTGCCACCCGCTGGCTTAAGACCCATGCGGCCGACTTCAACGCCGACCCTCAGACCGTGGGCGGCGTYGGCGGGTCCAGCGGCAGCCACACGGTGTTGCTCAGCGCCATGAGGGCCGATCACCCGGCCTACAGCACCATCGACCTGCCAGGTTCGGATGCGGACGCCACCCTGAAATATCTGTTGCTTGGCTGGCCCATCGTTGACCCGTATGCCAGATACCAGTTCGTGAAAGAAACGGGAAACGAGAGGATCATCGGTCTTTCGGARGGGTATTTCGGGACTACCGACGCCATGAAGGAAGGCTCACCGTTCCAGATTCTGAAACGGGGAGAAAAAGCGTCGCTACCGCCCATCCTCATCGTCCAGGGGACCGCCGACAACAACCTCCCGGTGCCGGTAACCAAAGAATTCGTCGCCGCCTACCGGGAGGCTGGTGGAGACATCGAATTGGAGCTTTTCCCCGATATGCCCCATCTATTCGGGAACACCCCTGGTCCAGAATCGGACCGGGCCATCGCCCTGATGAAGAAGTTCGCCGCGCGGATCCTCTCCGATGGCTGAAAGACCTACTCCAACCGGCGYATCTTGGGCAGTCCGATGGCAGCGGCCAAGCTAACGCCGGCCAGTACCGCTCCATTTACCAGCAGCGCGCCCTGCGCACCCAGGGCCGTCGCCAAACCGCCTACCCCCAAATGCCCTACCGGCGCGACGCCGATACTCARGACCCATGAGCCCATGGCCCGCCCTCGCTGCTCGTCTGGCACGTTGGACTGCATCAGAGTCTTATAGAGGGTGTCCACTGACATAGCGCAGGCGTTGACCATCGCCAAAACAACGATGAAATAGACCAGCGCCGATGAAACCGAGAACGCCATCAGGCCCAGGCCAAAGGCCACCGCGAGGATGAACATCAGCAGCCCCTTGCGGCGGTAGTCCCTCAGGTTGGCCAGCAACGCCAGACCCAGCAGCCCCCCGGTCTGCCTCACCGCTGTCAGGTACCCTAGGCCCGCCGGGCCGACGTGGAGCACCTCTTTGGCGAATACTGGCAGCATGGTCATGTGTGAGAACCCAAAAACTTCCGTGATTGACGTTAGGCACATCAGGATTAAGATCAGCCGGTTCTCGCGCAGGAACCGGATGTATCCAACCAGGTTCCGCAGCACCGGCTCGCGTGTGGGTTCCGCGGACCTGGCGGACCTTCCGATGACCAGAAGTATCAACGCCGATCCCAGATAACTGCCCGCGACTCCMAGGTATTGCCAGCCTGGCCCCACCAGCTCGATCAACGCCCCTGAGGCCAGCGCCCCAGCTATGCCKCYSMSCKRSAYCGMCRKMWSSWTCRKMGRCARTCCNGYTTMSCGCRTNCKYCGGGCCCACGATGTCGTAGGTGTAGGCGTTTCGGGTGGTCAGTGTGAAGGCTAAGACGCAACCTCCGGCCGCGACTAAAACAACCACCGCCCAGACTGGAGGGTCACGGCTTAGCAGTAGCGTGGCCATGATCGCCGCCACTGCTACTCCTCCCAAAGCGCTGAATAACAGGAACAAGCGCCTTTCCAGCCAGTCGGCCATCGCCCCGGACAGTATTCCCAGGAAGAATNACGGGGCCATGCGGGCCGCGGCCGCAACGCCCACCATGAAAGGCGACCCGGTGATGTCGAACACCAGCCAACCCACGGCCACGTGTTCCATCCCAGTGCCCACGGAATAAAAGAAAGTGGATGCCCAGAAAAGCCTGAAGTCACGGATGCGAAGGGACGAAGCCCAGGCGCYTGAGTAGATGGAGCGGGGGGTCAAATCGGCATTCCCTGGCGCCCCAGCCTGCTATATACTCGCCATTGTCYCGAGGCTGCAAACGCGCCGGTCTCGGGCACCGCCGCCAACCACGAGGAGCCGAAAACCGTCATGAAGTTCGCCATATTTCTCCCGGGCTCTTGGGCTGACAAGGACACCGTCCACCAGAGCCGGATCTATGGAGAGATCCTGGAGCAGGCCCAATACGCCGAGGAATTGGGTTTCGAATCCCTCTGGATCGCTGAGCACCACTCCAGCCGTTATGGAATATTCCCATCGTTGATGCCCATCCTTGCACATCTCGCCGCCCAGACCAAGACCATTCGGCTGGGCGCCGGCGTCAGTGTTCTGCCTTTTCATCACCCGGTCCGTTTGGCCGAAGAGGCGGCTATGGTGGACTTGCTCAGCAAAGGAAGGTTGAATCTAGGGGTCGGACGCGGTTCAGCTGACTACGAATACGGCAATTTCAAGATCGAATTCGAATCGCGGGACGACCGGTTCCGCGAGGTGCTAGACATCATTYTGGGGTTGTGGACCACCGAAGATTTCACGTACCACGGCAGGTATTACCAGGTGGATGGGATCACTATAGCCCCACGTCCTTTGCAAAAACCCCACCCACCGGTGCATGTGGCCGTTTCCCGCACCCCGGCCAGCATCGACGTTGCAGTCGCAAGGGACATGCCGGTCCTAACCACCTATTTCACGCCTGTGGAAGACWCGTTGGCGTTGATGCGCCTCTATTCCGAACGGTGTGCTGCCGCCGGCAAGGTGTCCCGGATGGCTGAGATGCCCTTCTTCCGCTTCATGTACCTGTCTGAAGATGAGAAAGAGGCCAATGAATACCCCGAAAAGGCCATAACTTGGGTGCGGGACATCGGCGCYTACCGGCGCACGATCACACGTGGCGATGAGATCAACATGGACCTTGATCTTTGGAAGAAGACCAGGCAAGACGAACCGCGCAGCTACGAGTCGGAACTGGCCAACAACTACTTCTGCACGCCCGAACAATGCGTCGAACGCATCGYCGAATTGCAGAGCCAACACGGCATCAGCTACTTCGGCGCCAACTTCGCCTTCGGCAGCATGCCGCACGATAAGGTCATGGCGTCCATGAAGCTATTCGCCGAAGAGGTCATGCCCAAGTTTAGGTAAGGCTTGGCCCACCACTGTAATCCGAGGGGCACCGAAGGCCGACGAGGAATCTCGTTTTGCGGTGCGGCCCCATTTAACCAAAGAGATTAGACCGCTGTCTCCGCTCGGGGTGACAGATGGGCGCAACCGGAGCAACCACACAGCCAAACCGTTCGTCCTGAGCTCCGTCGAAGGGCACGCATAAGTCATGGCCTCGGTGGAAATGGCATCYCAGAGCAGATGGTTCGACAGGCTCACCACGAACGGAGAATGTGAACCTGACTTGCTTGCTAAACCCCTACCCCTCCGCCAGCTCATCAACCGTCAACTCCGGCATGCCCGCACTCCAGGTGGGGTCGCGCAACTCCAGGCGGTTGCCGCTGGGGTCGAAGAAATAGAGCTCCCGGCCTGTGAAGAAACCCTGGGCGCGATGGACTATCTGGTCGATATGCACGTTGTGCTCTTTGAACAGCTTGCAGGCCTGCTTCAGTGTCTCTGTGCTAACGGTGAAGGAATGATGGACCTGCTCCTGTTTATTCGTTGCCACGTCCACCGGGTTGGTCCGTTCACAAAGCAAGATGCTGTGCTCGGCCACCTTGTAGCAGGTCATCCGCGAGTTCCCCAGACGGCCCACGTGCTCCAACCCTAGGAGGTCGCCGTAGAACTTCTCGGATTCCTCAAGGTTGTTCACCGGTATCGACCAGTGGGTCACGTTCTCGATGTTCAGCAATCCCATGTTTATCTCCCGGCCTTTTTTCGATCCAGATGTTAAGAGTTCAAAAACTGAAAACTCGATTCCAGGTTATCGAACACCTCGGCGTCCGAGGGTATCTCCATGATCGCCGCCCCGGCGTAGCCTTTGGCGTTGAGGAGGTCCCGCATCCGCAGGCAGTCCAGGTCGCCTTCGTCCACGCTGGGATGGGTCTCGCCGCCGCCCATCTGCTTGAAGTGGACGATCTTGATCATGTCCAAGGGCAGCGCATCCAGTTCCGCCAAAGGGTCGGAGTCGGGGAAGCGGCGCAATTGGTTAGTTGGGTCGGGGCACAAACCAAGGCCTGCTCCAACAGATTCTGAGACCATGCTCCGCACCTGTTCAACCAGCATGGCCATGTTGCGGATGGGCAGTGACGAGTTCTCCAGGGACATGATCACGCCCTGCCGCGCGGCCTCCGTGGCAAGACCGGCCAGACCCAAAGCCTCTTCAGGGATGTCGCTTGGGGATGACCAAGGCCCGTCCAGCGGTGCGGGATCAACCACACGGAGGTGGGGCTGGGAGCCGCCGACCATCTTGGCCCCAGCCAGCGCCGCTTGGAACATGTCGCCTTCCGGGTCGATCTTCTGGGTCAGGCAGGGCAGGGCCATGGCCAGGTCGAATGTCAGAGAGGGATATGCTTCGACAACTGCCCGCAATTCTTCCAGGTTGGGCCGCCAGTCGTCTCCGGCCCCGGATTCGCATTCCCCTAGGCAGGTCTGCCGCAGTTCGATGTGCTTGGCGCCCTTTTCCACCGCCGCGGCCACCAGTTCTTTCACAGTGTGCGAGGGCAACTGCTCCCGCCACGAGTTGGTTATCGCTCCAAAGATCATTTTTACTCCTCTTTCTAGACCAGAACACCGAACCCGGACACGGTGCAAATCTCGATGCGGTTGCCGTCTAGGTCATCGAGGTAAAAGGCCCGTTGACCATCGTTCCTCGTCTGGATGTCGGTGGTCTCGATGCCCTTGGTGGCGAAATATTCGTGGGACGCTTCGATCTCATCCACTTCAAAGGCCGTGTGGTGGGACGGCGCTGAGGGGGCGTCCACATTCTCGATGATGTGAATCATGGCCCCGCTGGGTAGTTGCAGCCAATAGAGGTGGTCGCCGTTGACCATCTTTGGGATCTGCTTCACTCCCAGGACATCTTCGTACCATTTCAAGGACGCGTCTTTGTCCTTGACGTTGTAGGTGATGTGGTTGATGTTCTTCAGCCGGATGTTGTCTGCGAGCATCGATAACTCCAAGTATTGACGATTGGGCTGGATTTACGCCCACCATGATAGTCCGGCTGGCGCGGAAACGGAACACCGTGCCAAATTTCAACGCTCGGGATAGGAAAGACGGTGGACGTTYCGCCCGTCACGACGGTAATATTCCCCCAACCCGTTCCCCAATGACCGACGCTGGCAGAGGACGATACGCATGAAGGCATCCTATTTCGGCCAGATGGGCTAYTCGGACCGGAGCACTTTCCCGTCCACTTGGCCGACTCCTCCGGGCTACATCGACAGCAAGACATCGGTGCAGAGCTACCAGGACGGCATTGAAGAATGCGAGTTCGCGGAGGAGATGGGCTTCGACTGGATCAGCTTCTCCGAGCATCACTACTCGGGCCGCATCCCCACCGGCACACCATCGGTCATGGCCGCGGCGGTGGCCGAACGGTGCAAGAAAGTCACCATCGCCTTGCTCGGACACCTCCTGCCGTTGAATAACCCGGTGCGCATCGCCGAGGAGGTSGCGCTGCTGGACAACATCACCAACGGGCGGGTCGTGGCCGGGTTCCTCCGTGGCACGCCGAACGAAGACCAGGTCTACAGCGTTAACCCGGCGGAGGGCCGGGGCCGGCTGCTGGAAGGGATGGACCTCATCTTGAAGGCGCTGACTGAGCCCCAACCCTTCTCTTGGGAGGGGCGCTACTACCAATTCCGAACCGTGGCCGTCTGGCCTCGTCCGGTGCAACAACCTCTCCCGCCGGTGATCGTCGGCACCAGAAGCGACGACACAATTCGTTACGCCGCCGAGCACAGGCTCGGTCTGGGAGTGTCGTTCCTGCCGGTGGAGCAGACGGCGGTGATAACTGACAAGTACCATGCCTGGTGCGAAGAGGCGGGCTGGACCCCCGGCCCGGACAACATCGTCTACCGGGGCAGCATCTACGTGGCCGAGACGGACGAACTGGCCAGAGAGTGGTTCGAAGGTCTCCAGAAGGCCAAACCCGGACCTAACATACCCTTGCGGCGGACAGTTTCCGAAGCGATTCAATCGGCCCGTGCCGGCACCGATTTCGACCTTCGGGGCCTGGTGGCTGGCAGTCCGGAAGGCGACGTGGTGGGCAACTCTCTGGGGATAAATTTCCTGGGCGGGCCCGACACGGTGGCCAAACAGATCAAGGAGTTCCACGACCGGTGCGGCGTGGGCGTGATAGACCTGCCCTTCCAGCAGAACATGGTGGACCACCGGGGAGTCATTAAAGAGCTCGAAGTCTTCGGGAAGAACGTCATACCCCAGATCAGAGAGTTCTGAGCATGCCTTTCCAAGAAAAACAGGTGGAAGCCGATGGCTTCAGTATCCGGTACTGGGAAGCTGGGCAAGGCCGGCCGGTGGTCATGCTGGACCGTACCGGATATCGAGGCACTTTGCTCCATGACGCTCTGGCCGATCAATATAGGGTTATCTCCATGGAACTCCCCGGCACCGGAGACTCACCCGCCAACGTTGTCTCGAAAACCGTTGGAGACCTGGCTGGTACGATCGCGAAGGCAGCCGATGCTATCACCACCGAACGCTACACCCTCATCGGGACATCGTTCGGCGCTCACGTTGCGCTTTGGCAGGCGATTCAGGCTCCGRACCAGGTGGAAGCCCTCATCCTGGTCTCATCCACGGCAATCCACCCTCAAGAAGTCCCGGCCGGTGCCTCTTGCGATGATGTCCATAAACTGATGTTTGCTCACGCGGAGAACGCCGGAAAGCATGTGCCGCTGTCCGATGAGATATTCGCCAAAGAATCGGAACTGATGAGCCGGCTGACGTTAGGAGTCAACGATTCGGATGTTGAGGCCCGGTTTGGCGATATCCACTGCCCGACGTTGGCGGTCTTCGGACAGGAGGACAGTTTCGTTTCATCCGAAGCCCCCAGGGTCTACCGGGAGAAGATACCCAACTGCAACATCGCCTTGGTCTACGACGCCGGACACTGCATCATCGGAGACCGCCCGGAAGCCCTTCGAAACACCGTTCTAGACTACGCCGAGCACTGGGAGACCTTTATCGTGGGCCACCAAACGGGTGTTATAAATCCCTAGCCTGTGATCTCAGCCTAATTACCCGYCCGCGCCCTCACCGTCATTCCTGCCTCCGTTGAAACGCGGCCATCTCGTGAGTCTGTCATCCTGAGTGAAGCGAAGRATCCGCCGATTCCGGTCTGGAGAACCAAAGTCCTCATGAAGACGCCCGCTGCAACCAAGTCACTTGGTAGATTCTTCGCCGCTGCGGCTRGCTCAGAATGMCAGCGAGTGAGGATGCCCGCGAGAACCAAACGTCGTTGCCAACAAAAAGGGCGGGTTAGAAGCCCGCCCCTACGATTACATGGTACCCCGGCTTTAACCGGGACCTAGGTCCGAACTACTCGTCTATCAGCTTGTCGGCAATAGCCTGCTCCCGCAGTCCTTCGCTTCTCTTCAGGTGGGCGCGGATGCCGTCCAGGGCCTTATCAACCATGGCGGAGTCCAAGAGTTTGGCCGCGTCGTTGTATTCGGMGATCTCCAGCAGCTCCGAGCCATTGTCCTTGATCTGGGACAACGCCCATTCGACCTGGTCCGCAACCCGCACGAGACCCTCTGGGAAATCAGTGTGGGAGGCGCCGGGCCGGCCCAGCTTGTCGTACCCGCCCTTGTGCCAATGGCCGACGGCATCATGGCAGTCGTACCGGATGACCTCTTCATTTCCGACGTCCACGCCGATGGTCGGTCCGCCCTGGCCCACGCCCTGGATATTTAGGATACGGCAGGGCCATACATACGCCGTAACTTGYCCATCCTCGGACAAGGGTAGCGTTACTGCCTCGCCGCGATAAGTCTCGCCGGGAATCTTCGTCGCCATGTGTTGGTCCTCCAATAGCGGCCGCACCGACCGGTATTATTTCAAATTAAGCTCTCYCAAAAATAGCACACTCAGCAGGGAGCACCAAGTCTTCGGCTTCGATGTTGAGTATCAATCGTCCTTTGGGAAGGTATTAGCCCTATATCCAATCTACGCCCGGTTAGCCTCGGGGTCGCGCCACTCCTCCGRCCCGCCCAGGCCGTGTTTCGTGTTCCAGATCSGCACGTCGAAACAGGTCCCGGTTACACCGCCGGCGTCTTGGCCGGCCAGAAATAAGGTGATGGGGACTATGTGTTCGGGCAGCATGGAGATCCGGCCGATGGCTCTGTTGGACTGCCCCGCCTCGCGCCTGGCTTCGTTCTGCTCGTCGTAGCCGGTGGTGCGGGAGTTTCCGGGTATCAGGATGTTCACCGCCACGTTGCTCTCTTTGACCTCATCTGCCAGGTAGAACATCATGGTCAGCGTGGCCGCCTTGGCCGACTGGTACGGCATCTCCCGGCTGCTGGACCGCTGGGCCACGTAGACGCCGTCGGTCCCGGTGTGCATCGCCCCTCCGCTGATCACCGAAATTATGCTGCCGCTCTGCCGCTCCAGCATGGGCTGGATGAATCGGCGGGTGACCTTCAGCGTCCCAAATACGCCGACCCCGAACATCTTCTCCCAGTCCGAGTCCTGGGTCTCTAGAGTAGTGACCTTGCCGGTGGGTGGGAACAGGTTCCKCTGCCGCAGCCCTGCGTTGTTGACCAGCACGTCCACCGTCCCGAACTTCTCCATCGTGGCCAGGTAGGCGCTCTCGACCTGCTGGGCGTCGCTGATGTCGRCGGTGGCGACCAGGACATCGTCTTGGCGGTCCTGGAGTTCTTTCAAGAAGGCGTCGTCGTTGTCCCCGGAGAAGCCGGTGGGGTCCCACGAAAGGTCCATGGCCACCACTTTAGCGCCCTTGGCCAGGAATCCCCTGACCATGGCCCGGCCCATGCCCCGGGCGGCGCCGGTGACCGCGACTACCTTGCCTTTTAGGTTTAGGTCCTCAGGCATTTACGCGCTTTCCTTCACACATGAGTTAGCCACAATCATACACGCCGCCGCACCGTGATATTATTGGGCCGCTAAATGAGAARACGGAGGAYCACCATGCCCCCCACAGGCGAAGATTGGCTGGCGCTAACCACTGAAGAGACGCTGGAGCCGGAGATTGCCATCTGCGACCCGCACCACCATTTTTGGGTCCACCGGCCCGAGCCCGTCGACTACCAACGATACCTATTGCCGGAACTGGCCGGCGACGTTAACAGCGGCCACAACGTGCGCTCCACCGTGTTCATAGAGGTCCGCTGCGARTACCGCACCGACGGGCCAGAAGAGATGAGACCCGTCGGCGAGGTCGAATACGTCCAGACCATCTCCGACGCCAGCGCCGCCGGAGACTATGGCCCAACCAAAGCCGCCGCCGCCATCATCGGGCACGCCGACCTGAAACTGGGGGAAGGCGTCCGCCCGGTTTTGGAAGCCATGCAGGCCGCCAGTCCGAACCGGTTCCGAGGCGTGCGTCACTCCGTGGGCTGGGACGAAAGCCCGGAGCTGGCCRACCGCGAGATCAAAGGCGCGCTGGGCGCCGACGGCTACCGGGCCGGCGCCAAGGTCCTGGCCGGCATGGGACTGGTCTTGGAGAACTCCCTTTACTTTCACCAAGCGTCTGAGCTGGMCGATTTTGCCAGGGCCTTGCCGGAACTTACCATCGTCTTGAACCACATCGGCGGACTGGTCCGGGTCGGACCGTACGCTAACCGGGATGAATATGTCYTGCCTGAATGGCGAAAGGGCATCGAGTTGATGGCCAAGTGTCCAAATATCGTCATGAAGTTGGGCGGCGTGGGGCAGACGCGGTTCGCCTATGGCTGGGACGAGCGTGATATTCCCGTGGGTTCCGAGGAGCTGGCCGAAACTCTGGGCCCGCTGATGAATCATTGTATCCAGCAGTTCGGCCCCGAGCGTTGCATGTTCGAGAGCAACTACCCGGTGGACAAGATCTCCTACTCCTACAACGTGCTGTACAACGCGTTCAAACGGCTGTCCAAGGCCTATTCGGCCACGGAACGGGCCAACCTGTTCCACGACACCGCCGCCCGCGTTTACAGCATCAACGATTGACCAACCCCCGCCCCGAAGGAGCATTTTTNATGGATGTCAGACCCTTTACCATCGACGTGGAAGACAGCGTCCTGGACGACCTCCGCCAACGCCTGGCCGGTACCCGCTGGCCCGACGAGATGCCGAACTCCGGTTGGGACTACGGCAGCAATCTCGGCTATGTGAAAGAGTTGGTCGAGTATTGGCGGACGGAGTTCGATTGGCGGGCCCAGGAGGCCAAACTGAACGCCTTCAGCCATTTCAAATCTGAGGTGGACGGGCTGGACATCCACTTCATCCACGAGAAGGGCAAAGGGCCCAACCCCATGCCCTTGATCATCACCCACGGCTGGCCCAGTTGCTTCTTCGAGATGACCAAGATCATCCCGTTGCTGACCGATCCCGCCAGCCACGGCGGAGATGCCGCAGACTCCTTCGATGTGGTGGCGCCTTCGCTGCCCGGCTTCGGGTTCTCAGACCATGCCCAGGACCGAGGCATGGAGGTCCAGCGCGTCGCGGGGATGTGGAACAAGCTGATGACCCAGAACCTGGGCTACACAAAATTCGCCGCCCAGGGCGGGGACATCGGCAGCGGCGTGACCGCCCGGCTGGGTTATGCCCACGCCGACACCCTCTACGGCATCCATCTGACCTCTATCACCAGGCCCACGCCTTACCTAGGTCCCGGATCAAGTCCGCTCACTGATGCAGAACAGGCACTGATCACCCAGCGCGACAAATGGTTCGCTGATGAGGGCGGGTACAACCATATCCAGGGCACCAAACCCCAGACCCTGGCTTACGGGCTGAACGACTCCCCGGCGGGGCTGGCGGCCTGGATCGTCGAGAAATACCGCACCTGGAGYGACTGCGGCGGCGATGTTGAGAAGAGCTACACCAAGGATGAATTGCTAACCATCGTCACCATCTACTGGGTGACCCAAACCATCAGCTCGTCCACCCGGATGTATTACGAGAACCAGAAGGCCGTGTGGACCATGAACAGGGACGAGAAGGTGGCTGCGCCCGCCGGAATGGCCATGTTCCCCCAGGAGATCTCCAAGCCCCCCAGAGAATGGGGCGAACGCTCCTACGACGTGCGCCGCTGGACCGAGATGACCAGCGGCGGCCATTTCGCGGCCCTGGAAGCACCGCAGCTATTGGCTGAAGAGGTCCGGGCCTTCTTCCGCGGCTTCAGGAACCTATGATCCAGAAGGTGAATGAGAAGGTCGCTGGGACTTCGGATTCCCGGCTGCGGATGAATAATTCATGCTGGTCTCCCTCGGAGAAAAYGTAGGCGACCGTTCGGCCCATCTCTCCGGAGTCSATCTCAACGATGTACTCTTCAGCCACCGAGYCCCAGAGGCCCACGGGGYTGCCTGTCTCACTGGTCAGCCGGACGAAATATTCGACATCCTCGAAGATATCGATGACGTAAGCCTTTGACCTCCAGCCGTCCGCGCCGGAGTCGGAGGAAGTGATGGTATCTGAAACGATATCGTCCTYCTYGATTTTGGTGGCGCCCCCGCCACAGGCCGCCAGTGTCACGATGAAGATCGCCGCCGCGGCAAAAAGGACTCGCCTGATGTGTTTCTGCAATAGATTCGCCTCTCGGTTATTCCCATGTACGTTAACTGTAAGCACATGACTCCGCTCCAAGAAAGCCGCAGGCGTGGGTAGTGCCGGTGTTCGGCTTATGTGGTTGTCACGGTTGATTCCCAGACCGCCAAAATTTAAACTGCAAATGGACTTAGCCTACGCTGAGCCACGCAGTGATGGAGAGAAAAATTGGAATCGTTTGAAGAACGGGCCATGCTATATAAAGCCGAGTCGGAGTGCTTTCAGGAATACCTGAAGRACCTTCCAGCCGACGCGTGGGGCCGTCAGAGCGCCTGCGACGAGTGGTTGGTTGGAGACGTGGTCGCCCATCTGGTGGGCAATTCCGAGTTCTACGCCGGCACAGTTGCCCGCGGCTTGCAGGGCGAATCATCGCCTCCGGAGGGACGCCCGGAGGCTGGTACGGGCCATCCGTCGATCAGCGCGGCCGCGCTGGCCAAGTCGTCCATCGCCGCCAAAGAAAGACTGGGCGACAAGCTGCTGGAGACCTATCTGGAGAAAGACACATTTCTAATCAACCTGCTAACCGGTCTCAGCCCGGAAGACCAGGTTAAACCCTGCTACCACCCCGGCAGCATCGTGCCCGCAGGAAACTTCGTGGACCTGCGCTTCAAGGAAATCGTGCTCCACCAGTGGGACATCAGGTCGGCCATCGAGGAGAAAGCAGGCCTCTCCGCTGCCAGCTTGGGGTCCATGGTCATCTTGATCCAGCAGTCCTTCGCGTCGGGGTCCCTGCGCTGGGCCTTCTGGGCCGGTCCGCCCCTGGACCGTCCGGTGCGCTACCGGTTCGAAGTGAAGAGCCCAGTTCCTGTGACGGCTGACATCGTGGTTGAGGGGGATAAATTTCGCTACGAAGAGTCTTCCCAGGAGACAGCCGATGTGACGTWCCGCTGCCACACCCACATCTTCGCCCTGCTGATGTACGGACGCATGTCAGCGGCAGAGGCCATGGCCGCGGGGCACCTGGCCGTTGACGGCGACAGCGAATCGGCAGAGCGGTTCAGCCAGTGGTTCAGGGGGATCTAGCCAGACGGTCCAATCGGTCGAGCGCCTCGCCGGAGATCTGATAGGTTAACCACCCTTCCGCGCGGCGGGCGCCCAATTTCTCGTAGAACTGGATGGCGGGCTCGTTCCAGTCGAGCACCGACCAAATCATCATCGGGAAATCCCGTTCCTTGGCCAGTCCTGCACCGTAGGCCATCAACTCACGGCCCACGCCACTGCCACGCCATTCTGGCAGTACGAATATGTCTTCCAGATACAGGACAGGGCGGCCCAGATATGTGGAGTATCGCTGACAGAATACTGCGAATCCCACCGGCTCGGCGTCTTTGTAGGCAAATACTGCTTCAGCGTCGGGCTTGGGTCCGAACAACGACTTCCGCAGATCAGCCTCCGTGGCCACAACCTCGTTGGACAGACCTTCGTACTCCGCCAGTCCTTTGATGAACCGCAGCACCAGGGCGACATCGTTTGACGTGGCAGGTCGGATGCGAATCTCACTGGCCATAAGCTATCCCACCCGATACCGGTTAAGCAGGTCCATGTTCAACTCGTAGCCGATGCCAGGRGTGTCGGGCACGGTCACAAAACCGTCATCATCGGGTTTTAGCAACGGTTGGAACATCTCCGCCCGTAGTGGGTCCACGGCCACCGGGTAGATCTCCAGAAAATCGCCGTGGGGGATGGACGCCACCAAGGGCAATTGGATTTCCTGGCATCCGTGGGGAGCGATGGACACGCCTCGTTCGGCGGCCAGGTTGGCGATATCCATGGCAACGTCGTATCCGGGTACGATGCCCACGTCCACATTCAGGATGGATGCGCCTTTGTGGTCCAGCAGCGTCTTGAAGTGGGCCAGGTGGTAGCCGTTCTCTCCGGTGGCGATCTTCACACTGGAGGCTTCGGCAAGCTGGCGGTGGCCTTCGTAATCGTGGATCGGCAGGGGCTCTTCGAACCAGTAAACGTCGTATTGGGGTAACTGCCGGGCGAACTCCAGCGACGTTTCCAGGTCCAGCGAGCAGTTGGCGTCGACCATGAGGGTGTTGTCGTCGCCGATGGCCTTGCGGGAGGCTTCAACCCGGCGCATGTCGCCGGCCACGCCAACGTTGGGGTCGCCGATCTTGATCTTCACTGCGGAGGCATGCATCTCTTCAACGTTGAAGCGCACTTCTTCCTGAAGTTCTTCCAGTCCCTTGCCCTCGGCGTAATAGCCCCCGGCGATGTAGGTGCGGACGCGTTCTTGCGCCCCGCCCAGCATCCGGTGGACGGACTGGCTTAGGGCCTTGCCCTTGATGTCCCAACAGGCGATGTTGATGGCGGCCAAGACCTGAGTGTTGATGCCGCCGATGCCTAGGATCTTGATTAGTTTCTCGCCGAGATCATGAGACAAAGAACGGGTTTCCATCGGGTCTCGGCCAACAACCAGAGGCCGGAAGTAGTCGACATAACCGGGGAACAGGTTCAGGGGCCGCTCGGCTGCCGTGCCGCCGTTCCAGCCGTAGCCGGTGATGCCTTCGTCGGTATGGACCGTTACTTTATGCAGACGGCCCGGCCCGTAGAAGTGGCCGCCGTTCCAAATGCCGGGCCGGTCCCATTCGAATACTTCGCTGGTGATTTCTGTGATCTTCATCTTCGGTTGAGCTGCCTCGATATAGTAATGCGGGCGGTCTACGGCACATCCATACGTTGCAGACGGCGCACGCCCAGCAATAAAANTACCACGGTTACGATGGCCGCGCCGCCGATGGCCGCGGGCAATTCGATGACCCGGTCCTCCAAGGCGGGGAATCTGGCTTCGTCCAACCCGCTCATGATCGCCAGCGAGTATCCGCGGACGCTGAGATAGTCGACGCCGCTCATGAAGGTGCTGATCACGCCTTCCCACAGCAAGACATAGACCAAGGCGAAGGGCAGGGCCCTTGTCGTGACCAGGCCCAACCAGGTGAAGATGGCCGCGTAGGCCAGGACCCCGGCGCTAAGCGCGACGGCCACGGCCACGGCAGGCCGAACTTCGCCGTCGAAGCCTAATAACGTGGCGACTACGCCACTGGCTACCAGCAATGGACCGCAGATTACCAACGATGCCAATACCTTGGGCAAGRCGATGCGCCACCGGGCCACTGGCATTAGCGCCAGAAAACCCAGAGTCTTGTCTTCCAGTTCATTTCCGAAGGACGAAGTCGCCAAGGCCATGGTCACGATGGGCAAGATCCCTGCGACCAACAGGCCGTCCAGCAAGATGTTGGTGAAATCTTCGTTGAAGGCGGCGTCACCCTCGGCTGCTAAATTGATGATGACCGCGAGACCCACCGGCAACGCCGCCAGCAGCAATATCAACGTAACCCGCCATCGCCCCGTCAATTGCCTTATGGACAGCCCAAATATGGCGCCCATCAGCGGTCAACCACATAGCTGAAGATGCTCTCTAAGGAGTCATCCAAAGGCTCAACCCGCTTCAGCCGTATGCCCTGATCTTGGGCCAGCCGGGGGATGGACCGCTGTAGCGACGTTACATTCCGGCTCAGCACGGTCAGCTCACCTTCTTCGCCGATGCTCACAGAATCGATGCCGTCGGTGCCTACCAGGGCAGCGGCCATCTTGCGCGGCGAGTCGGTGACCACACGGACCCGGTAGGCCTGTTCGTCCAGTTTCTCCCGGATGGCCCGGAAGTCTCCAGCCGCGGCCAGTTTGCCGCTGACCATCAACAGAATGGTGGAAGCCAAGGTCTCGACCTCTTCCAGTATRTGGGACGAGATGAGGATGGTCCGGCCCTGYTCCGCAAGGTTGGTCATCGTGTCATGGAAATCCAGCCTTTGGCGCGGGTCGGTGCCGTTCAGCGGTTCGTCCAAGACCAGCACCTGGGGGTCGTGCACCAGGGCCGCCGCCAGCCGCATGCGTTGCCGCATGCCCCTGGAGTACGTGCCAAGTTTTCRRTGTTGAGCGTCTTCCAGTCCGAMCAGGCCAATGGCCCGGTCCACCGGGGCCGCGATGGGGTCTAATCCGTGCAGCCGGGCGGTGAATTCTACGAACTCGCGGCCCGTGTAGAACCCATAGACCGCTTCATGCTCCGACATTACTCCGATATCCCGGTAGAKCTCTGGGTTGTTTCGCGGCGCTTGACCAAGGACGGTCACCTCCCCCTCGGAGGCCGAGGCCTTGCCGGTGATCATGTGCAGGATAGTGGATTTGCCGGCGCCGTTGGGCCCCAGCAGACCGGTGATGCCGGGCCGTACTTGAAAGCTGACGTCGTTGACCGCAACCACACTGCCGAACCACTTGGAAACACCTTGGACGTTGATCGTCGGAGCTTGTATCGGAACCTGTGATTCGCTCATACCGTCAACCTCCGGTAGCGCAGCCAAAGCGCCGCGCCAAGTCCGCCGGTCATGACGAGGTACAGGCCGATGGGCACCACCCRMGGCAATTCTGAGACAATTCTGGAGCGCCGGTCTCCGYCCTCATCGTCAAAGATCATGTTGTTGATGTTGGTTGGGACCCGGCTCACATCCACCAMCCCCAGCCATTTGGCGGCGTCGCCGGTGATCGCCTCACATTCAGAGTCGCCTTGGTGTTCGCGGCCTTCGTGGCATCCGGTGAGGATGCCGCCTGCCGCGCTGGAGATGATGAATAAWCCAATCACGAACGCAGCGGCCAGAGCCCGGCGGTCGGTGAATGCCGCAACCGCCAATGGCAGGGTTGTGATGAAGGCCGCCAACACGAACCCGGCCGCAAGGATCCGGGGCACGTCCTACCAGTTGTCGCGGATGTAGTCCACCGGRTCCGAAGCGGACAGAATAAGGCCCGCCAGCAATACGATCTGACCGGAATAAACCAACAGCAAAGTGATGGCGAAGAAGGCCAGCCACCGCGCGGCCACGTAGTCGGTGATGCTTAAAGGCCTGACAAGGTAGAGGCTGATCACGCCGTTCCGCCGGTCGGCGCACAACAGTTCAGGGGCGATGATCGCGGTGAAGATCAGCAGGACTATGGAGACGACCTGATAGTACTCAGGGTGGCCGGGGAGGTCAATTAGGTCATTGGTTAACGAAACGATCAACGCAATGATGATGGCTGGGGCCATGGCCGCGCCGAACAGCAGCATGGGGAGCACTTTTGCCCCGGCGCCTCGCCCCAGTCCCAGGGTGGTCCGGAACCCGTCGAAGAACACGGCCTTYCTGGCCCKMRYGCGSCCTTCGCGGGGGCCGTCGTAATGCTGRTANCCCANGGTCGAATAGCTCGCCSGTCCGYTGRGTCATGRYYCTKSGYTCCGRAAGATATCGGTCAACTGATGCCGGCGGGGCGACATCCGGCGCAGGCGCGCGTTGGTCTCCACCAGAGCGTCACGGATGGCGTCSKMTWRKYCYKYRYYGTCMRMWWSAWCMRSSAAWSRYWCKYBVYCRSWSAYGGSKSTCACCCCTMGGGCGGCCARGGCTGTGATCAACTCCTCCCGGTTGCCGTCCACATCGATCAAGACGGTTTCTGTTTCCTGGGTGAATTGAGAGACGGCGCCCTGCTCGGTGACGTGGCCGCCCTCCAGAACGATGATCCGGTCGCAGGTGCTCTCCACGTCCCCCATCAGGTGGGAAGATAGGATGATGCTGATGCCGAACTCGTGTCCGGTGCGCCGGATCAGCCGCAGCATGTCCTCGCGGCCACTGGGGTCTAGGCCGGCCGTGGGCTCGTCTAGCAGCACGATGACCGGGTCGTGGGCCAGCGATTGGGCCAGCTTGACCCGTTGTTTCATACCGGTGGAGTACTGCCCGATGGGACGGTAGCGTTCTTCTTCCAGGCCAACGTGCCGCAGTATGTCTGCCGCGCGGGTGCGGGCCTGAGATGGAGGGATGCCGCTCACCTGGACCATGTGGGTCAGGAACTCGGAGGCCGTGATGGCGGTGGGCAGGCRGTCGTGTTCGGGCATGTAGCCCAGGCGGGCCCGAATGTCCACCGATTCGTAGGGCAACTCGCCCAGCACCTCGGCGGAGCCAGACGTTGGTTTGAGCAGACCCAAGAAGAGCTTGATGGCCGTGCTCTTGCCTGCGCCGTTGGGTCCAAGTAGTCCGGTGATCCCTTACTGCACCTCGAAGTCCACAGAGTCCAGAGCGATAATCCGACCATAATGTTTGGTCAGAGATTTAGCTTCCAGGAGTGTCGTCACGCCGGTATTGTACCAGCAGACAGATTCGGAATGGCTCGTCATGGGTAGGATTATGGGATAGTTCTGATTGACTACATCCGCAGAACAAACGATAGTGCGCAGATTAACAGCATTGCATCCGGACAAACTGGGTGGTATTCGGGAGGCGAGCCATGGTGACACTCGTGACCGGCGGTACGGGATTCGTGGGGGCGAACATCGTTCGGGACTTGGCCCGCAACGGCCATCAGGTGGTCAGTTTTGATATCAATGGGCCGGACCATTTGCTYCAGGATTTTCTCGGCGGCGATGCCTCAACCGTTACCTTCGTTCAGGGCGACATCGTGGACCGTAAGTCCGTGGAAACATTGGGCCAAAACCATCGGCTCGAAAAGATCGTTCACGCGGCGGTCTATACGGTTAACCGAGAGGCGTTGGAGATCGAGCGCAGCCGGGACGTCGTCGCCATCAATTTGGAGGGCACCGCCAATCTGCTGGAACTGGCCCGCACACAAAGGGTTTCCCGGTTCGTTTACGTCAGTTCCGGGGCTGCCTACGGAGCAGCCCTGCCCGGCGACCAGACGCTGAATGAAGAGACCCCACCGGCCCCGGAGAACCTATATGGCATCACCAAATTCKCCAGTGAGATGATCACGCGGCGCTACGGCGAACTGCACGGAATCTCCACCGCCAGCGTGCGCCTGAGCACGCCCTACGGCCCTATGGAACGGGTCACCGGCCACCGGGCYGTCATGTCCGTGTTTTACGACTGGACCGGCCGGGCGGTCCGGGGAGAACCCATYACCGCGGAGGATATGGACCAAGGCCGGGAYTACATCTATGTTGCGGATATCGCCGACGGGATCCGGGCGGTGCTGGATGCCCAGGCGCTGCCCCACGGCCTCTACAACCTCACCACCGGGATCTGGCTGACGTTCCAGGAGATATTGGACGCCGTTGTCGAGCTGTCGCCTAGTACCCAGGTTGTTACTCCCACGGCGACGGCGGAGTCAGGAAGCGAGAATTACTCCCGGGGCCCTCTCTCGGGACACCGCCTTTTCGATGACCTTGGTTGGACGCCCAAGTATGACCTGAAGGCAGGTCTAGCCGACTACATCAGGTGGCGYAAGGACTCGGATTTCCTCGACTGACCAGGCATGGGGTTTTTGACAAATACCGGGAGCCGGATTAGGATTGGCGCCTYAGGCRGAACCGTTAATTATTTTCATACGGAGGCATGACGAGATGGAAGCCACAGGTATCTCTCACATAGCAGTTTGCGTCAGCGACATGGACAAGTCCCTGGCGTTTTACCGGGACATTCTGGGAATGAAGATATCCAAGGACGAGATCGAAGACACCAGCACCGGCGGACTAACCCATACCTATMAGCRCAACCGCAAGACCCGCCGCACCGTGCACATCGGCTGGGGCAGTGAGCCCTTCTTGGTGATGACCAGTCACCCCGGCGACCAGGCGGACGGCGAGCCCATCAAACTGGACCAGGTTGGCGTCAGCCACCTGTCGTTCACGGTCAAGAATCTTCGCGCGTTGGCCGATGAATTGGTGGGCAAGGGGGTCGAGATTGCCGGTGGCATCGAGGCCTTCGCCGATGCACAGGGCAATGTCCGAACGTTTTTCGCCTTCGATCCCGACGGCATAATTGTTCAATTCGACAGCGGCATCGAATCCTAACAGAAGCTTTCTCAGCGGCGATCAGAGGTGTAGCTTATGACTAGCAAGACCAAGGACGGCAAGGACATCCACTGGGGTATCTTCGACTGGGTAGAGTGGGATGAGAACTCGCCGTCTCAGATATTCGATGACCGGCTTAGTCTTGTGGAATACGCCGACCAGCAGGACTTCTTCTGCTACCACGTGGCCGAGCACCACACCACGCCTCTGAGTATTGCCAATTCTCCCGGGATGTATCTCTCGGCCGTTGCCCAACGGACCTCCCGCATCCGCATGGGTCCCTTGGTGTATCTGCTGCCTCTATACAACCCGCTGCGCTTGATCCAAGAGGTCTGCATGCTGGACCACCTGAGCCACGGCCGCCTGGAATTGGGCGTGGGCCGGGGCATCGTCCCCTACGAGGTCGCCCGGTTCGGAGTCGATCCGGAAGAAGGGCGGGCCAGGTTCGACGAGGCCTTGRCGGTGCTTCTTAAGGGCTTGAACGATGAGACGCTGGACCACGAAGGCGAGTTTTACRCCTATAAGGACATCAAATTCTGGATCAGGCCTTACCAACAGCCCCACCCGCCCATCTGGTACGCCAGCGGAAATATCGAGACCGTGCCATGGATGGCCAAGAACGGCATCCACACCAGCCATATCTTCGACACCAACGCTGCCACCAAACAGCATTTCGACCTGTATCAAGAGGTATGGGACAAGCACAAAGGAGATTCGGGCCGGATCAACGATGGCGCGTCCGAACCGAAGCAAGGCCAGACCCGCCACATCTACATCGCGCCCACGGACGCTGAGGCCGTTGCCGAGGCCCGGACCGCTTGGAAGGCGTGGTGCGACAACATCAACTACCTGTGGAACGTCGGAAACTCCGACAACCTTAAATGGCTGTACGATTTCGACGCCCTGCTGGCCGACGAGAAGATCATCRCCGGGTCGCCACAGACCGTTAAAGAACAGGTCTGGCGGGCCATTGAAGAATCAGGAATCAACTACTTCATCAGYGTCTTCGCATGGGGCAACATCCCCCACAAATACGCCATGCGCTCCATAAGATACTTCGTTGAAGAGGTCATGCCGGGAGGGGCGTAAGCATTAGATGATCCATTACGCCCCCCACCGTCATTCCAGCGAAGGCTGGAAACCAGGCAAGTCAAATTGGCACAGGACTTGAACTGGCGAAGGAGCGGCTCTGCAGGACAGGCTTTGGCGGTCAAATTTTCAATGAATCAGGCAGGTTTTTCTGGATTCTGGCCTTCGCCAGAATGACGAATGGGAGCGTAGGTGCGGGTTTCCAACCCGCCYTTTTGCCGCAAATGCTGTTCGGTCTGCACGGGCGTTCTGGGACGGTTGGACCACCCGACGTCCTGACCTCCATCGACCCTACCCCARCTTGTACTCCAGKTTCTGCTTTACCCCAGGCCATTCATTCTTAATGATGCTGAAGACCACAGAGTCCCTTACCCGCCCGTTGGGCATCACCATGTGGTTCCGCAACACGCCCTCTTCCTTGGCCCCGAGACGCAGTATCGCTTGGCGTGAGGTTGTGTTCAGGTAATCGGTCATAAACTCTACCCGGTTCAACCCCWAGGTTTCGAAGGCGTGGGTGAGCATCAGCAGTTTGGCCTCAGTGTTGATCGGCGAGCTCTGCCAGGTTTTGCCGAGGAAGGTGAAGCCGATCTCGACGCGCTGGTTAGCCAGGTTGGCTGCCATGAATCGAGTTGAGCCGGCGACTTGGCCGTTACTATCTTTGGCGATGGTGGCAAAGGCTAGGCCTTCGCCACGCTCGTGGGCGCTTTTGGCATTAGCCAAGAATTGGTCGATATCGTCCGGATGGGGAACGATGGTCACGAATATTTTCCATAGTTCGCCGTCCGATATCGCCCGGCAGACGCCCTCTTTGTGTTGCTCGCCAAGGGGTTCAAGGCGAACGTACTTGACTTCCAAGACCACAGGTTCGAAAGTCATCAACATTCCTAAGATTTGGCTTTTGCGGATCGTCCATCGTTTCAGTGGAGAGACATCGTATTATCGCTTAAAGGCGCCGTCAACCGACCCCTGGCTCATGGGAGACCCTTTAATTCGTGYCCGGTTTGATTGGACAGGCCCAGGCAGGCGCGGTACCCTTTTTGAGGCCCGATTCGGCGACACGGYCTGCGTTCCCCGAACTTTCCGTCGCGACCGGYCCCGAACGGCATCATCTCAAAAGGCGGTCTCGATTCCTCCATGTCTCCCGCTTGGTTCTCCATTAACCAGTGATCTCAAACCTAAGCCGGGCAGCCGGGCCCATCTCCATACTCCGTCAGCGCAACTTTGGCCTCATATGGTCGGCGATCTCCATTTCCCAGATGGGGTCCCAGATGGAGATGATYGTGGTTGTCTGGTATGTCCTCAACGTCACGGATTCGCCGTTTCTGGTCGGCTTAACTGCGGCGGCCCGGATGGGGTTCAATTTTCTAGCCCTGTTCGCCGGCGCCACCGCTGATCTACTTCCCCGGCGGACCTTGATGATCATCATTCAGGCGATCTTGGCTTCCCTAGCTTTGGTCATGCTCGTGTTGATCGTCAGTGGACTGATCGAGGTCTGGCACATCTTCGTCATCACAATGGGCGGAGGACTGGCCCGAATATTCCAGATGCCSACGGCCCAGTCSYTGGCGGTKGATAGCGTAYCGACCGACCGGATTCCGAACGCCGTTGCGCTGATCAGCGCCGCCGGCAATATCGCATTGATCGTCGGCCCGGTCCTYGGGGGATTGMTGYTTCGCRTCTCCGGCCCGGAGGGCGCCTACGTKCTGGTGGCGTCGCTGTATATCGCCAGCGGCTTGGCCACTTTCTTGATGGGCGTCACGCGGGTGAGTGAGACTCAGAAAGGAGAGTCGGTGTTTACGCTGGTGGCCCAKGGGTTGAGATACGTGAAAGGCGAGCAGTTGCTCTGGTCGGTGCTGCTGGTGGCCGTCATCTTCAACATAACAGGGTTCTCATTCCACACCACGCTGGTGCCCATATTCGCCAAGGACATCTTGGACCGCGACTCCGTTGGGCTCGGCATACTCATCTCATCCTTCGGCATCGGTGGTCTCGCCGGGTCCATGTTCTGGGCGTCCATACCCAACCTGAAGCACACCGGAATGTTCTGCATCCTGGCGGTTATGGGTTGGCACTCCACCATGATCTTGTTCGCTCTCTCGACGAACTTTTACTTGTCGGTGGGAATCTTGGTGGTCACGGGGATGATGTTCTCGTCGAGCCTCGTGTTGGTGCTCACGGTTTTAATGAAGACCGGACGCCCCGAGTTCCGCGGCCGACTGATGGGGCTGAGGACCCTGGCAATCTACGCCCACGCCTTTGGCAGCCTCGGCGCCGGGGCAGTTGCTGGGGCGCTTGGGGCGCCGGCCTCGGCGGTGCTCTCGGGTTTGTTTGGCATAGCGATGATGCTCGTGCTCGCCCTGATCGCGCCAAAACTCCGACGCTTCTAGCAGGGCGGAACTACACCATTGCCCAGCGAGGCACCGATTCCGACGCCTCTCTGACTTTGGCGGCGGTCTGACGAGCATTGGGCTCGAAGGTCTCCAAGAAGTCCCAGAACTTCTCGGAATGGTCCAGTTGGCGGCAGTGGCATAGCTCATGGACCAATACATACCGGGCCAACGGTTCTGGCAGAAAGAGCAGGTTCCGGTTCAGGCTGATGGATTTCTCGGCGGAGCAACTTCCCCATTTCGTTTTCTGCCGCCGCACAGAGACCCGGCTGAAGGGTAGAGACAGCTCTGCGCCCAACCGGCCCAGCCAGGGTTTCAATACCCTTGCCGCCCGCTTCTGGAGCCATTGGTTCAGCGCCACCGCAACCGTCGCTGGCCTTCTCACGGGGCCGGTCAGTAGCAGCACATTACCTGGTTGTTCCAACACGCTCACACGGTTTTCCGAAGAAGGGCAATACCCCACACTCCAGATGGCGTTCAGCAACCCGAGTTGGACAGACTCCGGGCGTTTCAGTTCCTCGACAGGGTGAGACCTTTCGAGGGCGTTTTTGATCCAACGGGATTTGGACTGGATGAACTCCGCGATATGACTCCGGTTGAAGCCCACGGGTACCACCACCTCCAGCCCCGTCCAAGACGAAACCTTAATCGTCATCCGCCTCGCCCGCCTGCTTTCCCTGATGTTGTAATCCGGAATGGTCCAGCCTTGTGTCATCCGCCCTTACACCGCCCAAGACAAGAGTGGCCGATCAACTTGCGATTGGCCACTCTTCGAGAATCTAGTCAACGTCCGTGCAACGTCGATGAGTCCTAGTAGTGGCGAAGCTCCACCACGTTGTCGTCCGGGTCGTAGATGTAGAGGGAGATGCCATCTCCGTGGGAGCCCCAGCGCTTGCCGGGACCGGCCTGAATCTCCACGCCCATGGCCTCGAATTTCGTCTTCAGTGCTTCCATGTCCGTAGGTTCGATGACCATGCAGAAGTGGTCCTGGTTCTTGATGCCATCCTTGGTGATGGGCTCTTGGTCGGAGCCGAAGAARTCGATGATGGTGTCGGCRTTGATCCTGGCGGARGGGAAYCGRAYMTCYCCGGCCYGCCATTYCTCYACRCGCTCGGCCTTGAGGCCCAATACTTCYGTGTAGAACCGGAGCGAAACCTCCACGTCCTTGTTGCGAAGCACGATATGGTCCATCTCCGTGATCTTGACCAGCGGCTGGGATTTCACCGAAGTCTGACTCTGAGTTTCGGTCGACATGGGTCCCTCCTAYCTGCTTATTCTGAATGCTGAATCGTGGGGCTAGTATACATCTTGGAGCCGTTGCCGAACATGGTGGCTAGCCGCCCGGGCGGTTGATTATGACGATGGGAAACTGCCGAGTGGTGTGGGCTTGGTAGCCCTCGTAACCCGGATAAGATGCAACGAATCTCGGCCAAAGCTCGGCGCGCTCCTCCTCGGACGCGATTCGCGCGGACCCGTTCTGACTGACACCGCCGATCTGCACCAGGACTCCTGGGTCGTCCCGAATGTTCAGCAGCCAGTCAGGCGCYAGATGGCTCCCTCCCTTTGAAGCTATGACACAAGGGTCGCCGTTGTATATCAGGTACAGCAGGGGCACCGACCTCATCCGTTGGGAGATCCGGCCTTTGGTGCTGAGAAGTAAAAAGCTGGCGCCGCCCCGCCCGGACACAAAACGGCCTTTGAGCAAGACATACAGCCACCGGTGGACCCGGCTGACGATGTAGCCCATCCTGAATCGGGGCTTTCTTTTTTTCGTCACTCTGGCGCGCTCGGGGGTAGRATGTTGGGTCCCTTCCTTGAAAAGGGATTCACCGGATTTGACGGGTTGGAAAGATGACCGGATACACGCCGTCCACGCCGGAAGTCTACCACGGCCTTTGACGCTCCAAGATAGCAGCAAGCGCCTCTTCGGCTTCAGGATTCAGTTATAGTTAGTTGATACCAACTTGCCGCTGGAGTTCCGCCGACCTCATGCCTCTGGTTTCCACCTCTGATCTGGCCGTCCATTACGGCGCCGACATCATCTTTTCGGGCGTCGACTTGGACATCAACGAGAGGGCACGCATCGGCATCGTCGGCCCCAACGGCGGCGGCAAGACCTCCCTTCTCAGAGTGTTGGTGGGACAGCAGGACGCCAGYGAGGGACGGGTGGCCCGAACACGCGGGAYCCAGATCGGATACGTGCCACAGCGTCCCCAGATGGAGACCGGCGGCACCCTGCGGGAAGAAGTCCTTAAAGCTTTCAGCAAGGTCATGGCATTGGAGCAGGAGCTGGAATCGGCTGCCCAGCAGTCGAATGGAGACTCAGAAGAGGCCGGACGGCGTTACGCGGCCCTTTTGGACCGGTATGAAGCCCTGGGCGGCTACACCTACCAGCGTGATGTTGAACGCATGGTGGAAGGCCTCGGCTTGAGCAAGGAAACCCTGGACTCCYYMRYRSMKKYGRYSARSGRCGGTGAGCGGACCAGGGCGGCGCTGGCGAATGCGCTTTTGGGCAACCCCGACCTGCTGGTGCTGGACGAACCCACGAACTACCTGGACCTCAAGGGTGTCACCTGGTTGGARCGCTACCTGACCCACTTCGCGCCTGCAGTGGTGGTGGTCTCCCACGACCGTTATTTCCTGGATGAGATGGCCACCCAGATATGGGAGATCGACCATGGCCGCATGAACGTCTTCCCCGGGAACTTTTCCAAGTACCGGGTGATCAAAGGCGAACGCGATGTGCGGCAGGCGAAGGAATACGAGGCGCAGCAAGAATTCATCGCCAAGGAACAAGCGTTCATCGACCGCTACCGTGCCGGCCAGAGGTCACGGGAAGCCAAGGGCCGGGAGACACGACTGGGGCGATTGGAGCGTATCGACCGTCCGGATGTAGACCGCTCTATATCGATATCGTCGGCAGCCGCCAGCCGGACCGGGCAGGTGGTSCTKAGCACCCATGACCTAAAAGTCGGATACATCGAGGGCGGCGAGTCTACACAACTGCTGACTGTCCCCGACCTGAAACTGTCACGGGGCTCCCGGACCGCGGTGATCGGCGACAACGGCACCGGCAAGACCACCTTCATCAAGACCGTTCTTGGTGATATCCCGCCTCTGAACGGCTCGGTAGCCCTGGGCCAGARCGTCAAAGTCGGCTACTACAGCCAGGGGATGGATTCCCTGGAGGACGAACAGACCGTCTTGGAATCGTTCTTGGAGATCAAGAACATGCCCTTCGAGCAGGCACGGTCCTATCTGGCCCGGTTCCTGTTTCAAGGCGAAGACGTATTCCGGCAGGTGGGCGACTGTAGTGGAGGCGAGAAGAGCCGGCTGGCGTTGGCTCGGCTCTTGATCACCGAACCCAATCTGCTGGTGCTGGACGAGCCCACCACCCATTTCGATATCCCCAGCAGGGAGGCGTTGGAGCAGGTCTTGCTGAGCTATCCGGGCACCATTTTGCTGGTGTCCCATGACCGGCACCTGGTCTCGCTGCTCGCCGAATCTTTGTTGATCACGGCGGATGGCAAGGTCACCGTCTTCCCAGGAACATTCGAGGAATGGTCCGACGCTCAACGGGAGGCCGAAGCCGCTGCGGCGGCGGCCCGGCTTCAGGAGAGAGRAAAGCCAGCCCCGCGCCTGCAGCCCGTCAAGCTCTCAGGCCCGAAACGCCGGAACCCKGTGGCGCCCGTAATCAACATGGAACAGGTCATAGTGGAGCTGGAAGACCGGCTGAAAGAGATTGAAACTCAGCTTCAGAAAGCCACCGTCAGCCAGGACTTCAAGGAGATGACCCGCCTTGGGGAACAGCACATCCAGACTCAGTCGGAGCTGGAGCGGCGTCTCGAGGAATGGGAAGCGTAGTTGGTYCAGACCTTTGTTCACTCCTCAGCACTGYCATTCTGAGCCAGCCGCAGCGGCGAAGAATCTCTTTGCTTTACTTCAAGGYTGGTMTCGTTTGCGGAACCAGCAGTTGGTCTTCCACCGGCAACGAGATTCCTCGCTTCGCTCGGAATGACRAAGGGGTGGAATGGCATTGGGCAACTGCCGTCTTGGCTCTGTCATTGTGAGCTAGTCCCGATGCGTCGGGACGAAGAATAAGGGCTCGTCCTTATTCGATGCAAMCCCGTTGCACCCGCAAACCGCTAACGAGGCGGCGCTGGGTAATTGCGCAATTCAGCAACCCGTTTGTAAGGCGACGGCCAAGTCGCCTCCCCGTCCAATTCGGTCTGCGCGTGGATCGGCCAGTAYGGGTTCCGAAGCAGTTCCCGAGCCAGTAGGACCACGTCGGYCTCGCCGTCATCCAAGATCTTCTCGGCCTGGGCCGCCTCGGTGATCAGACCGACCGCCCCGGTGGCGACCTCTGCTTCGCTGCGGATGCGGGCCGAGAACTGGACCTRGTAGCCGGGGAACGGCGTCAGCGTCTGGGTAGATGAGTTTCCTCCCGACGAACAGTCGATCAGGTCTACCCCTTCGTTCTTGAGCCAGCGGCTGAACTCCACGCATTCGTCCACGCCCCAGTCGTTGTCCATGTACTCCGTGGCCGACACCCTGACGAACAAGGGCATGGAGTCGGGGATGGCATTTCGCACCGCTTCGGTGACTTCCAGCGGGAAGCGGGCCCGGTTTTCGAGGGAACCGCCGTAGTCGTCTTCCGGGTGATTGGAAAGGGGTGAGAGGAACTCGCAGGCGAGGTAGCTGTGGGCCAGGTGCAGTTCGATGACCTTCATGCYGGCCTTTACGGCCAACTTGGCGGAACTGGCAAAGTCGTCCACGACCTGCCCGATGTCATCCAGAGTCATTTCGCGTGGGACATCCCAGTCTTCCTGGAAGCTGATGGGGCTTGGCGCGATGGTTTCCCATCCGCCGTCGCTGGCCGCCAACATCTTGCCGCCTTCCCAAGGTTKGGTGTGGGAGGCCTYGCGGCCGGCATGGGCCAGTTGTATCGCCGGAGTCGCGCCGTTGCTGACGATGGYGTCGACCACCGGACCCATGGCGGCNNCATGGCCCTCGTCCCACAAGCCGAGGTCCCAGGGGGTTATGCGGCCGTTGGGCGAGACCGACGATGCTTCCAGCATGACCAGTCCAGCTCCGCCCACGGCGCGGGTKCCGTAATGGACGGTGTGCCRGCCGGTGCAACGCCCGTCTTCAGTTTCTGAGGAGTATTGGCACATCGGCGCCACGAATASGAGGTTGGGGATCTCTTCGCCCCGGAYGGCGATCGGCGAGAATAGCTTGCTCATGAATCTCCTGGTTTGTTTTGGCGGYGCAATGRATCATCCACAAAAAAACCTCAGCGGTCGCTGAGGAGRTCCATTATTGRAACCGGTAGATGAAGGGGGAGGCTGTGGTTTCGTGGCAAATAAACTGGGCAAAAAAATAAGCCCCAATCTCTTGAGAACTTACCRAGCATTCCAGCACAAACGGAATGGAGTTGYCAAGTGTTTGTGCGTAACTTCAGYAAATAGATTGAAACCAGCGCCCAAAGGGCCACTCACAGCGGATTAATATATACTCCACCCCGGACATCCTACCCATCCATAACCAGACAACCGGAGGCCCCATGACAACGCAAGGCAACAGACTAGAAGGCAAGGTCGCCATCGTGASCGGCGCCGGCGCCACCGGCAGCGGCGATTTCGTCGGTATCGGCCAGGCCATTTCCTTGCTGTTTACCCGCCAAGGGGCCAAGGTGCTGCTGGTCGACCGTGACGAGAAGAACGCCGAGGTCACGCTGGCCCAGATCAAAGAAGAGGGCGGCGATGCCACCATCTTCGTCGGCGACGTGACAAACATAGATTCTTGCCAGGAGATGACTGAGGCTGCAGTTAGTAATTACGGGAAGTTAAACGTCCTGATCAATAACGTTGGCATCAGCGGCCCCGGCTCGGTCACGGACGTTGACGAAGAATTCTGGGACACGGTGATCGACGTCAACCTGAAGAGCGTGATGTTGACCAGCAAGTTCGCCATCCCCGAGATGATCAAGGACGGCGGCGGGTCGATTGTCAACCTGTCGTCCATCGTCGGTCTCCGGGCCGGCGGCGGACGGCCAAGCCATGCCTACGCCGCGTCAAAGGGCGGGATACTGGGCCTCAGCAATTCCATGGCGGTCCACTACGGCCGGGACAACATCCGCGTCAACTGCATCGCCCCCGGCCACGTCTACAGCCCCATGGTCGCCCGGCACAGCTCCGACGAGATGCTGGACYTGCGCCGCCGCGCCGGACCCCTAGGGGTCGACGGCACGCCGTGGGACGTAGCCTACGCCATTCTGTTCCTCGCCTCCGATGAGGCCCGCTGGATCTCCGGCGTCACCCTCCCCGTGGACGCCGGCTTGCTGGCCGCCACGCCCCTGGCCATGTTCCCCTACCTGAAAGACCCGGAGTAGGTACCAAATACTGCTGCAGTCAAGAAGTCCCTTCTCCCGCTCGWGGGAGAAGGTTAGGATGAGGGTGGGCTTTCATCCGCAAGTCAAACCTGAAATTACGACCGCTTACCCCGCCCGGAAAATCTCGTTCGCCAGGTCTATAGACGAGCGGACAAACGGCAACCCACAGTAAAACGTGGCGTGGATGAAGACCTCCACGATCTCCTCTTGAGACAGACCCACGTTCAACCCGCCGCGTATGTGGCTGGCCAACTGAGTGTGCCGCCCTAGGGCGGTCAACGCCGCCATGGTGCAGATGGAACGCTCCGGCAGGGTTAGCCCCGGCCGGGTCCAGATTGAACCCCAGTAGTATTCCGCAGTCAGACGGCCGAATTCTTTCTCCGCTTCGGTCACAGGACCCGGTGCATCGCCTGCGGGCGGCCCCATGTATTCCACGCGTCGAGCGACGCCACGGTTATAAAGGTCCTCGGGCGACTCGGTGGTGTCAAACACCTGCTGGGGGGTGTAGTCGATGCCCCTCTCTTCAAAGACCTCTTTGGCGATTGCCAGAGCGTCCAGGGTTGCAGGGATTCCGCTGTAGAACATGGAATGCAGCAACACCTCGACGATCTCGACAGGTGTCAGTCCCAGATTCAAGCCGTTGCCGAGGTGCCGGCGGGTCTGGTTGTCCCGCTTCAGCACTGTCAGGCAGGTCAGGGTGATCATCTCCCGTTGCCTGTCTTTCAGCGCGGGGCGGTGCCAGACACTGCCGAACAGAAACTCATTGGCGATGCGCTCCAGGTCCGGAGCCATCGGCCAAGCCACGGGGGTCGAGCCAGCGGTCAGCGTGCCGCCGCCAAACTTGGTGCGTGTTTCGATTCCCTTCTGGTATCGTTCATCCAAGGTTGTCATAGCTAACTCCAAAAAATCGATCAGTAACGTCCCGCATTGTAGTGACACCTGCGGCCCACGCCAACCCGCCCTGTGGTACCCTGATAGCCAATTCTTATACACGCGAATAACACTCAAAACTCTAACKAGAGGTAAGTCATGGAACTTCGAAATGTAGTGATCGTTGACGGCGTCCGTTCCCCCTTCGCCAGGGCCGTCCGTGGCAAACTGGTTGCCACCCGTCTGGACGAACTCGGYGCCAAGGTTGTACGGAGCCTGTTGGAAAGGAATCCCAAAGTCGAAGACCATATGATCGATGACGTTGGTCTTGGGAACGTGCTGGGCAACGCCGAGTTCGTGGACATGGGCCGCGTGGCCCGGATGGCCGGTCTGCCGCCCGAGGTATCCACCTTCAACTCCAACCGCCAGTGCGGTTCCAGCATGGAAACCCTGCACCGCATCGCCCAGTCAATAATGGTCGGCGCCACCGACTGCGGCATCGCCTTGGGCGCCGAGCGCATGGCCCGCACCATCCCCGGCGACGAGGGCCCATTCACCCGCATCACTGAGCCCATCCCCGTAGAGTTCACCAAGGCCCAGCGGGACATGTCCCCRGACCACTCTGAGCATTTCTCGGTGCCCTTCCCTGACTTCATACTGGATTCTCCGCCCAAGGTCTCGATGTTGCAGACGGCCCAGAACGTGGCCGAAGTCTATGGCCTCACCCGCGCCGACCTGGACGAGTATGCCGTGCCCAGTCATCAGAAGGCTATCGACGCCTATGAGGCAGGGCGGTTCCGGGACGAGATTGTGCCTTTGGAAGTGGAACAACCGGTGTTCGACGACCAGGGCAAATGGCTTCCCGACGAACGCGGCGCGACGATCGATTTCAACCAGGATGAGTGCATCCGGCCAGGGACCAACTTCGAGGCCCTGATGAACCTGAACCCTATCCCCGGCGTGGAGAGCTATGGCGGTAATGAGATAGTCATCACCCCCGGGAATTCGTCGCCCACCAACGACGGCGTCAGCGCCATCTTGGTCATGAGCGAGGAGAAAGCCCTGGCCTTGGGTCTCGAGCCATTGGCCCGGATAATCGGGTTCGGAGTCGCCGGTGTAAAGCCTCAGTTGATGGGCCTGGGTCCCATTCCCGCCACCAACAAAGCCATGAAATACGCCGGACTGACCATGGATCAGATCGACCGCGTCGAGTTCAATGAGGCCTTCGCGGCCCAGATCATCCCCAGCGCCCGCGAACTGGGCATCCCCATGGAGAAGTTGAACGTCAACGGCGGCGCTTTGGCCATCGGCCATCCCCTAGGCGCTACCGGCGCGCGGTTGGTGCTCTCGCTGGCCCACGAGCTCCGCCGCTCCAACTCCAAATACGGTGTGGCCACCCAGTGCATCGGCGCCGGTATGGGCATCACCACCGTGATAGAGAACCTCTAGCGTTTTCGGACTAGACCCGCCGCCTTGAACTCAAGAAGGCCCCCTGCTCCCGCGGGAGCAGGGGGCCTTCTTTGTTCCTTGCGGATAATGCCCCGAAGTATCGCAACACCCCTATCGTCATTCTGGCGAAGGCCAGAATCCAGATTGCCTGCATTCGTCAGACATATTTATGTAAGACATTCCTGCATTCCAGCTGAGGCTGGAATGACGGTTGGGCCCACGCCATCCCTCAAAGAATCGCGCTATACTCTCACAGTCTCGCGAAAACCTGAGTTTGAGGAGAAACACATGCCCCCGAACCAACCTCCAGGCGTGCTGGACGGCGTGAGAATCTTGGAATTGGCCCGCTGGCAGGCCGCTCCCAGGGGCGGCATGATCCTTCGTGACATGGGCGCCGAGGTCATCAAGCTGGAGTGGAGCAAGTCCAGCGACCTGCGTAACGCCGGCCCATTCGTCGGGGAGATGAGCGTCCAGTTCGCGGCCTACAACCGGGGCAAGAAGAGCGTCACCCTCAACACCCGCCATCCCGAGGGGAAAGAGTTGTTCTTCCGGTTGTTGGAGGTCTCCGACGTGGTGCTGGAGAACTTCCGGCCCGGCACCATGGAGAAGATGGGCTTCAGCTACGAGAAGATGTGCGAGGTTAACCCCGGCATCATCCTGGCCTCGGTCTCAGGCTTCGGCCAGTACGGGCCGTACCGCGACCGGCAGTGCTTCGACCCCATCATCCAGGCCATGAGCGGCATCGGCCACCAGACCGGACGCGGTTTCGATCAGCCGGTGATGGCCGAGGGTCCGATCATGGACCGGACGGCCGCGTTGCACGCAACTATTGGTATCCTTGGAGCTTTGCGCCATCGGGACCGCACCGGCGAGGGCCAGTGGCTCGAAGTGGCTATGCTGGACGCCGGCATCACACTCGAAGAGGTCGCCTTGGCCATGTGCCACGACACGGGCACCAATGACTTCACCCGCGCCGGTTCGTTCATCAAGTGCAAGGACGGCTACGTGTCCACCGGGGCCGCCCGCGCCGGAATGTGGGAACGCATGCTAAAAGTCATGGGCTACGACGATCTGTCCACCGACCCCGAGTTCGCCGCCCCCATGTTCGCCACCGACAAGACCGAGATCCGCATGGAGTTGCTGCAGCTTTGGTGCGAAGAGCGACCGGTGAAAGAGGTGGAAGCATCGCTGGTGGCAGCCGACATCCCAGTGGGGCCAGCCCTTAGCATCCCCGAAGTTCTGGCTGACAAGCACCTCTGGGAGCGGGAGGTGATGATGGAAGAAGAATTGCCCGAGGGAAAGAAGATACTGGTGCCTGGTCCCACCATTATCAAGTTTTCCAAAACGCCCACCACTGCCGGCCCGACCCCCCAGTGCGGCGAGCACAACCAAGAGATCTACGGCGGAGTGCTGGGTATGGACCAAGAAGAGATGTCCCGCCTCGTAGCCGAGGGCGTCATCACCTGATCTTCCCCCACGCTAATTCCGGAACGACCGTCAGCTGGTCCTGATCACCAACACCGGGTCTCCCGAATGGCGCACAACCCTGTCGGTCACGCTGCCCAACGTCCAACGGCCCGGCCCCGAGTGGCCGTGGGTGGTCATCGCCACCAGGTTGTCGGGCGTCTCTAACGCCACATCCACGATGACGTTGGCGGCGGAACCCGGGATTATCTTGTGGTCGACCGAGGCGATCCCCTGCCTCCGCAGCGAATTTTCCTGCTCCGTGATGTACTCCGACGCCTGGTTTCCCGCGGCTTGAGTCATCGTCTCGAAGTTTTGGAAATGAAGCCCGGAGATGCCGTTGATCTGATGGACGCCCGTTACGCCGCTGAAATGTTCCGCCGTGGCGGCTGCGCGGAGCAGCGTGACCTTGAGATTCAAAGCGAGGGCCAAGGCCGCAACGTGGGGGAGGACCTGCTCCGCCGTCGGAGAGCCATCCAAAGGAACGATTATCGTTTCCAGTTTAGTATCCGGTTCCGGGTCGCCGTCTCGATGTTCCCGGAAGATCAACATGGCGTTTTTAGTATGGTGGAGGACCTTGTCGGTAATGCTGCCCATCAGTAGCCGCGTGATTCCGGAGCGGCCGTGGCTGGACATGGCCACCAACGACTCAGGCGACTTGTCGGCCTCTTCGATAAAGTGGGTAACGGCGTCGCCTTCATGCGCGTCGCAGGTGATCTCCACGCCGGAAATATTCCGCTTGACCCCGTTTAGGTAATCCATGGCTTGGTCGTGGGCCCCCGCTGAGATCCCGCTCTGGTATAGGCCGTGGGCCGGGTCAGCCAAAGCCTCGGACACCGGGGGACAACTTGCATCAGATGGACCGGGATGCCCATGCCAGTGGCGATTCGCGTGACGTAAGGCAAAACCTGTTCAGCAAAGGGAGAGCCGTCCAGCGGCACGAAGATACGGTCATACATTAGGTTTCTTCCTCCTATGTATTACACACGATAAATGAAATCGATTGCAGCCGATATTACCACGATACGAGCCGCCCGGCCTTTTTTCGAAGGGAGATTACCCAGGCCGGTGAGCATTTAGGCGTGGTTCGCGCTGGGTCTGCCAGGCTACTTGCCGCTTAGTTAGGGCTTCTGAAGCAAGCCTAGGAGTGATAGACTCTCCGCCGGATACTTGGATACTGCCCCAGATACGGAGGAAGATAATGGCGCGTTTACCCGTGGTTTCAAGCGACATGGTGCCCGAGGAGTTCCGGGAGGCGTTCGGCGAGCTCACCGCAGCGACCGGTGGGTCCATCACCGGCGGCCCCGGTTCTTTCACCATCAACAGCCCGGAGATGGCCAAGCGGCGCAATCACCTGACCAGCTACTTGCGGTATGAGACCCAGTTCCCAAAACGGATCTTGGAACTTGCAATCATTACCACCGCCAGGGCCATGGACTGCCAATACGTGTGGAATGCCCACGCCCCCGCCGCCCGAAAGGAGGGGGTCGCCGACGCTTTGGTCGACGCCATCCGCGACCGGCAACCGCTGCCGGCAATGGCGCCCGACGAAGAAGCGATCGTCAACTACGGCAACGAGTTCTTCAAGGACCACAAAATTAGCGATGCAACATTCAACAAAGCGCTCAAAGAGTTCGGAGCACAGCACCTAGTGGAACTCACGACACTCATGGGCCACTACGCCCAAACGTCTTTCTACCTAAACGCCTTCGAGGCTGAGCTGCCGGACAACGTCACGGAGAAGTTGCTGCCGGTTTAAGGTATCGGTCCGTGGTTCTCAGGAACGGGTTCCTCGCCTAACTGTCATTCTGAGCCAGCCGCAGCGGCGAAGAATCTGCCGACTGTCCTGGTTGGACCGGGGGTTTTCTCCAGAAGTTTGCCTGACAGGACCGCTACCGGCAGACGCTTCGCTTCACTCAGAGTGACAGTAGCGAGAAAAACTTCCTACCCCGCCGTGCCCACCGTCCGGCCGTCGTCAGACGCCAGCCGGATGTTATCGATCAGCCGGTGTAGGTCCACCGCGGTGTCAAAGTCGGGGTAGGTGGCTGACTGGCCCCGGATGGCTGCGCCGAATTGGAAGTACAACTGGCCCACGTTCTTGGGCGGGCCGCCGGGCTGCACGCCGCCGACTGGCCATCGTACCGGCACGACAACCAGCGCAGCGCCATCACCGCCGAGATCAGGCCGATCTCCTGTGAGGTAGGCCT
>NVWX01000027.1 GCA_002746355.1 Dehalococcoidia bacterium | reverse complement strand
GCCGCCGGCTCCTCAGCGACAGTGTCGACCATCAGCTCGACCAGGGGTTCATCCTCGAAGGCGTAGCCGAAGACTCTTTTGAGATCGGCCAGCGTCTCGGGGGTCTAGAGGCTGCCGGCGGCCGGTGCGGAAGATCACTCGTGGGACCAGTGACTGGCAGTGAGGGATAATACCAACACGAAAATTGGGAAAGCTATGCATTTGCCCCAAGCCGGGTGTGGTCGGCACATCGGCCTGCCAGCCGCACCAGACGCGAGGGTGTCATATTCAGCAACCCTTCCTTGGACGCCAATGACCTCTGTTCATGGAGACCGTGGAATCGGTCATGCGAACAATCAGGGACCTGCCCCAGATGATCGCTGCCGTCAGCTATTACGACACGCAAGACGCAAGCATGTTCGCCGACGATGGGAACGCCGTTTTGGCCTCGGTCACACTCCAGGACCCCGAAGACCCCGCTGGACGGATCGATATCGGGCCGTTCGTCGAGACGGTCCGGCAGGCCTCGGACCAGGCCGCCGGGTTCGATATTGGGGTCGTCAGCTTCCGTCTACTGGACGACGAGTTGGATGAGATCCTGACGGAAGACTTCAACCGCATCCTGATCTATTCCATGGTCATAGGCCTAGTGATTCTAATCCTGGCGTTCCGGGCGCGGGTCGCGGCGGTGATACCGCTGGTGATGGCCATCGGCTCCATCTTCACCGCCATCGGCATCGCCGCCCTGGTCAGCCAGGTCTATCCCCTGGTGGAGCTGTACGCCGAGATGATCCTGCTCATGGGGCTGGCCGTCGGCATCGATTACTCCCTGTTCATCGTCAGCCGTTTCCGGACGGAACGCTCGGCGGGCCGGGAGAAGATCGAAGCCATCACGGTGGCTGCCAACACCACCGGAAGGGCGGTTTTCTACGCCGGAATCACCGTTGTCCTGTCGCTGGCGGGACTGATGCTCACAAGGGACACCACGTTCATCTCCATGGCCGCGGGGGCGATCATCGTGGTCTTCGTGGCTGTCATCNNGCGTCTTTGACGCTGYTGCCTGGGCTRCTTTCATTACTGGGAGACAACGTGAACCGGCTGCGGATACCCATYCTTGGCCGGGAATCGGACCAGGGCGGCATCTGGTCGAYCATCACCGGGTGGGTGCTGGCCCGGCCGGTACCGCTGGCCAGCCTGACGGTGGCGGGGCTGGTTGCACTGACGATTCCGTTYTTCTCCATGAACTTGGGATTCAACGCCGGCGCCGACGCCCTCCCCGACGCTTTGGAAAGCAAGCGGGCGTTGGAATTGCTGGAGGACCACTTCTCCAGCAGCTTGATCTCCCCAGCCAAGGTGATCGTGGACGCCGCCGACATCAACGCTCCAGAGATTCAAGCAGCTTTGGCTGCTCTGATCGAGACGGTTGGAAATAACGATGCGTTCCTGGGGCCATTTGATACGATCACTGATCGGGCGGGGACCGTCACCCGCATCAATGTCCCGCTGGCGGGCAACATTGACGATGACGAGTCGGAAGACGCCGTCCGGCTACTACGGGAGCAGATCGTACCCGAGGCCTTTGCCGGCCTGAACGTCCAGACCTTCGTGGCCGGAGACACGGCGGAGGGGATCGACTTCCGGGACCGGATGTTCAGCTCGGCATACTACGTTTTCGCCTTTGTTCTGGGGCTGTCGTTCCTGCTGCTGTTGGTGATGTTCCGGTCCATCGTGATTCCCATTAACGCTCTGGTGCTGAACCTTCTGTCGGTGGKKGCGGTTTACGGCGTCCTGGTGATGGTCTTCCAGTGGGGTTGGGGCATCGGCATCCTTGGCTCCGAGGAGACCGGCATCATCGAGACTTGACTGCCGCTGTTCTTATTCGGCATCCTTTTCGGCCTGTCCATGGACTACCACATGCTGCTGCTCAACCGCATCAAGGAAGAATATGACAAGCACGATCAGAACGAACTGGCGGTGGCCACGGGCATCCGACTGACCGCGGGTCAGATCACCAGCGCGGCGGCGGTGATGGTGGGGGTGTTCGCCGCCTTTGCCACCAGCCGGATCCTGGGCCTGCAGCAGTTCGGCTTGGGCTTGGCGGTGGCCGTGTTCATCGACGCCACCGTGATTCGTGTCATATTGCTGCCAGCCAGCATGAAGCTCCTGGGCCGGTGGAACTGGTACCTGCCGGGATGGCTCGACTGGCTGCCCAGGGTCACGCCGGTAGACGAGGCTCCGCAGGCTATACCCGCTCCSGGAAACGACTGAATGCGACTCCCAGGCGGTCAGCCACCGACGAACCGYCGGCCGAAACCCACCGCTGATTCCGGGTTGCCGTCGAAGGTAAGACGGCCTTCGGCTAACGCGTCCATGACCTTAAGCCTGCCGTACATGACCAGCACGTARGTCTCGCCGTCGCACTGGAATGTCACGTCCGGCTCTTCGCTCCCAGCCGGGYCAACCACCGCCCCGTCAGCCGATATGACGACGTCGCGCCTGTCGGCAACCGGACCTTCAATGACAAAGCGGTGACTGATCGGCTGCGACAGGGACGGGTCGGGTCGAAAGGCGCGCCTCGCGGCACGGTCGACCCCATCGATCAACACCTGGACAGCGTCGTCTGATAGATGAAACTCATCGTCCAGGACCGACCTGATGTCCCAGGTGTGCATGGTCAACTCTGCGATTCGCTGGTCTAGCAGGGTGCGCACCGCCATCGGTCCAGGCGGCCAGTAGCACAACATGTMCCAGTCATTGGRGCCTACGYTGTTGAAGACTTCGACCGTCTCGACGAGACGTTGGTTCAGATAGCTCACCAGCGCCTCGCCTTGTTGTTCCCGGGTTGCCTGGGCTCTCTCTGAGATATTCTTGGCGAACTGGTCTTCGTCGAAGTCAGTGACTRCCGGGGCGCCATCTGGCGGAGAGTAATCTCCCTGCAAGCCCCGCCTCACCCGTGATGCATGGTCCTGCCCGGCCAGGTGACCCATAACGTCGGCAACCGACCAGTCCACGCAGGCGCTGGGCTTTTGGAGGTCTTCGTGAGAAAGCGAGGCGAAGTATCCGTTCGCGGCGCTGGTCTCGGCTTCAAGGACCTTTAATCTCGATTCTGGTGTTTCCATCTTTCGCTCGTGGTCTCTCTGTTCTAGTCCGGGGCAATGATACACGAACGGKCWWSGGMGWCMTGGSGRAWGRCGNRSCMCNNAMCSAANAANRMSCCKGSYKSRKCYRKKGGSWTCTTGGTTAGTATCCGGAACGCTCTCACTCAGTCGCGTGGGAACAGAAGAATCAGATCGAGCCCAAATACATAATACTGGCACGGAGCCTATTCAAATGACGGTTGTGGGCGGCCCCTGATGTGTACCGATAGTGTATCCGCGGACCTTCCTGGTCTGTTAGACGGAAACGAAACGCAACAGAAACCGACTCGTTCCGCGACATCCACGCAATGACGTTGGCCTGCCAGGACTCGTAACGCGTMAACCAGTCGGCGAATCTGTTGGGGGAATCTAATCGTTCGTCGAAAAGTGTGTTCCCCGAAACGATCAAACTCGCCAGTTGGTACCTGGTCTGGGTATGTTGGCCCGCCTCGATCGATACCACGTCATCGTCCTACCGTTACTAAGAAGGTTTCTGAYTGTCAGATTACCAAGGCAAAGCAAGAACCTCGTGCGATGCGTGCAAGAATGCGGTGTGGGTTATCAGGGAATGTTGGCGCCGGGCCGGTGAAGAATCGTTTTAGAGGGTCTGCGGGAACACTGGCATTTTCAGCAGCAATTCGGTTTGGAAACGCTAGCTCGACCTACTCTAGGGTCCGGGGGATATGCTCTAAACGCTGGGAATATCCCACTCGTTATTGATCTTGAGCATTCGGTCTAGGGCCGCCTGGTCCCAGGGCTAGATCCACTCGCCGGGCCTTTGCCCCCGCGTCCACGAAAGAAGAGAAGAACAATCGCAGGCGTTCTGTACCGGCCCGTTGGCAAGCTTTCCCTGGTAGAGACAGGTTGAAATCGGATCCATTCCTCGAATCGAAATGAAGACGGGCATTAGCTGGACCTATGAGACTTCGAAGGTAGGACTTAAAGCCTTGTTCTAGCTCTATCCAATCCCCTGCAGCCCCGCCAAGAACGTCTGAAACCTCTTCGATCACATCGCCCATGTATTGATCGGCCCGAAGCCGAGACAAGGACAATGGCGGGTGATAAGTGACCGATAAGTTATCGATACTGACCCGGCATTCTTTTCGATTTTCAGGCGTGAGCGTATTTTTCTGCCCCCGTGTTACAGGGTCGGGGGCAGATATCGGATCGTCATGGTTTGTTAGAATGTTGCTGTTCACATGGCCTCTTAGTTGGGGCTACTTAGAGGGCCGAGTGTTGTCGCACTCGGCCTTTTTTATTCGGTCCCTCTTTGAGCATCATGCTGCGGGGCTTTGCCCCTGCACCCCAAGAACATTTCGGGTCGCCCGGTGGAGGTCAAGTAGACTCCCACCGAGCGTCTCCCCGGTATGACCCGCTAGCCGGGCGWCCTATTCCCGGTCAGCTCCTCTCCACAAATTCGGATCTTGTTGCAGGTCTTCTATCTTCCGGAATAATGCAGACCTTGGTACCAAAATCCGGCGACCGATCTTTAAAAACGGTAGTTCGCCCCTCCGTATAGCTCCATAAGCCGACGACCTGCCGATTCCTAACAGCTTGCCCGCCTCTTCTACCGTCATCGTTAAGGTGTCTATATCACGCAGTTTCATTTCTCAACTCCCTGTGTTATCGTGAACCTTCAGGTAGTATGTTRTGYCKATCTAGTCATGTCTGCGCARAAYACTTATAKNAAAACGCATTTAYKCMAAACTGGGTTCTAGGAGGCCCATAACCTTGATTCACCCGAAAATACGTCAGAAGATYGCGGRGCTTTGGTCCGAAGATATGACTCTCGGCGGAACAGCCATACACCAGCTCCTGAAAGAAGAGCCAATAAAACCCCCGAGCCTGAGGTTCGTCCAGGACGAGGTTAAGAAGCTGAAYACGGGCGTGATGAAACTGGAGCCGCAAGCCGAGCTCTGCCTCTGGCAGCACGAATGGTATGAAGACCCGGAAAAAGTTCCCGTTTTACTGACCCTTCATTACATACGGACCGAAGTCGAAGGTCCCATCTCTTCGAAAATGTACGTGGAGGAGGCTAGATGGGCGCTCAAAATAGCCAGGTTCTTCGACATATCATCTCCGGTGTATGCCTATCTGTTATTCAGGTTYGCAGTCACATATGCCAAAGGGGACCTCATGGCCAGGCTGCTCGGTCAGCCATTCGATACGCGAACACTGGATAGGGCTTTACTAGAATTCTCGGGCGTAATCAAAGGTGATAAATCAGAAACCACTTTCCTGTTAGTCAGAGACTTCTTATCTGACCTCAAACGTCTCCGACCCGAATATCTAGAAGATCCAAAGACAGAAGAGTTGGGATTCCGCGGATTCTTTGAAGATACGGTGTTAAACGAAAAAAATGGTGACGTAGACACGGAAATCGACCAATGGAAACAATTGGAATGGGGTATAGCCAGGGTCGAACGCGAGGGTTTTATCGCTGAAGGCCGATTCCAGGCGTCCGATAATACAGACTGGGAACGATCAGCAGACAAAACCTATTTCGAGAACCAGGAGAACGATATCCGCTCCAGAGCCGCGGATTTATACGCAACTCCGGAAGGAAAAACAGCGTACGATTTGTTCGTTAAGAGTATAAATGTACAGAACAAACTGCAATTTCCCTGACATGTGTGGAGGTATTAGAGGTGGCRACGGGGAATAGTAAACCAAGGCGTGGTAGGGGTTCGATTATCAAACGAGGGAGCTGTTATTCGATAATCGTGAATTTCCAAGACAATTCTGGGAACCGAACCCGAAAATGGGAAAGCGGATTTACTACTAAACGGCAGGCCGAGAACAGACTGAGCGAATTATTGACCCAGATCGATACTGGGCTGAACATCAAGGCTTCCCATACTACGTTCGGCAAGTTCTTCAATGAATGGTTAGAACGCTACGTGTCCAAACGTGTACGGGGTAGCACTATGGACGGCTACCGCCAGAGAGCGAAACACATCGTGGACGGCCTCGGAGACGTCAGTATCGTCGACCTTAGACCAGACCATCTGATTGAGTACTATGACKCCAAATTRTCGAAKCTGAGYGCMAGTACARTAACSAARCACCAYCACCTTATAGTTGATTGCCTSTYTGACGCYGTCAAATGGAATCTGGTARCCCGTAAYGTCGGTATCGCGGTTGARCCTCCCAGAGCTCCTAAAAAGGAGATGAGGGCACTCTCTGTAAGCGAAACACACCGATTCCTGGATACCTGTACAACCGAACCGTGGCGGACCATATTCCATACGCTGATCTGGACTGGAATCAGACGGAGTGAACTTCTGGGACTGCAATGGAACGATCTCGACCTGGACATGGCCCTCATGACGATCCGCCGGTCACTCGTTCGCTTGCAAAACGGCACTTATGTTACAGACGAGCCAAAGACATCGAGTGGCGCAAGGTCTTTGGACCTGGCCCCTTCTACCTGTCTATTATTGAAACAACATCGAGCGGGCCAAGAACGGGACGTAGAGGTATTGGGTATCCCATCTTCCCAGGCTAACTTCGTGTTTGGTCACCCTGACGGCACGCCCAGGACTCCATCCACGGTTACCCAACAGTTCCGYAGGATTGCTAGCAGAGCAGGTCTTTCTGGAGTCCGGCTTCACGACCTCCGGCACACCCATGCTTCGTTGATGCTCCAGCAGGGAACAGACATCAAGACGATTAGCACCAGGCTAGGGCATTCCAGTGTCGCTTTCACGATGGACACTTATGCTCATCTCTTACCCGGCATGCAGAAGGCAGCTATGGAAAAGTTCGAAGAGGCGTTCGCAGTAACYGGGCAAAACTCTTAAGAGGGTCGATTATTTGGCGAATAAGCAACAACCGGAGAACCAGGAGTCACAAACATGAGGTCGGAACAACACGAAGCGCTAATAAGAATGGGTACRCATCGATTCGTTAGAAATATGTTGCGCAGCATGACCGTCTTGCTAACTATCCCCTTTGTTATATTTTTCTCAGTGTGGGGTTCTTTAGAGGGCAAATATACGACGGATTGGGTAATGAGCCCTTTAACTATTGTCGTTGGAATTGTTTTTAGCGTAATAACCCTGATCGTCGCCAGGATTTACTATAAAAAAGACGTGACAGCGATATTTGAAAGCTTTGCTGAACCGGTTCCTACGGACTCCCAGACCCCCCCTATCAATCCGATCTATTGATGAGCGGAGACGTTTCGCAGTTTTCAGATAAGAGTGCTTGTGTTGGCGAGGTTGAATAATTAGGTTGCAATTAGGTTGCAATKTGGGGAAAATAAAATCCCCCTGAACAGTTCAGGGGGATTTTTGTGCCTGTATTTTGGTAGGGCGTAGGGGATTTGAACCCCTGATCTCCGCCTTGAGAGGGCGGTGTCCTGGGCCGCTAGACGAACGCCCCACACATGTGGCGCCGGACCCCTCGGCCCACGAACGAGTCCAGCCCAATCATGCTACCAAACCCGGCCATCGGTTGTAAATCACAGGCGGGAAAACCGGCTGCGGATATCGATCAATACTGACGGCCTGACATGCCCTATAGATAAGACCGGCCCGTTCTTCGTCGGAAGGATGGGCCGGTCTTGGTTTYCAAAGCTCAGGGGTTCGGGTCTTTTCGCCTAGTTGACGGTGAACGTTCCGAACATGGTGAAGTTGTGGCCGGGGAAGGTGCAGACGAACTGGTAGTCGCCGGCGGCCGGCGCGGTGAATGTCGCCTGTCCGCTCTCGCCCGGACCGATCAAGATCGTGGCGCTCAGCAGCCGGGCGTCGCCCGAGGGCAGCCAGTTGTTGTCCTGGCCGGCAGCCAGACCGGCGGTGGCAACGTCGTCTTTGGTCCCAGCTTCGACCAACGCCCAGTTATGGGAGTTGACGCTGGAGGAGTTGTTGAAGGTCAACACAACCTCGGAGCCCGCCGCAGCCGATAAGGATGCAGTGGTGAACTCCAGGGCCTCGCCGTTTACGTCGATGGTCAATTCGACCGTACCGCCAGCCGGGGCCGATGGCACGGGAGTGTCCTCCGCGGGCATCGCCGTCGGAGGCGGAGGCGGCTCGGTGGCCCGGTCCTCTACGGCTATCGTGTTGGGGGGCGCCGGAGTGTCGGTGGCATTGGGGTCAGCTTCGTCGCTACCGCAAGCGATGGCCAAAAGCATGACCGCGCTCAATATCGAAATTAGAACCAAGAGTGATTTTCTCACCTGTGAGCCTCCAATCTTCATAGCAGATCAATGGATTTTACAGTGCCATTTAGGCATGTATCTAGTTTGTTATTTTTATCACAATCGGTCTTTGGTGTCAACGCGCCCGCRCACGATTCCAACTCCGCGCTTCGACTTCAAAAARCTGGGTCTAACACCAGTAAAAGACTGATTTAAACACCCACCATAGCGCCGGCCAAACCTGGATGCCGGGCAACGATGTGTTCTATCATATCCCCCAGGCATATCCGCCAGCCATTTCTGCTATGTCTCGTTCGACCGCGGCGCGAGGATAAGCCCAACTAGGAGGTCCCGTGGACATCGGCAAGTTCCCTTCCTCATTACTCGAAAGATTGCTCCAGAAACCTGGGGTTACAGACTCCAGGGTGCTGTTGGGCCCCAAAGTGGGTGAAGACGCGGCCGTCATAGACCTGGGCSAGACSCTGMKSSTGNRSCRMAAGSRRYMCMWTRANSKYCGCCANNNCCGNYCGGNTSKGCNRKYMCKYCSTGMWSGTGNWMCGCCNACRWCRTNGCCYRMWSYGSDGGCVBCCCWSRYTGKTTNNWKGCMACMCTGCTGGTSCCKGAGSSYTTCACCGAGGACCAGGCCGAGGAGCTGTACACCCAAGTATTAGATGCCTGCACCGCCATTGAAGTCACATTGATCGGCGGACACAGCGAAGTCACCTACGGTATCGACCGTCCGATCGTGTCTGGGACCATGCTGGGCGAAGTGGCGCGAGACGGGCTCGTCAAGACCGGAGGCGCCCAAGACGGGGACAGCATCGTGGTGACGAAAGGCATCGCGATAGAAGGAACGGCGCTCTTGGCCCGGGAACGGGCCGACGACCTGCGCAAGGCCGGCGTCAGTGACGACACAATTACACTTAGTGCACAACTGCTGAACAGTCTAGGTATAAGTGTATTAATTGATGCTCAAGTCGCCTGCACTAATGCACAAATACACTCCATGCACGACGTCACCGAAGGCGGTCTGATCACCGGTCTCCGGGAGGTCGCCGCGGCATCCGGGTTAGGGTTGGCCATCGAAGAGGGGAGCGTGCCTTTACTTGGGCCGACTGAGGAGGTCTGCAACGCCCTCGATCTGGACCCTATGGGCTTGCTAGCATCTGGTGCGCTACTCATTACACTCCCTTCCAGCGAWGTTCCATCTTTACTTGTTGCTCTGGAGCAAAAGGGAATAGATGGTTGGGAGATCGGGATGATGATGGCGCCGGAAGAGGGTCTGGTCTATATGAGCCGGAAGGGCGAGGTTGAGCTCCCCCAGTTCAGCCGCGACGAACTGGCCCGTTATTTCAGCCGCACGCCGGGCTAACGCGGTTCACTTTCCTGKCGTCGATATTAAATGGGGCGTAAGGGACCGGATGGTCTTGGGGACACCAGTCGCCCAATRAACAGCCTTCAAGAAGCCAGCTCTTTTATCGCCTCGGCCGCCCGCTGTTGGGCTGGCACTGTCAGCGACCATTCATTCCCCTGGGCAATGAACATGTCCCGCTGCTTCTTCATATGGGAGGCGAAGTTGGGAGCGTCATAGGCGCCGTACTCGCGGCAGGCTTCGATCAGCCGCTCCTTGGAAAAAACTGGCTGCCCTCCAGCCAGCAGACCGCCAACCCCCAGCAACAAGGCCAGTTTTACCTGCTTCTTGGAGTTGGTCTTTTCCTTCAGRTCTTTCACGATAATACGATATGAGTTGCCGTCCAAATGATAGACCCGTGATATGGCGGCGCCGGGTAATTGGTGCTGGTCCAAGAATATGGCTCCCCGTTCGCCAGTCGTTTGTTGCCCGTCGAGGCCGGCRCTGGTGTAGGACCCATTCGACGGGGAGACGGTCGCCTCGCCGATGCGATTGACGCTGCCCGYGGCGTGATTGCCAGTCGACCTATCTAGATCGTTACTGTGCCCGCTCTGCGGCGATGGCGAGTCCGACTGGGCCAGAACGCGGATCAAGGCCTGGAAGCAGGGGATCTGATATTTCTCGGGGCACCGTTCCGCCAGCCTAACGGCCTCGTCCARATGCTCCGCCACGTTCTCAAACACTGCCGCCCCTCCATAAAACCGCCGGGTAACCCCAAATCGGCTGCCGTCTGGCAACTACCGGTCGGCCGGTGCACCCGGCTGAGATCGTCGAGTTACCCTTAACTCAGTATATCGCCGTGAATATCCCGCTTCAATTATTAATGACCCTCCAAATGGGCATAATTAAAGGGCCGGTCCTCTAAAGAAAGACCRGCCCTTTGTCKAAATCGCCCCTGTTGCGAATTACRTTTATGTCGAAGTTCTCACTTCTGATAAACCTTCAACGACTCCCGAAGTTGGTYTACGGTGATGTTGCCCCCGCTTATGGTTATGGCTACCTTTTTGCCCTTTATCTTTTCTGGGTACCTGATAGCGCCAGCCAGAGCAGTCGCGCCGGCGCCCTCGGCCAGCGTATGAGCCTTATCGACCAGAGTGCCGATGGCCTGGTGAATCTCGTCCTCGCTGACCAACAGAAAGTCATCTAGCAAGTCCGCCATGAYCTGCTGGGCCARCTCGTAGCCTGACCTGGTGGCGATCCCCTCAGCGACGGTATTCATCTCGGACTCGACGATCTCGCCCTTCTTCCATGATAGGTAACCGGCCTGGGCCTGTTCCGAYTGTACCGCCAAAACTTCGATGGACGGATCGATCCCCTTGGCGACGATACACGCCCCGGAGATCCCGGAACCGCCGCCCAGGGGAAGCATCAGAACTTCGACATCAGGCAGGTCTTCCAGCGTCTCGAGGGCCTGGGTGGCCACACCGGCGATGAGCAAGGGGTCATTCACTGGGTGCACGAACCGGTAGCCYTCCTCCTTGGCCAGGCGCTCACAATGCAGCCGGGCCGCATCGAAGTCCGCGCCGTGGAATACAAGCTCAGCGCCCAGGGCCCGCATGGCCGCCACCTTGTTGGGGTTAGCGTCTTCGGGTAGCCCGATCACGGCCTTAACGCCAAACAGCTTGCAGGCGCTGGCCATGGACTGGCCGTGATTGCCGGAYGACGCCGTRATCAGCCCACGCTCTTTCTCTTCGTCGGAKAGGTTGGCYAGCAGGTTGATGCCGCCGCGGCCCTTGAAGGCGCCCAGTGGCAGATGTTCTTCGTGCTTTAAGTACACTTCTGCCGAGAGCATCTCGCTGAGACCAGATGAATAGTGTAATGGTGTACGAGCGATATAAGGGGCGATAGTCTTCTTCGCCCGGTAAATGTCTCGTAGCGTTGGGAYCTGCATATCACGCCGCCTTTTAATCGAGTATTTCCAAGAGTCATACCCAGCTTATGGGCCGGATATGACCGTGTCAACGGCCTTCTTCATCGATGCGGTCCAACGGCGGTTGGGGCCGCGTTTCATTCCGGATCGTCTTGATCCTGTGGTAGATGAACCACGCCACCACCACGATTATTATGCCAGCGATGGGAAAGTCGAACGGCCGCATGACCTGGCGTAGGTCCTCCCAGTTCTCGCCCAGCTTGAAGCCGCCGTAAGCCAGACCTAGRCTCCAAGGATATGAGCCGACGAACGTGTAGAAGCTGAATTTCCAGAAGTTCATCCGGGCGATGCCCGCCGGAACACTGATAAAGGTGCGGACCACCGGCAACATCCGCGACGNAWRTASYGNMSACKTNNYYRKWCTTSSKGWWCSWKTNNTYGGRMCGRTNSCAYSKCAKSCTNGKTCAYYMGAMCSTRCYWTNCGYACNNCMWKRATRGARRRCGGCMSSNCTTAYWGGRSRTYSRWTAGGCCACCCATGACCCTAAAAGGTTCCCCAAGGCCCCGTAGAAGCCGGCCATCAACAGCATCCAAGCTGAGTCGCCCTTGTCTTCGATCAGGAGCCAACCGGCCAGCGGCATGATCAGCTCGCTGGGGAACGGTATCGCAGCACTCTCGACCCCCATGAGGAAGACCACCCCAGGCCAGCCCATGGCGTCGTAGACGTTCGTAATTATTTCTAAAAACCAGGTTTCTATGCCTAACATGTCAGAAAAAGTTCTTTAATCTCCCTAAGATATGGCGGCGCCTGTTAAACTTATGGGCGTTCCGCCCAAATTAATGTTCTAATCATTTCTTAAATTAATTTAAAAGAAACCTTAGATTTTATTGACACTAATCAAAACAAGTGTTAATCTAATTGTACCCCGAAGGCCCGGGTAGCAGTATAAATCAGAATGAATAGAAGAGGATACGGAGGGAACCATGGCTAGAAAGACGAAGCTGATGCAACGTGTTGAGAAGGAATTCCAGCGTCCCTTAGAGCGCCTGTTGCCCGAGAAGGTAAACGAGATTGGTCTCTCGTCTACCGCCGAGGAACTTGGCGTCAGCAAGGCCACTCTCGGTTACTGGCTACTGAAGCTTGGTATAAATGTACAACGCGTAGCCCTCGCCCCCGGCGAGACATTGGAGATCAAGCGGGCTAGTTAGACCCCCGGCATCTTAAGTTTCCGAAAAGCGATTGTTGGAAAAGTCCCGTTCTTCCGTAGAAGAACGGGACTTTTCTATTTCACCTTGTCACGTGATTCATCTATCGGCCCAGTTGGTCCGCTTAGAAAATGGGTGTCCTCTCAGCCATTTTAAGGCCCTTTTTATAATTCCACCCATCCCRRAGACCATCTGAACGCCAAATCCACTCCCAAATCGACTTTTAGCTACCCCTGAAAGATGCCTTCAGGCAAAAACGCCGAAACCGTGACGTTGGGCAGGTCGACGACGTTGCTGATCTTTAGGTCAACCGCCACGCTACAGATGACGTAGGCCTGTTCCTTGGTCCAACCCCTTTCTTTCAACAGGTCAATCATTTGAATCAGGGCGTTTCGGGCCGCCAGCGTCAGGTCTTCGCCCTCCTGGGTGCCGTCCTCCCGGATGGGCATCCCCATGGTCGCGATAAAATTCCGGGGCACGGCCCATTCCGGCGCGATGAAATATCCAGGATGGGCGAACCGGGGGAAGATTATGTTATTCCGGGCGGCCTCTCCCTTCTGTAGATGGAATTTGACCACTGCGGTGGCGCCCATCTCGATGGCCGTGATGCAGCATTCGGAATCGCCCTGGGCAAAATGGCCGTCGCCAGCCGAATAGAGTGCGCCAGGCACGTTTACCGGTATCAATAACCGGGAACCCTTGGTGAGCTGCTTGGCGTCCACGTTCCCGCAGTTCTCTCTCGGCGGGATTGTGCGGAGTCCCTCCGATGCGATGACGCCTTGGGGCACCGCATCTTCGGCGTCGGGGGGAAAGGCGGTACCGCCGCGGCGGACCAGGTCGGCTTCACGTTCGGTCCACTTCTCCAACTGGGCTCGAGAAGGCGCGATTCCAGCGGTACCCATGAAAGATCCATTGGGTATCCTCACGCCTGGAATGTCCTTGGACGTCGCCCAGCCATCGCTCATCTCCCAATGGGCCACGAAGGGGTCGGGAAACAGGTCGCGCAGGAACCCGGCGCCGGGACGGTTGCGGGTCCAGCCGTAGGACTGGGGAATGACATCTACGTATTCGATCTCCAGCAGGTCTCCCGGCTCGGCGCCCTTTATGTAAACCGGGCCGGTCAGCGGGTGTCCCACCTTTCCGGCGAACCCGGGAAAGTCATCGACCGTTACGTTGGCGTTCATCTGCCCGTCGGAGGCGTCACGGGTCTCCAGGGAGACTTCTTCGCCGGGGTCCACCTCCAAGATGGGGGTGATATCCGGGTGCCACCGGTTGTGGCCCTTGCCCGGGTCGTCCTTCAGCATCTTGCTGCGGTCTATCTCGATGCTTTTCATGGAATCTCCTAGCAGTTAAAAAGCTATCAGCCGTCAGCTTTCAGGTGCGAACCTCTGACGGCTGATAGCTGAGTGCTTTAGATCGTCCAGTCGTCGGGCAGACCTGGCGTGGCCATGGGCTTAATCATGACTTCCACCAGGGCGGCCTGGCCGCTTTCGGTGGCGGCGATAGCCCGCTTGAGCGCCGGACCGATCTCTTCCGGGTCTTCAACCCGCTCCGAGTAAGCGCCCAGGCCCTCGGCCACTTTGCTCCAGTTGCCCGTGAGTTTGGCCATGTCCGGTGGCGGGCCGGTGGGGCTATCCATGCCCATCAGGCCTCCGCCGGTACCTTCATTGTTGACGACTATGGTGAGCGTGGGCAGTCCCATGCGGACGGCCGTTTCCAACTCCATGCCAACCATGCCAAACGAAGCGTCGCCCAGCAGGTGGACCACCAGTTTATCGGGCTGCCCCAGCTTGGCGCCGATGGCCCCGCCCAGCGACCAGCCCATGGCGGCCATGCCACCCATGCCCAGATAGCTGCGGGGCTCGGTGGCCGTCCAGAAGGGCGACATATAGCCGCGGCTTCCTCCAGCGTCGTGAAGGGCAATAGTCTTGTTCGGGTCGATGATCTTGGCCAGTTCGTGGACCACGCGGTATCCATTGGTGGGGGTGGAAGTATCGTTGAAAACGGGCTCCCAGGCGCCCAGGTCCTTGTCTTTGGCCTGCTTGATCTCGGCGACCACTTCCTCTTTGAGACCGCCCTTGCCGGGTCCGATGCGTTCTTTCACAGCATCTAGGATGGCGCGCAACGCCAGCTTGGCGTCGGCCAAGATAGGCACCTCGGCCTGGTATTGCTTATTCAGGTCATGCTCGTCGGCGTTCACATGAATCAGGCTCACATTCTCGGGGATGGGTCGTCCGTCGGTGCCGTTGGGCAGCCGGTAGGAGTTGCCCACCGCCAGGACCACATCGGCCTTGCGGTTCATGTGCAGGGAAGCTCCGCTAGCGTACCGGCTGCGAGGGTAACAACCCATTCCCATGGAGAGGGGATGGTCCTCGGGAAAGACCCCTTTGGCCACCAGGGTTGTCGCCACCGGCATGGACAGCAATTCGGCCAACTCTTTGGCTTCGTCCCAGGCCTCGGCGGACAAAACGCCGCCGCCCAGGTTCAAGACTGGCAACTTGGCGTTGACCAACAGATCGGCTGCCTTGGCGACCTCATCAGCATCCGGGGCGGCCTTTCGTCCGGGGCCGACGGGCTCGTAGACCAGCGAACCATCTGGCACCTCAGTCATCAGCACGTCCTGGGGCATCTCCAGCACCACCGGGCCGGGAGAGCCCGAGCGCAGGGCGGTGAAGGCGCGGCGCATGATTGACGGGATGTCTTCCACTTTGGCCATGGTGCCCCGCCACTTCACCAGGGTATCGAAGATGCTGGCGGAGACCTCTTGCTGGACCTCTTTGCCCAGTTGGGCCAGGGGTACCTGTCCCATCAATAGAAGGACTGGAATATTGTCGGCGAAAGCGCCGGCGATCCCGGTAAGGGTATTGGTGGCGCCTGGGCCGGTGCCGGTCATGGCCACGCCCACCTTGCCGGTGGCGCGGGCGTAGCCGTCGGCGATCTCCACGCCCAGTCTTTCGTTTCTAGCCGCGAAAACCTTGATGGTCTCAGAGTTTCTGAGACCAGTCCAAAGGGGGTTTAATCCACCGCCTTGGAATCCGGCGATGTACTCAACTCCTTCCAATTCCAGGGCGCGAACTATGGCATCGGCACCGCGCATGATTCCTCTCTCTGTCTATTCGAATTGATCAGGGATACCCAAGCCCGAAAACGTGCCTGAGCTGGCTCAGGTTGGGGGGATGATACGCCCGCGCCCAACGGGGGTCAACCGGCGGCGATGGGTGGTGCCTTTGGTCTGAAATCGATATGATGACCCAGGCGTCAGATACTGAATCGGGGAGATTCCAGTTGGCCGGTAAATTATTTCTCCTCTGGCTAGCGGTCCCATTGTTGCTGGCGTTGCTGGCCTGTACGGCCGCAGGCACGCCGACTCCGGAGTCCACGGTAACACCGACTTCCAAGCCCACGACCACTCCGACTTCCGAGCCTACGGCCACTCCGGCCCCCGAGCCCTCGGCAACGCCGACTATCAAGCCCAAGGCCACCCTAGCCCCTATAAGCCTACGGCAACGCCTGTCATCGAGCCTATAGCCTCCCCAGCCCCTAAACCCACGGCAACGCCTGCAGTTGAAGTTGAACCAGCGCAGATCGGGGTCCGCTATTCACACCGGCTTTACACCCACTGCGGTATCCGGTACGCCAATTTCGATGGACGAATGTGGGTTGCAGACCCGATACTCGGCACAGGGAACCCTCCACCGGGCTGGGGTAATCCCAGCGACTCCGGCACGATGGAGTTGATCACCGACGACCGGGCTTTGTTCCTCTCACATTCCGGGGAACCAGCATTTTTCATCACGGCTCCGGTGGATTATCAATTTAGGTCCTGCGCGTAAAGAAGTCAGCTAGGCCACACCACCCGGTGCGCATCTTTTGTTGACCCCGCCAAACGTGAAGGGTATCATCCGTTCAAATTCCGCCGGACCGAGCCTGATTCAGCTTCAGCTGCGGTTGCCAATGGGTATCCCGCAAACCTGATTAGCGGCGGCCAAAAAAGGATATAAAAATGCCATCAGCCAGCGAGATGATCGTCCAGACTCTGGAGGAAGCCGGTATCGAGTACGTCTTCGGCATCCCCGGGGGCGGGACCGGGCAGATCTTCCAAGTCCTGGAGACCAAGCAGGACCGGATCAAGACCATATTGGTGCGCCACGAGCAGGTTGCGGCGATCATGGCGGATGCCTACGGCCGCGCCGCCGGGAAGCCGGCCGCCATCATGGGGCAGGGACTGTTCATGGGCTCCAACGCCACCTTTGGCATCATGGAGGCCATGCTCAGCAGCTCCCCGATGCTGGTGATTACCGACACGTCTGACGGAGGCGCGGCCCAGCGGCCCGCCAACCAGTCGGGCGCCGGGGAATACGGCAGCATCGACCTCCAGTCCATCTTCAAGTCCATGACCAAGTACACCACCCTGGCCACCAGCCCCAAAGAGGCTGTTCTAGGCACGCAGATGGCCATCAAACACGCGGTGAGCGGACGTCCTGGCCCCACCACCGTGCTCATGCGCTCGGCGGCCATCTCAGGTCAGGTGGACGTGGAGTCCCCGCCCTTCATCCACAACGCGTCGGGTTTCCTGAACACATCTAAACCGGCCAGCTCGGCGGTGGACATCGAGCGGGCCATCAAGATACTAAGCGAGTCCAAGAGGCCGGTGATCATCGCCGGGAACGGGGTGCGCGTGGCAAGGGCCCACACGGAGCTGCAAGAACTGGCCGAGCAGTGGGGCATGCCCGTGGCCACCAGCTATAAAGGAAAGAGCGCCATCTCCGAGGACCATCCGCTGGCCCTGGGCATGGTCGGCACCTACGGGCAGGAAACGGCCAACCGGGCGGTGGGCGACGCCGACACCGTGCTCGTGATCGGCGCGTTATTGCGCTCCCAGGAGACTGTGGGTGAGCGTCCGGACATATTTAATCCAAATAGGCAACGCATAATCCAGATCGACATCGACGAGCGGAACGCCGGGTGGTCTTTCCCGGTGGAACTGGGCCTGATCGGAGACGCCAAAGTCATCCTGGAGCAGTTGATTGAAGCATCCAAAGCGGCCGCACAGGACAACTCTGGCCGGAAAGAATGGACCGATAGCCTGCCTGGCCGCCGCGATGCCGGCGGCTACCACGACCAGCCGGAGATGCATGAGGACAGCTCGCCGGTGAAGCCCCAGAGGCTGATCGCCCAACTGCAGGCGACCATGGAGGATTCCACCATCTACACGTTGGACGCCGGCAACAACCGCACCTGGATGGCCCATCTCTACCGGGCCCAGCAGGCCAACACTTTCTACAGTCCCGGCGGCACCGCGGGCATGGGTTGGGCGCTGCCGGCCGCGGTGGGCCTGAAACTGGTCTACCCGGACCAGCCGGTGGTCTGCGTAACCGGCGACGGCGGCTACATGATGACCGTGAACGCCATCTCCACGGCGGTGCAGTACGACCTGCCCATCATCTGCGTGGTGTTCAACAACAACTCCCTGGGCATGGTTCACGACCATCAGCCCGAGGGCCACAAGATAGCCTCCGAGTTCTATCCCACCAACAACGCCGTCGTGGCCGAGGGCATGGGCGCATGGGGTGTCCAGGTCAGCGATTCCAAGGACCTGCCCGACGCGCTTCGGGCCGCCCAGGCATCCGGCAAGCCGGCGGTGATCGACGTTCTGATCGATCCAGGCCCCAGCCCCGACGACTGGCGGGCCGGCGCCTGGCGACCGGGCCAGACTTAGGAGAATCCCCGCTTTGTACCACCCGCATTTGCGTCCTTCGACAGGCTCAGGATGAGCGGTTTTTCCGCTCATCGTGAAGCCACAGGTTCCGCTCATGGTGAGCCTGTCGAACCACCGTTCGCCACAGCCTTTTGAACCGCAGGAGACAACTACAATGGCTGATTCACTGAAAGACAAGATCGCCCTGGTGACCGGCGCCGGATCCGGCATCGGCCGGGCCACATCCTTGGTGTTGGCCCGCGAAGGCGCCACCATCGCGGTCTCCGACATCGATGCCGACGGCGGAGAGGAGACGCTCAGCGCCATCAAGGACATGGGCGGCGACGGCATTTTCGTCCACGCCGATGTCTCCCGCCCAGCCGATGTCGAGGCCATGGTCGGGGCGGTTATCCAGGCCTACGGACGCCTGGACTGCGCCTACAACAATGCCGGAATCGAGGGCTATTGGGGCGGGCGTCTCCACGAATACCCCGAGGACACCTTCGACCGCCTCATGGACGTCAACGTGAAGGGCGTCTGGCTCTGCCTGAAATACGAGATTCCAGAGATGCTGAAACAGGGCGGCGGGGCCATCGTAAACACCGCCTCGGCGGCGGGACTGGTGGGCTCCCGGCGGCTGTCGGTCTATTCGGCCAGCAAGCACGCCGTCATCGGCCTGACCAAGTCTGCGGCCCTGGAATACGCCGCGGACAACATCCGGGTGAACGCCGTCTGTCCAGGCATCATCGACACGCCCATGATGGACCGTCTGGTAGAAGGCCGGGACGACTACGCCGCAGCCATCCCCACCCGCCAACCAATCGGCCGCAAAGGCACCCCCGACGAGATTGCCGAAGCCGTAGCCTGGCTCTGCTCCGACGCCGCCTCCCTGGTTACCGGGCTAGCCATGGCCGTGGACGGGGCGTTTACGGCGCAGTAGCCGTAAACCCGCCCCGCCGCCCTACCCGTCGTTCCGGCGAAAGCCGGAACCCACTGGTGCACCAAACTAAACCATTCATCCAACCGACGGCACAGTAGCCATGAACACGGTGGCTGAGTGGATTCCGGCCTCCGCCGGAAAGACGTATGCCATTCTCACGCCTACATCGTTGGACTGCCAATACGCCTGGTGATAATATGTCCCCAGACTCATTCKCAGCTTGAATCAACGTGATTWTCCGGCCCGTGTCTGACGGGCTGTTCCAACCCCGGAGGCCCTTTGGCGGACTTACTGCAAATARTGGACCTGGCTGACTCCGGCCAAGTGCAACTTTCCTATAACAGCGGCTTCAGCATCGAGACCTCTCCACCGGCTGACTTCACTTTCCCACTCACCGACTCCGAACTGGCGGAGATGCGCTGGTACCTCAGAGAGTATCCGGAGAACACCTTCGGCGAGGCCAAAACCCGCGCCGAAACAGTTGAGTCAGGTCTCAAGGACCTTGGCCGTCTTCTATATGAAGCCGTGTTCGGTTCCAGCGACGAGGCCCGGTCTCTTCTGGAAAGGGCTAATCAGGCCGAGCAGACCCAACTATCGATAATCTCCGGCAGGGCCGAGTTCCTTGGACTCCCATGGGAACTGCTTAACAGCGGCGGCGATGCTTACCTAGTCTCAGAACTGACCGGGGTTTCGCGTCTCCCGCCGTCCGAGCCATTGGAAGACTTCTCCGGCCAACTGCCCACAGACCAACTGAACGTTCTGCTCCTCCTGCCTCCATCTGGTGAAGGGTCAGGCAGCATCGCCACCGAGGCCCTGACCGCCCTGGAATCGCTGACTGTGCCGGCCGAGCTGGACTGCCTGCGACCTTCTTCCGAAGCCAACCTACAAGAACAGTTGGCCGGCAATGTTGGGCACTACCACTTRGTCCACTTTGACGGATTCACCATCGACAGCCAGGGCATCTGCATGGAGGACGGCTCCGGCGGTGTGGCGTCGGTCGACGCCGCCGCATTGGCTGGACCGTTGACCGCAGCCCAGACTCCTGTAGTCCTGATCAACGCCTCCGCCTCCAGCGCCCTGAAAGACGTTATGTCATTCGCCGCTGGGCTGGCCCAGAACGGTGTCCCCCAGGTGGCCGTATCGCCACTCCCCATAGCCGGAGCGGGCCGGGTCCTGTTCGCTGAGAACTTCTTCAAAGGCCTCAGTGGAGGCACGCCTATCGCCGAGACCGTGGCCACCGTCCGCCGGTCTATGATGGACCATCCCCAGCGACCCTCAGCCACCGGGCCGCTTGTGTCCTGGGACTGGACCCTGCCCATGGTGTTCGAAGGGCGGGAATACGCGCCGGAAGCGATAGTGGCGGAAGAAGAGGAGGCGCCGGTCCCCGGCATGCCCCAGACTGAGGAGGAACGCACCGGCAACGAACTGCCCAGGGGCGGCCCTTATGGACTGATCGGCCGCCACGCCGAACTGCTGGAACTGGAGCGCCGATTTACGCAGTCGCCCGTGGTGCTGCTGTCGGGAGACGTGGGCGCCGGCAAGTCGGAGCTGGCTTTGGGCCTAGCATCGTGGCTGCGCAAGACCGGCGGCCGTCCCGGGGGCGTGTTTTACTCTGCCTTCGAGGTTGGCGCCGGACTGGAGCGGGTGCTCCACGAGATCGGCACCTCCCTGGCGGGGCTGGACTTCGCCGACATGTGGAACGAGGACCGCCGCACCTGGGTCGTCCAATATCTGAAAGAGAACCCAGCTTTGCTGGTCTTCGACAGCCTGCAGAACCTGGCCGGATTCCCCACAGGCGCGCCGGGCCTGCTGGACGACCGAGAGATGGCCGACCTAGACGCCTTCATCAAGGATGTAGCCGAAGGCGGAAAAACCTGGACGCTGCTGGTCAACCGCCGCGACGAAGAACGTTGGCTCACGGTGCCCCACGGCAGCTACCGCTTAGGGGGACTTACCAACTCCGACCGAATCATCTTCGGCACCAGACTGCTGGAAGAGGCCGGAGCCGACCCCATGCGCCTTGGCCCCGAATACCTGGAGGTCCTGGAACTCGTGGAAGGACATCCGCTGGCCATGGAGATTGCCCTGCCCCTGCTGAAAGACGTCCCAGCTTCAGTGTTGGTTGGCGAGCTGAAGTCCGAACTTGAAAAGCACACTCCCAGCCCAGACGAAGAAGGGCGTCCGGCCTACCTGACCGTAGTCATGGACCACGCCTTCACACGCATGACCCACCGGAGCCGGACACACCTGCCGTTCCTCTCCCTTTTCCGCAACAGGGTCATGATGGACATCCTGACCCACATCACAGGTGAAGGGCAAGCCTACCGCTCGGTGACCGGCGAACAGCTTGGTTACGGCGCCTGCCGGACTCTGCTCCGGACCGCRSAGGCCAGCGGGTTCCTGGAACCGATCACCCCCAGCGTCTTCCAGATACATCCCTCTCTTCCCTGGTTTCTGGGCCGTAGCCTCTACCGGCAGTTCYCCCAAAGCGCCATCCAAGAACTGGAGCACGAGGTCGTCCGCGTCTACGCCGACACCGCCGATTACTTCATGGAAACCCTCTACGAGAACCAAGACGCCGGCACCACCGCCATCCTGGCTGAGGAGGGCAACCTCACCCAGGCGCTGGCCCTTTCCTTGGAGGCCGGTCAGTGGGAGAACGCCCAACTGCTGGTCCAGCCCCTCGCCCAGGTCTACCGTATGCAGAAGCGCTATCCCGAGCTTCGCCGCCTGCGCCGCCAGTTRCTGGAAACAACCGGCGYCACCGCCGAGGAAGCCGAGGAGTCCGGCGGRATCCAACTCTGGCTGTACCTCATGGGGACCGAAGCAAGCGAGTGCATCGAGACCAAGGAATTCGACCGGGCCGATGTCCTGAACCAGCAACTCCTTGAATACCTAGCAAACAAGGAAGACGGCGACACCGACCCCCGCACCGCCGCGGTCTTCCACCAGATGGGCGAGGTAGCGCAGAACCGCTGGCAGTTGGAGGAAGCCCACGATCTCTATACCCAGTCGCTGGCCATCATCGAGGGCGGCGAAGACCAGGAGCCCATCGCCGACGACTACTACGGCCTGGGGATGGTCTGCCAATACCGCCGCCGTTACACCGAAGCCAAAGAATGGTTCAGCAAGGCCTTGGAKATCCACCAGCGTGTGGACGACGCCGAAGAGATGGTCAAGGACTACCGCTCGCTGGGCCTTTGCTCGCAGTACAAGTTCGAATATGACGAGGCCGCCAGTTGGTACCAACGGGCCCGGGAGGTCCTTGAAGAGAACCGGGACGAGGAGAACGCCGTCTTGGTCTACCACTCCTTGGGAACGGTCTGTCACGCCCAATACCAGTACGACGAAGCCGAGAACTGGTACCAACAAGCATTGTCGGTCAGCGACCGCATGGGCAACCACTCCCAGATGGGCATCGAGTTCCACCATCTAGGCTTGGTGGAGCAGGCCAGAGAGATGTTCGTCGGCGACGCCGAGCACTGGTACATGATGGCCATCCAACAGTGGCAGGAGATCGGCGACCGCCGGTCCGAGGGCGACGAGTACCGCCAGCTGGGCGTGCTGTTCCACGAGCAGAAGGACCTGGACAAAGCCGAGGAATGGTACGGCCAAGCTAGGGATATCTTCGAGGAGATCCAGGACTTGAACCGCATCTGCCGCACCTACGGCCAACTGGGCATGGTGGCCGAGGAGCGGGATGACATCCCCGGTGCGCTGCTGTGGGCCGGGCGCACCTACCAACTGGCCGAGAGCAACAACCTGCAGGTGCTGGTCCAGGTCAAGGCCCACCTGGCCCGGCTGAAGGAAAAGCACGGCGACGACAACTTCGCCGCCTGGTGGCGGGAGTTCGCCGATGAAGACCCGCCCACCGATCTAGACGTGGACCCCGAAACGGTTCTCTAAAAGGGAGGCGTCAGATGGCAGTTACGTCCATCGAAATCAAAGAACGAGGCCCCTACGCCGAGGGAATGACCTTCGGCGATACCGGCGCATACGAACAGTTGGACGGCACGGTCTATTTCGCCGTCGACCCGGCAGACCCCGCAAACAGCCTGATAACCGACCTGGAGCTGGCGCCCAGAAACGCGGCCGGGCTGGTGGAGTTTTCGGCCGACTTCCGGATGTTGAAGCCCCTGGACGCGGAGAAGRGCAACCACAAACTGTTCTTCGATGTGGTGAACCGGGGTAACGTGCTGTCCTTGCGCCGCATCAATAGCGCGCCGAACAACGACCMCATGGACCCGGGCAACGGGTTCCTGATGCGCCGGGGCTACACCCAGGTCTGGTGCGGCTGGCAGCACGATRTTCCCCTCGGAAATACGGGCGGCTTGAGGGCCTACGTTCCCGAAGCCGCCAACACCAGAGGCCGCATCGCCGTGACGTTCCAGCCCAACGAAKCAGCCACTACCCAGATGCTCTCCGACAGAAAACATCTRCCCTATCCCGCGGACCCCCTGGACCAGCCTGATGCCCAACTCAGCGTCCAAGAATACGCCGACGGGCCAAACACGGTCCTCCCCCGTTCTGAATGGTCATTCGGACGGCTGGAAGATGGCAACCTCGTCCCTGACGCCAGTCACATAYGCATGGCGAAAGGATTCGAGCCCGGYAAGGTTTACCGTTGCATCTACACCACCGCGACCGCGCCGGTTGTGGGGCTRGGCATCGCCGCAGTKCGGGACCTCATCTCCCACCTCCGGTATTCAGATACCGCGGACAACCCCGGCGCTGGCGACATCCAGCACGCCCTGGCCTTCGGGTCGTCTCAGAGCGGCAGGTTCCTTCGCCATATGCTCTATCTGGCCATGAACCAAGATGAGAGAGACCGGAAGGTATTTGACGGCATGATCGCCCACATCGCCGGGGGCCGCCGTGGAGAATTCAACCAGCGCTTCGGCCAGCCTTCCAATCTGCTGGAGTCCAGCGCCGGCAGCGTCTTTCCATTTACCGACATCGAKCAGACCGACCCCGAGACCGGCCAGACAGACGGACTGCTTTCCCGCCTGACTGCCCGAGCCAAGGTCCCCAAGATCTTCCTAACCAACACCTCCAGCGAATATTGGGGCGGCCACGCCGCACTGACCCACGTCGACTCTACCGGGACCAAGGACATCAGGCCGTCGGACTCGGTGCGCATCTACCACTTTTCGAGCACCCAGCACAACGCYGGAGTGCTGCCCCTGGGGCACACGCAAGACACCGGCGCCAGGGGTCTCCGTCCCTTCAATTGGGTAGATTGGCGGCCCCTGATGCGGGCGGCGGTGGACAATCTGGACGCCTGGGTCACCAAAGGCACAATGCCTCCGGCCAGCAAACACGCCCGCCTGGACGACGGTACMGCAGTGCCGTCTGAAGCACTGAAAAGCGTATTCAACGCCTTCCCGGGATTCGGTTTCCCAGACCACCTGCGGCATGTGACCCGATTCGACTTCGGACCCAGCGAGGGGATCACCGAGCACCTACCCCCGGTAACCGGCAAGCCCTATCCGGCCTTGGTGCCGAACGTGGACGCGGACGGCAACGATGTGGCCGGCATCCGCCTCCCTGACGTGGCGGTACCACTGGCTACCGYCACGGGCTGGAACCTGCGCCACCCGGACACGGGCGGCCCCGGTGAGACTCATAAAACCATGGGTTCCACCGTGCCCTTCGCCTTCACTCGCCAAGAGCGTCAGGACGCTTCTGACCCTCGTCCCTCGGTGGAGGAACGCTACGCATCCAAAGATGACTACCTAGATAGGGTGGAGGGTGTGGCGAGAGACCTGGTGTCAGAGGGTTATTTGCTGGACGAAGACGTTCCCAGGGTCGGCCAGATGGCCGCGGATAGATACGACCTGATTGAGTCACAAGTGAAACAAGCTCAGCCCGCAGGAGACTAACGATGCCAACCTTCGCAGCCTCCGGCAATCGGCGCTGGCCAAAACAGTTCACCGAGAGTGCCGGCGGTCCTGTTCGTGGTGAGCCCCACCGGCCTTGCCCATAGTGAGCTCCGCCACCCCGTTCGTGGTGAGCCCCGTCGAACCACCCGGCGGAGCGAAGGTCCTTCGACGGAGCTCAGRACGAACGGATTAACACAACGGTGATTTCCAAAACATAAGCGCAAGAAAACCGGAATCAAAATCAACACTGGAGCAAGAAGATGAACATCGGAACATCGGTGCCCCTGCCGGCCTATACCATCGACCCGGCATTCATGGCCAAGAAGGCCGAAGACTTGGGTTTCGAGTCCATCTGGTACGCCGAGCACGCGGCGGTGCCGGTACATAGCGACAGTCCCTTCCCGGCCACAGGCGGAGASATCCCCTGGACCTACTCGCATTTCACCGACCCGTACATCGCCTTAGCCCGGGCCTCCGGCGCCACCAGCAAGATCATGCTTGGCACCGGCATCACCTTGGTGCCGGAGCGTWATCCGCTGCTCCTGGCCAAGGAGATCGCCAGCCTCGACCGCTTCAGCGGCGGACGCTTCCTYTTCGGCATCGGCACCGGTTGGCTCAAGGAAGAGACGGAGATGATGGGCGGCGACTTCGAGCACCGCTGGACCCAGACGCGCGAAGCCATCGAGGCCATGAAGGAACTCTGGACCAAGGATGAAGCCGAGTACCATGGCCGGTACTTCGACTTCCCGCTGGTCAAGTCCTACCCCAAGCCGCTTCAGAAGCCCTATCCGCCGATCATCCTAGGCGGCATGGCCAAGAACGTGCTACGCCGGGTGGTGGCCCACGCCGACGGCTGGCTGCCCAACCGGGTGACGCCGGCTGACGTTGAGGAAAGCCGAAAGAAGCTGGACGCCATGGCTGCAGAGGCTGGTCGCGACCCCAAGTCCATCACGATCTCCGTCTACGGCCAACTGCCGGAACGGGACATCGTCCACTCCCTGCTGAACGCCGGCGCCGACCGCGTGGTGGTCCGCCCCGAGCACGTGGAAACCGAGAAAGAGATGGGTGAGCAACTGGAGCGAATGGCTGAAGCCGTTCTGAGATAATTCTCGTCATTCTGGCGAAGGCCAGAATCCAGGCACGGTTGTTACAGCGAAGCCAACCCTCCCGCTGTCATTCCGAGCGRAGAGAGGAATCTCATTGTCGATGGGAAACCAGCTACCGGTTCCTCAGCACAGTAACAACCTTGAAGTCGCACAACAMGATTCTTCGCCGCTGCGGCTGGCTCAGAATGRCAGAATAGGGCGGCCTTGTCAGAATTACGGGGGAGAGCGAAACCACAGTGGATTCCAGCTWTCGCTGGTATCACGAATTTAGAGGAGAAAACCGATGGACCGCACCACTGAAATGCTGGCGTCCTACGCCTGCCGGCTTAGCTATGAGGACCTGGGGCCCAAGACGGTGCACCAGGTCAAGCGAACGCTGGTGGACACCATGGGGTGCGCCATGGGCGGCTTCGTGTCCGAGCCGGCAAAGATTGCCCGGGGCATGGCGTCATCGGTCACCAGCACCACCCCATCACGCGTCCTGGGCACCAATGAATACACCTCGCCCGACATGGCCGGGTTCGCCAACGGCGTGATGGTCCGGTACCTGGACTGCAACGACTCCTATTTCTCACCCGGCGGCGGGCACCCCAGCGATATGATCCCCGCCGTGCTGGCCATGGCCGACCCTATGATCGCCGACGGCCGCACCGTCATCACCGCCATCGCCTTGGCCTATGAGGTTTTCTGCCGCCTGTCCGATCAGGTGGTGGCCGGAGACCTGGGCTGGGACCAGGGTATGTTCAGCGTCATCGGCGCCGCCTGCGGGGCCGGCATGGTACTGGGCCTRRACCAAGAGCAGATGGGCCAAGCCATATCCCTSGCCGTGACGCCGTCTTTGCCCCTGGCGGTAACCCGCAAGGGCGAGCTCTCCATGTGGAAGGGCTGCGCCAGCGCCGCCGCCACCCGCTCCGCCGTCTTCGCCGCCATGTTGGCCGCGGAGGGCATGAGCGGGCCAAACGAGCCCTTCGACGGCAAAAACGGACTATGGGAGCAGGCCGTTGGGAAACCGGTGGAGATCGCCGAGTTCCCGCTTGGCGGCAGCCGGGGCGATGACGACCCCTTCCGCATCACCCAGACCATCGTKAAGAGCTACCCRTCCCAGATCCACACCCAGGCGCCCATCGGCTTGGCTCTGGAACTGGGGAAAGAGGTGTCGCTGGCCGACATCAAGTCCATTCACATAGACACCTACCACACCGCCGCCAGCAGCGCCTCCAGCGAGCCCGAGAAATGGGACCCTCAAACCAGGGAGACGGCCGACCACAGCATCCCGTTCTTGGTGGCCGTGGCCTTTCAAGAAGGCGCGGTTACACCCGGAACATTCACGCCCCAGGGGATCGCCGACGCCACCAAGCGCGAGACCATGTCCAAGATGACCCTGTCCGAAGACCCGGAATTCACCGCCAAGTACCCATCTGAGTACAATTGCCGGATCACGGTCACCGACCAGGCAGGCAAGGTCCACACCGCCCATACCGCCTTCTCCAAGGGCCACAAGAACAACCCATTGGACGATCAGGAAATGGAAAGCAAGTTCCGCAGTTTCGCCGCCGGGGTGCTCTCAGACATGCAGTGTGACCAAGTATTGGCGACCATCTGGGCCATCGACGAGGCCACCGACATGGACGATCTCTTCGACGGTCTGGTGGTGTAGATTGACCGGCCGGTCGCTTACAGGACGGCCAAACGCCCGGCGGGAAGCAAGTTCTCTGCCGGGCGTTTGGCCGTGCAGACTAGCCGGACAGGGCGACTACGGGGTCAGGTCAAGGGCTTCCACGATTCCGGTGAAGGGTATACCGGCCGTCTCGTTCACGTCCTTCACCAGGTCCTGGCTGTCGGACTCGAACAGGCACATGCACCGGGCATCGCCGGTAACGAAAGTGGTCCGGATATAGCGGACCGCCCTTCCCTCAGAAGTGAATTTCTGAGACGTCTCGATCGCTGCTTTCTGCGCTGCTCCCAATTGGTCCATCGTTATTCCCGTTAATTCTCTCTCCACCATATAAACTGTCATCTCGATTCCTCCTACCCAGCTTATGGTTCCGCCATTTCAGCGGCCTAGCGGAATCATAGATAGGCAAAGAGCCACGGACATCGGTAAATGTTCCCTACTTTGACCGCGGGGAGCATTGGGCGTATGGGAATTTGTTCCCATGCCGGGAGCGGACCGGGCAAGGCCAGGGGAGGCTACGGTACCAAGCCGTGGCGGTTGGCGTAGGCGGCGGCTTCGGTACGGTTGCCTGATTCGGTCTTGGTCAAGATACTGGTCACGTGGTGGGCAACGGTCCGGAGACTGATGAACAACTCGTCCACCACTTCCTGATTGCTCCGGCCCTGCGCAACCAGCGTCAGAACCTCGATCTCMCGCGGCGTGAGCCCGTCAATCTGTAGTGACGAAACCTCTGCGCCATTCTGCGGCGCGCCAAACCGTTCCGCSGGGGCAAGTTCGTGGGCGGTCTTGAGGYGCTCGTCTGCCTCGGATTCGCGACCTTGGGCCCGGAGCAAGAGACTGAGATTGTAGTGGGTCTCAGGGTCGCCGGGGCGTAAACGCAGCACCTCCAAGTAGTGGGCCTCGGCCGGTCCGAGGTCTCCTCTAGCCTGTAACAAGATAGYCAGATTGTTATGAGCTTCGGGATATTCGGGCCGGRTGCCGATCGCCTTCAGGTAAGAGGCTTCGGCCTCTTCCAACTGGTCTGCGTTTTCGAGAGCGAGGGCAAAATTACAGTGGGCYTCRGGATAATCGGGCTGGATCCGGACTGCCTCTTGGTAGTGTTGTTGTGCCCGTTCCGCCTGGCCCATGTCGTCCAACAGGATCGCCAGATTATTGTGSACTTCGGCGTACTCGGGTCTCAGCCGCAGCGCCTCTGTGAAGTGGTGTTCCGCCTGGGCGGCGTCGCCGGCCGCCCGGCGCAGGTTGCCCAATCCGTAGTGAGCGTCAACGTAATCGGGGCGCAACCGCAGCGCCTCCTGGTACCGCTCTGCGGCCCCATTTAAGTTCCCGCGTGAGTGCAGCAGGACTGCATAGTTATAGTTGGCTTCCGCATACTGGGGCCGGGCTTTGATTGCCTGCCGGTAGTGTTCGGCCGCGACGCCTTCTTCACCGTTGGCAMGCATCACCACACYCAGATTGTTGTGGGCTTGCGCATAATCTGGCCTCATTTCCAAGGCCCGCTGGTAAAAGCCGCTCTCCTCTTCCCCATTCTCCTTCTCGGTACCGATGTAGCCAACACCGGCTAGGAAAAAGATCTCTGCCGAGTTTCGCTCTCCGGCGCCGGCGATCGTCCCCTGCATCGACGATGTGATCTTGTAGAGCGTCCTCTGGGGTAGCTGGTCACCTTCCAACGTATGAACGCCCATTTGTTGGAACTCGTACAAGGCCACGTCCGAGGCGTCGAGCACGTTCTCAGTGACCAACAACGCTCCTGCTTCTGCGGCCTCGGCGATTCTTCGGGCCAGATCTATGGACCGGCCGGTCCAGGCGTCTCCGCCTTCCAGACGCGTGGCGTCGCCGAAATGGCAGCCAAGATGCAGCGGCAGGCCGAGGGCCTGTACCTGCCCGGTCGGCCGGGACCTGCCAGAGTCCCATCGCTCGATCAGCTTCAGGCTGAACTGAAGGGCCGCATCGGCGCTCTCAAAGATGAAAAGATGCCCATTGCCCTGAAAGTTCCGGTGAAGACAGCCGTGCTGGGATGCCAATGATTCCGCCAGATACCGGTACTCCGCGATAAGGCCGACCACCTCGTCGCGGGNCATCCGTGCCCAAGGGGATGCCTGGCGTCCCAAGTCCGTGAATACGGAGGCGAAGAGAGAAGCCATCGGTTCTACCTTAAATGGCTATTATTTTGCCTATCGGCTTAAAGGTTACAAGGGAAGATTTAGTAGAGCATCAAATCAAGAAACGCCCGGCGCTGGGGCGTTATCCAAACGCTTAAGTAATCTCTTCCGTGGTGATGGACCACGCCTCTGAGATGCTTTTGACGGGCAACTCAGCCCTCTCGTTGGCCTGGCGCACCGTGTCGGCGCTCTCTCCTTCAAAGAGGCAGTAGCACTTGTCTTCACCGGGAATGAATATCGAGCGCATGTACCGGACGGGTGTGCCCTCANGGGTCATCGCCAACGTGGTCTGCTTGGCGCGCTTGGCGGCAGCGGCAACCATTTCGCCGGTGAAGTTGGGCAGATGCCGTTCCACTACATATTGGGGCATACTGGGCCTCGCTCACTACATCCGTACCGAAGTCAATGGAGYATAGATGGGCCATTACNGACAGTCAACGAACGGGATAACCAGGTAGGCCATGATATAATTCYGGCTGATTCACGCACGGTTTAGAATCGATTTAACGACTGRATCCTCGGTCAATTCGAACCATTTAAGCGGTCTCCATCCGGCCTGAAATGCACCTGTCAACAGCCGGATCTTTGGATAAAGATGAGCACYCAAGGCAGCACCGATTTCCGTACTCTCTTCTCAAAGGAAGTGAAGAAACCCGAAGCGGACATTCGCTTGGACCGKGCCGCCCTCTATCTGGCCGGAGAAGAATACCCGGAGATYGACGTCCACTCTTATCTGGCCGAGCTGGACGCTTTCGCCTCTCAGATCGCCCTTAGAGAGATCGCCGAAACTGCTCCCGCTGACCTGGCCCGCGCCATCGCCCATTATCTTTTTGATCAGGTGGGTCTGCACGGCAATACCGGCGAGTACTACAGCCCCGAGAACAGTTATCTTAACCGCGTGCTGGAGACGCGCACCGGGATACCCATTACCCTTTCGTTGATTTTTCTAGAGGTGGCGCGCCGCTTGGGGCTCAGATGCTCCGGGGTCGGGCTGCCCGGCCACTTCATAGTCGGCCTGGACGACACGGGCGAATACCTAGACCCATTCAATGCCGGGACCATGCTTTCAGCCGAAGACTGCCGTAACCTGGTCCAGAACATGTCCGGCGGACGCCTGGAGTGGACGGACCAGGTTCTGGCGCCTTACACCAAGCGTGATGTCCTTTTCCGAATTCTCAACAATCTGAAAARCGTCTACATRCAGACCAAGGAATACACCAAAGCAGTGGGSGTGATCCAGCGGATGGCGATCATCAGTCCCRGCATGYCGTCGCTATACCAAGAACAGGCTTGGTGCCACGCCCAACAGTATGAGTACCGGATGGCCATCGGRGTGCTGGAAGCCTACCTGGAAGAAGCGGGCGAGCCGGACGACTCCAAGCAAGTAAAAGACCAGATCACTGGTCTCTGGGCCTCCCTCAGCAGGTTGAACTGACGCCATGTTCAAATCCAACCGGAAACACCCACCGTATATAATCATGGGCATGAAATGCATGTCTGAATATTGGGCTCAAGCCTGTGTATCTGGCGCTGGGGGGAAACAGTGGCCGACTACGAGTCGTTAGACGACCACCAGTTGATCCAGCGGATATCCCAGGTCGACAAGGAAGCCCTTGAGACCTTGTAMGTCAGGTACCAAACGCCGGTGTACTCACTWGCGATGTTCATGCTGAAACAACCAGCTCTCGCGGAAGAAGTCACCYAGGACATCTTCCTGAACATCTGGCTGAAAGCCGGTAGCTTCAACGCCGAGCGCGGCCAGCCCAAGGGCTGGATCATGAGCGTGGCCCACCACAAGATCGTGGACGTGATCCGGTCGCRGCGGCGGACGATCGTCAACACCGACCCGGCCGACTACGAGACCCTGGACCTGTTGCCTGCGGGCGGGGCTTCCACCGAAGCGCAGGTGGAGCAGACGCTGGAGCGGGAACGCATAATGCGGGCCCTGGCGACGATACCCGAATCTCAGAAAGAGGTGATCATGCTGGCCTACTTCGAAGGTTTCTCCCAATCGGAGATGGCCCAGAGATTGGACCAGCCCTTGGGCACAATAAAGACCAGAGTGCGCTTGGCGATGCAAAAGCTGCGCACCGTATTGGAAAACGATGGCTACGAATAACCAAAATAATGATTCCCACGGGCCCCACAACTCCGTCCATCCGGAAGACATSCTAGAGGCGTTTGSCCTAGACGCTCTGGGCGCGGAGGAAGAACTTAGTGTCCASGACCACCTCGATGGCTGCGACCGGTGCAGCGACGTCGTGGGCCGGTACCAGGCAACTGCCGCCGAGCTGGCGGGGTCGGTCCAGATCCAGGAACCGCCGGCCGGCCTGCGGGCTAGRGTGATGTAGGCGATCTCCCGAGAGGAACCGCCGGTCCCGGCCGCCCCTGTCCCGCAACTGGTCTCGTCATTTGGCGACCGGCTGATAGACAGCAGGCTGGTCCGGACGCTGGTGCCACTGGGCGCGTCGTTGGCTATGGTACTGGTTGTCTTTGCCGTGACCATGAACGTTCGCATCAGCAACGAGGTTGACGATCTAAAGCAGGAGAACGCCTCACTACAGACGAGTCTAAATTCCAACCTCGCCACCATGACCGCCCAGATCAGCGAAGCCTMGGTCGCCAAGTCCGARGTCATGGAAACGGTCCTCAAGCTACAGCAGGCCAGTTACGAGTTGGCCCAGCCCGACAATGTGTCCCTGGAACTAAACCCGCCATCCGCCGGCAGCAGTTCCCAGGGCATCTTGCTGGTGAGCCACGACGGAAGCCGCGGGGTGATCATAGTCTCGGGGATGAATCCACCCACCCCGTCCACCGATTATCACGTTTGGTTGATGCGCGGACGGGACAAGTTATGGGTCGGAAAGATCTCTGTGGACRCCCAGGGCTRGGGCACGGTGTCTCTGCAGTTGCCRGAGTCCATCATGGCCTTCGAGAAGGTGGAACTGACCGCGAGCGACACCGCCGGAGCTCAGACCGACATGGTGCTGCAAGGTAACCTGGTGTCCATGAACACTCCGCGTTTCGTGACCTACGCTCTCGACCGGTAATTCCCCGAAAACCCTGGGTTAATCCCTTAACCGCCGTTCTTGGAACTCTAAATATCCGGCTGCTATACTGCGCGAACCGCCAACCTGGGTAGTAAATCATTGGCGTCGATAGTGTGGTGCGCGTGTTGTTCTTAAAAGCCACTTCCGATGAGTTATCCGACCTGACCTGTGAGATCTGCGGCTGCGAGATGGTCGAGCGGAGCTGCAAGATCAAATGCCCCAATTGCGGGTTCACCCGGGACTGCTCAGACCCCTAATGGCGGACTCAAAGCCAGTCTCGATACTGGTCCTCTTTGACCGCAAGAATTCGGCRATCGAAGACCTGGCACGGTTCGCGGCGATGGGCGTGGAACTAGCCGGCGGCATCGCCAACCTGAMRYGRAYCRSCGAAGCCACTCAAGCCGACCTGCTGACCGCCGACGGCCTGCTTCTGGGCTGCCCGAAYTGGAGCGGCATCACCGGTTCCCTCAAATCGTGGCTGGACGACCAGGGCGATCTCTGGGAAGACGGCTCCTTGGCCGGGAAACCCGCCGCCGCGTTCACCTCAGGCTCAGGGCAGCACTCCGGCCTGGAAATGACGCTGCTACAGATGCTCCACTGGATGCTGGCCTGCGGCATGGTGGTGGTGGGTCTGCCCTGGGACCAACGCATGAAAAACTCAGGGTCATATTACGGCGCGACGGCAGTGGGGGAACCAACACAGCAAGACTTGCTCCAAGCCCGCGAACTGGGCGCCCGCCTGGCCGGGGTCGCCGTCAAGCTGGCTAAGAACTAGTCCCCAACCGGGTGGGGCCACCACTCCGGGTAGTTGCGTAGTTTCAGGTGCCTAAAGAACTGTGGCTGGACTTCCACCGCCAAACGCATRGCTTCTTCCATAGGTTCTCTGATGGAGAAGTGGGCTTCTTCCGAGGTCCGCATCTTGAACAGGTGATAGCACTCCCGCAAGTTGAACTTGCTGATCACCCGCCGGTTGTGGGCGTGGGTCACCAGATATTGGGCCGCCAGCGGCGACACTTCCCGCACCTTYCAATAAACCTCTTYCGCCGGACGCACCGCCTGCTCGAACTCTGATTCCAGTCCCGCTTCAGCCACCACCGGAGGTATCCGGTAACCATGGGCCACGGTCAACGGCTGCGGCAGGTAGGACATCATCCGATGCCGCTTGAACTCCCGGTACGCGCCGTAGTCCAGCAAGAATTCRAAGCTGTAGTCCACCACTTCAAATTCACGCAACGGGGCGTCGTGGGGCCCCAGCCCAGCGGCGCTCTCGTCGATTATCGCCTGCCTTGATTCGGCGCCGAGGTCTTTCACTCGATTCCAGACCTGTTCATAGGGCAGATTGGAATGGCGGTAGAGCAACGCCGCCGCCAGCTTCTCTTCGCCCTTCCGGTCCCAGTGGACCAGACGCACTTYCGGAGCGCTCGCCCCCGACACCRCGCCCTCTGCTGCCGGCGCYTCATCAGGAAAKCCAGACCTTCGGGCCTGTTCCAGTTGCAGGTCGGAGGCATTGGCAAGAAAGTCTATTTTGTTGGCGTATTTGATCAGCGTGGGAGTGATTAACCGTCCCTGTTCGCTCACAGCCCCTCCCAGGCGCCGCTCCTCTATCAGTCCCGAAGACAGCAACTTGGCGATGGCGTGCTCCAGGGTCCGGGCGTTGGCGGTGACCCCCACGTTGGTCAGCGTCGCCGCCGGCAGCACCGCCCGGCAATGGTCGGTGGCCACCCGGCGCAGCCGMATGTTGTAGGCGCCGTCCCGCTCTGAGTTCCTCTGCGGCGTGGTTTTTCTGAGGTAGTCCATGGAACCATCAATCAGTTTCATGTACCCCTGAAACAGACCCTGGCAGGCCGCCACGTACTCATTCCGTAGGGCCGGGTGCTGGGCCAGTTCTTCGGGGACGTAGTAGTAATCCTCGGGCATCACCTGGTAACGCGTCGACTTCTCGGTGTAGGAAGCCAGCCGGTTGTCCTCAAGGGTGTCAACAGCCAGCCGGGAAACGTTCTCCACCGCCAGATGCACTACGGCGTGTTCCGCCACCGAGGCGTGGCCGTAGCCCAAGACCCAGCGCTCGTGGAAATCGGCCGCCTTTTCCTTGCTGACCTGCTCGGCAATCTCGTCGAACGCCTCGGGCCGGCGGGAGGTCATGGCGAAGGCAACGGCGATCTGCTCTTCGCTTAGGTCATGGGCGTCCAGCGGATAAACGCGCCNGGAATAAAGCTGTTCGGACGCCCCAGCATCATTGCTCTGGTCGGTCATTGGGCGGTGAAATCTCCGGCGGATGATTGCGGACCAAGTTGCTAAAGCTATTTGCCTGGAAACGGGCATGGCCGTCAAGGACGCCACGCGCCAACTTTATGTCAATTGTGGCTGCCCAGGCGACAATAGACAAGGGGTTGAGAGCAGAGGGTTTGGTCCGATAGCAAGAGGACCGGCATGGGTTTACCGATATGTCATCATTCCAGCGAAACCTGCTAAGAACGGAGGTTAGCGTAGGCGCCGRTTTTTAACCGGCCCCGCTCAGGGTAGACCGGGCCCAGATCGAGAAAACGGAAACTCCTGGTGCAGTCACCTGATTTCAGGCTTCGAAATCGGTTTACCCGGGGCCAAGCGGGTTAAAAACCCGCGCCTACGGTTGATGCAAAACCGTTTGRGTCTCAGCTTAAGTTAGCGCACCAAAACCGTCCGGGGTCTGGACCTCTACCAGTTGGGTCTTGCCGGAGGCGATGGCGTTCTCAAGCGCTTTGCCCAGTTCTTTCACAGTGTTGACCTTGGTGCCCTCGAAGCCGTAGGACTCGAATATCTTGACGAAATCCGGGTTCACCAAGTCGGTGGCGAACTTGCGGTCCTCGCCGAACCGGTCGCCCTGGAACCCCTTCAAGACGCCCCAGGCGTTGTCGTTGAACATCAGCACCACGGGGTGGATGCCGTACTGAGCACAGGTGGCCAGTTCCTGGAAGTTGTACTGGAACCCGCCGTCGCCGGTCACGCAGACCACCGGGCTATCCGGCTTACCCACCTTGGCGCCGACGGCCGCCGGAAAGGCGAACCCCAGTCCAAGCCAGCCGTGGGGGTGCATGTAGGTCCGTGGTTCGTAGATCTCCAGGCAACGGGTGGCCCGGCTGGCGGCCACCGCCGGGTCCAGGGAGAAGATGGTGTTGCGGGGCGTGACCGCCCGTACGGTCTCGTAGACGCGCAGCTCATTGCCCCAGTTCTCTTCCAAACTATGGCGAATGTTGCCACGGATGGATGTGATGTCGTCTTGGAATCCATTTCCTTTGTGGACGTCCTGGTCGCCTATGGCGCCCAGCCACTGCTGGACCACGGCCTSGGAGTTGGCRACTATGGGCACGGTAACGGGGTAGTTCTTGCCGATTGCCYCGCCGTCCAGCAGCACGTGCACCATTTCCTTGGGCAGTTGCAGCCCGATCCCRGAGGTCGAGCGCTGAGGCAGTATTGATCCCAGCACTATAACTAGGTCGCAGGTGCCCAGCCAATCTTGGACGGGGTTCTCGCCCCAGATGCGCCTGCCCATGATCTGGCCCAGGGACTGGGCATGGTCCTCGGGAAATGCGCCCTTGGCCCCGTCGCTGGTGACCACTGCCGCTCCCAATTTCTCTGCCAGTTCGATTATTTGCTGGGTCCCTCCCAACTGCTGGACTTCCTCACCTATCAAGATGGCCGGCCTTTTGGCCTTGAGAATCATCTGCAAGGCTTTCTCTACCTGGTTGGGGTCTCCTTGGGGGATGTCCGGCTGGCGGGCAGTCAACATCTCGACATCGGCTTCTGTCCCTAAAAGGTCCGTGGGTATCTCCAGTTCGATGGGCCTGGGCCTGCGGGTCTGGAACCGGTCGAACGCTTCGGTGATGTTGTCGGGGATGGATTCCACCTCGGGRATCAAGGCGTTCCAATCGGTAACGGCCTTGAACATGCCGAGCTGGTCCTTGGTCTCGTGGGTCGCCAGCTTGCCGCTGCCGAGGAATTCCCGTTCGACGTTGGTGGTGATCTCCAGAATGGGCGARCCCGAGAAGTAGGCCTCGCCGATGGCGCCCACCGAGTCCGCCGCGCCGGGACCGGTGCTGGTGAACAGGATGCCCGGTTTGCCCGTGGCCCGGGTGTAGCCGTCGGCCATGAACCCGCAGCCCAGTTCCAGGCGGCCTCCGATGAACTGCATGGTGTCTTGGCTCCCAAAAAGGGAATCGAAGAGGTCCAGGTTGTGTATGGATATGATGCCGAATACGGTATCGACGCCCTGGGCCTTGAGCGATTCGATGACGGTCTGACCACCGGTTAATTTAGGCACGTGTGCTCTCCTTGTTCGCGCGGTCAGCTATCAACGATCGGCGGTCAGGGGTCAGCTTTTGGTTGACGGGCCTACGGNCTCGTCCGATTTCCTGACTGCTGWTAGCTGTAAGCTGACTGCTATTAAATCACCAAGCTTATGGGGTTTTCCAGGAGTTTTTTGATCTCCACCAGGAATTGGGCTGCTTCCGCTCCGTCGGCCACACGGTGGTCGGTGGAGAGGGTTGCTTTCATTATCTGGGCCACGGCCAGTTCTCCGTCGCGCACCACCGGCTGCTCTTTCACCGTACCGACAGCCAGCACCGCGGCGTGGGGGGGGAAAATGATTGCGGTGAAACTCTCGATGTCGAACATGCCCAGGTTGCTCACGCTGAAGGTGGTCCCGCTGTACTCATCGTTGCGCAGAGTGCCGCTGTTGGCCCGAGCAACCAGGTCTCGGCTGGCCACGGAGATCTCCACCAGGCTCTTGCTCTCACAGCCGTTGATCCCCGGCACGATCAGACCCGACTCCAGGGCGATGGCGATGCCAACGTTGATGGACGCGTTCATCTGGAGGTGGTCGTCCCGGAAGAAGGAGTTGAACTTGGGATGACGGCCGATGGCGATGGCCGACGCTTTGACGATGAAATCGTTGACGCTGACCCGCTTTTCGGCGTCCAACTCATCGTTCAGGTCGCGCCGGAAAGACATGGCCTTGGTCATATCGATGTCGACGGCGACGTAGAAGTGGGGCGCCTCCCGCTTGCTGTCGACGGTCACCCGGGCGATGGCCTGGCGCATCCGTGAAAGTTCGACGCTCTCGGAGGTCAGTGTTGCCGGCGCTGCGCCATAGACTGATGCTGGCGCGGCGGATGGTGCGGCCTGTACGGGAACGTCTACCTCGGTGATACGNCCACCTGGGCCGGTACCGGTGAGGCTTGTAAGGTCGATACCGCGCTCTCGGGCCAACCGTTTGGCCAGGGGCGACGCCTTCACGATCCCATTGGCAGCCGCTGCCAGAGCGCCGTGTTCAGGTATATCGGCTTCGGTGATTCGCCCTCCTGGGCCGGTGCCGTTGATGGTGGACAGATCGACTCCGCGTTCATTCGCCAGCCGGCGGGCCAGGGGCGATGCCCGTACTTCTCCATCGCTAGAGGGAGCCGCTTCCGCCGCCGGCGCAGGGGTTTCCGCGGCAGCCGGGGCTGGCGAATCGGCTGACGCGGCCACAGCGGCGTCCGTCAGCACATCTTCAGGTATGGCTTCGCCGGGGGCGGTGATCACGGCGATGAGTTCGCCGACCGGAATGGTGGCCCCTACTTCGGCCACGATCTTAGCCATCACGCCGCCGGTGTAGGCTTCATAATCAACGGTGGCTTTGTCAGTCTCGATCTCGGCTATCACTTCGCCGCGGATCACTTCTTCGCCTTCCTTCTTGAGCCAACGGACCACCTTGCCCTCATGCATGTCATAGCCCATCTGGGGCATCACCATTAGTGTGGCCAACTTTTCCTCCGGTAGGGGCATGGGTCTATCCGCCCTGCACCCACGCTGGATAGATATTAATGCACGGCGGGAAGCGCGGCAACCGGCAGAAAGAAAGGGAGCGGACKMGTCCRCTCCCTTTCTGTTCCCAAATACCGGTCTGGCGTGTTCAGACCGTGCCGCTTACATCATGCGGTCGATGATCTTCTGGGCGTCCTCTTTATCCAGACCTAGCGTCCGGTAGGCCAGTGGGCCGCCTGTCTTCAAGATCGGTTCCACTTCCTCCAGCGAAGGCCGGTCCGATTCGAAGAACAGTCCCGTGTAGATCGTGTCGCCAAACATCATCGCCTTCTCGCAGGCGGTCTTCCAATCGCTGGTGTCGTGGCCGTCATCTTCCAGTTTTTTGATCCGTTCTTTGAAGAAATCGTGGGTGTTGACGAGATTGAAGGTCACGCAGGGGCTGAAAACGTCGATGATTGAGAACCCTTTGTGGCGAATGCCATCCTGAATCAGCGTGGCTAATTGCTTGACGTCGGCGCTAAAGGCGCGGGCCACGTAGGTAGCGCCGTTCATGATGGCTGAGGTGATCGGGTTTATCGGCTGCTCCACGTTGCCGAAGGGAGTGCTCTTGGTGGTCATCCCGATGCTGCTGGTGGGAGACACCTGCCCGGTGGTCAACCCRTAGATCTGGTTGTTCATCACGATGTAGGTCAGGTCGGTGTTTCGCCGTGCGGTGTGGGTGAGATGATTACCGCCGATGCCGTATCCGTCTCCGTCTCCGCCGACCACCAGYACATTCATCTCATGATTGGCCATCTTGACGCCGGTGGCCATCGGCAATGACCGACCGTGGAGGGTGTGCATGCCGTAGGTGTTGATGTAGCCCGGCAGGTTCGAAGAACAACCGATGCCGCTCACGGTCATGATGTCATGAGGACGAAAACCCATCTCAGCTACGGCCCGCTGGATGGCGTTCAATACACCGAAGTCGCCGCAACCGGCACACCAGTCGGGGTTGGATTTGCCCTTGAAGTCTCTTGGCGTAAGGTTTATTTCCGTGGTTGTCATGGTCTCACCTCAATCTAAACACCGGGATTTTGAAAGTTTCCGGCTAGACGGTTATCTCTTGGTACGGGATGTACTTGTCGGTCTCTCCGCCGACCTGGGCTTTCACGCCGTCAACGATATGGTGGGGCATGAAAGGTTCGCCGTCGTATTTGCGGATGTGCCCGTCGGCCGCGAACCCGGTCTCACTGCGCAGGTAGCGGGCAAACTGGCCCGAATAGTTGTTCTCTACGATGATGGTCCGTTTGGCTTTCGATAGGACCTCCATGATCTGATCGCCATGGAACGGGACCATCCATCTTATCTGAAGATGGTTGGTAGATACCCCCTCGGCGTTCAGCATGTCGACCGCCTCAGCGATTATYCCGTCGGTTGAACCCCAACCCACTAGCGTAACGTCGGCGTCGGATGGTCCGCTTAGAACTGGAGGAGCGATATCAGCCAGGATGTTGTCGAACTTCCTGGCTCTCTTCTCCACCATCTGCCGTCGTTTGTGGGGGTTGGTGAACTCGTCGCTGAGCAGGGTCGAGTCCTCGTCGTGCTCGTCGGTGGCGACCAAATGTACGTAGCCTTCCAACCCCGACAACGGCCTTGGCGAGATACCGCTCTCGGTGTCCTTGTAGCGGAGATAGCCGTCGGTATCCGAAGGCTCGGTGATCAACGCCCCGCGGTCGATCTTAGGGTGCATGTTTATCTTGTCCGGGTCCACGCTGTACCGTCCCTCAGAGATGTAGAGGTCCGAGATCACGATGGCCGGGCATTGATATTTGTCGGCGAGATTGAACACCTCCGCCATCAGGTTGAACGCATCCAAACAATCGGTGGGCGCGACAATGATCCGTTCGAAGTCGCCCTGACTGGCNCCCAAGCATTGCCAGAGRTCKCCYTGYTCRGTCTTMGTSGGSACTCCKGTGGAYGGACCGGCSCGCATYACATTRATCAYYACMMMAGGAATYTCCATSATKGMCGCMSYYCCSAYYGCCTCKGTCATYAGGGCRAAKCCACCYCCGGATGTGGCGCACATGGACCGGGTCCCGGCCTGCGCGGCTCCCACGACCATATTTGCCACGCCGATCTCGTCTTCGACCTGGCGGACCATTATCCCCAGGTTACGGGCATTATTGGCCATCCAGTGCAGCACGCCGGTGGCTGGGCTCATGGGGTATGCGGCATAGAACTTAACTCCCGCCGCGGCGCCGCCCATTGCCAGCGCCTCGTTTCCGGACCAAACGGCCAAGGGCTTCCCGCCATCGGGCGGCACCTGGTCGAAGGCGCGAAAATGCTCTACGGCATAATCGTAACCGGCTTTGGCGACTTTGACGTTCTCATCGACCATTTCCTGGCCGCGCCGCTGGAACCGGAGAGTTAGGCTCTCTTCCAAAACCGAGAAATCTATGCYCATCAGGAACGAGACTGCTCCCATGGCCACCGTATTCTGGACCAGCCGGTTTCTACTTTGARTCAGTTCCCCCACCGGCAGGCCGCAGAGGTCCGCCCCTTTRTCTTCAGTWCCAGGACTGATCGTATCGCTGTTGTAGACGATCCGGGTGCCGGGACCCATCAGGCGTTGGTGCCGGTCCATCGTGTCTTGATTAAGGCACATAAGCAGGTCCAGCTTGTCTCCGTGGTTCTGGATCTCGGCATCGCTGATACGCATTGTCAAGAATATGTGACCGCCCCGGACGATGGACTGGTACGCGTTATACGTGACCAGATGCAGTCCGCGCCGGACGATTATCCTCGCCAGAATGTCTCCCGGCGTGGCGATTCCCTGTCCTGCTTCGCCACCGATCGCTAATGCGAAATCATAAGTTCCCAACCCCATTTGGTCCGCTCCTTGTCCTCTTTTTCATCCAGATTTGCCGTCCGATCATGCCCACGGCTTCGGATGGCGTCCGATTTCCTCTCGATTCAAAGTTTTCCGCTGGTTCGAACATTCCAATTTTGGAAAGTTTACCTTGCGGTAATTGTAAACGTTATGTCGGTTAGATGRGAGCGCTACATGTGGATCGTGCGGCCCTGTGCGCCCAACGCAGCCTCCTTGAGCATCTCAGAGATAGATGGATGGGCGTGTACCACCGACCCCAATTCCAGTACTGTGCCCTCCAGCATCCGGGTCATGGACAGTTCGCCCAGCAGCTCGGTGACTTCGGGGCCGATCATGTGCCCGCCCAGCAATTCTCCGTATTTTGCATCGACCACCAACTTCACCAAGCCGAAGTTTTCTCCCATGGCCARRGCTTTSCCRTTKGCTTGAACRTTGAASGTYCCCACATTGACATCTTTGCCCTGCTCCYTSGCCTGAGCYTCGGTCAGGCCGAAGCTGGCGATCTGGGGMWTRCAGTAAGTGGCCCGGGGCATGTAAACGTAGTCCAACGGTTGGGTATCCAGCCCCGCTATGGTCTCAACAGCCACCATGGCCTGGGCTGAAGCGACATGGGCCAAGGGCATCTTGCCGTTGACGTCGCCGATGGCATAGATACCGGGAAGGTTGGTGGTCATCTTTTCGTCGACTGTGATGCCGGTGCGATYGGTGGCGATGCCTACGGCCTCCAGACCCAGGTCTTCCACGTTTGGCTGGATCCCGATGGCCACCAGCACTTTGTCGCACTCCAGCGTCTGGGCCGCGCCGTCGACGTCCACGGTTACCTTCACGCCAGCGCCTGAGGTATCGACGCCGGTCACTCCGGCGCCCGTCATAAAGTCGATCCGGGCGCGCTTGAAGGCCCGTTCCAATTGGGCGCTGATGTCTTCGTCTTCATTGGGGACCAACCGGGGCAGCATCTCAACGATGGTTACTTGAACGCCGTACATCTKATATATGTAAGCGAACTCCACTCCGATGGCGCCGCCGCCGACGATCACTATCGATTCGGGCAGTTCGCTTAAAACTATGGACTCGCGGCTGGTGATGATCTTGTCACCGTCGATCGGGAGGGGCGGGATGCTCCGGGGCCGGGCGCCGGTGGCGATGATGATATTCTTGGCCTCGATCACATTTGGTCTTTCGCCTGTGGCGCCCTTGGCCGGCGCGACTTCCACCTTGCCRATCCCGGCGATCTTGCCGGTGCCCTGAATATGGTCTACCTCATTCTTTTTCAGCAGAAAGGCCACGCCCTTGGTATTGTGGTCGACAACCTTTCGGCTGCGGTCGATGGCTACGGAATAGTCGGCGTGGAAATTGTCCATCTTCAGGCCAAATTCATAGGCCCGCTYGAAGTAAGACACTATCTCGGCATTCTTGAGGAGGGACTTGCTGGGGATGCAACCCCAATTCAGGCACACTCCACCCAGCTCTTCTTTCTCGATGATGGCTGTTTTCAGGCCAAGTTGACCGGCCCGAATCGCGGCCACATAGCCGCCCGGTCCTGAGCCGATCACGACCAAGTCGTAGTTCGATTCCATCGCCACCTACAGGTTATGTTATGACCGGCCAACGAGGAGCATGTTCCCTCGAGGCGGTTTTTAGGATAAGACAAGATTATAACGTCGCTATTASGTCTATACAATATATATCACTCCRATAGTCTGTGCCTATCACTGAGGTTGTCCGGAACTGACCTGTCGTCGTATATATCCGGCGCCTTTTCCCCRYCTAGGGAGGAAAGCAGGCGTGATTCATTGTCGTTGTAGCCTGCATCTGCTAATATTCAATGGGTTAGATGCACCGGCCCGCAACATGGGCCATGACGCCGCCGATAGCGGGRGGAAGAGACATGAGAGTTGGGCCATTGGGGATACCTGARCTGGCGATCATCGTCGTCGTGATTCTCCTGATCTTCGGCGCCAAACGCCTGCCCGAGATTGGTACATCCATGGGCAAGGGCATACGTACATTTAAGACCGCTCTAATGGGCGAGGAAGARAAAGAAGAGGCCGAAAAGCAGACCACGGCCAGCGGGAAAGACGACAGCAAGAGTTAGATCCGATATCAGAAAAGAAAGAAACCGGTCCTTCAACCGAAGGCCCGGTTTTTTGTTGCCCGGCGTAAGYCYGTTCTTAGGGGGCATGGACCACTAAATTGACAGACCCGCGTTCAACAATACAATACTGGTTTGTCGGCGTCTGATCCCGCGTCGTATTCCGATTCCAGGTAGATCAGACCAGAGGAGTATCTCRTATATGCCCTTCCAAGAAGCGACGGCCCGGCTGCAAGAATTGATCCATCGGCAGGGCCAGGTTACAACGGTGCTTCACCCACCGAGTGCGTCCTTGGCCAGAGTCATGGAAGCCGCAGGGGCCGAAGCCGGTTTCGTCGGCACGAGCGGCGTGGTCGGCTCTTATACCGGGATGGAAGACGTTGGCACGGCGACATTGAATGAATGCGTTCAGATCGCGGGGTGGATCGCGCGGTCGGTGCGGTTCCCGGTGATCTTGGACGGGGATACGGGCCACGGCGGCATCATGGCCGTCCGGCGGATGGTCGAGGACTGTATCCGGGAAGGRATCGCGGGCGYCCGGATCGACGACCAGCCCATCGAAGGAAAACGGGGGACMGGCACCGCCGGRATGGAGGTCCAATCGCTGGACGTAGTGCTGACCAGATACCGGGCGGCGGTGGRCCGCAAGCGAGAGCTAGACCCAAACTTCGTGGTCATGGCCCAGTGCTACGTGGCGGAAGCTTCCAACGGGGGTTTTGAAGAATCTCTCGTGCGGATGAAAGCCTACAAGGAATTGGGAGAAGTTGACTGGGTGCAGCTTACGGCTCCGCGTTCGGTGGAGCAGGTTAATCGGGCGCGGGCAGCAGTGGACGGACCGTTCTCCATCATGCAGGRCTACATGGACCCGCCTCTTTCGAACGAGGAATTGCTGGCCCTCGGCATAAATCTGGCGTGGATGCCCAGGCCCACCCACGACGTCACCTACGTGGCCCTCTACGACTTCATCAAAGATTTCATGGAGCGCGGCACCAGCGCCTGGGTCGACTTCCAAGAACAGCACAAGGATAACCCCTATCTGAGCGGGGCCTTGAAGATCGGCGGCGTAGAGGTAGCGAAGCAGCGCGAATTGGAAGAGAAGTATCTATCCCAGGACTCTCTGGAGAAGTACGAGCGCTCCGCGGGCCGCGATCATTCGTGATCCAAGAATTTCGCTAAAACCGCTAGGTCGAAGTGATGGCGCTGGACTTTCTCCGGCTGCGTCCGGCGATGCGGGCTAGCAGGATGCCGACTTCGTAGAGCACCAGCAAGGGCCCGGCGACCAGGGCCTGATTGACCGGGTCGACCGTGGGCGTGATGATGGCCGCCAAGATGAAGGCCACCACCACCCAATAACGCCTGAACCGGGCCAGCCCCCGGGCTGAAACGATGCCCAAACTAGCCAGCAGGAACATCACCAACGGTGTTTCAAATGCCAGACCCATCCAGAACAGCAGCCGGATCATCAGGTTGATTATGTTACTGATCCGGATCAACGGCGTTGCGACGTCGCCACCAAAGGTGAGCAAGAAATGGAGCGCCGGCGGGGTGAGGATATAGTAGGCGAAAGCCACGCCGCCGCCAAAGGCCAGAATCACAGCAGGCATGAACCCATAGAGGTACCGCTTCTCCCGGCCGGTGAGTCCGGGCGCCACGAACATCACCCCTTGATACACGAGGACCGGCGAGGCCAGTATCAGCCCGGAAACGAACGACACTTTGATGGCAGTGGTCAGCAGCTCAGTGACTTCGGTGTAGATCAGCTCCCCGCCGGTCCCCAGGTTCAGGTCCCGGGCGGGCTCAACTAAGATTTCGATGAGCTGCTCAAAGAAGACGAAGGAAACGGCGCTGCCCACCAGCACCGCGGCCACACAGATGAAGAGTCGCCGGCGCAGCTCGCCAAGGTGCTGCAGAAGGGTCTGTTCCCGCGACCTCATCCCCTGTCCTCGGACTCCGCCTCGGGACCTGCCTTGGAATCCGCGGCGGGCGGCTCCCGGTCTTCCTCGTCATCCAGGGGAATCTCGGCCCGCATCGGAACTCCCGGGGGAGGCTCATTCAGGGCTTCTGGAGTTTGGTCTTGGGTTTGCGTCCGTTGCTCCATCGTCTCCACGGTCATGGCGCTGGTCACGTCGCCGAAGGAACGCTTCAGGTCACCCATTATTTTTYCGGCACTACGGRCCATGTCGATGGCCCGACTTGGACCCAGCACCAAGAATGCCACCAGAAAGATCACGCCTAGTTCCGGGATTCCCATGCCCATGAAGTTCATAGAGATCCCTCTTGGTTTTGGGCGGATATCGTGGGGCAGTCATCGCCACAGGCGACGGCGTCTGGGACCGTCCAGCCATCTGGCAGTTGATAGCCCAGCTCTTGAAGCATCTCGAGGAGCCGGCAGATGGGCAGCCCGACGATGTTGTTGTAGCATCCTTCCCAATCGGCGGCAGGCCGGAGCTCAGTGTCCTGCACGGCGTAAGCCCCTGCTTTGTCCCGGGGCACTCCGGAGGCGATGGATGCCTCGATCTCCTGGTCCGTCAGGTCACGCAGGGAGATCTGGCTGGTCATGGCGTCGCTCATGATTCGGCCCGACGCCGCATCAACGACGGTGATTCCAGTAGAAACGTGGTGGGTCGTACCGCTCAACATCCGCAGCATCCGGCGCGCATCGTCGTCGTCCGCTGGTTTGCCCAGGGCCTGACCCTCGAACACCACCGTGCTATCAGCCCCGATGACCAGACCCGAATCCATTCCGGCGGCGACAGCTTGGGCTTTTTCCCGGGAAAGACGCTCTACCATCTCCGCGGGCGATTCTCCGGGGATGGCGTCTTCATCTAAGTCAGCCGGCGTGATATTAAATTCCAGACCCAGCAGGACCATCAGTTCAMGTCGCCGCGGCGAAGCCGATGCCAACGTGATGCTGGCCSGCAACGGCATTCTGGGTTGCTCTCCTCTGGATAGTAACGCCACGCACTCAACGTGGTGCGTCTGAGGGAACATGTCCAGCGGCGCTACTTCGTCCAGACGGTAGCCGCCCTGGCACAGTATCTTGAGGTCACGGCCCAATGTCTCGGCGTCGCACGAAACGTAGGCCACCCTGGAAGGGGCCATCTCGATCAGGCTCTCCAGGGCCCGTGGTTGGCAGCCGGAGCGCGGCGGGTCCAGCACCACCACATCCGGTTTCACTGGCAGGTTTCTCAGTACGTCTTCGGTGCGTCCCAGTAAGAACTCCAGATTTTGAAGTTCGCTTGCGTTCTGCTTGGCGTCGGCCACGGCTGCGGACGATTCCTCCACGGCGATGACCCGCTTCACATGTGGGGCCAGGAGGATGGCGAAGGTGCCCACGCCGGTATAGGCGTCCAGCAGCACGTCATCGGCAGTGAGGTGCAGGCGGTCGCGAACCACCTCGGCGGCGGCGGCGGCCTGTTCGACGTTCACCTGAAAGAAWGARGGRGASGACACKAGGARATCCTGGCCGGCCACCGACTCGGTATACCGCTTCTGTCCCGTGGGGACGCCGATCTCGGGATGGACCAGATAGGGTTGAATCAAGAATTCCCCAGAGTATTTGCCGGCCCGTATGGAGAGCTGAGTGGTCTCGCCGCAATGGTCCTGGAGCTCTTCCAGAAGGTCGTTGACCCCTTGGTGCATCAGGAGGCATTTCTCGATGCGCACGAACTGGCGTGTCTCACGGTTGATGAAGCCCAACGCGCCGTCCCGGTTGATGGTGAACCGGGCGTGGTTCCGGTAGCCCAACTGGTCGGGAGAGGGCCTAACCTCGGACACGGGCGGGTCTGCCAGATCKCCGACGCGCTGGAGGGCGTCGGTCACTTTCTCGCGCTTGATTTTCAGTTGGGCGTCGTAGGAAAGGTGCTGCCATTGGCAGCCGGTGCATTCGCCGTAGTAGGGGCACGGGGGCTCAACACGGTCCGGCGATGCCTCGAGCACATCCACGACCTTGGCAGAGACGTACTTGCGGTGGACTTTAACCACTTCGGCCACCACCCGTTCTCCGGGGATGCCGCCGGCCACGAACACGTTATGTCCGTCAAAATCGGCCATGGCCTCGCCAAGCCGTCCCCACGACGTAAGCGTTAGGGTGACTCTGTCTCCTTGCTGGGTGATGCGCTCGGCTATTTCCATCGAAGATCGACGAATACTATTCCTTTCTGGGGATGGGCCCGGATATCCACGCAGGCTCGTGAATACTATAGTTCAAGCAGGGTCATAAACCAAGGAGGYAASGCCGGTTAGGCAGGCTCGGTCCATGCCTGGCCCGGACGGTCAACATACCCCTGGCGAAATGATTTTTCAGCAGGTCTCGGGACTCAGTCTAATCCGGACTTATGTCGGTTGACCTTGGTGTATGCGCCCTTTAAACTGATGCGGAAGCGGACCGGCCTCCGCACTTGGGGGAAACGGTCCCGTTGAATCTTGGGGCGACGAAACGCATCCAAGTTCAKGCGCGATTAAAACGCGTAAGAGATTCCGGAGGATGGAAATGGCAGAACCTTTTGAGGTAAATGACGACACTTGGCAAGAATTGGTATTGGACTCGGACACACCGGTAATGGTGGATTTCTGGGCCGATTGGTGTGGTCCGTGCAAGATGATTGCTCCCGCCGTTCACGATATGGCCGTGGACTATGACGGTAAACTGAAAGTGGCGAAGTTGGACGTCGACGCCAGCCCAAACACCGCCATGCAGTATGGCATCCGCAGCATACCGGCCTTGCTCTTCTTCAAGGACGGCCAGCCGGTGGACCAGATCATCGGCGCAGTGCCCAAGGGCGCGCTGAAGAAGAAGGTCGAATCGGTGATTGGCAGCTAAACATTTCTTCAGATAGGCGAAAAACAAGGCGCCGCCTTCCGGCGGCGTCTTTTATTTGCTAACTTGGTCGGAAGGTAACCCCACGACAGGCGATTATGGGGGTGGATGGGGCCCGGTGGCTCTTGCGGACTTCAAATCCGTTATGCCTCGTGACGAGCGGGGTAGGTGGGTTCGACTCCCTCGCACTCCCGCCAACGCAATTTTAGCTTCAGAAAAGCCATCCGAAAGGGTGGTCTTTTCTTTTTGTGCGGCTACGCCGCTTTGGGTATTGGGTTCAATCCGCTTATCACCGATAAGCAATTGATAAGCACCAAGAGCGTCAATCTTCGTTTTNAGGTCCGCTGGAAGCGGTCGTTTGCCAGCCYGAATCTGCGACAGAAACGGCTGGCTTACCCCTAATACTGTTGCCAACTTCCGTAGCGAYMRRYWSYKWMYMYWCAYCWTGAMWSCMCKMYYGCYYYAWCTWYTSMKWRMTCRCSKSTWYSARMSWSSYMSSTARAKMSNNCTTGGTRGYYTTSRCATGCCCCTTAGCCGCCATTAGTACTTCTGGTGCCATTCGCACCGATACGACCGGCTTGTGCCCTGTGGCTGGTCTTCCGCGTTGTGCCATCGACCGAGTTTAATACATGTCATACATTTTCTCAAGGTGCCAGAGTCAGCGTGATTGACGTATGAAGTCTATTAATTAGCAGAGTGTATTGCCCGGTTTGTAGAGCGCCTGGTCTGTAGAATGGATGATCGAGGCAATCTTGTGCGACAGAGGCTTATATGAATATCTTGGTGTCGCACTAGCCCTTGGAATGTAGGGGGTAAGCCTTAGCATTTCAGTCGCTGGGCGTTGGGGTAGGCCCCCACATTCGAAACCGGCAAAACTTCCGGGAATACAGCCTCACCTCTGGTAATGCGACCCGCCCGATTAGTGTGTATAAAGCTTTGTCGCATTA
>NVWX01000002.1:57833-126922 GCA_002746355.1 Dehalococcoidia bacterium | reverse complement strand
CGGTGACGGTCTCGGACCGTGCCGGGTACTATGACGAGGCCGGGGTCTTCCGGGATATGTTCCAGAACCACCTGCTCCAATTATTGACCGTCGTCGCCATGGAACCGCCGTCCAACTTCCAGGCCGACCTGCTCCGCAACGAAAAGGTCAAGGTGCTGAACGCGGTGCGGCGGTTCAGCCGTGAAGCAGCTCCGGAGATCGCAGTGCACGGTCAGTACGAGGGTTACCTGGGGGARAAGGGCGTGCCCTTTTTCTTACGGTCGGGAAAGGGTTTGGACGACAAGCRTACCGAGATCGTGATCCAATTCAAACGCCCGCCCCACCTGATGTTTCAGCAAGAGATCRGCCCCAACATTTTGGCCATCCAGGTGCAACCCGATTAGGGRTTGCACATCGAGTTCCAGGCCAAGACTCCSGACGMRAAGATGGRACTMAARCCGGTGGACCTGGAATTTCACTAYGACGATTCGTTCGGYGGCCAGGMCATCCCCGACGCCTACGAGCGCCTGCTGCTGGACGCGATGAACGGAGATGCATCACTGTTCATCCGCAGCGATGAGATCGAAGAGGCCTGGGAGATCATGGATCCCATCATTCAAGGGTTGGCCGCGTCCGATGCCCCGCTCCCAGCCGGCTACGCCATCGGAAGCAAAGGCCCTGATGAGGCGGACCGGTTCTTGGCCAAATACGGACACGACTGGCTGCACCGCGATTGGCAGCACTAGGCGTTTGATTGGACGATCGCTCGTGACCTACAACCCGATACATGAATACGGGCTGATCGGAGATATGCACGGCTCGGCCTTGGTCGGGATAGACGGCTCCATCGACTGGTGCTGCATCCCCAGGTTCGATTCGGCCGCGTTGTTCAGCCGGATCTTGGATTCCGATAAGGGCGGTTTCTTAAAGCTTGCGCCCGTCAATATAGGCGAGTCCAGCCGCCAGTATCGGCCAAACACCAATATCCTCGAGACCAGTTTCACTACCAGCACCGGCTCCGGGGCGCTCATCGATTTCATGCCGGTCCACCGCCATACGCCCCGGCCCAGGGAGCCCCTGGAGGTCACCGATTTCCAGCGGATGGTGCGCATCCTCCATTGCACCCAGGGCCGGCTGGACTTCGAGATGGACTGTTACCCCAGATTCGACTATGGGATCATCGTACCCCACGCCTCGCTCAGCTGCCCCAGGACAGGGATGGCCCATGGCGGGGCAGATGCGGTCTCGGTATTTTGCTCGGCCCCGCTATCGGTGCTGAACGACGGGTTCCGGGTCCGCGGCGCCATCTTTGAGCGTGAGAAGCTTTACGCGACCGTTTCGAACCAAATTTCTTTCTCCCACCGGTCGGAACCCTTGACGCCGGATGAGTTGGAGAAGGAACCTGCGGACACCACGGCGTTCTGGGAGGCCTGGTCGGCCCAATGCACCTTCCAGGGTGAGCACCGGGAAGCGGTCCTCCGCAGCGCACTAACGCTCAAGGCCCTGACCTACGCTCCTTCCGGCGGGCTGGTGGCCGCGCCGACCACTTCGCTGCCCGAGGCCATCGGCGGCGCGCGTAATTGGGACTACCGGTACACCTGGATCAGGGACGCCACCTTCGCACTCTACGCCCTGTCGATCATCGGCTACACCGCAGGGGCCAGGGCCTTCAAAGACTGGCTGGAATGGAGCACCTCAGGCCGGGCGCGGGACCTCCAAGTGATGTACGGGTTGGGCGGCGAACGCCGTCTAACCGAGATTGAGATCCCGGAATTGGACAGATACCAACGTTCCCGGCCGGTGCGCATCGGGAACGGCGCCTACTCCCAGTTCCAACTGGACATCTACGGCGAGATCATGGACTCCGCCCACATCTTCCGGAAGTTCGGCGGCGCGGTCGACCCGGAATATTGGGAGTACCTGCGGCGGGTGGTGAACTTCGTCATGGCCCACTGGAAAGAACCGGACGAAGGCATCTGGGAGACCCGGGGAGGCCAGCAGCATTYCGTATTCTCCAAGGTGATGTGCTGGGTGGCCATGGACAGGGCCGTCAAAGCCGCCACCGACCTGGGGCTGCCGGGCGACATCGACCTCTGGAGAAAGGTGCGGGAAGAGATCCGGAACGAGGTCATGGAAAGGGGATTCTCGKCGGGACGGCAGGCGTTCGTCCAATGYTATGACAACGACAATCTGGACGCCGCCAACCTGATGYTGCCCCTGGTGGGGTTCATCCCGGCCACCKWCMMYAAGMKKMAGYCCANNMSMTACGSGCCNNNNMDGNCYGANWTMACNNCMGCGAGCAGGGGTTCGTTTTCCGCTACACCAATYTCGACGACGGGCTCGGCGGGACCGAAGGGTCCTTCACGATATGCACCTTCTGGCTGGCGGATAACCTGATCAAGCTCGGGGAAGTGRACGAAGCGCGTMAGCTTTTCGACGCAGCCATGGGTTGCGCCAACGACCTGGGGCTGCTCAGCGAAGAGTTCGACGCAAACACCGGCGAAATGCTGGGCAACTTCCCACAAGCGTTCTCCCACATGGCCATGATCAACACCGCCGTGCAACTGCAGCAGGCGACTGGCRGATCGCCACCCAGCCCMGACCGRACCTGATTTACAGCATACCGCCCTTGCCACCGAATTCCCGCCAAAGTATCATGCCCYATAATCGATAGATTGCGAGTAACCACGTGCAGAAGTTCCGCGTCGGCGTAGATATTGGCGGCACATTTACAGACATCGTGTTCCTGGGCGACGACGGCCAGGTATTGGCCCGTAAGATCGCCAGCACTCCCGACGATTACAGCCAAGCTGTCTTGGCAGGCATCAAGAACGGTGTCGAGGAGTTGGGAATCACCGCCGAGATGGTGTCTGAAGTTAGCCACGGGTTCACCGTGGCCACCAACGCCATCATTGAGCAGAAGGGCGCCAAGACCGCCCTGATYACCACTGAGGGGTTTCGGGACATCCTGGAGTTCCGCCGCAACCGCATCCCCCGGCTCTATGACCTTGAATACGAAAAACCTCCGCCCCTRGTCAAGCGCCAGTTCCGTCTGGAAGTCGGCGAGCGCCTGAACTTCAAGGGCGAAGTGCTGAAGCCTCTCAACAAGGCCGACGTAGACCGGGCCGTGCAGTACGTTTTGGACAACGGYGTTGAATCGGTGGCCGTCTGCCTGCTCCACTCCTACGCCAACCCAGAACACGAGCAGTATATCGCCCAAGTATTGGCCGAGAAAGCGCCGGGGGTGAACCTGACGATCTCCTCGGAACTGTTGCCCGAGATGAAAGAATACGAACGCACCAGCACCACGGTCATCAACTGTTACGTCCGTCCGGTGGTGGAAACCTACCTGACCCAGCTCACCGACGGGCTRACTGAGATGGGCGTCCAAGTGCCGTTGACCGTGATGCAGTCCAACGGAGGACTGGCCACCGCCGATATTGCCAAGCAACGCCCGGTCTACTGCATCGAGTCAGGGCCGGCCGCAGGAGTGGTCGGCGCTTATCACCTGGGCAAGCGGCTGGACATGCCAAACCTGATGACCYTGGACATGGGCGGCACCACCGCCAAGGCGTCGATCATCGAGGAAGGCGAGATGCTGMAGGCCCCTGAATACGAGGTGGGCGGCGAGATCAGCGTGGGCCACCGGCTGCTTCGTGGCTCAGGTCACATYCTGCGGGTGCCGGCCATCGACCTGGCCGAAGTGGGCGCCGGGGGCGGCAGCATCGCCGTGGTTGACCGTAGCGGCTCTTTGCGCGTTGGCCCCCAGAGCTCCGGGGCCTTCCCCGGACCGGCCTGCTACCGGCTGGGCGGTCAGGACGCCACCGTCACCGACGCCAACGTACTGCTGGGGTTCCTGAACCAGACCCATCTGCTGGCCGGCGAATTTGAGATCGACGCCGACCTGGCCCAAAAGGCCGTATCCGACAACGTGGCCCATCCCCTTGAGATGTCCGATGTGGCGGCGGCCTACGGCATTCACACGTTGGTCAATTCCAATATGGGCCGTGCCCTGCGCGCGGTCTCCAGCGAACGGGGCCGCGACCCCAGGCGGTTCGATCTGATCGCCTTCGGCGGCAGTGGCCCCGTGCACGCGGTGGGCCTGGCCGAGATGCTCGATATCTCCCGAGTGGTGGTCCCGCCCTTCCCGGGCGTGTTCAGTTCGTTCGGCCTCTTGGTGGCGGACGTAGAACACCACTTCGTCCAGACCTACTTCAAAACGTTTGATGAACTTGACATAAATGATTTAGCCGCATTGCTCAACAACCTTTGGGAGCAGGGGCGAAGCCAACTTCGGGCGGAAGGGTTCGACGACAACCGCCACGAGATCGTGACCCAGTTGGACATGAAATACGAAGGGCAGGTCTCCGATCTGACCGTCCCCTTCCCCGGAGACCAGGTAAACCGGCAAACCGTAGACGACGTGATCGCGGCCTTCGATCAAGAACACGACCGCAGCTTTGGGTACAACAGTCCGGGCACCGGGTACCRACTGGTCAACGTTAGGGTCATAGCCCGCGGTCTGCCGGAGACGCCGCGGATGCCTGAGCGGCTGGAGCTGCCGGCGCCAACCAATAGCTCCGTAAAAACACAGCGGGATGTCTACTTCGGCCCCAACCGGGGCTGGGCCAGCGTCCCGGTGATCGACCGCGGGTCCCTGGCCGGAGCAACGTCCGAGGGCCCGCTGATCGTGGAGGAATACGATTCCACCACCGTGGTCCCCTCCGGCTGGAACGCCACCACCGACCAATGGAGCAACATAATCCTGCAAAAGGCCAAATAGGGGCCKAACKATYGACGTCGTAGGCGCGGGTTTTCAACCCGCCCTGGTAATCTTCAGAACACAACACCATCGAAACCATGTCAATGTAAAGGCTGAAGGAGCCCCTGATGCAACAGGTCACCGACCCGGTCACCAGAGAAGTCATCAAGAACGCGCTGATGAGCATCGCCGACACCATGGCGCTCACGGTGGTGCGCACAGCCCGGTCGGCGGTGATCAAGCACGGCATGGACTTCTCTACGTCTCTGTTTAACGCCGAGGGACTGCAAGTTGCCCAGGGTCTGACTCTGCCACCCCATCTGGGCTCCATGGCGCCGGCGCTGGAGGGCGTAATGAACGCCTTTGGCGACGATGTGCTACCCGGTGACATCTTCGCCAATAACGACCCCTACGAAGGCGCCAGCCACCTGCCCGACATCTTCCTATTCAAACCCATCTTCAAGAACGATGTATTGATCGGCTGGAGCTGCTGCATCGGCCACCAGACTGACATCGGCGGCCGCGTGGCCGGCGGCAACGCCTGCGACAACACCGAGATATATCAGGAAGGACTGATAATCCCTCCGATAAAACTCTATGAGAAAGGCGAGCTGAACAAAGCCGTCTGGCGCATCCTTGAGAAGAACGTCAGGGTGCCTGACAAGGTCTTGGGCGATGTCCAGGCGTTGCTGGCAGCGGTGCGGTTCGGCGAACGGGATTTCCTCCGGCTAGTGGACGACTACGGCCTGGAAGAGATCAAGAGCTACATGACCGACATTTTGGACACAACCGAGCGACTGGCTAGGGCCGAGATCGAACTGTTGCCCCAGGGTGAGTGGGAGTTCACCGATTACATCGACAACGACGGCATCGACCCTGAGCCCATCGCCATCCACGCCAAGGTCAAGATCGAGGGCGGAGAGTTCTTCGTTGACTTCGAAGGCACATCGCCCCAGGCCAAGGGTTCCATAAATCCCAACTTCGCCTATACCAAGTCCAACGTCTACGCCGTGATGAAGTGCCTCATCGACCCGGCGATACAATCCAATAGCGGCTTCTTTAGGCCCTTCAACATCACGGCCCCGGAAGGCTGTTTCGTCAACCCACAGCACCCAGCGCCGGTGGCGGCCCGGGGACTGGCCGGCTTCCGCATCTGCCATACCATCTTCGGGGCAATGGCCCAGGCGATGCCCGGCAAGGTGCCCGCGGCCTGGGGTGGCGGTGAGATCGGAGTCAGTTGGGGCGGCTACCACCCCAACCGCAAGGCCTGGGTGTACCTGGAGTTCGCCAACGACGGACCCCGGGGCGGCGGACCCAACCTGGACGGGGCCGACGGCCTGGCCGCTCCCATCCTGAACATGGCCAACACCCCTATCGAGAGCATCGAATCGGAGCAGCCCCTGCTGGTGGAGCGCTACGGGTTCGTGCCCGACACGGGCGGCGCCGGCAAATACCGGGGCGGGCTCGGCATCGAACGCGAGTTCCGGCTCCTGGCCGAAGAGGCCACCTTCCAGCTACGCTCCGACCGCTCCGACTTCACGCCCTGGGGCGTCATGGGCGGCAAACCGGGCACCCCCACCGAGAACTACCTGAATCCCGGTACCGACAGGGAAGAAAAACTCCCCGGCAAGACCCTCCGGCAACTGAAGAAGGGCGACCTGTACCGAGTGGTGCAGGCCGGCGCGGGCGGCTACGGAGACCCCCTGGAACGGGAGATGTACGCCGTGGCCGACGACGTGGAGCAAGAGAAGCTGACTCCAGACTACGTGCGCCGCGAATACGGCGTGGTGGTGGACCCAAAAACCTTGGCGTTGGACGTGTCTGCTACGGAGAAGCTGCGGGCGGAGATGGGCGCGAGCAAGACTTAGAATTTTCGTGGTCTACCCTCCGTTAAAAGCCAGCCAACCATAGTAGTTGCGCGTAATGCCCGCCACCGTGATTCTTGCGAAAGCCAGAATCCAGATTGGTTGAGTAAACCATTTGTCATCCGGGAGCGTATCCTGGATTCCAGCTTTCGCTGGAAAGACGGTGGAGTAGGCATCTTTCCGACGCAGGCCGGAATCTAGATTGAGTGTGTTGTCTTCACATCAGGGCTTCAGATTCATGCCCATCGCGACCTCTGCGTAATCTCACTGAATCGTGTCATAATGCCGGTAACTTTCAAGGCAGATACCGCATGAATGACCAGCGCAAAACCAAGAAACAGCTGCTTGAAGAATTGGAGCTCGAACGGGAGCGCTCGATCGCGCTTCAAGAGATCTCCAACCGCCTGGCCGGCGCCCATGACACGGACGAAGTGCTGGACTTGATCGTGAACGAGGCAACTAGGCTCGTAAATACGCACGCCGCCTATATTCGACTGTTGGACGGAAATGAGTTGGTGTCCAGCGTTGCTACAGAAGGCGCGGCTGACTTTCTTGCTGAACTTAGTCCCGTAGTCGGAATTGGGGAAGACACGCACCCAGCGGGCCAGGTGATGTCCACCAAGAAACCCTTGGTGATGGAGGACGTGGCGGAGGGAGAAATGATGTATCCAGCACTACTCTCCGCCCTCCAAAAACACGGCCTTAAGGCATCAGTTCTAGTCCCACTACTGGCCAACGACCGCTCGATTGGCGTTCTGGTAGTGCTGGACAAGCGAATCCGCCGCTTCACTAGAGATGAGGTTTCCCTTTTGCAAGCCTTCGCGGACCAAGCATCGTTGGCGCTGGAGAAAGCGCGGCTGCTGAACGAGGCAGAGCGAGAGAAAGAACGCTCGGATGCGCTGTACCGTGTTTCCAATCTGCTTGCCGGAGCCCACGACACGGACGAAGTGCTGGACCTGATTGTGCACGAGGCTGCGAGGCTTGGGGGGTTGATGCCGGTTTCATTCGATTGGTAGCAGACGGCGAATTGACGACCAGCGTCGCCACGGAGGCCGCTGCGGGGTTTTTTGCCGGTCTCCCAACGTCGATTGAAAATGGAGAAGGCACAACCCCAATGGGACACGTGATGGCCACCAAGAAACCTCTAATCATTGAGGAGATACAGGAATGGGAGTTTAAGTCCACGGAAACGCGGGCCTTGAACCGGGAATATGGTTTCCGAAGTGCCGTTGCTGTCCCACTCTTGGCCAATGGCGGACCCCTCGGCGCGCTCGGATTGATGGACACGCGCGTCCGCCGCTTCACTGAAGACGAAGTCTCTCTGTTAACTGCATTCGCCGACCAAGCGTCGTTGGCCCTGGAGAAAGCGCGGCTCCTGAACGAGGCGGAGCGCGAGAAAGAACGCTCGGATGCGCTGTACCGGGTCTCAAATCTGCTGGCAGGCGCCCATGATACGGGTGCAGTTCTGGACCTGATCGTGAACGAGGCCGCACGGCTCCTGGGTACGGATTCCGCATTTATTAGGTTGTTGGAGTGAGGCGTATTGGTGCCTAGCGCCGGTACAGATTCTGTAGCCGGTTACCTTGCCGATAGCGCCGAATCTCAACCGACTCTCTCCGTCGGAGTAGGTGCGTCTGCGATGGGTCATGTGATGGCCTCCAAAAACCCATTGGTATTTGATGACCTGTCGGGCGAAAAGCTGATAACTCCCGCCGGTCGTCTCACTCAGCAAAAACATGGTTTCAAAGCCGGGGCTTTGATTCCACTGTTGGCGAATCACAGGTCAATAGGCGTTTTGGTCGTGTTTGACAAGCGTATACGCCGTTTCACAGACGATGAGGTTTCCCTGTTAACCGCCTTCGCCGACCAAGCGTCGCTGGCGCTGGAGAAAGTCCGGCTTCTGAACGAGGCGGAACGGGAGAAGGAACGCGCGGAAACCGAGAAAGAACGTTCGGACGCGCTCTACCGGGTCTCCAACTTGCTAGCCGGAGCCCACGACACCGAAGAAGTCCTGGACCTGATCGTGAATGAGTCGGCCCGATTACTTGGCACATCTTTCTGCAACATAAGGCTTTTGGAGGGAGGCGCGTTAGTGGTCCGGGTCGCAACGGGCCCCGCAGCGGGTCGTTTGATGGAAGCTGGTGCAACCCTCAAAGTGGAAGAAGGGACGAGTCTGGCGGGGCATGTGATGGCTACCAAGAAACCATTGCATGGCAAAGCTGCGGCACAGATGCTTGTGCCAAGAGCAATTCAATTCATGGCAGAACAAGGACGTGACCCTGAAGCGGTGGTTATAGTTCCCTTACTGGCAAATGGCCAGTCAATAGGCACCCTGATGTGTTCGGACGAAACCCACGGACGCCGATTCACCGACAACGAAGTCTCCCTCTTGTCCGCCTTCGCCGACCAGGCGTCGCTAGCTCTGGAGAAGGCCCGGCTCTTGAACGAGGCGGAGGACCGAGAGCGGCAGGCCACCCAACTCTATGAAGTAACCAACCAATTGGMRWSMWRSMAMSMRWWSKAMMSYWYRCKGKMRWKGMYMTCGGSMRRSSMKRYGGMGCWKCKGRRMKKMYMMSRTKSGGCGATNKYCGWSYRKRMYKMGGRMYKGRSCGRKCKGRWGGCCATCAAGACCTACAACTTYTTATCATCGATGGTCGACTCTCTATTCTTCAAACCGGGATTCGGCACACCCGGAGGCGCTTTCGAGCAGCGCAAACCCGTCTGGACAAGGGACCGATTTTCTGATTCATCGATCGCCCGTTCCGGCACGGACAGCGAGGCCGCGCCCCCAAGATGCGGGGGTCAGCGGCGCCGCGTCGGTTCCAATAATCATTCGGGGGAAGACATACGGCGTTCTAAACATCTTGTTCTTCGAACCTCATGACTTTACCGACGGAGAGATTCAACTTCTTCAGAACCTGGCCGATAGCGCCGCCGTGGCCATTAGCAACGCCCGGTTGATTGAGGAGACAGAACAGGCGAGGGAAGATGCCGAAGAAGCCAACCGCACCAAGAGCCAATTCCTGGCCAACATGAGCCACGAACTGCGCACCCCGCTGAACGCCATCATCGGCTACAGCGAGATGCTCCAGGAAGAGGCTGAAGACCTTCAAACCGAAGAATTCGAGGAAGACCTAGAGCGTATCAACGGCGCCGGGAAACACCTGCTTGGTCTGATCAACGATGTCTTGGACATCTCAAAGATCGAGGCAGGCGCCATGGATATCTACCTGGRGACGTTCCCCGTTGAGCCGATGATTCAGGACGTGGCGACGACGATGCAAGCCCTGGTGGAAAMAAACTCCAACTCCTTGAAGATCGATTGCCCAGACTCAGTCGGGTCCATCCATGCCGATACCACCAAGATTAGGCAATGCCTGTTCAACCTGCTCAGCAACGCCAGCAAATTCACCGAGCAGGGGACGATCTCTTTGACGGTCAGCCGGGATACCGAAGACGGCCAGGAATGGATAARTTTTGCAGTGGCGGACACGGGTATCGRCATGACCGRCGARYAGATGGGACAYTTATTTGAGGCATTCGCCCAGGCGGAAGCGTCAACCACACGGCGCTTTGGCGGCACGGGCTTGGGATTGGCCATAACCCGCCATTTCTGCGAGATGATGGGYGGYACRGTRCTSGTGGAAAGYGARTYCGGYAAAGGSTYMACKTTCACCATGARGCTGCCRGCGGTMGTAGATGACTCTCTGAGAACACCGGCCGCTCAGTAAGTATCCACTGGTCTAAGACAGAAAAAGAGCCCCCGTCCTTCAGCGAAAGGACGGGGGCTCTAGTTTCAGCTACGGTCTGCGCCGGTCTTACCGGTCCATGACCTTCATGGTCCCGGCTGCGGGGTCATACTGGAAGCGGGTTACCCGGTCCAGCTTCTGGGACTCTAGGCGCACCACCAACGAACGGCCCTCTTCTTGGACGTTGAGGGTGTCGTGAATCTCGCCGGGCAGGAAGTAGGCCACGTCGCCGTCGTGCTGGGTGAAATGACCGCTTTCCCTGATCTGGGCATGGTCCACTCCCTCACCAGGGAATGCCCAGCGCCACTTGCGCTGGCGGATGGCTCCTTTGTAAACACCGTAGACAACCCAGGTGTTGCCGTGGTCGTGGGGGAGGTTGTCCTGGCCGGGYTTCTGCACCGAGACCATCAGCCACCAGCCGTTACCAGGGTGACCAGACTCTTCGTCCAGATGGAGKGAGAACCGGCCGAAACCGCCCTCTTCCGCAAGCTCAAGCTTCTCTTCCACCCAACCGGGAACCGCCAGCAAGTCTTTCAGGTGAGCGGACACTTTCTTGGCCTGCATATGAGGGTCCGCCTCGTTCCTGAAGACTTCGTTGACGTCCTCAACGAAGGCTTCCATCGTGTAGTTGGCAACTTGTGTTTGGGCCATCTCGATACTCCTACCGTAATCAATGGTATTTCATAACCATTTTGACGGGGTGTAAGTGCCAGTGTCAACGGCCTGACCTCCGATATTGACGCGCCGTTAAAATCGCAAAGCGGAGACGCCGTTGTCGCTGGCATTTTCGTCGCGYCGGGGCTATTATAGGCACAAGAATTTCYCTGGCGGCCAATCCCCGAATACACATCCGGAACGTAGCCGGAAATTAGGAGGACGCACCATGGCAGACAATTTCACGATCTTGGTCGGCACTATCGGTCAAGGAATGAACGTAAGCGGAGACAGCGGCGAGACTTGGACGAAGATTCGAAACCCGATTCCTTCAGAGTCCAGCATAAGGGCCCTGCGCACCTATCCCGACAACCCGCATCGCATCCTGGCCGGCTCCGACGGTCTGGGGCTTTTCCGCAGTGACGACAACGGCGTCAACTGGGARACCGTGGACTCGCCCATCGGCGACCTGCAGGTCTGGTCAGTGGCCGTGGACCCGGCCCACACCGACACTATCTTCGCCGGCACCCGTCCCGAGGGCTTCCGCTCCCGGGACGGCGGCAAGACCTGGGACAAATTAGACATGGGCGTCACCATGGAATGCCCCATCGGCACACCCCGCACCACCAACATGATCGTCGACCCCAGAGACAGCAACACCATCTGGGCCGGCATCGARGTTGACGGCGTCTACAAGAGCATGGACGGCGGCGACAATTGGACTCACCTGCCCGAACTGGGCCCGGACCCGTTCCACGGCGACATCCACGGCATGGCCATCACAGACTCGGCGGTGTATTGCACCAGCCCCTTCGGTTTCGCCACCAGCAACGACGAGGGCGAGAGCTGGGACTACCACTACTTCCCTAAGTTCAATCCCGACGATGTCCGTTCCTACTGCCGCGGCATGATCGTTAAACCCGACAACCCCGATGTGATGTTCGTCGGCAACGGCGACTTCATTCCGGGCGTGGTCGGCTGCGTGCAGCGCACCGTGGACGGCGGCAAGAACTGGGCACCGGTCGAGCTCCCCGTTGAGCCCAATTCGGTGGTCTACTGGCTGGGAAACAACCCGGAGATTCCCAATGTCGTGGTTGCAGCCACGCTATTCGGCTACGTCTACGTCAGCACAGACGGCGGGGATACTTGGACCAAGCTAAAGAAAGAGTTCGGAGAGATCCGCTCCATCGCGGTGACCCCCAACTAGCTCTTCRTAAAACAGCAGGCAAAAAAGGGAGTCCCGATCGTATCGGGACTCYCTTTTTGTATTCACGGTAGAGATGAATAAGGTCTGAAAGGTCCGTTTGGTGTATAGTTGGYAAGAGCCGTTTACGGGWCAGCCYGGAAACGACTCCCAACATCCAGACACAACTATTCCTGTCCTTTCGGACGGAGGGAGCAATCAAAATGGTTCGGTCCAAGCCCAGGGTCAAGCGGGAAAAGAAAGTCGAGACCACTGAAGAATTCGTGGCGCGCATCAATGCGGAACCGCGCAAGCGAAACGGACTGAAGCAGAACCTGAAGCGCGCCCGGCGTTAAGCGGCCGGCGGTCGGCCCGGCGGCGGGGGCGCRGCCAAGCTTTATGCCCTTTAAATTTTTTGGATTTCCTTWTCCAGCCTAGGCTGGAAAAGGGCTAGAGTACCGAATGGACTATCCCATTCGCGTCGCCCAAAGTAWACTCCGGRTGCTGTTCCTCCGAAATATCGAAGTCTAGGCCCCACTATTACCTCTGATTCCCGAATCCGACAACACTTATTCAAATACATAGTTGCCACTAGAATTCTCATTGACTATAATYCCCCTCGTAACAACGGCAGCGCGAGGAGGAACAAATGGTTGACCAGCTAAAACGCCCCACGGAACACCCTGAGATCTACTGGTTCTCCGAACAGCCTTACGGGCACGTCGGGGAAGAGGACCTAAAGAAATACGACTCAGGCCGCCTCGGCTTCCCCAACACGTATTTCGACCCGGAAAAAGCATCGGTCCTCTACAACCAATACCATGAGCAATACCAACTGGCYGATGAAGTCGGATTCGACGGCATCATGACCAACGAGCATCACGCTTCATACTGGTGCATGAAACCGGCCGTCAACCTGGACGCCGCCGTCATCGCCAAGCTGACGAAGAAGGTCAAGATTGCGATTCTTGGCAACGTCATCTCGGTGGGAGACCCCATACGCATGGCCGAAGAGATCGCCATGYTGGACNTSMTMCTCANGCGGCCGCATCATCTCCGGATTCGTGCGTGGCACCGCCGTGGAGACATTGCTGTCCGGGCAAGACCCAACTGAAAACTTCGCCCGGTTCCAAGAGGCGCACGACCTGATCATCAAGTGCTGGACCGACCCAGGTCCCTTCCGGTATGAAGGCAAATATTACAAGTACCGGGTCGTTAACCCGTGGGTGAAACCCATGCAAACCCCACGGCCCGACATCTGGTTCCCCGGCACCGGCAGCCCAGAGAGYGTGGTCTGGGCGGCGACCCACGGCCACCCCTACATGAACTTGGGCGCCCTGGTTGAAACCACCGAGTGGTTGAAGCAGATCTACATCGACACCGCCAAAGAGGTTGGCTACAAGGCCGGCCCGGAGCACTTCGGGTACCTACTCCGTTGCGTGGTGGCGGACACAGATGAGAAGGCCATCGAGATYGGCCGTGAGTTCATGTGGACCGCGGACCACCGGCAGAAAGGCCCCAGAGAGCACAACGACCCGCCCGGTTACCAGTCCCGCCGCGCGGTGGAAGTGAAACGCASCCGGCCGGCCCTGGGCACCGGCTCCTCCGAGTTCGGCAACCCGACGACCTACGAAGAGCTCCAGGCGGTCAACAACATCATCGTTGGCAGCCCCGAGACCGTCACCAGGAAGTTTTCCGAGATCATCGASCGTCTGAGCCCCGGCTACCTCCACATCTACGGCAATGAGGGCGCCATGAAGCACTCTGACACCATGCGCTCCATCGAGCTTTTGGGCAAAGAGGTCATCCCAGCCCTGCACGAGATAAAGYTAAAACCCTACGACGACTAGGCAGTTAAACTGGCGTAACAGAAAAAGGCCCCTTCCGGATGGAAGGGGYCTTTTTAATGGTTAATTCCTGAGCCATCATTCTCGCATTCTAAAAGCGTAGAACGCACCAAGAGTCCCCTCTCCCTCTNGGNGANNGNNAGGGTGAGGGCGACAGCTTAGCGCAATTCACCTGACATCGCCGGAAGACCACTCGCACCAGAACCGGACACCGGCAAGAAACCCGCATTTCCGACTTTGTCGAGAGTTTCAACATCGTCAGACCCAACTTTCCTTCTGGGAGGGAGAAGGAACCACGCCAATAACTAGAAAGTTGGATCATGTGAGAAATGGCGGGTTAAAAACCCGCGCCTASGGATGTTTCGGCCTAGCTCAGAGCCGAGATGGTCTCATCGGTATTTCGGACGCGGACCAGTAGAGGGAGGACGTGGTTGACSGTCATCTCGTGGACATCGACYTCGCCGGCGGTGCAGCAGTCGCTGACCACCACGCATTGGGTATCCCGGTTCTTGGCGTCGCGGGCGGTCCCTTCAACACTCCGCTGAGTGGAGATTCCACCCACCAAGATCGTCTCGGTGCCCAGATGGCGCAGTATCTGGTCTAAGTTCGTGCCGTAATAAGCGCTGAACCGAGGTTTCACCAACAGGAAATCCTCTGGCTGCATGGCTAATTCATCGATCACTTCCACCGCGGGTGTGCCGGGCAGCATGGGATTGCCGCCGCCRCCACCGATGTCGGAGATGGTCTTAGGCGCGTCGGCATTGTCGGCCCTGCGGTGGGTGGTGATGTAGATGAGGGGAGTGCCGACCTTGCGGCAATGGGCAATCATCTTCTGGAAGCTGGCCACGATGTCCTTGCGGTTATCGGGCAACGTGTAGTCGGGACCGGGGCCCCCCTTGGCGATGGCGTTCACCATATCGATGATGATTAAGGCGGTCTTCTTGGGGTCTAGTTTTATGGCGTCCGGCATAGTCTTCTCCACACAGCGATGGTTTAGGACTGGGTTCAGTCCACTGAGATTAACTTAGAAATTTGTCCGGGCTGGCCAGGAACTTGCCCCGGCAGTCCAGCCCGCAGAAATACAGCCACTGGCCGTCGTGGAATATACGGGTCCCCTGATTAGGGTCCACTTCCGTGGCGCCGTGAGAGGTCTGCGAGGTCTCGGCGCGCGCCTGCTCTTCGTCTATCTCCTTGCCGCAAACGACATCTTTGGCCATTGGTCACTCTCCATAATCGTAGCCGCTCATTGCATCGGCGGCCCGTGGTCTTATCTGTGAACTGGMGGGGATGAGGCTAAACCGCCGTGGGCAGGGGCATCCCCAACCGGACCTTGCCTGGGACGTCCAGAAGGGCCGCCGCGATCCGTGCCCGGTGGTCGTACGTCGTGCCCAAGCGCATGGTCCACGCGGTAACACGGCGGAACCATAGGTGCAGGTCGAATTCCATCATGAAGCCGATGCCGCCGTGGATCACCTGGGATGTGCGCACCACCGACTCGCWCTTCTCGTTACAGAAGGCCTTGGCTTGAGACACTTCGACCGAGGCRRGTAGGTCCTGGTCCATCTTCCACAGGGATTCAAAGGTCAGCATCTCGCCACCGTCGACATGGAGGATCATGTCGGCCAGCATGTGCTGCACCGATTGGAAGGACCCGATGGGCCGGCCGAAGGCCACTCGGTTCTTGGCGTATTCGATGGCCATCTCGGCGTCTTTCCGGGCCGCGCCGACCATCTGGCAGCACAGGAACGCGGTTGCCCGGTCCAGCATCGCTTCGACGATGGGCCACCCCTCGTTCAACTCCCCCACCAGGGCCGCTCCTTCGATACGGTGGTCCTTGAAATCCACCCGGCTCTGCTTGTCTTTGGCCAGAGTCAGGAGCGCGGTCTGGGATACACCGGTGCCATTAGGGTCCACCAGGAACAATGAGATRCCCTGGTTCGCGTCCGATGCCGGAGAGGTCCGGGCGGCCACCAAACAGCGCTGGGCCACGATGAAGTTATCGACGAACATCTTGGTGCCGTTCAACACCCACCCGTCGCCGTCGGCCTTGGCTTCCAAGGTCATCGCTTCGGGAATCAGCCGAGGGTCGCGCTCAGCCACCGCCCAGGTCATCACCATACCGCCGTCGGAGACCGCAGGCAGGATGTCCTGCTTCTGCTGTTCGCTGCCATCGATGGCGATGGTTAATGCGGCTACTGTGGTGCTGTGCAGGGGGACCGGCGCCAAGACCCGGCCGGCTTCCACTAAGATCAGTCCCATGTAAGYTAGGGGCAGTCCCTGGCCGCCGTACTGCTCGGGAAGGGCCAGACCCAGCCACCCCAGGTCCGCCATCTGTTTCCAGAGAGCGGGCGGGTAGCCCAATTCGTCCAGTTCCATCTCGCGGACCATGGCCGTGGAGATCTCCGCTTCCAGAAACTCCCGGGCCAMATTCTTCAYCATCTGTTCTTCTTCAGAGGGCAATATATCCATGGTTATCCTTGATTTACTTTTCGGATACGCCAAATGACGTACCGGCTGAATGATTTCTGGGTTCCGCGCGCAGCGTAATAACCGCGGTTGTACCGCTAGCCTCGGGGTAGGCCTAGGCCGCGGCGGGCCATCTGGTCGCGCATGATCTGCACGCTGCCGTGGTTGATCCCCGACTGGAAAGAACCCATCAGGTTGTGGGCGTACAATCCGTCCTCGATGGCCTCTTCAGAGCCCCGCAGCAACTGCGCATAGGGTCCTAGAATCTGAGAGATGGCCTCGGTGGTCTTCACGCCGTGTTCCGGCGCCCAGACCTTCTCAGCGGCGCCTTCATAGGTGAAGGTGTCGCCCCGGTTTACCAGCGACATACTGCGCATGGTCATCAGGCGGCAGACCTGGGCTTCGGTCCACAGTTCGGCCAGTTTGTCGCGGACCGCCGGGTTGTCTGCCGGGGAATTTCCGGCAAAGTCGTTCTCTTTGACCCAGTTGACGATGTCCTCGTCGCGGCGGACCGAGATCAGATACCGGCTGGCGCCGACGCGGTCCAGGTTCAGGCCCATGGCGCCCACGTACCAACCCCCGTTCTCCTCGCCCAGCATGCAGGACGCGGGAATACGCACGTTCTCAAAGAAAGTTTCGTTGGTGCGGACCATTCCGTAGGTGGTGCCCGGTGGGGCCGGCGGGTCGCTCTGGATCGTCCACAGCGGCCGCACGGTGATTCCCGTCGTGTCCATGGGAACCAGGAAGATGGAGATGCCCCGGTGCCGGGGCGCGTCTGGGTCGGTGCGGCACATCATGTAGATGTGGGAGGCGTAATGGGCGGCCGAGGTATACATCTTCTGGCCGTTGATCACGAAATCGTCGCCGTCGCGCACGGCCCGGCATTGCAGTCCAGCCAGGTCCGCCCCTGCCTGGGGCTCGGTGAAGCCCAGGGCGAAGATGATGTCGCCGCGGATCATGCCGGGGATGAAAAACTCTTTCTGTTCCTCGGTTCCGGCGGCCAATATGGCCGGGGCTCCGCTGCCCGCGCCGCCCACGGCGATACCGCGCCGCATGAACTCTTCTTCGACGATGTATTGGTCGATGCGGCTGCCGCTCTGGCCGCCGTATTCCTTGGGCCAACTGATGCCGATCCAACCCTTATCGGCGACCTTCTTCACCAGGTCGCGGTATTCGGGGCCGCGGCCCCCTTCTTCGCCGCCTTCCATCTCGTCAAGTAGACCCTGACTGACGTTGTTGTCGATGAATGTCTCAACTTCCTGACGAAGGGTTTCTTGCTCTTTTGTGTAGCCAAAATCCATTCTGTGACACTCCAATCATTGGGGGACTCTGAACCTTACGCCCCTCAGGTTCACGCTCTGCCATTTTCGTGTCCAGCGGAATCGGTGTCAAGTAAACGGCAGGAGGTTCCTCGGCGTCACACCTAAAAGCCCGTGTAGAAGACCCTCAAAACGGTACCCGCGCCATGATYTCCGATCAGCAGCGAGCCGTCGGGCGCCACGATGATCGGCAACGGATGTTTGAAGCCGGTGGCGAAATTTGAGACCCGTGCGGTGTACCTGTCTTCAACCTTGGTCAACACGATGCGGACAACGTTCTTTCCGGTGGAGCCGTCACCACCTCCCCAGAGCGTGATGAATATGTTGTTGGTGTATTCGCTTGGGAACTGGTCCCCGGTGTAAAAGACCAGGCCGTCCGCCGACGAGCGCGACGGCAGTTCCGCRRCGGGTGGGATGGTACCCTCGCATCGGCGTCCGCCGTTGGTYCCCCAGCAGTCCGGGTAGCCATAGGCGCCGCCTTCTACAACCAAGTTCAACTCCTCGGGCACGGCATACCCCTTATCGTCGCGGCCGTTATCCGCGGCCCAGAGTGTGCCATCCTCGGGGTGGAACGCCAATTGATAGACGTTGCGCAGCCCCCGCGCGAAAACCTCTTGGTTCGAGCCGTCCAGATCGAACCGTGTGACCGACGCGCTGCGCACATCCTCCTCGCCGCAGGCGTCGCAGGAAGAGCCGATGGGAACGTAGAGCTTGCCGTCGGGGCCGACGGCCGGGCCGTTATTCTGGTGATTGCCCGGCACTGGAATGTCGTTGACTATGGTTTTGAAGGAATCAAGTTCTCCATCACCATCTTCGTCTGTGATCCTCGTGATCTCGCCCCTGCTAGATACATACAAGGCGCCATCAAAGAAGGCCAGTCCCAATGGCACCTCTATTCCGCTGGAGACAGTCACCACGTCGGTGGGCGGCTCGCCGGAATTCGCGTCGTTCACTCGGACCAGATCGCCAAGCTCATTGGCGATGTACAGCCTGTTCTGGTCATCGAAGGCGAAGGCGGTGGGAAAACGGATGCCTTCGAGCCATACCTCTGCCTTAAACCCCTCGGGCAGGTTTAAGTCTGCGCCCGCAGGTTGGAGCAGATCGTCGGGCAGAGGCGTCGGCCGTGGCACGGGGGTTGGCGTTGGCTGGGCGGTGGGTCTGATGGTTGGCGTTGGAACCACCGTTGGTTGAGGTATGTCTGTGGGAGCAGACGTGGGGTTCAGCTGCGTCGTTGCGGTGGATGCGGCTGGAGTTGCCGGAATCTCAGTACTGGACGGTGGGAACGCTGTGGTAGTGGCCTCGTCTTGAGTGCAGGCAATCATGAGCAATGCGCCTACGATGAAGATGAGATTTCTACACCAGACCTTATTCATATGACTACTCTTGGTTAGCTTTCCTGCAACCCCAACAATATCGGCCGCAATTCCTYGATCAAYGGTGGCAGGAATTCCTCCCAGGTACCGACAATCCCGAAGTCGGAGGAGCGGAACATCACCGCCCGGCGGTTCTGGTTGATGGAGATAATCACCCCGGCTTTCTGGAGCCCGACGGTATGGTTGAACGCGCCCCGGACACCCACCGAGATGTACACCGTGGGGGCGATGGTCCGGCCGCTGATGCCGACCTGAAGTTGCTGCGGCAGCCAGCCTTCGTGGACCACGTCCCTAGTGATGGCGATGCTTGCGCCGATGGACCGGGCCATCTCTTGGACCTTGGCTACGTTCTCCAGACCGCCGACACCCATGCCGATCCCAACAACAACCGCGGCGTTGGCTAATAAAAGGCCTTCCTGGTCCTCCTGGAATACCTCTTTGAGTAGCCGAAGATCCGGGCCGTCGGAAGGGACTGCAGCTATCTGTTCCACCGTAGCCGTAGCTCCGGGCTCAGATASGGCGGGTGTGAGTAAGCCGGGCCGTATCGTCACAAGGTTGGGCAGGGTTTTCGACAAGATGGGGGCAACAACGTTGCCGCCCAACGCCGGTTTAAGTTGCACCAACCGGCCCTCGGCGTCAATCTCCAGGTCCATGGCGTCGCCGGTGAGGCCCAGTCCCAGTCTCGCGGCCAGCCGAGACGCCAGGTCTCGGCCATCGGCGGTGGCAGCGAATAGGACCGCATAAGGGTTTTCTTTGGAGACAACTTCAGCCAGCGAAGCGCCAACGGCCCTGCCGAATACCGGCCCAAGCTGCGAGTTGTCCATGGTCAGCACTCGGTCTGCTCCTTGAGTCGCAAGTTCTTCAACCGCCGCGYCAGGGCTGGAAGAGATAAGCACCGCCACGACCTCGCTCTTGGTGAACTGAGTCAGTTCGCGGACCTTCCCTAGCATCTCCAGCGTTACGTGGGCCAGGCCTTGGCTGGTGGTCTCGGCCACTACCCAGATRCTTTTGTCTTTGCTATTTGGGTACCTCGGCAACGCTGCCACGGCGCTCTTTCCTGAACCGGCTGAGTCGGCGGCGGCCAGCTCGGCTAGACGCTGGCGCAGGGCGTCAGCGGCCTGCTTGGCTGCTTYTTCGGGAGTGGCGTCTTCCAGCAAGACGCCCAGACGGTTGGGTTCCACCAGACGTATCTCATCAACCCACGTRGGCGAGCCCTCCAAGCCAAACTGGCTCAGATCGGAGGACAGGTCGGCGGCGGTCACTTCCTCGGCGGCGATACCCTCCGCCCGTTCCATCTGTTCCCGGTCGGGGTAAAGCTCCGGGGCCACCCCCTCTGTCACACAGACCAAGACCGGCAGGTCGCATTGCAGAGTCTGGATCCCTTCGTCCGTGATGCGTTCGGCRATCACGGACTTCCCGTCATCGCTCAAGTCCAGTTTCCGGACACTGCTGATATGGGGCAGTCCCATGAGTTCCGCGATCTCCGGGCCGACCTGRCCGGTATCGCCGTCGGCGCTGTTGCGGCCGCAGATGATTAGGTCCGGCTTCTCCCGTTCGAGCGCCAGGGACAGCGCTCGGGAAGTGGCCAGCGTATCGGAGCCGGCCAGTGCGCGGTCGGTGATCAGTACCGACCGGTCGGCGCCCAATGCCACACAGTTGGTCAACCCTTCACTGGCCCCCGGCGGCCCCATGGAGATGACCACAACCTCATCATCAGGGGMTTTTTTCAATTCAACCGCCCGCACCAGGCCCAAGAGGTCAAACGGGTTGACCTCGGAGGGCACGCCTTCGCGGATGATGGTCTTGGCTTCGTAATCGAACTGGATACGCGCGATGATTGGCACGTATTTCATGCACACGGCGATCTTCATTTGATAGATGGGCCTCTTGTTCGGATTAGCTGATGACGGTGCGGACTTTGGGGTCGATCAATCGCTGTCGGAGACGTTGACGCCCAGAGCCTTTTCCCGCACCTCGGCGGTCAAGCGCTCCAGTTTCCCGCTGACGCTAACTGGGAAACGGGGTGGATTTTTCAGTACCTTGAACCTCTCKTCTAGATCGGMAAAATCTTCTTGGAACCGCATTCTGACATCCTCCAGTGCCGTTGGAGGGCCGGTCCTGCGCCCATCCTTCATGACCTCTTCCAGCAACGGCAGCCCGCCGGGCAGYTCTTCGTCATCCAGAGCGATGATGTCTTTGGCGAACATCCCGCTGGAATGCTTGGTCCGGTACACTTGCTTGGCGCCCGGCAGGGAGACTTTATCGGGGCTCAGTTTCATCACGGGCCGGCCGTCGAAGCAGACCAGCTTATAGGCCATGTCCGACCAGGGGGCGTCGGCCGATACGCCGGCCTTSGTGCCGACTCCGAAAAGATCTATGGGCGCTCCGTTGTTAACCAACGTCTCCAGTTCGTATTCGTCCAGCCCGCCGCTGGCTAATATCTTGACGTGATCCAAGCCCGAATCATCCAGTATCTTCCGCACCTGGCGGCTCAGCTGGTCGAAGTCCCCCGAGTCCAGCCGGATGGCCGTGAGATGGTGGCCGTCAGCTTCCATCTCCTTGGCCACCTGCACCGCGTTCCAGGTCCCGGCGATGGTGTCATAAGTGTCCACAAGCAGGACGGTCCGGGTGGGGAATGAGGCGGCGTAGGCCCTGAAAGCGTCCAACTCGGATGGAAAACTGGATATGAACGAGTGGGCCATGGTGCCCGCTGGGGGCATCCCATAGATGCTCGCGGCCAGCACGTTGCTGGTGGAACTGAACCCCGCGATGTAACTGGCGCGGGCCATCTTCAGCGCCGCGTCGGTGCCCTGGGTGCGGCGGGAGGCGAAATCAGCGATGCCCCGGCCCTGGGCAGCCCAGACGCAACGCGCGGCCTTGGTGGCAAGCATGCTCTGGAGGTTCACCTGATTGATGATGAAGGTCTCAACGAGCTGGGCTTCGATCAATGGGGCCGTTATCTCAACCGCCGGTTCGTCGGTGAAGTACAACCGTCCCTCGGGGATGGCCCGAACGCTGCCGGTGAACCGGACGCCTCGCAGAAACTCAAGGAAGTCGTCGGAGAAGATTCYCATGGCTCGCAGATAGTCTATGGCCCGGCCGCTAAAGTTCAGGTTGGAGAGATARTCCAACACATCTTCCAGSCCGGCGGAGACGAAATAGGCGCGGTTGGGCGGGTACGTGCGAGTGAAGAGGCTGAAAGTGGCGGTGGCCGACATYCCCTGGCGAAARAACGCCTGGGACATGGTCAACTCGTAGAGGTCTGTGAACAGACCGAGGTCCTCGCCTGGCAGTGGTATTTTAGGTGCGGTCATCGAATCCGTTATCAGGTTGATGGATATTCGTAATGTAGCGGGTATTATGTTGGCGTTCCGAAGCTGYTGTCAACTGAGATTGAGCGTGGATTACGCCTARACAGCAAAGGCCTGWTGAGAGCGGCTCTTCTTGACAGGGTGACAGCCYCTTAGTAACATTTACACGATTCCAAAGGCACGCTTAAAAATCGAAAAGCGACCCAAAAACCCTTATCCAGAACGGCAGAGGGGACGGCCCGATGAAGCCTAGCAACCGGTCCTAGTCCGTTGRTACGGACGCGGATACGGTGCTAATTCCGGCGTTTGGCGCTCAGATCGTCAGGCGAAAGATGAGGGGGNCTCAGTGAAACTGTGAGCTTCTCTATMGAGAGGCTTTTTTAATGTTTGAGACCTAWTGAATCCTGGCGAGGCGCTTCGATTTAAACTCCAGKCTAAACCCCAGGGAGCATATCCGGTGAACGAGATCCGACCCATCGAGTGGRCCAATGGCACACTCAGGCTGCTTGACCAGACCCGCCTACCGTCCGAAGAAGTGTTCGTGGAGGCGCAYGGGTATCTGGACGCCGTTGACGCCATCAAGACGATGCGTGTTCGCGGTGCGCCGGCCATCGGCGTTACCGCCGCTTACGCCGTCGCCATGGCGGCCCGGGACCTGGATATCTCCGACAAGAACGCGTTCATGGAACGATTGGAATCGGCCGGCGTGGAGATCAAAGCCGCCAGGCCCACCGCCGTGAACCTGATGTGGGCCGTCGACCGCATGATTGCGATCGCCCGGTCCGAACCCGATACCTCCACGATCAAAGACCGGCTGGTTGAAGAAGCCATCTCCATCGAGAAAGAAGACGAAGCGATCAACCGCCGCATGGGCAGCCACGGAATCGAGCTGATGCCCGACGGCGGCTCGGTCCTGACCCACTGCAATGCCGGCGCGCTGGCGACAGCCGCTTACGGCACGGCGGTGGGCGTGATCAGGGCCGGATGGGAAGACGGCAAGCGTTTCAAGGTCTTTAACACCGAGACCCGCCCATTCCTCCAAGGCGCCCGGCTAACCGCTTGGGAGTTCAAGAAACTCGGAATACCGTCGACCCTAGTGGTGGACTCAGCGGCCGGAATGTTGATGCGCCAAGGCGAGATCGGCTGTGTGATAACCGGCGCCGATCGCATCGCCGCCAACGGCGACACCGCCAATAAGATCGGCACCTATACCCTGGCGGTGCTGGCCAAAGAGAACGGCATCCCGTTCTACGTAGCCGCGCCGACCAGCACGGTAGACATGAGCCTGAGCGACGGAGACCAGATCGAGATCGAGCAGCGAGACTCCCGTGAGGTTACCGAATTCCGCGGCGTSCCCGTGGCTCCTGAAGGAGTCGAGGCGCTGAACCCGGGATTCGACGTCACCCCCGCCCGTTACGTGACCGCCATCATCACCGAGGCCGGCGTCGCCCGTCCGCCGTTCCTAGAAAGCTTGGACTTGGCAGTCCGGTCGGCGAGGAATTAGCCGATGAGCACCAAGCAGCAAGCAACCATCGCCGTCATCGGCGGCAGCGGTCTCTACGAGATGGACGGCATGACCGGCGCTRTGTCCRTGGACGTGGACACACCCTTCGGGAAGCCCAGCGACTCGATCGTCGTAGGAGAATTGGACGGCGTTAATGTCGCGTTCCTGCCTCGGCACGGAAAGGGCCACCGCTTCAACCCTTCCCACATTCCGGCCAGGGCCAACATCTATGCCCTTAAGTCATTGGGCGTCGAGCGCATAATCTCCGTGAGCGCCGTGGGCAGCCTCAAAGAGGAATTCGCGCCGCTGGACCTGGTGATACCAAGCCAGTTGATCGACCGCACCAGACTGCGGGAGAGCACATTCTTCGATACCGACCTGGTGGTGCATGTGGCAATGGCGGACCCATTCTGCGCCCATACCAGCCAGCTGGTCAACCACGCTGCCCAAGCGTTAGACATCAACGTACATTCGGGCGGGACCATGGTTGTCATGGAGGGCCCCGCATTCTCCACCAGAGCTGAGTCCTTCATGTACCGTTCCTGGGGAGCAGACATAATCGGCATGACCGCCCTTCCGGAGGCCAAACTGGCCCGGGAAGCGGAGATCTGCTACGCCACCATGGCCTGGATCACCGACTACGACTGCTGGCATCAGACTTCTGAATCGGTCACTGTTGAGATGGTCATCGCCAACCTGATGAAGAACGTGGCCACATCCAAGGCATTGCTGCGGCAGGTCATTCCCACCCTGGGCGGCGCACGCGATTGCCCCTGTGAATCCGCGCTTAGAGACGCTATCATCACTCAGAAAGAGCAAATACCCGAGGAACTGAAACAAAAACTTGCCCCAGTAACGGGAAGATATTTAAGCTAGGGACCTGCGAGTTCCAGGAGGATAATCATGCCTAGACAAGACCCAGGCGAGCCTTATTTCCGCGTAGATTCGACCGAAGGCCAGTCCATGTTGGCCGCTGACCCAGATGGGACCATCGTGATCGACGTCCGCCGGGACGACGAGTGGGTCACCGGACACGTGGCAGGCGCCATCCACATCCCGGTGGACGACTTGACCGACAACATGGACCGCATTCCCACCGACAAGAAAGTCCTATTCATCTGCGCCGCCGGCGTCAGAAGCGGGTTGGCCTGCGAGATGGCCGCTTCCATGGGTTATCAGGCGGAGAACCTATTTAACATCGAAGACGGCACCCCGGCGTGGATCGCTGGCGGCCATCCGACTTCCTACGGCGGAGACGCCTAACCCCAGACAAACTAAGTAGTCAATCAAATGCAAGTTCCCAGAGCATTAATTAACAATACCTGACACTAAGGAGAACAAGGTGGCATCACAACAGACCAAAGGGGACGTCAAAGACCTGTCCCTGGCGAAAAACGGGGTCAACAAGATCGAATGGGCCGGAAGAGAAATGCCCGTAATGAAAATCATCCGGGACCGCTTCATCAAGGAGAAGCCCCTGGCCGGCGTGCGGCTGTCAGCCTGCCTGCACGTGACCAGTGAGACGGCCAACYTGGCCATCGCGCTGCGGGACAGCGGGGCGGAGGTTGTCCTCTGCGCCAGCAACCCGCTCAGCACCCAGGACGATGTCGCGGCGGCTTTGGTCCAGGAGTACGGTATACCGACCTACGCCATCAAAGGCGAGAACGACGCAACCTACTACGAGCACCTGGAAGCGGCCCTAGAGTCCAAACCCCARATGACGATGGACGACGGCGCCGACCTGCTCACCCTCCTCCACACCAAGCATCCGGACCTGCTAGGTGACATAATCGGCGGGACCGAAGAGACCACCACCGGCGTGATTCGCCTGACCGCCATGTCCGCCGACGGACAACTGAAGTATCCGGTTATCGCCGTGAACGACGCCGAGACCAAGCACTTCTTCGACAACCGGTACGGCACCGGGCAGAGCACTCTGGACGGCATCACCAGGGCCACCAACATCCTGTGGGCCGGCCGGCGCACAGTGATCTCTGGCTACGGTTGGTGCGGCCGGGGCGTCGCCTCCCGGGCCAATGGCATGGGCGCCCACGTCATCGTCTGTGAGACCAACCCGGTCCGCGCCTTGGAAGCGGTCATGGACGGCTTCCAGGTCATGCCGATGATCGAGGCCTCTAAGGTGGGTGAGGTGTTCATCACCGTCACCGGCGGGCTGCACGCCATCGGCAAAGAACACATCGAAGCCATGTCCAGCGGCGCCATCCTCGCCAACAGCGGACACTTCAACGACGAGATAGACATCGACGCACTCAAAGAGATGTCTACTGCCAACCGAGAGCTGCGGCCCTTCGTCGAAGAATACACGATGAAAGACGGACGCCTGATCTATCTGTTGGCCGACGGCCGGCTGGTCAACCTCTCCGCCGCGGAGGGCCATCCCTCGGCGGTGATGGACATGAGCTTCGCAAACCAAGCATTGTCCGCGGAGTACCTCTATCAGAACAAGGGCAARCTCGACATCGGCGTACACGTCGTGCCACCCGTGATGGATGCGGAGATCGGCCGGCTGAAGCTCCAGTCCATGGGCATCAGTATCGACACGCTATCCGACGCCCAACGGAAGTACCAGGATAGCTGGCAAGAAGGGACCTAAACCACCACAAAAATATTCTGGATATTGGCCTGAAATTCCAGGCTTAGATAGGAGAAATAACAATGCCAATGCTCTTCCACGAGTCCCCCAAGTATCTGCTGACCTCTGAGTCGGTGACTGAGGGACACCCCGACAAGATCTGTGACCAGATCTCCGATGGAGTTCTGGACGCCGTCCTCAGGGACGACCCCATGGGCCGGGTGGCCTGCGAGACCGCCATCACCAACGGACTGGTCGTCGTCATGGGCGAGATCACAACTACATCCTACGTGGACGTGCCGAAGATCGTCCGCGAAACGCTGACCAGGGCCGGCTACACCAACGCCGACTATGGCATCGACGCCAAGAGTTGCGGCGTGATCGTCTCCATTCAGGAGCAGTCCGGCGACATCAGCAAAGGCGTCACCACTGCCCTGGAACAGCGCGGCGATGCAGCCGAAGAGGCCATGTTGGCCACCGGCGCCGGCGACCAGGGAATGATGGTCGGGTTCGCCTGCAACGAGACCCCGGAACTGATGCCCCTCACCGTCAGCCTTGCCCAGAAATTGGTTGAGCAACTGGCTAAGGTCAGGAAAGAGGGAATCCTAGATTACCTCAGGCCGGACGGCAAGTCCCAGGTCACCGTTGAGTATCGCAACGGCGTGGCTGCAAGGGTCGACACCGTGGTTATCAGCACCCAGCACGCCCCTGAGGCCACCAACGAGCAGATCGAGAAGGACATCATCGATCACGTCATCAAAGCCATCGTCCCCGAAGAATTGCTGGATGAGAACACGAAGATCTACGTCAATCCCAGCGGACGGTTCGTCATCGGCGGCCCCGCCGGCGACAGCGGGCTGACCGGCCGGAAGATTCTCGTAGATACCTACGGTGGCATCGCCCGTCACGGTGGCGGCGCTTTCTCCGGCAAGGACCCGACGAAAGTCGACCGGTCCGCGGCCTATGCGGCCCGCTACGTCGCCAAGAACATCGTTGCGGCCGGCCTGGCCGATCGCTGCGAGTTACTTGTGTCCTACGCCATCGGCGTGGCCACCCCGATCTCCGTGGCGGTGGAGACCTTCGACACCAACAAGGTCGATAGCGACACCATCCACGCCCTGGTGGCCAAGCACTTCGACCTGCGTCCCGCGGCCATCATCCGGGACCTGGACCTGCGCCGGCCCATCTACCAGGCCACGGCTGCCTACGGCCACTTCGGCCGGGAAAACCTCGACCTGACCTGGGAGCGCACGGACAAAGCGGAAGCCCTACGCAAGGATGCCGGGCTGTAGTCTTTAGCAATCAACTATCAGCGCGTGGGGCCTTTGGATTTTGATCCAAAGGCCYCANNNTTTTNTTTAGTACGCTGACTCGAARYCCCCTCCACATCTGTCGCCCTGAGTGAAACGAAGGGTCTGCCAAGCTGAACTTKGGAAGATTCTTCGGCTGCGGCCTCAGAATGACAGTCTTGTGGCKAACTACCCGCATCTGCCACCTGCGGTGAAGCGAAGGTCCTGCCAGATTGAGCCTTGGTAGATTCTTCTCCTTCCCCGGAAGGATCAGAATGACARTCTTATGTGGGCGTGGTCTTTTTAAGAGAGACTTCGTAGGACTGCTTACAATCTWGGTGGCTTGAGATATGCTRKTGGCATCCAGCAGCAGAAGGAGCGGCGTTTGACGGACATCAGATTCGGGACAGACGGTTGGCGCGCACTTATCGCCGAGGATTTCACTTTCGAGAACGTGGCACGCTGCGCCCAAGGGCTTTCCCTGCACCTGAAAGATGTTGGGACCGCCGGGCAAGGGCTGGTTGTGGGCTACGACACCCGGTTCCTGTCGCCCGAGTTCGCCGAGACCGTGGCCGCCGTGTGCGCCACCCAAGGGATCAAGGTCTATCTAGCTGATAAGCCAGCCCCAACGCCGGTCATCAGCTACAACGTCCTGCATCTTCAGGCAGGCGGCGCGGCAATCATCACCGCCAGCCACAACCCTGGCCAATGGAACGGGTTCAAATTCAAACCCGAGTACGCCGGCAGCGCCACACAAGAAATAACCGACCGTCTGGAAGGATTCATYTCTCAGGCCGCCACTGCCCCCACGTACAACGCCACTGAGGGCCGCGATMGCGGCCTGATCGTGGAATTAGAGCCTCAGGGGCCGTATATGGAGCGAATAGCCTCTCTGGTGGACCTGGACGCCATCAAGGACGCCGGGCTCGATGTAGTCGTGGATTCCATGTACGGGGCCGGAGGCGGATACCTGCCGGCGCTACTGKCCGGCGGCAAGACCACCGTCAGAGAGCTCCACGGCAVCCGTAACCCGGCTTTTCCAGGAATGGAGCAGCCTGAACCCATCGCCCACAATCTGACCGAGATCACGTCTCTCATCGCCGCCCACGGCGCGTCCATCGGAATAGCCCTGGACGGCGATGCCGACCGGGTGGGAATCATCGATGAGCAGGGCCGGTTCGTTACTACCCTAGACACGTTCTCCATCCTGGCCCAGTACCTGCTGGAGCAGAAACAACAACGGGGCGCCATCGTTAAAGGCGTGACGTCGTCCATCGCCTTGAACAAGCTGGGCGAAGCCTACGGGGTCGATGTCCACGAGATGCGAGTGGGCTTCAAGAATATCGGCCCCAAGATGACCGAGGTTGACGGTTTGATGGGCGGAGAAGAAAGCGGCGGGTTCGCCTTCCGGGGGCACATCCCAGAGCGTGACGGCATCCTCAGCGGACTKTATTTCCTAGAATRCATGGCCACCACCGGAGACACTCCCACCCAGTTGCTGCAGCGGCTGACCGACAAAGTAGGCCCCCATTCTTTCCAACGCAGGGATATCAACTTCCAAGCCGCGGACCGGGAAAGGATCCTTGAGACGTTAAATCGCTCAGGCCTGACTGAGATCGGCGGCGTGCCAATCTTGGATACGGACACTATCGACGGGCGAAGGTTCCATGTGGAAGACGGCTGGCTGGCCGTGCGGTTCTCCGGCACCGAGCCCCTGCTGCGAGTTTATGCAGAAGCCGCTACTCCTGAGATRGTGACCAAGCTGCTGGACGCAGCCATGGAGTACCTGGGGGTTTAGCAGCRCGAGGGTCCCCTCCATGACTCCATCCTAATGTCACCCTGAGTGAAGCGAAGGGTCTGCAAAGATTGGCTTTGGTAGATTCTGGTCCTTCCGCGGAAGGACCAGAATGACAATCAGTCAGCAATACAAAAGGCACCGGGTAAAACCGGTGCCTTTTGGCTACTATCCTTTGACAGTCTTTACCGCTTGGTGTATTGAGGGGCCCTTCGGGCACGCTTGAGACCGTATTTCTTGCTTTCTTTGATGCGGGCGTCCCGAGTGATCAAGCCAGCCCTGCGAAGTCCGGCTTTGAGCTCGGGGTCRAAGACCACCAATGCCCTGGCGATGCCGTGCCGGATGGCTTGCGCTTGGGAGTTCACTCCGCCGCCCGCGATTTTAACCACAACGCGGAACTTGTTGACCGTGTCGCTTACGCGGAACGCTTCGTTGATCGTCTTCTGCCACGGGGCCCAGTTGAAGTACTCGTCCATGGGCTTGCCGTTGACCAAGATGGGTCCGCCGTCGTCGAGGTACAACCGCACTCTGGCGATGGAGGTCTTCCGCTTACCCGTGCCGTAATAATAGATCGGGTTGGTTTCAGTTTGTACCAAGGTAAGTCTATCCTCCGTCCTCTATAGCCTGCGGAACTGGCGCTTTCGTTGCCGGGTGGCCGGTGACCTGTGCTTCGTGGGGATGGTCAGGGCCTCTATAGACCTTGAGGCGGCGCAGCGCCTGCCGGCCCTGGTGGTTCTTGGGCAACATGCCCTTGACCGCCAATTCCAGCACACGCTCCGGCCGGGACTCCATCATCTCCCTGAGCCGGAAGGTTTTGAGGTTTCCCACGTAACCGCTGTGCCGGTAATACATCTTCTGTTCCATCTTCTTGCCGGTGAATTTCAAGTCGGACGCGTTGGTCACCACCACGAAATCGCCCACTGCGACATGGGCTGAATAGGTGGTTTTGTCTTTGCCCTGAAGGGCGATGGCGATGTTCCGCGCCAGACGGCCAAGGACTTGGCCTTGGGCGTCCATGACCCGCCACCGTTYCGGTGTATCRCCGGGTTTGGCGAAATATGTGCTAGTCCTTTTCATGCTTTGTTATTCCGRTCCTGTGTTCCCGAGTCCTATTTTTACGGAACTTGGATATTTTACACTAATTAGGCATAGCCCGTGGGCAGGAAGCAGCGGAGTCACGCTTACATCTCCCGCCAGGGCCTGTGTCACCATGTTAACCGGGAATCTCCCCCTTCCTATCTCCGTCAGAATTCCATTGGCTTTTCTGATCTGTTGTTTCAAGAAGCCGGTGGCTTCACATTCGATCACTATGTTGTCTTCGGACTTTTCGACCTCCCACCGCATCACTTCCCTCACCGCGCTGCGGTCTTGAGGGTGCCCTGCGGCCAATGCTCGGAAATCGTGGACTCCCACCAAAAACTGGGCTGCCTCCGACATCATCTCGACATCCAGATTCTCCCTGATCCAATAGTGGGAGTGCCTCCGCAAGGGTGACGGCGCGGGCCGGTTTAATATGCTGTAACGGTAGGTCCGGCTCAGTGCGCATCTTCGGGAGTCGAACTCGTCGTCGACCCTATGGGCCTCAAGGACGTTGATGTCCTTGGGGAGATGGAAGTTCAGCGCGGGGACGAATCTTTCCAGGGGATGCCGGGTAGCGGTGAGGAAATCGACCACTTGACCCTTGGCGTGGGTCCCGGAATCGGTGCGGCTGGCGCCTCTGATCCTAGTCGGTTGGCCCGTGAACTTGGCCAAGGCCTTCTCCAACTCCCCTTGAATCGTCGGCTGGCCGACCTGAAGCTGGAACCCRGAGTAATCGGTCCCCTGATATTCAACCAAAAGGGCGGCCCGCCAAAGCTGCCCGCCCTCTGACTCGCTTTCTGAGCTATGGATTCTGCCTTTCTCTATCTTAAGAATTACCTCTGGCTTACGTAATAGGTGTTGAGACCTGGAAGGTTAGACCAGTTCGATGATCGCCATCTCCGCCGCGTCTCCGTTGCGTGGTCCCAGTTTCARTACCCTGGTGTAACCACCGGCGCGTTCGGCGTACCGGACTGCGACATCGTCGAATACTTTTGCGACCACCTTAGAGTTGGGCACCTGAGCCATGGCCAACCGGCGRTGATGCAGGYTACCTTTCTTACCGTGGGTGATCAGTTTCTCTGCCATCACCCGAGTCTCTTTGGCTTTGGCCAGGGTGGTGGTTATACGTTCGTGGATTATGAGTTCCGAGACCAGACCGCGCAGCAAAGCGACGCGTTGGTCCCGGTACCTGCYAAGYTTTCTGCCGGCGATTCGATGGGAGGCCATTGTTAGTCTTCATCCTCAGCTTGGTCGGTATCAGTATCGCCATCGTCAGCGSCAGGAGCATCTCCCGTGCCATCTATGGACATGCCGGGAGCTTCGGAAGGCARGTCGGCGTCCTCTCGTTCATCACCCATCAGTTCGCCCAGGTCGTAAGGYGCGATGTCGGGGACGGCCGCTTCAGCGGGGTCCGGAAGGTCTGTTACGCCATGTTCAGCGAGTTTCTCTTTCAGTTCGGCCAGAGATTTATCGCCAAAATTCCGTATCTTAAGGAGCTCGTCGTCGGACATCTCCAAAACTTCACCCACTTTGGAAATGTGGGAGCGCTTCAAGCAATTCAGCGTGCGAGGAGACAGTTCCAGCTTTTCTATGGGGGTCTGGTARATCTCCGGAGAGACAACCAATGGGACCCGTTCTAGCCCTTCGTCAATCACCCGGTTCAGGTTGGTGAACAGGAAGAAATGGTTAACCAGATTTTCCGCAGCCTGTTGGATCGCTTCGACAGCTTTGATCGTGCCGTCAGTCCAGACTTCCATCACCAAACGTTCGTAGTCGGTTACTTGGCCGACCCTGGTGCGTTCAACGTTATAGTTGACCTTCCGCACCGGGCTGAACACCGCGTCCACCGGTAGAACACCCACTGGCGGGTTCGCTGTTCCGTCGTTCTGTACCGCAGGCCGGTAGCCCACCCCTTGCTCGACATTGAACTCGATGGACAGATGGGCGTCATCCGAGTCCAGGGTCGCCAGGTGGAGTTCCGGGTTCACGATCTCAAAGTCGCTGGAGGTCGCGATATCACCGGCGCAGACACGGCCCTCGCCTTGAACATCAAGGCGCATCTTTCCGGCGCGGTCCGATTGGGACCGGATCCGGATCCGCTTAACATTGAGRAGRAGTTCCATCACCTCTTCTTTGACACCTGGCACGGCCGTGTACTCGTGGACCACWTCTTCTATCTTGACCCAAGTGACAGCGCTGCCATTGGTGGAACTGAGCAATATCCTCCGAAGAGGATTGCCGATCGTCAGACCGAACCCCCGGGGCAGCGGCTCAACAGCCACCTTCCCGTAGGTGTCTTCTGATTCGATGACCCGAAYCTCGGGTTTTATGATCTCTGTACCGGCTTCCGGCGAACCCGGAGTTAGGATTAGGGTGTCCAGCATGGACGATCTACCTCGAGTAAAACTCTACTATTAGCCTTGAATCCACTATCGCCTGTAGGTCTTCGTCCGCAGGCAACGATACGACGGTCCCGACCATGTCGCCAGAGTCCAGACTGAGCCAAGCCGGCACGGGCCGCTTGGGAACTCCTTCTATGCGTCCGGCGTAAAAGTCGGTGCCTTTGATGCTTTCTTTCCAGGAGACCACGTCTCCGGGTTTGACCTGGTAAGAAGGGATATCAGTCTTCGTTCCATTGACCCGGAAATGGCCGTGGAGAACGATCTGCCGGCCYTGTTTCCTGGAGTCTGAGAAGCCCAATTGGAAAACTACGTTATCCAGACGGCGCTCCAGTGTCCGAAGCAGGTTCATGCCGGTTACTCCCGGTGTATTGAACGCGTCGGTCATATAGCGGCGGAATTGGCCTTCCATCACGCCATAGATRTACTTGGCCTTCTGTTTCTCACGCAAGTGAACGGCGTAGTCCGTGGGCCGTCTGCGGCGGCGGGACACGTCGCCGGGCGGGTTGCGGCGCTTCTCAAAGGCGCAACGGGGCGTGAAACACTTGTCGCCCTTCAGGAATAACTTTTCGCCGGACCGCCGGCAGAGTCGGCAGGATGGTCCTGTATATCTTCCCATGGGATTGGAGTTACACTCTCCTTCGTTTTGGCGGGCGGCACCCGTTGTGGGGGATGGGAGTCACGTCCCGGATACTGGTCACAAATAGGCCTGCGCCCTGAAGCGACCGAATGGCGGCCTCCCGTCCGGCCCCGGGGCCCTTGATCAACACGTCGATCTGGCGGAGGCCTTGGTCCATGCCCTTGCGGGCGGCCTGTTCGGCGGCTCGTTGGGCGGCGAAGGCTGTTCCCTTACGGGAGCCCTTGAAACCCACCGTTCCGGCGCTGGCGGTGGCGATCACGTTGCCCTGAGGGTCGGTGAGGCTCACCAGCGTATTGTTGAACGTGGAGTAGATGTACGCCCGCCCTTGGGGCACCGTGCGGCGCTCGCGGCGTCTGGTCCTTGGTCTAGCCATAAGTTATTCTCACTCAGCCTTAAATGCTTACTTCTTGCCGCCGGTGCGCCTGCCGCGGCCAGCAACGGTGCGGCGGGGGCCCTTGCGAGTGCGGGCGTTGGTCTTGGTGCGCTGGCCCGCAACGGGCAGGTTCCTGCGGTGGCGGCTGCCACGGTAGGAGCCGATATCTATCAGACGGCGAATGTTCTGGCTGACTTCCCGGCGCAGGTCACCCTCTGAGATGTAGTCCCGGTCCACCAGTTCCCTGATTCGGTCTATCTGCTCTTCGGTGAGCTCGTTCATCCTTGGGGGYATAACCGGATCAAGATCGGCCTTGATCAAGATCTCTTCCGCGATCTTCGAACCGATGCCATAGATGCTTCTAAGGGCCACGTGAGCCCTCTTTCGGTCGGGAACGTCTACTCCAGCGATACGRACCACTCCGGGCCTCCTTTAGATTCGCCGATTGTCGAATATTGCTTTGCCTGATCGTTGTGCTTGCCTTAGCCCTGCCGCTGGGAATGYCTGGCGTTGGAGCAGATGATTCTGACCACGCCTTTGCGCTTGATGACACGGCAGTTGTTGCACCTGGGTTTAACCGATGCTGATACTTTCATAATTAATGCCCTTTGGTTTTTTGGCTCGATCTGATGGAACGGGCTACTTGAATCGGTAGGTGATCCGGCCCCGGGTCAAGTCGTATGGAGAGAGCTCCACCAACACCCGGTCACCGGGCAACACCCGGATGAAGTGCATCCTGATCTTTCCGGAAACGTGGGCCAATACCTCGTGGTCATTGGGCAGTTCCACCCGGAACATTCCATTGGGCARGGCCTCTTTTACGCTGGCCTCGACCTCGATCGCTTGTTTCTTCGCCATAAACCCTCTTTACGTGCGGATTTCCGTCCTCTCCGGGTCTTATCCCAGGTTCGGACGGTTGGGCCATCGGCCCGTATCTCGCCTTTCTATCCGTGAACGGTCAGAATCTCCGGTCCGTCCTCGGTTATGGCTATCGAATGCTCGAAATGCGCCGAGAGTTTGCCATCGGCTGTGATCACGGTCCACTCGTCATCCAATATCTTCGTGTGCCAATCGCCCAGATTGAACATGGGCTCGATGGCGATGCACATCCCAACCCGGAGCAACGGGCCTAAGCCCGCCTGYCCGTAGTTGGGCACCTGGGGGTCCTCATGTAGGAACCGGCCTACGCCGTGTCCYACGAACTCCCTAACTACGCCATAGCCCCGGCTCTCGCCGTAGGCCTGCACCGCGGCGCCTATGTCTCCGACCCGCGCACCTGGCTGGGCCGCATTGATGCCCTTTTCCAARCTTATCCGAGTGTCATCCATCAAGGCGGTCGCCTCAGGCGTTACATCGCCAACAGGCAGGGAAACTGCCGCGTCTCCGATGAATCCTTYGATGGTGGCGCCCACATCGACTTTGACGATATCGCCCTCCAGCAGGACCCGTTTACCGGGTATGCCGTGGACGATCTCTTCATTCACCGACGTACAGATGCTGGCTGGGAACCCTTGATAACCCATGAAAGTGGGTTTGGCCCCCTGCCGGGTAATCTCTTTGTATGCGATCTTGTCCAGGTCCAGGGTGGTCATTCCGGGGGCCACCGCAGCCCTSAGCAAGTCTATAACGTCACCGACAATCTTCCCCGCACGACGCATAGAGTCCAACTCTTGAGGTGACTTGATCGTGATCCCCCCAGAGTAGGTGGTCGGCGAGTTAGAAGCGGTCTTTGATTTTTKGCCGCGATTCACSTTGAGTATTCTACTCCTGAATCTTTATCTTGGGAACCCAGTTGGTATCCACGGGTGACGATTATCGTCAGAGTTTTCAACCTCACCTAGGCCTCCAAGGCCGCCATGACCCGCTTGTTTACCTCGTCAACGGTGTTGTCGCCTGAAATTTCCACCAACACGCCGCGYTCTCGGTAGAACCCAAGCACAGGCATGGTCTCGTCATTGTAGACCTGGATCCGCTTCTTAACCGCCTCGGGGGCGTCATCGTCACGCTGGTACAGTTCTCCGCCGCATCGGTCGCACGTCCTGGCGCTTGCGTCCTCGCCGGCGCCTATCGCGTGCGGAGATTGGCAGTCGCGGCAGATGTACCGGCCTCCGAGACGGCGAAGCAGCTCTGGTTCGGAAACGTCTATGTGGACCACTTTATCGAGGTTGCGGGATTCAGCGGCCAGTTTCKTCTCTAATTCTTGTGCCTGATTTGGGTTCCTGGGGAAGCCATCCAGAATGAAACCGTCATCATCCGGGATGGACATAATCTTGTCCAAGACGATGTCGATGGTCACTTCATCGGGGACCAGTTCCCCTTTATTCATGTATTCATTGGCGCGTAAGCCCAAGGGCGTTCTCTTCCCCACGTGGCGCCGGAATAAGTCGCCGGAACTGATATGGGTTAGGTCGAAATGTTCCTGCAGCAATTGCGCCTGAGTACCCTTTCCGGCCCCAGGAGGGCCGAATAAAACCAACCGCAGACCCTGGGCCATGTTATCTCAGGAACCCTTCATAATTGCGCATCATCAACTGCGCCTCAAGTTGGCGCAAGGTATCCAGGCCGACACCTACCATGATCAATAGACTGGTGCTGCTTAGGGATATGGCCTGCACGTCGGTGATGAGCGACGCGATATAAGGCATGATGGCGATGGTGCCTAGGAATAAGGCCCCACCCAACGTGATACGCACGATCACCCGGTTTAGGTAGTCCTGYGTCGGTTTTCCGGGCCGGATGCCCAGCACGAAYCCGCCGTTCTTTTGGAGGTTCTCGGCCAGTTGCTGCTGGTTGAAAACCACCAACGTATAGAAGAAGGTGAAGATCACGACCAAYACGAACACCATGATCCAATAGATGGGCGAAGWGGGCRTCAGCAGGTCGGCAAAGAAGTTGGCCACGTCGCCCACCCAGGTCTCGCTGGTGGCGAAGTACGTCGCGATCGTTCCGGGCAGAATCACGATGGAGAATGCGAATATCAACGGGATCATACCGGCCGAATTTATGCGCAGCGGTAGATAGGTTGCACCGCTTTGGCGGAACATCCTYCCACCCCGGAARATACTGCGGCCATACTGCACGGGGATGCGGCGGTGGGCCTCATTGAACAACACGATGCAGGCTATGATCAGCACACCGATCAAAGCGAAGAAGCCGATGCCGAGTACGTTGTCCCGGTCCAAAAAGCCTTGGGWCARCAGCCTGGGGAACCCGGCRACGATACCRGCGAAAATRATCAAAGAGATACCGTTTCCGATGCCTCTTTCGGTGATCATTTCACCCAGCCAGACCAAGAACATGGTCCCGGCGGCGATGGAAACCAGCGCCGCGATGGTGGGTAGTAATGCATCTCCGGAGAATCCCACATCGGCTATGACGTTGCTCTGTTCTAAGAGGACGAGYTGCCCATACCCCTGAGCAAAGGCGATGGGGATGGTGATGTAGTGGGTCAACCGGTTTATCTTCGCTCGGCCGGACTCTCCCTCACGAGACATCTCCTGAAGCATGGGGATGACTGGGGTAAGCAACTGGATGATGATGGACGAGGTGATATAAGGGAAAACTCCCAAGGCCACGATGCTCATTCGGCTGAGTGCGCCGCCGCTGAACAGGTCCAAGAAGCCAAGGAGTTCGTTATTCCGGAAGAGGTTGTCCAGTTGTACCTGGTCGATCCCCGGAAGAGGGATGTGGGCAATGAACCGGTACAGGGCCAGTATGGCCAGGGTAAAGAGAATCTTGGCCCGCAGATCAGGTAGGCTAAAGGCGTCAACCGCCGCCTGAATCAGCTTAGGGAGTTTGCCTGCCTGGCCCTCGGCGTTCATCATTACGCCGCGATCTCCTCCGCTGTGCCTTTTGCCGCTTCGATCTTCTGTTTAGCCGACTGGGTGAACTTCGCAGCCACCACAGTCAGAGCTTTACTGATCTCGCCATCGCCGACGATCTTCACCGGCTGATTGAGGTTTCTGAGGTAGCCCTTCTCCAGAAGAAGCTCCGGGGTGATGCGCTCACCTTCGTCGAAGCTCTCCAGAGTCTCGATCTTGATCAGCGAGTAGTAGGTCTTGAAACGGTTATGGAAGCCCCGCTTCATGGGCAGTCCCTTGATCAAAGGCARCTGACCGCCCTCAAACCACACGGGCGGGCCGCCTCCGGAACGGGACTTTTGCCCTTTGTTGCCCCGGCCGGCGGTGCTTCCCTGGCCTGCCGCGTCGCCGCGTCCGACCCGTTTTCTATTTTTTCTGGCTCCCTTGGGGGGGGCCACTTGATGTTCCATCATGGGGCGGGCCTCATTGCGTACTTACGCTGTCTAGTATGATTTTAGATRCATCACAGCCRCGGGTAAATGGTTTAGCGGTTGCCATAATGCCGGTTTAGCTGATAATTGGCCCTTTTATCTGGGTTGGGCCGGGCTCGCCAGTGAATCAGAGGCTGAGTTCTAGGCCACTTCCACCTTGACGAGGTGGCTAACCTTGTTGACCATCCCGCGGATGGTCGGGGAGTCCTGATGGACCACGGTATGGTGCAAGCGGTGCAGTCCCAAGGACGCGATGATCCGCCGCTGATTCTGCGTACGTCCGATRGTGCTTTTGGTCCAGGTAATCTTGATTTCCGCCATAATATGTCGACCGTTTATCCGTTTAGGKAGTCAGGTCTTTATGCTCCCTCAAGGGTTTCGCCAGGCCTTTGACTCATCATCGTTTCGATGGCGGCGCTGGATTCGAGTTGGGTTGAAGACGGTTGGGCCGGKTCGGGRTTTTCCCCAACCGGGACAGTCTCAACTTTTTTGGCCTCGGAAGGAAGCGGGCGTCCCAGCCGGCGGGCCAGTTCGATATCTGGGTCACGCAGCTGCCGCAGGGCTTCCATGGTGGCGTACGTGATGTTTATGGGGTTTCTGGAACCCAGAGATTTTCCGACAACGTCTTTCACGCCGCCCAATTCCAGGATGGCTCGCATGGCGCCGGCGGCGATGACTCCGGTACCCTCGCGGGCCGGCTTGATCATCACGATAGTCGCGCCTTTCTTAACCGTGATCTTCTGAGGAATCGTGTTGCCGCGTAATGGGATNTTTACAGTATCGCGCCGGGCAACCGCGTTGCCTTTTCTCACCGCGTCTGGAATCACCAGAGCTTTTCCTAGGCCAACGCCCACTTCGCCCTGTCCGTCTCCCACCACTACCAACGCGTTGAAACGAAGGCGGCGGCCTCCCTTAACTACCTTGGCGATACGGCGGGTGTAGACKACTCTCTCGGAAAAACCTCCGGTGTCTTCTTCACGGCCTCGGCCGCGGTCTCGATCATTGAAGAACCTGTTAGGGGCTTGAGCCATATGCGGGCTAGACCTCCCAGTCTCTGCGGTRAGTTGGACCTGCGATTAAAACTTTAGGCCGGCTTCGCGGGTGGCTTCTGCCAGGGCCTTGACTCTGCCGTGAAATTTACATCCACCGCGGTCGAACACCACCTGTGTGATGCCTTCAGCTATGGCTCTCTCAGCCACCATCTTGCCTACTGCGGTTGATGCGTCGATCTTGGGTGTGATTGGACCACCGGCGTCTTTGATCACCTCGGCRCTGGAGGCCGCGGCCAGGGTATGGCCGGTTGTGTCGTCAATCACTTGAGCGTAGATATGGCGAAGGCTGCGAAACACGGCGAGCCTAGGCCTTTCAGGCGTCCCGGAGACCTTGTTCCGGAGCCTGATATGCCGTACTTTTCTCAGTCGTTTTGCGTTCTTATCTTTAGGCATGATTTATAGTCGTTTTACTCGGGCGTTCCAGCAGACCRTTAGGCCTTTCTGGCGGCCGCCTTCCCAGGTTTAAAGTGAAGTACTTCGTCGGAGTACCTGATGCCCTTTTCTTTGTAGGCGTTGGGTGGCCGGACCCTTCTGATCCGGGCCGCCAACTGGCCGACTTTCTGYTTATCGATCCCACGGACGTGGACCCTATTGTTCCCYTCCACTTCCACGGTCACGCCTTCTTCCGGCTGAATTTCCACGGTGTGGCTGTAGCCAACACTAAGGGTGATTCCGCTACCAGCCTCCGCGACCCTATAGCCAACACCCATGATCTCCAGAGTACGGGTGAAGCCTTCGGATACGCCGGTTACGGCATTGGCGATCAGGCTTCGGGTGAGGCCATGCAGCGCGTGGTGGAATTTTTTGTCAGACTGACGCTCCACCAATACTTCCCCATCGCCAACTTTGACCACGACTTCGGGGTGGTACTTCTGCTCGAGGGTGCCCTTAGGCCCGGTGACCWTGACTCCACCGTACAGGACTTCCACCTGGACTCCGCTGGGCAGAGGTATAGGCTTCCGGCCGATACGGGAGAGGGTCTTTTCTTGTTTTTTCTCGTTCACAGCCGAATCACCAGACAAAACAGAGTAGTTCGCCGCCAACGCCCGCACGCCAGGCTTTCCGCCCGGCCATGACGCCCTTGGAGGTGGATAGGATGGCCAGGCCGATCCCACCGTAGACCCTGGGTATCTCGCCCTTGCCTACGTAGACTCTCAGCCCTGGCTTGCTGACACGCTTGAGGCCCACGATGGCCGATTGTTTCCCCTCACGGTAGGTGAGGTGAATCCGAATGGTCGGATGCTSCTGTCCCCGGGGCATGTCGAAGTCCCGGATGAAGCCCTCTTCTTTGAGGATCTTGGCCACGGCCAGCTTTAATTTGGAGTGCGGGAGACTGACAGAATCGTGCCGCACCTGTATGGCGTTACGAATCCTAGTCAACATGTCTGCCAATGGATCAGTTACCGGCATTTCTGGTCTATCTCCCGTCTCCGCCTAGATTTAAGTGTTTTGATCTTGTTTCGATCGGTCCGTTGTTCGGAGCGTCCGGCTACAAACTAGCCTTGCGYACTCCGGGTAATTCCCCGGCTAGCGCCAATTGCCGGAAACAGATTCGGCAAAGYCCRGTATGCCTGATGTARGCCCGCGCCCTAAAGCAACGGTTACACCGGTTATAYTCCCGCCCCGGAAATTTGGACTTTTTYAGCCATCTCTGGACTGTTGATGTCTTTGCCAACGACGCCTCCCTTAGGCCTCGACCGTATCTTTAATAAAGGGCATACCGTAGAGTTCCAGGAGGCGGATGGCCTCCCTGTCGTTCTTAGCCGTGGTTGCGATGGTTACCTGCAGACCACGGATCTTGTCTATCTGATTGTAATCGATCTCCGGAAAGATGATCTGCTCCCGGATACCGATGGTGTAATTGCCGCGTCCGTCTAGCCCGCGCCTGGCGAGGCCGCGGAAGTCCCGGATACGGGGCAGAGCGGTGTTCACCAAGCGGTCCAGGAAATGGTACATCCTAGCGCCGCGAAGGGTAACCGCTGTCCCGATGGGGTTGCCTTCCCTGACTTTGAAATTCGCGATGGAKTTTCGTGCCAGGGTAACGATCGGCTTCTGACCACTGATCACCGAGAGGTCACGCGTGGCGGCCTCCATGGCGCGTCCATTGGTCAAAGCCTCACCTAGGCCGATGTTCAGCACGATCTTCTGGAGCCGCGGAACTTGCATCGGGCTGGCGTAGTTGAATTCCCGCACCATGGCAGGGATGATTTCGTTTTTAAACTGCGCGTAAAGACGAGGCGGGGGCGGAGGTTCCGTCGGAGGCTCGAGTACGGCGGCYTCGCCTGATCTGSCSCCGCGTYCNMCGSCGCNTKCNYGSYGSBGSNNYNNYSKBGNNKSYKBCKHGNBSTTYNCTBGNNVTTCNYYSSNNYCTTCDYYGSMKKCWKMRKCKGCRGAATCTTCGGAHTCNGACGACHTCAGCCGCCTCGGCGACCGHGTCCTCCGAGTCCTCTATWTYTTCRGGTTGTTGTCTTTCGTCATCGAGCATCGTCGATTACTTCCTGGCATTTTGTGCAACTGCGGACCCTGACGCCCGTGTCCAAGAACGTGGTCTTGGGCTTGGTCGGCTCGTTACATTTATTACAGATCAACACCACGTTTGACACGTGGATGGGAGCTTCYTTCTGAATCTTTCCACCTTGCGTTACGCCGGGCCGGGCCTTCATGTGGCGGGTAACCAAGTTTACACCCTCGACGACAACCCGGTCTTGACCGGATACCTGCCGTTCCACCCGGCCGGTCTTGCCCTTTTCCTTTCCGGCGATCACCAAGACGTTGTCTCCAGTACGGATACGCATCAGACCACCTCTGGCGCAAGGGAGACGATTCGCATGAAGCCTTTGTCCCTCAGCTCACGTGCCACCGGGCCAAAGATGCGGGTGCCCGTGGGAAGCTGGTCGTCCCCGATAAGCACGGCCGCGTTGTCGTCAAATTTGATGTASGTGCCGTCAGGACGGCGCCGGGCCTGGGCCTGGCGAATCACCACCGCCCGTACGATCTCGCCCTTGCGGACCGGCGAGTTGGGCGCGGCTTCTCTCACGTTGCAGACCACTATGTCGCCAACGTGGGCGTATTTTCGTTTGCCGCTGCCGGGGATGTTGATTAGGCGAATCACTTTCGCCCCGCTGTTGTCAGCCACCCTCAGCCTGGTATAGGTTTGAATCATTCCTTGTCTTCCTGTTCGTCCGGCTCTGCGGAATCGGAGTCGTTTTCTGCGTCAGCATCGTCGTCTTCGGGTTCGTCAGCTTCAGGYTCTGCTTCGATTTCAGCTTCATCTTCAGCAGGTTCTGGCTCTTCTTCGGTAGCCTCTTCTTCCGGTTCGGATTCTTCCTCAGCGGCTTCGGGTTCCTCKTCAGGTTCTTCGGCBDCCTCTTCHTCGGSTTCSKSTTCSKCSWCMGGTTCTTCNNNKKCMWCKKCCTCGGGTTCTTCTTCGACAGCTTCAGATGCCGCGGCTTCCGCTCTGGCTTCCGCGGCCAGGATGCGAGGCTGTGTCAATTCCWGACTGACATCGGTCTCCACATCGATGGGACGGACCTCAGCGATCTGTTTGCGCTCCAGAATCTCCATGAGACGCCAGTGTTTGTTCTTAGATATGCGTCTGGTCTCTTCGATACGGACCGTATCGCCCAAGCGGCATTTGTTCTCCGGGTCATGCACGTAGAAGCGGGCTATACGGCGCACCTGCTTCCGGTACAACCGGTGACGCTGCTTCCAAACCATTTCCACGATGGCGGTCTTGTCCTGATTGGTCCGGACGACAGCGCCGACTCGGACCTTGCGCATGGATCTTGCCACTAACCAGCCTCCTGAATYTGCCKTTCTCTGATCACTGTCCGGAGCCTGGCGATGGTCTTTTTCACAGAATGGGGCTCGTTGGAGTTGGTCAACTGATTGGTCGCCGCACTGAACCTAAGGTTCATCAGCTCCCTCCCAGCCTTGACCAGCTCCTCATACAACTGATCGTTGTTTAGTTCTCTTATCTCGTGAACGCGCATCTTATCTATACCAAGCCGTTGGCCACGGCGGCGGCCAACCTGTCTCTAACAACTGTCTTAGTCGGGATCGGAAGTTTCCGGGACGCCAAACGCAGGGCTTGGACCGCCTCGTCATGGGGCACGCCGGCCACTTCGAATAGAATCTTACCCGGCTTTACCACGGCTACCCAATAGTCCACTGCGGCCTTGCCTCCACCCATCCGGGTTTCAGCAGGTTTCTTGCTGACCGACTTATCAGGGAAGACCCGGACCCAAACCTGTCCGCCACGCTTCAGGTGGCGCGTTACAGCCACGCGGGCGGCCTCGATCTGCCGGGCGGTGATCCATGAGGCTTCCATCGCCTTTAGACCGATCTCTCCAAAGGAAACCGAACTACCCGTGGTCGCGTTTCCCCGCATCTTCCCACGGAAATGTTTCCTGAATTTCGTTCGCTTGGGCTGCAGCATGAATGGCTCCTAGTCCGGCCCCTATTCGGGGTTTTCCARRTYGACGGCCTCGAGGGCKTCCTCGATTTCTTCGGCCTGAACAGTGACTTCGATATTTTCCAGTTCTTCCTCAACCTCTTCCGGTTGGGGAGGCAGGACATCGCCGTGATAGACCCAGGTCTTGACGCCGACTTGTCCCATGACGGTGTGCGCCTCCGCCAGGGAGTAATCGATATCGGCMCGCAAGGTATGCAGAGGCACTCGGCCGATCATCAATTTTTCCACCCGGGCTATCTCAGAGCCGGTGATGCGTCCCTTGATGATGATCTTGATMCCTTGAGCCCCAGCCTGCATGCACCTTTGGGCGGCCTGGCGCATGGCCCGGCGGTACGCTACCCGGCGCTCCAATTGGTCAGCCACGTTCCGGGACACCAGATAGGCGTTGGTCTCGGGCTGCTCGATCTCGATGATATTCAGTTGTATCCGGCTCTCGGTGATGGYCTCAAGCTTGGCGCGCAGGTTCTTTACACGCTCGCCATCCCGGCCGATCAAGATTCCCGGACGCGCTGAGTGGATATTGATGACGCTGTCTTGGGCGCCSCGGTCGATCTCGACCTTGGCGATTCCGGCGTCGGAGAAAGCTTTGTATTCGTTCTTGATGCTTTCGCGCAGACGCAGGTCCTGGGTMACCAGGTTACGGTAGGACGTGCTGTTGGGCGCGTACCAATGCGCTTTCCAGTCCTTGATGATGCCCAGACGGAACCCGTAAGGGTGGGTCTTATGCCCCATGCCTAGCTCCTATCCTCGTCTTCGTCCACAACCACCATTACGTGGCTGGAGCGCTTGATTATCTTGCCGATGCGGCCCCTAGCCCGTGGCCGGAACCGTTTCAGCGACTTTGCGTTGTCCGCGGAGATATGAATGATCCGGAGATTGTCCCGGTTCATCAACATATTGTTCTCAGCGTTGGCGGCTGCTGAAGCCACCACTTTCGCCACGGTCTTGGCCCATGGGGAAGGCAGCAGACTCAACTGGACCAGGGCGTCATCGACGCGCCTGCCTCTGACCAGGTCCAAGATGGGCTTGAGCCTCTTTTGGGAGGCGCYCAGWGATTTGGCTAATGCTCTTACCGGCGGCAATCGGTTACCTCACCCGGCTGGTCCGTTCGGACCTTGATATATGTCCACGGTAGGTCCTGGTGGGAGAGAACTCCCCCAGCCGGTGGCCCACCATGTTCTCAGTTATAAATACCGGCACATGCCGGCGGCCGTCGTGCACCCCGATGGTCAGCCCGACCATTTCGGGCATGATCATGGAGGCGCGCGCCCAGGTCCGGATGACCGTATTGGCTCCGGAGCGTTGCACGGCTTCCACGTGTTTCATCAGTTTGGGATGTACGTACGGTCCCTTTTTTATCGATCGGGACATCCTAGCGTCTCCTGGTCCTGCGCATGATAAATTTGCTGGACGCCTTCTTCTTGCGTCGTGTCTTGTAACCCAACGTGGGTTTGCCCCAGGGTGTTTTGGGACCCGGCATGCCGATGGGAGAACGTCCCTCGCCACCGCCGTGGGGATGGTCCACCGGGTTTTTGGCWACGCCTCGGACATGGGGGCGGCGTCCCCGGTGACGGGATGCTCCCGCCTTGCCCAGGCTTTCATTCTTATGGTCGGGGTTGGACAGTTGCCCAACGCTGGCCCGGCAGCGAAGCAGCACCCGCCGCATCTCGCCGGATGGCAGACGCATCAAGACGTACTCGCCTTCCCGGGACAATACTTGGGCGCCGGTCCCGGCCCCCCGGACGATCTGGCCGCCCCGTCCCGGAGTTAACTCCAGGTTGTGGACAACCGTTCCCGTGGGGATGTTGGTCAGSGGCAAGCAGTTGCCCAACTTTATCTCGGCATCAGGTCCGGACTGTACAAAGGAGCCTACTTCCAGACCGTGGGGCGCCAAGATGTAACTCTTCTCACCGTCGACATAGTAGATCAGGGCGATACGAGTGGTCCGGTTCGGGTCGTATTCGATGGATTTTACCCGGCCCGGCACGCCGTCCTTGATCCGCTTGAAATCAATCTTGCGGTACATGCGCCGAGACCCACCGCCACGGGAGCGTGAGGTGATGCGGCCCCGGTTGTTGCGTCCGGCATGGTTCTGCTTTGCTTCGAGCAGGGATTTYTCCGGYTTYKTAGCGGTGATCTCYTCGAAAGARGCRYGCACCGCGTTCCGGGTACCCGGCGTTATCGGATTTAGTTTCTTTAATGGCATGGCGAGGTCTCTACAGCCCCTCGATCAGGTTGATTCGGTCACCTTGTTTTAGGGTGACGACCGCTTTCTTAATGTCAGGGCGTTTCTTGATCCGGGGACCATAGCGCTTCTGCTTGCCACGGAGTTTGGTGATGTTCACATCCAGAACCGTGACGCCGAAGTTCTTCTCTACGGCCTCTTTGACTTCCACCTTGTTGGCCCTAGGCGCTATGTGGAAWGTATATTTGCCCGATTCCTGTAACAGGGTGCTTTTCTCTGTGATGGYGGGCTTGATGAGTACGTGGTGGATATCCATCTAAGCCTCCTCTTCCGGAGTTTCAGCATCCGGTGTTTCCGCCACGTCCGCTTCGGCTGCTGGYTCATCTGCCGTACTGGCAGCGGTCCGGCGGCGGCGGGTGCGCGGCTTGGGAGCTTCTTCCTCCGCCGAAGTCGCGGCGGCGGCATCTGGTGTTTCAGTTTCGGYTGTCGCGGCGGCGGYCCGGCGGCGGGGCTTGGGGGCCTCTTCTTCAGCCGGGGTTTCAGTTGCCGCATCGGGAGTTTCGGTCTCTGTCGTCGCAGCGGATGAGCGGCGGCGGCGAGGCGTCGGGGCTGCTTCGTCAGCAGCGGGTTCGGCAGCAGTCTCTGGTTCAGCTACTTCTACAACCTCGGCTGCCGGTGCATCTTCAGTTGCTGTGGCGGAAGCGGTCCATTTGGCGCCTCGCCGTCCGTGARGTTCGTTCGCCAGGGATTCTTCCACCCAGCGCGCCGCCTCAACGGTCATTATCACCATGTCCCGGGACAGCAGTTCCAGGGCGTTTAGGTGTTCGACCGGAAGTGTCCAGATCTTTTTCAGGTTGCTGGCGGCCAACACCACTTGGGTGTCGGTGCCYTTGGTAACCACCAAGGCTGACCCGGAGACGGTTAGGTTCTGCAGCAGTTGGATCATCGACTTGGTTTTGCCGTCGATGGTGCTGGTTGAGTCCAGGCAGACCAATCGGTCCTGTCTGGCTTTATCCGAAAGTACGCAACGCAGCGCCTGCCGCTTCATGCGCCTMGGCAACGCGGCCCGGTAGCTGCGAGGATGGGGTCCGAAGACAACGCCGCCGTGACGCCATTGCGGGGATCTGGTGCTTCCCTGGCGGGCGCGGCCCGTATGCTTCTGGATCCACGGCTTGCGGCCACCGCCGGAAACCTGGGCCCTGGTCTTGGTGTCATGAGTACCGTGGCGCTTGTTGCCTTGGTAGATGACCATGGCCTGGTGGACCAAAGACTGATTCATGGGAACGTTGAAGACAGCATCGTTCAGTTCGATGCTATCTAGGGCGTCACCACTTTGATTCTTTACTGATACTTGCATCTGTTATCTATAACGCCGTTATTGTTAGGCGCCGGCCCTCCGGATCTGGACCAGGCTGTTGGTTGCACCGGGGATTCCGCCCTTTATCATGAGCAGGTTCCGCTCGGTATCGATCTCGATTATCTCCAGGCCCTTGACGGTGATTCGGCGGTTACCCATGTGTCCGCCCATYTTCAGGCCCTTGTAGACCCTTCCGGGGGTGGTGCCGCCGCCGATGGAGCCCGGAGCCCGCATCCGGTCGGATTGACCGTGCGTCCTGGGCCCGCCTTTGAAGTTCCAGCGTTTCATCACGCCAGCGAAACCGCGGCCCTTCGAGGTGCCGATGACGTCGACCTTTTCACCGGCCTCAAAGATGTCCACGGCGATGGTCTGGCCTACTTCGAATTCGCTGGTGTCGTCGGCGGAAACCTCGCGGAGGTACCGGCTGAGACGGCTGTTTTTCAGGTGGCCGCTCAACGGCTTATTCCGGCGTTTTACCTCGCCGAATCCCARTTGGACCGCGTCGTATCCGTCGGTCTCCTTGGTCTTCACCTGGGTGACGACGCAAGGGCCGGCCTCGACCACGGTAACGGGAACTACTATTCCGTCTTCACGGAAGATCTGAGTCATCCCTATCTTTTTTCCAAGGAATCCCTGGAGCATTTTTAGMAGCCTTTCCTATCTATTAGAGCTTTATCGAGATATCGACGCCCGCCGGCAGGTTCAGCCTGGTCARCGAGTCGATGGTCTTTGAAGTGGGCTCCAGGATGTCGATGAGACGTTTGTGCGTTCTGATCTCAAAGTGTTCCCGGGAGTCCTTGTCCACGTGGGGTCCGCGAATGACGCAGAACCGCCGGATGTGGGTGGGCAGTGGGACCGGTCCGGCGACGCGCGCCCCGGTCCGTTCAGCAGTCTCCACGATCTGCCCGGTGGAAAGGTCCAACATCTTGTGGTCGAACGCTTTCAATATGATCCGTACCTTTTGCCGAGTTACCATATTCCTGCTTTTCGGTATCTTTTTCTTGGTACCCTGATCGCCGGTTTACTAGGCTGTGGCMAGTGTTTTGACTATGTGGTCCGGCACCGGCTCGTAATACTTGAACTCCATCGAGTACGAGGCGCGGCCTTGACTTAGAGAACGAAGCGCAGTCGTGTACGAGAACGTTTCGCCCAAGGGCAACAACGCCCGCACCGACTGGAGGTCGTCTTGACCTTCGATGCTTTGGATCTGCGCCCGCCGTGTTCCCAGGTCCCCGATGACATCGCCGAGGTATTCACCCGGTGTCACGACTTCCAGATCGGAGATCGGCTCAAGCAGAACGGGCCCGCATTTAGGCACRCCTTCCCTGATGGCCAACATCCCGGCACTCCGGAAAGCCAACTCAGACGAGTCCACCTGGTGGAAGCTTCCGTCCACCAGAGATACTTTCAAGTCCACCAGAGGATACCCGGCTAGAGGGCCATTGTCCAGAGCGTCCCTCACACCCTTCTCTACTGCGGGAATGTATTCCCTGGGGATGGCGCCCCTGGTGATTTTGTTCTCGAAAACGATGCCTTCGCCCCGTTCCAGGGGAATAAGATCCAACACCACGTGGCCAAACTGGCCGTGGCCGCCGGTCTGCCGGATGAACCGGCCTTCAACCTGCTTGGCCATGGTCAAGGTCTCGCGGTAAGAAACCCTGGGCATTCCGACCTGGGCCACCACGTTGAATTCRCGGCGCATGCGGTCCACTAGGACMTCCARGTGYAGTTCGCCCATACCGGAAATGATGGTCTGGCCGGTCTCGTCGTTCACGGAGACCAAGAATGTCGGGTCTTCGTCAGCCAGTTTACGCAGCGCSTCGGACAGGCGGTCTTGGTCGGCCTTGGTGTTGGGCTCGATCGCCACCGAAACGACCGGTTTGGGGAACTTGGGCGGTTCCAAAATCAACCCGCCGTCGAGGAACCCAATGGTGTCTCCGGTGAAGGTATTCTTCAAGCCGATAGCAGCGCAGATGTTCCCTGCGGTCACCTCTTCCAGTTCTTCCCTGGCGTTCGCATGCATCCGAAGCAAACGCCCCATGCGTTCCCGGCCGTTCTTGGTGATATTGTGAACAACAGCGCCGGCCTTGACCGTGCCCGAATAAACCCGGAGGAACACCAACCGGCCAACATAGGGGTCGGTCGCTACTTTGAAGGCCAATGCGGCTAGGGGTTCAGAGGGGTCGGGGCGCCGCGTCTCGGTCTCTTCGGTACGGGGATTTATGCCTTCGACGGGAGGGACGTCGGCAGGGGAGGGGAGGTAATCGATGATGGCGTCCAACAGGTCGTGTACGCCCTTCGCGAACATGGCGCTGCCGCAGATGACAGGCACCACTTTCTGGTTTATCGTCGCCTGTCGAAGAGCCTTCTTAAGCTCCTCCGGTTGGATCTCTTCGCCTTCAAGATATTTGATGAGCAGGGCATCATCGGTCTCGGCRATCTTCTCGATCATCTCTTGGCGGTACTGATCGTATTCAGTTTGGTACTCGGCGGGCATATCGACTGGTTCTGGCCGGTCCGCGTTGCCTTCATTGACTCTGCCTTCGGGAWAGATCGCTGCTTTGCCGCTGATCAGGTCAATCATCCCGGCGAATTTGTCCTCCACGCCGATGGGGAGTTGAATCGCTACCGGGTTGCCTTTCAGCCGGCGCCGAATGGATTCAATGGTGCGCTCGAAGCTGGCGCCGACCCGGTCCATCTTATTAACGAAGCAGATGCGGGGAACTTTGTAGGTGTCGGCTTGACGCCAGACGGTTTCCGACTGAGATTGAACACCGGCCACGGCGTCGAGCACGACGATACCGCCGTCCAATACACGGAGACTGCGTTCTACTTCAGCGGTGAAATCGACGTGGCCGGGGGTGTCGATAACGTTGATGCGGTGGTCTTGCCAATAGGTGGTGGTTGCTGCCGCAGTGATGGTGATACCCCGTTCTTTTTCCTGGGGCATCCAGTCCATGGCGGTGTTGCCATCATCCACTCCGCCGGCGCGGTGTATGCGGCCGGTGGCGAAGAGGACCTGTTCGGTTACAGTGGTTTTTCCTGCATCGATATGGGCGATAAACCCGATATTACGGATGCGGTCGATCGGAAACGTGGCTTCCATCAGACTGGGCACTGGATACTTACATTGAAGACTGGGCGCTGGGGCCTACAGGAGATTATCTTAAAAGAAATTACCTACGGTAGTGCACAAAGGCCCGGTTGGCTTCCGCCATCCGGTGCAATTCCTCCCTTCTACGGACTGCCGTCCCCTCGCCCCGGGATGCGTCCATCAATTCTTGCGCCAATCCTCGCCGCATAGGCATCCCGTTACGGGACCTGGCCCCTCTGATGAGCCAGCGCATGGCAAGCGCCTCGCTGCGTACCGGACGGAGTTCCGTCGGTACCTGGATGGTGGACCCGCCGATACGCTTGGGGCGGACCTCCACCGCGGGGGTGGCATTCCTTAATGCCTGTTGGAAGACCTCCAGAGGTTCCCTGCTGGACTCTTCCTGGATGATATYAAAAGCGCTATAGGTGATACGTTGGGCAATCGTCTTCTTGCCTTTCATCATCAGCCTATTTATGAACCTGGCCAGCTCTCCATCGTTGTAGCGCGGGTCGGGAGCGATTATTCTTTTTTCGGCGCGGCGTCTTCTAGACATAGGTACTCACACCTGCGTTTCGGTCCGATCGTTTAAATGTCACCCGGCAGGGTCCCAGGGGAATTTTAGAGAGTGAGAGCGGTATTAACCGGCTAGCTGCCATCCCGGGGCTTGGTCGCCCCATACTTGCTGCGGCCTCTCCGGCGGTCCGGTACGCCCTCACAGTCGAGTGCGCTGCGGACTACGTGGTAGCGGACACCCGGCAGGTCTTTGACGCGGCCACCTCTGATCAACACCACCGAGTGCTCCTGAAGGTTATGGCCCTCACCGCCGATGTAGGCGGTGACTTCTACTCCGTTGGTCAAGCGGACCCTGGCAATCTTCCGGAGAGCCGAGTTAGGCTTCTTCGGAGTCATGGTGCGCACCTGGATGCAAACACCCCGCCGTTGCGGACAACCGGGTCCCCATTTCGTCCTGTTGGTGAGCGAGTTCTGGACCCAATGCATAGCCGGAGCTTTGGTCTTTTTACGGACCGGCTTTCGGCCCWTTCTAACTAACTGATTTACTGTYGGCATAGGTAATCCCCTCGCACRATTGGGCGCGATATAYAACTCTATCAACCGGGTCTGGGAATGTCAATGGATTTTACGAGGGATTCGGCTATAAAACCAGCATTCCGTAACGAACGTTTATTTGAGCGGTCGCGCAGGCAATTTTTCCTGTATGGTTTCCCAAGGGATTTTACACTTGTTCAACCCTAATCATTCTTGACATACTATACGGCCAATCATAAAGTAGCTTTTGATYCCAGTTAGCCGATCTGGTCCCTCGGCCTCAATGATGCCGARGGATTTTTACGCCCATGAGTGATCGAATCGTTACATCACATATATCACGGAAGCATGCCCTATGACCTCTCCAAATGAAGGGACCCGCGTGACCATCGTTGGTGTGGGTCCGGGCGACAACGGGTTCTTGACCCTGAAGGCCAAACAGGCCATCGAAGAAGCCGACTTAGTCGCCGGTTTCCAAACGGTCTTAAATGTCATCTTGCCCTTCGCCAAGAAGGCCGAGCTCTGTCCCATGGCCTACCGGGACCAAGAAGAGGTCTTGGACTACGCCGTGGGCAAGGTGAAAGAGGGCAAGAGCTTGGTMGTCTGCGCCTGGGGAGAYTTGAATGTCTCGGCCAAGGAGCTTCTGGACCGGGTCAGGCGGCGGGTCGATCACGTTGACCTGGTGCCAGGCATCAGCTCCGTTCAGATCGCCATGTCCCGCACCGGCATCTCACTGGAGGACGCGGTCTTCATCACTTTGCACCGCCGGGACGGCGGCGAGTCGGCCCTGGAAGAGTTAGTCCATTATCTGAATGACGGCCGCCGCAACATCATCCTCCTGCCACGGCCCTACGACCTGATGCCCGCGGGTATCGCCACGGGTCTGATAGAGGAAGGCATACAGGGAGGCCGTCAGATGACCGTCTACCAAAGGCTCACCCTCGACGACGAGCAGTCCTGGAGCGGCAGCATCAGTGAATGCGCCGCCATCACCACCGAGTTCAGCGACCTTAGTATCATGGTATTTCACCGGCCATCCTCTGACTGAATCAAGAGAGTCCGGAAGGGATAGTCCTCAGTTTGATCCTCTTTGTCACCACGGCCGACACCGACCTACTAACCGCCGACCGGGCCCTCGAAGGGCTGCCGGAAGACTTTCCTGAAGTAAAGGCGTTCAATCCGGCCAACCTACCCGCGGACAGCGGGCAGCAAGAGATATTAGCCGCCGCCGCCGACGCGGATGTGGTTGTGCTCCGCTTGTTGGGCGGAAAGCGGGCCATGCCGGAAGCCTTCGACCCTCTGGTCCGTCTCTGCCACGAAAAGGGCAAGCCGTTGATCGCCTGTCCGGGCCACGAGGAATGGGACGAAGAACTGATCGCGGCCTGCAACGTGCCGCCCTCGGAACTTGACGCCGTCTTCTCCTACATGATCCGGGGCGGAGTGCCCAATTTTCAGAACCTATTTCTGTTCTTAAGCGATTCCTACCTGGGGTCCGAGTATGGCCATGAAGCGCCGGCGGAGGTGCCCTGGGAGGGCGTGTACCATCCCGACGAACCAGACGGCATGGACGCACRGGATTTCGTTAAGCGCCGGTTCCATCCCGACCACCCCAACATCGCCGTCCTCTTCTACCGCGCCCACTGGATGAGCGGCAATTTACAGACCSTGGATGCCCTGGTGCGCCGCCTTGAAGACCTGGGCGCCAACGTGCTGCCGGTCTATTCCTTCAGCCTGAAGCACAATCCCGAGGGAGACGGCAAGGTCAACCGGACGTTTTCCGAGATTCTCTGCGACTCAGAAGGGAAGTCCAGGGTCCACTGCATCATCAACACCATGGGCATGTCCATGACCGACCTACAACAAGACGGCGCTACCTTCGCCACCGGGCCCCAGGTCGATTATCTGGACCAGCTAAATGTACCGGTGATACAGGGCATCTTCAGCACGGGCAAAGAGTCTGAATGGGAAGAAAGCTCTTTGGGCCTGGGACCCATCGATACCGCCATGAGCGTGGCCCTGCCCGAGTTCGATGGCCGMATCATCACCGTGCCCATCTCTTTCAAAGAAGAGGTGGCCTCCGAAGCGAACGGCCGTGGCGGAAAGATGGACGCCCGGCTGCAACGGAACCTCCCTCGTCCCGACCGCATCGACTTCCTAGCCCGGCTGACCGTGAAATGGGCCTCGCTTAGGCTCAAGCCAAACTCCGAGAAGCGCATCGCCATCATSCTCAGCAATTACCCCACGAAGGACGCTCGAGTGGGCAACGCCGTCGGCCTCGATACCCCGGCATCGGTCATAAATGTCCTAAAYGCCATGAAGGACGCCGGTTACCACGTGACGGACATACCGGCGGACGGCGACGAGTTGGTCCACCGGATCATCGAGCGCTGCAGCAACGACACCGACACCCTGACTGAAGAACAGCTGCGGCTGGCGGCGGGACACGTCAGCGCCAAACAATACAAGGAATGGTTCAGCACCTTCCCGCAAAAGGTCCAAGATGAATTGACCGAGGCCTGGGGAGAGCCTCCGGGACAGGTGTACCGCACCGGGGACGACTTGGCCATCGCCGGCATCGACCTGGGCAACGTGTTCGTGGGCTTACAGCCGCCCCGTGGCTTCGGTGAGAACCCCATCGCCATCTACCACAGCCCTGACCTTGCGCCCACCCATCACTAYGTGGCCTACTACCGTTGGGTCCGGGACGTATTCAAGGCCGACGCCATGGTCCACGTGGGGAAGCACGGCACCATGGAATGGCTGCCCGGCAAGGGCATCGGGCTATCGAGCGCCTGTTACCCAGAGGTAACCCTTGAAGACGTGCCCCTCTTCTATCCCTTCATCATCAACAACCCCGGCGAGGGAGCCCAGGCCAAACGCCGCGCCCACGCCACCATCATCGACCACCTGATCCCGCCCATGACCACCGCCGACAGCTACGGCGACATCGCCCGGCTGGAGCAGTTGATGGACGAGCACTACCAATGCCAGACGYTGGAYCCAGCCAAGCTGCCCCTGYTGGAGGGCCAGATCTGGGACATGGTGCGACAGGCTGACTTGGACCGCGACCTTGGAGTCGACGAACAACCCGAGGATTTCGGCGGATTCATACTCCATATAGATGGGTATCTCTGCGAGTTGAAAGACGCACAGATCAAGGMSSSGCKCMRCRCNACNWYRKSKWKGWCNCCKRMRKMCSARYAGMTGNCSSGMSTGCTGTCGTCRTTGACGCGGTTGGATACCGGTGGGATACCCAGCCTCAGGAGGGCGTTGGCCGAGGCTATGGGCCTGGATTACACCAGCCTGCTGGATGAACCGGCGTTACCCGCGGTGGACCCGGTGCCGGCGCCGCTGATCAACGGAGACGATTCACCGGTACGCACCCAAGGAGACCTGCTGGAGCGTCTGGAGGTGCTCTCCCGGTCGGCCTACACTTTGATGGATGCCGGCGGGTTCAAACGCGAAGGCGTGGCTGGGACCGTCGAGCAGTTGCTGGGCGGGAADGACBHGYWBABCDGCSCTGHHTTGADTTNASGKNGVCTGACAGNCDGCATBHDBCGCYGCTCCBGACCACCGACGAGATCGGCAATCTTCTGCGCGGGTTGGACGGCCATTTCGTTCCCGCCGGGCCCAGCGGCGCGCCCACCAGGGGCATGTCCAATATCCTGCCCACCGGCCGCAATTTCTACTCGGTGGACCCCAAGACCATCCCCTCGCCCACGGCTTGGGAGATGGGTGTGGCGCTTGCCGATRCCCTATTGGCGGTCTATATAGAGGAGGAGGGCGCCTATCCGGAGATGGTTGGCTTGGTCATCTGGGGCACGTCCGCCATGCGCACCCACGGAGACGACATTGCCCAGGTGTTCAGCCTCYTGGGAGTCAAACCAGTCTGGCAGCAGGAAAGCCGCCGTGTCACCGGGTTGGAAGTCATACCCCTGGCGGAGTTGGGCCGGCCCCGCATCGACGTTACGGTGCGGATCAGCGGGTTCTTCCGGGACGCGTTCCCCAACCTTATCGATCTRATCGACCAGGCGGTTCAGTTGGTTGCGTCACTGGATGAATCCCCCGAAGACAACATGGTGCTAAAGCACGTCATGGAGGACCGGGCCAGCGACGAAGCAGAAACGGAGTCTGCCGGTCCGTCTTCCGAATCGTCCGCCGAGAAAGTCCCTAAGCCGGAAAGTAATCCTTCCCTCTACCGCATATTCGGCAGTAAGCCCGGAACGTATGGGGCCGGGATATTGGCGGCCATCGACGAGCGTAACTGGGAGACCGTCCAAGACCTGGCCGAGGTCTACACYGCCTGGGGCGGCTACGCCTACACCCNSCMRGNAMTTYGGCGTCMASGCYMGKGAMSARTTCCGSCKCCGSTTCAGYCAGATCGTSRTCGCKGCCAAGAACCAGGACAACCGGGAACACGACATCTTCGATAGCGACGACTATATGCAGTACCACGGCGGCATGATCGCCACCGTGCGGGCGCTGACGGGCAAGAACCCCCAGCAATTCTTCGGGGACAGYTCAGACCCGACCCGCCCCAGGGTCCGCAAGCTTGAGGACGAGGCCCGGCGYGTCTTCCGCACCAGGGTKGTGAACCCCAAGTGGATCGACTCCATGAAACGCCACGGCTACAAAGGCGCGTTTGAGCTTTCCGCGACCGTCGACTACATGTTCGGCTACGACGCCACCGCCCAGGTCATCGAGGACTGGATGTACGAGAATGTCACCGAGTCCTACGTTCTTGACCCGGAGACTCAAGAGTTCTTTAAAGAGAGCAATCCCTGGGCCCTCAGAGACATCGTGGAAAGGCTACTTGAGGCCATCGAACGCGGCATGTGGGAGAACCCACCGSCCGACATGAAAGAAAAACTGCAAAAGATGTTCTTGGACCTAGAGGCTGATTTGGAAGCCCGCCAAGAAGGGCCGCAAGGCTAGAAAAAATAGTCCCTTCTCCCGTCGCAACGGGGGAAGGTTAGGATGGGGGAACCCTGTCAACTARTAGRCCAGCTCAAAAAAACAAGACCTGTGCGGGTACAACGCCCTCACCCTAGCCCTCTCCCGTGCGCGGGAGAAGGAACAATTGCCCCCTTTGGGGCCAACTAAATATCCAGGAGGCCAGCTATGGACATAACGATGGAACTGCTCCGGGAACTGACCCAAGACGATAAGAAGATGTGGGTGATCGGCGGCAGYAAGGTGTCCAGCGAGAATAGCTCTGAAGGGATCAAGGAACCGGAGGTCTCGGGCAAATACGTCACCATTGAAGCCGACAATTGGCATTGCCACCTGGACCTCGACCTGGTCACCGGGATCCAATTCGTCGAAGCCGAAAGCCACGRTGACATGCACTCTTATTACGTCCGGTTCTCCGGACCGGAATATGAAGATACGTTGATCCGTAGCTACTTCCCCAACCCCAGCCTGACCGACGACGAGAAGCGGACTGATTTCCAGCCCGAAAAATTGAAGGCCTTCGAGGAATTCCGGGACCGGTATGTGGGCCGTGAGGGGATCGTGTTCGTTAARAGGCCAAGGTCGTCCAGTTAGCCCCTGGCGTAAATTTTGATCCACGATTCAAAATGCCCCGTATATGTCTTGACCAGGCATTATTCAGGGAATAACATCACGYAAGCCGCTAGCTACACGGTACGAACGGCGGCGATTTAAAAATCTAATAACCGTCCATAGGTGGTCCCGAGAGATCGGGRCTGAAAAGGGAAGCCGGTGAGATACCGGCGCGGTCGCGCCACTGTAACTGGTGTAGTCCACCCCAAGTAACATCGTCACTGTTCCGACTAGTCGGGGTGGGAAGGCGGGGGTACGGACCGGAACCAGGAGCCAGGAGACCTGCCTATGAATCTGACTTGATGCACTTCGCAGTTGAGGGTGTGAGTCGTTATATATCTATACCACCCGACTTTTGAAGTCGGGTATTTTTTTGCCCGGTTTCAGCCGGCCAGGTTGATYACTGMAGAAATTCTCCCTCCTGTGCCCGCCGCGCTTTTATAAGCAGYCACCGTTYTAGCCTTGACGGTGGCGGCGGGCATCTCTTTCAACCAGGCGAAAAAGGCGCAGTGGGCTCCCTCCCTTTTCCCARTTTCCCTCAACGTATCCGATGCAYCCGTTCCAACTAGCTATGATTGCTATTGACCATACTTGGCATAAGGGATTATTATTCGGRCTGAGTCTTAGCCATAGGGTYGAGTTYTCAGTTAACAATCTAGAAGAGTTGTTTGGTTGWCCCGATYTATCGGGRCTGAAAAGGGAAGCCGGTGAGAGTCCGGCGCGGTCCCGCCACTGTAACTGGTAACCCCGCTTTCCACGGAAGTGGAGCCACTGTCCCGAAAATCGGGATGGGAAGGCGAAATGGGGTGCAAATGCCAGAAGCCAGGAGACCTGCCAACAGCTTGACTTGCAGACCTTCGCGGAAGGGGGTAAGAGTCACTATGATGATTCCGCCTGACCCCGCCGGTCGGGCATTTTTTATGCCCGGTTGGACGGACGGCCAGGCAAATTACGCAAAATAGAATCGCTAGGTTGTATCGGCTTTGGCCCGATGGGCTATAATCCTGGTGGAAATCCAGACAACGGATCAAGAACCAGTAACAGCATAAATCTTAAGGGGGACAAAATGGTCCAGATGTTCCAGCAAGCGATAGGCAACAGAGAAACTTCCCGATSSSKTCMMGSCKWWWYSSMKSSYASSGTCSMTYWKKMKKYYAWKGKSTACGTGGACGGCACGGCCCAGGGTTCGTTCTTGGGCGGCAACATGGCCTATGTTCATGAAGTCTTCCACCACGCCCGCCACGTTGCCTTGATGTGCCACTAGGCCAACACGGCATCTGATCGGCTCCCAACTTAGATCACTTCCGCAGTCTCCATCTTGGAGACTGCGGTGTTACCCAACCYACTAGCCTCATGGCCCCAGCCTTCAACCCGGCAAAACCCCTCTTGCGTTTCACTGAATCGTCATGTTTAACGCAGAATCCCATTCCTTCCTTAGCCAATAAAGAAGTATAACTATGCCGAGAATCTTGATCATTGGGCTGGTAGCGGGACTGTTCGCCGGCTTGCTGGTGGGTGGATTTCATAACCTATTCACGGTGCCCGTTATCGAACGGGCCATCGACTTCGAAGAAGCGCGCTCCGCGGCGCTGAACCCCAACGCTCCCGACGAAGACCCGTTGATATCCTTGGGCGCCCAACGGTGGGGCATGGCATTAGGAACTGCGATCTACGGGGCTATCTTGGGCGTGGTGTTCGCCGCCGGCGTCACCGTTCTCCGCAAGGTMGTCCCAGACTGGAAACCCTTGGCCATCGCCGTAACCGCCGCCGCATTGGGGTTCTGGGCCCTGTCTCTGTTTCCGTTTATCCGCTACCCGTTGAACCCGCCTGGGGTCGGCGAATCGGACAGCCTGACCTACCGTCAGGGTTTGCAGACCATGTTCATGGTCCTCTCCGTGCTAGGAGTTGGGGCCCTGCTCTTTGCCCTGCGTGAGATCAACCAGCGATTCCGAGACTCAGCGGGCAGGTTGAAGATGTATGGGGTTGCGGCTGCAGCCTACGTGGTTTTCGCACTAGTCATGTTCTTCGCGCATCCGGCCAACCCCGACCCCGTGCCGGTGCCCATCGACCTGCTGGAACTCTTCCGCACTCTTACCATGGTCGGACAATTCCTAACCTGGGCCTTGATGGCCGCCGGAGCAACCGCTGGCATGTACTGGTATAAACGGCGCGACGAAAAAGCGGGCAACCGCTTTGATCCGGTAACGGGAACCCCCGTCAGCACGTGACCCAACAGCCAGCATCGACCAACTCCGAAGCCCGGTTCCCGTTCACGGCCATCGTCGGACAGACGGCCATGAAACGGGCGTTGCTCTTGAACGCCGTCAATCCCAAGATCGGCGGCGTCTTGGTGCGCGGAAAGAAAGGTACCGCCAAGTCCACCGCGGTGCGTTCGTTAGCCGCTCTGCTTCCCGAAGTCACTGTGGTCCAAGGCTGCCCCTATAACTGCAGCCCGGAAGACCGTCAAGGGCTATGCGGCCGCTGCGAACCCGGAAACTACGATGCCCAGACCGTGGTCCGACAGATACCGATCGTGGACCTGCCCGTGGGCGCCACCGAAGACCGGCTGGTGGGTTCTCTCGATATCGAGGAAGCCATCAAGACCGGCAACCGGGTCTTCGAGCCCGGACTGATCGCCGCCACCCACCGGGGCATCCTCTATATCGACGAAGTAAACCTACTCAACGACCACCTGGTGGACATCCTGCTGGACGCCGCCGCCATGGGTCGCAACTATGTTGAGCGTGAAGGCATCTCCATCACCCACCGCTCGGAGTTCATCCTGGTGGGCACCATGAACCCTGAGGAAGGCGATCTGCGGCCCCAGCTCCTGGACCGCTTCGGCCTGGCCGTGGAAGTTGAAGGCCGCTTCTCACCCGAAGAACGCCAGCAAGTGGTCAAGCGCCGCATCGCCTACGAGGCCGATCCCCAGGCGTTCATGGCGGAGTGGCAGCAGGCGGAGCAGGGAGAAAGAGCCAGGGTTTCGCGCAGTCAAGAATTGCTGCCCCAAGTAAACGTGAGCGACGACATACTTGCCCTGATCACYTCCATCTGCGCTGAGTACGACATTGACGGGATGCGGGGCGACATCGTCATGTACAAGACCGCCGCCACCATCGCCGCCTACGAGGACCGCACCGAGGTCAACGCCGAAGACGTCCGCGAGGCCGCCAACCTGGCCCTGCTGCACCGGCAACGGCGGCAACCCTTCCAGCAACCCAACCTGGCCACCGAACAACTGGACTCCATGGTGGACGAYTTCCAGGGCCAGGACCGGCAGCGGGAGCCCCAGGACTCATCTCAAAAKGACAACCAAGGAGAGGGCGATTCCGAGCCCTCGGATTTATCGCCTCCAGACTTAGAATCAGATGAGCCTGACCAACCGGACCCTAAAGACCCTGACACGGGGCCGGGACCGTTAGGCCAGGAACAGCAGTTTGAGGTGGGCGACCCATTCGCGGTGCGCACCCTGAACGTGAAACCGCCAGACAAGCGCTCCCGCCGCGCCTCCGGCCGGCGCAACGTCACCATCACCGACTCCTCCGCCGGCCGCTATGTGCGCTCGAAACTGCCTGAGGGCAAGGCCTCCGGCCTGGCCCTGGACGCCACGCTACGGGCGGCCGCCCCGCACCAGTTGGGCCGGCGAGAACGTACCGAGTCTCAGAACGCCGTGCTGATCGAGTCCCATGATATCCGCGTCAAGGTGAGGGAGAGCCGGTCGGGCAGCCTGGTGTTGTTYGTGGTTGACGCCAGCGGCTCCATGGGGGCGCAGMGGCGGATGGTTGCCGTAAAAGGGGCGGTCATGTCCCTGCTGCTGGACGCCTACCAACGCCGCGACCGGGTGGGCATGATCTCATTTCGTGGTACCAGCGCCAGTCTGATGCTGCCCCCCACCAACAGCGTTGACCTAGCCCAAGTGCACCTGGCGGAGATGCCGACCGGAGGGCGGACTCCGCTCAGCGCCGGCCTGTTCAAGGCCCTGGAGGTCATCGAGACAGAGCGGATCAAGGACCGGGACGTGCTGCCGCTGGTGGTCCTGCTGTCCGACGGCCGGGGCAACGTGGCCTTAGGGCAGGACTCCCCGCTGGACGAAGCCTACGCCGCCGCGGGAATCATTGGCGACGACAAGATTCCTTCAGTCGTTGTGGATACCGAGTCCGGGTTCATCAGACTCGGCATGGTCCAGCCGGTGGCCGAGGCCATGGGCGCCCAGTATCTAAAGCTGGAAGACCTGCGTGCCGACAACCTGGCCGAGGCCGTGCGCCAACAGATGCCGATCATCGGCGAGGCCCCGCCCCACGTAGATTAGGTGACTTAGCCCTCGCCCCCGTTTACATCGCCCATCGGACTTGATAACCTCGATTAGCGTCTATTAAAAGCCATTTCGTGTGGCCTAAACCCTTTCTTCCAACCTTAGGAGGTACCCCTTTTGGCCCGCACTATGCCCTATGCCGACATGGACAAGATGATGTCTCTGTCYAAGCGCCGGGGTTTCATGTTTCAAAGCTCGGAGATCTACGGAGGCCTGGCTTCCACCTGGGACTACGGCCCGCTGGGCGTCGAACTGAAACGCAACGTTAAAGAGGCCTGGTGGCGCTCGGTGATTACCGAACGGGACGATATGGTGGGTTTGGATGCCGCGATCTTGATGCATCCCAAAGTGTGGGAAGCCAGCGGCCACGTTGAGAATTTCTCGGATCCCTTGGTCGAGTGCGGTAGTTGCAATTCGAGATTTCGATCGGACCACCTTGAAGAGTTAACTCTAGCTAGTGAGTGGTGGTTATCGGCAGAAAAATTCCTGGGATATCCGTTTGYTTCATACGAATTCTCCCCCAATAACTCGAACCGTTCTGGCCGTGAAACCGAAAAATTGATTCAAGACTGGATTAATCAAAGCTTGAAACACCAGGCACCGAAAATCCCATTGGTCGCGAATCTAAATCTCGTTCCATTGGTTATTCAGGCGTTGCAAGAGATAGTCCTGACATCCGCTCTAAAACGCGAACACCTTATAAAATTGATAAACGCGATAACGGGAGGTTCGGGAATTAACCCAAAATGGCCGTGCCCCAACTGCGGCGGCGAACTGGGCGARCCGCGCCGCTTCAACCTGATGTTCAARACCTTCATGGGCCCGGTGGAAGAAACGGCCAATGAGGTTTTCCTGCGYCCGGAAACGGCCCAGGGCATCTTCGTCAATTTCAAGAACGTGCTGGACTCGACCCGCAAGAAGCTGCCCTTCGGCATCGGCCAGATCGGCAAGTCGTTCCGGAACGAGATCACGCCCGGTAACTTCACCTTCCGCACTAGAGAGTTCGAACAGATGGAGGTGGAGTTCTTCGTGAAAGCGGGTGAGGACGACTATTGGTTGGAGAAGTGGGTTGATGCCCGATACCAGTGGTACCTCGACCTCGGGATACGGCCCGAGAATCTGAGAAAAAGGCCCCACGGCGAGGATGAACTGGCCCACTACGCCAAGGCCTGCATCGACATCGAATACCGTTTCCCCTGGGGGTGGGGAGAACTGGAAGGGATCGCCAACCGCGGCGACTATGACCTGSGCCGGCACCAAGAAGTCAGCGGCCAGGACATGACCTACTTCGATGAAGCGGCCCCGGAAGGCGAGGAGAAGCGGTATCTGCCCTACGTGATCGAGCCGTCGGGCGGCGTTGACCGGTCAACCCTGGCTTTCTGGCTTGACGCCTAYGATGAGGAACCCGACGGTGACGGGGTCCGCGTGGTCTCCCATATCCACCGCAACTTGGCGCCGATAACCGTGGCCGCCCTGCCGCTAAGCAGGAACGAGAAGCTGCTGCCCACCGCCCGTCGGGTCTACGACGTGCTGCGAAAGCACTTCCGGACCCAGTACGACGACGCCCAGAGCATCGGCCGTCGCTATCGCCGTCAGGACGAGATCGGCACTCCCTACTGCGTGACCATCGACTTCGAMACGATAGACGACGACCAGGTGACCATCCGAGACCGGGACAGCATGCACCAATCGAGAGTCCCAGTCTCAGAACTGGTGGACATCCTCAAGGACAAGCTGGAACACGCCTGGTAGGCGGCGCCGGCACAGCCGGGTTTCAATATTAAGGCCAGTCGCGATTTATGGGAACTCGGTTCTACCCCCGTTCGTGGTGAGCCCCGTCGAACCATGGGCGCGTCTGCGCCAGCGCCCTTCGACGGAGCTCAGGACGAACGGATGACTGTTACAGCTACTTTAAGGGTTCGCCAATTGGATAAAAYTAGACATGCCTTCTAACCTTGTAGCCGCCACGGTTCGCCAGGGTTTGTACACGCGCATCGTGGGGCGGCGGTTGTTGTATTACCCGGAGCTCTCTTCAACCATGGACGAGGCTGCCAAGTTGGGCGAGGGCGATTCTGAAGAGGGCGCGGTTGTGGTGGCTGAGGTCCAGACCGCGGGCAGGGGRCGCCAGGGCCGCAGTTGGGTATCCCAGCCAGGCAATCTCCTTTTATCTGTTTTGTTCCGTCCCACTATGGAAGCGTTGCCGTTCATCAGCATCATCGGCGGAATCGCGGCGGCCCGGGCCGTCCGTAAGGTCACCGGCCTCGATCCAAAGATCAAGTGGCCAAACGATCTGCTGATCGGCGGACGCAAAGCCGCCGGCATCCTGGCTGAGAGCGCCGTTGTGGGGGATTCCGTATGGTATGCTGTGCTCGGCGTAGGCATGAACGTGAGCCTGGACACTGAAGAGACCGAGGAGATATCCTCCTTCGCCACCAGCGTCAACGCCGCCGCCGGGCAGGAAGTCTCCAGGGAACACCTGTTGCGCCAATTCTTGATGGACTTAGACGCCTTATATCTGGCRCTTGGCCAGGGGAAATCGCCCATCGAAGAATGGCAAGACTTGCTGGAGACCACGGGCCAACGTCTGGAGGCGACCTGGGGCGATGACACCTACACCGGTGTGGCGGAGGGTACCGATGAGTTGGGCAATCTGCTCTTACGCCAAGACGACGGCTCTCTGATAACTTTGACCGCAGGCGACGTAACACTCTCCGAACACTGATCGGATCTTGGGTATCTATGCAGACGCAGCAACTCCCCGGCGRCGCGGAATACCAATCCCGGATTGGGAGCCTGCCCCGATAATGTCATTCTGAGGAGTGGCGTAGGCCGACGAAGAATATGCAAATCACGAACTTGGCAGACCCTTCGGCTTCGCTCAGGGTGACATCAGTGCGGGACGGTCCATCAATAAACACGGAAGATTTGGAGCAATAATCCGCTCCCTGGAGTCGGGGNCCGTTTCCCCTGAAGAGGTAAGAATGCTGGAATCACTTAGCTTGGATGGCAAATCGGTGGTAATCACCGGCGGAGGCACCGGCCTGGGCCGGGCGATGGTCCGGGACATGGCCCGCGCCGGAGCGAACCTGGTGATCGCCGGGAGACGCACCGGCCCCATCGAAGAGGCGGCGGCCGAGGCGGTCAGCTYGGGCGTGGACGCAACGTCCGTAGCCACGGACGTAACGGATTCGTCTCAAGTGGCCAACCTGATGAAGACCTGCCTGGACCGGTTCGGCAAGATAGACGTTCTGCTGAATAACGCCGGGGCGGTCTCGGACAATGTCCGCAAGCCGATCTGGGAACACACCGACGAGGAATGGGAYCGCATCATGCGGGTGAACCTCACCGGCGCTTTCTATTGCGCCAGGGAAGTCTCCCAGACCATGATGGCCCAAGAACACGGCAAGATCATCAACGTGGCCTCCGGGTTCGGTCTTCGGGGCGGCCGCGAGATCTACATGTACTGCTGCAGCAAGGGCGGCATGATCCAACTCAGCCGTGTGCTGTCATTCAACCTGGCCCGCTTCGGCATAACTGCCAACACCATCGTGCCCGGGTTCGTGCCAACCGGCGCCACCGATACCATGGCCGCCAGCCTGCCCCGGGGCGGCGAGTTCTTGCCCACTGGTAAGCTGGGCAAACCCGAAGATTTCGGCCCACTGGCCGTCTATCTGGCCTCGGCGGCATCGGACTACATGACCGGCGAGATGTTCATCGCCGACGGCGGCGGCCTGGCCGCCGGTATCTACCCTACAGGCCACGCTCCKGTCATMCCACTGGAAGCCTAGAAAGATAGGAGCGCAATCATGAAGRAGACAACATGCAGAGATCTCCGCGGCGCGTGCGACACGGAGATCCAAGGCGCGACCGCCGAAGAGATGGGAGAGAACTCTAAGCAACACGYCATGGAAATGATKCAGTCGGGCGACGACGCACATAAAGCGGCGGTTGCCAGCATGATGGAACTGAGTCAAGAAGAGCAGCAAAAGTGGTTCGAAGACTTCAAAGCCKGTTTTGATTCGTTGACCGACGCTTAAAGATCGCTGATCCTGTCTCAGCGGTCTTCAACGATCCAAACAGATATGCAGATAAACACCCTAGGGCTATTCTGACCCTGGTTTCAGGAGAACATCGATGCCGGTCCTACCCGAATATGACCTCACTGGCAAAACGGCGATACTGGCGACCTCCGGCGGCAGCGAAGCCCCCTTCTTGGGGCAGGCTTTGGTTGAAGCTGGGGCCAGCGTGTTCGCCGTGGCCCGGACTCAAGCGCTTTTGGACGCCGTATTGGCATCTTTGCCCTCAGGCTCCGGCGGCGCGGTGATGGACGCAGGCGTGCCAGGTAGCGCCGAGGCTGTCATRGAACAGTTCGACCGCTCCAACGACAAAGTCGACATCCTGGTCAACGACCCCCGCAGCATGTTCGCCAAGCCCCTTGAAGAGATCGGCGTGGACGAATGGGACGCTGTTCAGACCCGCAACGCCAAAGCRCCTTTCCTGCTCTCCCAACAGGTGTTACCGCGCATGGCCAAGGCTGAATACGGCCGGGTGGTCAACATGATCTCAGAGTTGGCCGAACGGGGCATGATCAACGGCTCGGCCTTCTCCGCCAGCCAGGCGGCTGTGTTGGCCCTTACCCGTTCCCTGGCCGTCGAATGGAGCCGGTTCAACATCAGGATCAACGCCATCGGCACCGGTCTGATGGATACCGAGGGGCAAACGCTGGAGGCCCAGCAAGAAGAGCTGGTTGTCCGCTATACGCCTCTTCGGCGCAAGGGCAACCCCGGCGACATAGGCCCGYTGCTGGTGTACCTATGCTCCGAGTTCTGCGATTACTCCACCGGGCAGGTGGTCTACATCGACGGCGGACTGAACGCCCACCCATAGGCTGACCGTATCTGGGGCAATTGTCCTAATTGCCGCGGACTTGCTCCAGCAGTCTGGCGCAGGAATAGAGGGTTCTGGTGAGGGGCATGGGAAGTCCAAGCTTCTCGCCTAGTTCGATGACAACACCCACGACACTTTCCAACTCCATCGGCCGGCCGGCCTCTAGGTCTTGGAGCATGGAGGTCTTGTGAGCCCCCACTTTCCTCGCACCTTCCATCCGTTGCTCGACTGTGAATGGCAAGCGCACGCCAAGTCCTTGGGCAACCTCATCAGCCTCAGYCATGACGGCCCGAACGGTGGCGCTGGTCTCAGGGTGGGTTACCATCTCARCAAGGGTGGCTCCGGTGAGGGCGCTCATCGGGTTGAAGACCACATTGCCCAGGAGCTTGATCCACATGTCGTGGCGGATRTGACCGCGAATCGGGGCACGGAGCCCCGYGGCGATMAAAGCGCCGGCCAGGCGTTTGCACCGGTCGCTGCTGGACCCGTCCAATTCGCCGAGGGAAAACCGGTTGCCTTCGATGTGCTYRATCACGCCSGGYTCRRCGATSGYSGYKGMSGGRTAGRYSAYGCAKCCGAYSANCCNKGATTGNNRTCGATGGCTCCGGCGATCACGCCGCCCGGGTCGACGCTTTCGATGGACTCACCATCAAACGGGCCGCCGTGGCCCATGAAATACCACCAAGGAATACCGTTTTGGGCGGAAACTACGGCCGTGTCGGGCCCGAGCAATGGCGCAAGATTCGGCGCAATCCCCGTGAGGCTGTGGGCTTTCACCGTAAGGAACAMAAAGTCCACCGGCCCGATGGACTCATAGTCGTCAGTTGCGGTTGGATGGGCCTCAAAGTCTCCCTCCGGACTCCGGACCCGGACCCCATCGGCCTGCATCGCTCTCAGATGCGGTCCCCTGGCGATCAGGTAAACATCTTCTCCCGAAAGAGCCAATTTTGCGCCCAAGAAGGCCCCGATGGCGCCTGCTCCAACGATGGCGATCTTCACAAATCTGACTCCGCCACGGGACAAATAATGCTGGGGTGTTAGCTTTGGGTAATGATACGCGGCCTAGGCGAAGGCTGCAGAGACGACCCGGCGCTGCACTTTGCCGGTGGCCGAGCGAGGAATCTCGTCCACGATGTGAATCACCTTGGGGCATTTGAATGYGGCCAGATGCGCACGGCAGTAGGYGACCAGTTCCGCGGCCTTGACCGGGGCCCGCAGCACCACCGCGGCTCYGGGGACCTCTCCGTGGGTCGAACTGGGCACCCCGAAGGCCACGGCTCCGGCGACCGCGGGATGTGCCAACAGCGTCTCATCGATCTCCTGAGGCGATATCTTCTCACCGGACCGAATAATGATCTCTTTCAATCGTCCAACCAGCCTCAGATAGCCTTCYGAGTCCAGCACSCCTTGATCGCCGGTACRGAACCACCCGTCGGTGAAACTGTTGCGGTTCGCGTCCGGGTTGTCCTCATAGCCCAGGGTGATATTTTCGCCCTTGATAACAACTTCCCCGGTGACACCGGCCGGTTCTATGTTTCCATCTTGGTCCATGATCGCGATCGAGACCCCAGTACCGATGCCAACGGACCCAGGCACACGCTTACCACTACCCAGCGGATTTGAAGCCACTTGATGGGCCGCTTCAGTCATCCCGTAAGCTTCCAGCACGGGRACCGCGAACGTCTCTTCCATATCGATCAAAGTCTCCGGCGGGAAGGGCGCGCTGCAGGACCGGATGAAGCGCAGATTGCGTTTGGCTATTGCGATGGCCTCGCTGCCGGCATTCCTCTTGGCGCGGTGTAAAAGGGCCTGATGCATGGTGGGAACGGCGGAGTACCAGGTCACGTGGTGGGCCTCGACGGCCGGCCAGAAGTCCAATGCGTTGAATTTTGCGGGCACCACYACTACACCACCGGAGATCAATGTGGCCAGAGTGGAGGCGACTAAACCGTGGATGTGAAACAAGGGCATCACGCACAGGGAAACGTCTTTAGCCGTCAGCTCATACGTTTCCACGATGTTCTGGGCCGAGACAACCAGGTTCCGATGGCTCAGGGGTACCCTCTTGGGACGGCTGGTGGTGCCGCTGGTGTGCAACACTAATGCCACGTCATCGGTGCTGGAGGGCTGGACCATMCGTGGACCGGTTTCGCTGGCGGACGATGTGAAAGAGACCTGCCCGTCGTCGTCGAGGCCGGTAACGATGGCAATCATCGACTCCGGGAGAATCRCTTCCAATGCTTCGATCTTTTCGMTGGAGCTGATGAGCGCCCTGGCGCCGGCATCTTCCAGGCAGAAACGAAACTCTTCTTTCGTGAAAGCAGGGTTCAGGGGAGCAGCGGTCGCGCCTGCCGCGATAACCGCCAAGAAGGAAACGATGTGCTCTACACCGTTGGGCAGAATGATGGCGACCCGGTCTTCTTGACCGATGCCAATTGAATTCAGTTTGTCCGCTAAGGAATCTACCTGACGCTTGAGATCTMCGTAGGTGAGCACTGGGCCATCGGKGGCAATGATGGCGATGTGAGACGGGTCTGCCAGATCAAGAATGTCTTTGACCGTGCTCGGCGAAGGTGGCGATTGGAGCTCTTGAGCGTCAGTGTTCATTCTTTAGGCTTATCCTTTCGTCCGTGGATGGGACTTC